>NZ_JADCDA010000057.1 GCF_020252405.1 Aestuariivirga sp.
ATGTGCATGGAGCCGCCCTTGCCGCGGCAGGAGCCCGAAACCTTGCCATAGATTTCCGCCATCATGCCCTTGGGATCGACGCCCTTGGAAATGCAGTGACCGTGCCCCCGGTGGGTGGACGCGATGCGGTCCTTTTCGTTCAGATGCATCATGATGCCGGTTCCGGCGGCCTCTTCACCCGCATAGAGGTGGACGAAGCCGGGAATATCGCCCTTGGCGAACTCGGCGTGAAGGCGCTCCTCGAAGTCGCGGATCGTCTTCATGGTGCGATAGGCCTCGAGAAGGCCTTTCTTGTCGAGCGGGAATATCCCGGCCGTGCTGTTCGGAGCAGTCATCATTGTCCTCCCTTGTTCGGTTCTTGCGGATTCATTCTCATCAGGCCGTGGCGCGCGGCGTATTGCATGCAGCCGCTGACGTTCACGGTCCTGAAGGCGTTGGGCACGAGTTCGATTGTCACATCGTCTTCGCGCGTGAAGGAAACTTCGCGCTCTCCGTCGAGCGCGATGGACCCGTCGGAAATCGAGGGGCGGTATTTGTGGTTGGGCTTCATCGCCGCATAATCCCGAATACCGATGCCGCGCATGTAGCCTGGCGCAATGGGCGTATCGAGAATGATGTTGGCCTCGTCCTCGGGCGCGAGGCGTACATGAAGGCCACCCCCGTCAAGCCGCGAGACGGGGCTGAGCAACCCTGCGATGGCCGACATGCCGATCACCTCGGGGTCGGCGAAGGTGACGAATAGCTCGCGGAAGGTCTCGGTGCGCCAGAGGGCGCGCGCGCCGATGTAGCGCTCCGTGACCACCGCCACGTCCACCAGCGCGATCTCCTCATGGCCGTTCACACGCACCACGATCTTCTTGTTGGGAAGATAGGCATCCGGGGCCGGCACCTTGCCTGTCACCGCAAGCCCCACGGCAAGCCCGGTGATGGTGGGCTCGCGGTGCTCCGGAAAGGCATTGTTGGTGCCGGTGGAGACGCCCGCAATGGGAACCTCGCCGCAGGCCGTGACCACCGCGCGGTGCGTGCCATCGCCGCCCAGCACCACGATTGTCGCAACGCCCTTCTCCTTCATCAGGCGGGCCGCCTTCAGCGTGTCTTCCACCGTGCCGGAAATCTTGTAGTCGAGATGTTCGACCTTGGGGAAATGAGTCTGGCCCTGGTTCTCCGCCCGGTCGATGCCGCGGCGGACGTGATGACGGATGCCACCGTTCTCCGGCATCATCCAGACATGGTCCACGCCGCAGGCCTTCACGCAGGACAGGATGCGCAGCACGATATTGGCGCGATCGGTGATCTGCAAGGCAGTCGCATTGGCGATCACCCTGCGGATGTCACGCGCGGAGACAGGATTGGCGATAATGCCAATGGCGCTTCCCATTCGTTCCCTGATATTCTTGTTGTTCAAAACCCCTCTGAGCAAGCCACGTGCCAAACCTGGTGTAAACTTACAATTTCGTCTTTTCGAAAAGAGCAGCGCAGCAAAGTGTTGTGCAATTGCGAAGAAGAGTGCAGCAAGTGTGGCGAATGGCGCCACACCTGTGGCGCGCTTCAGAGGATGCGGGGCGGCAAGACCACGCCAAGCCGCCTCATCCGGCGGTGCAGCGTGGTGCGGTCCACGCCCATTTGCCGGGCGGCTGCGGAAATGTTCCAGTTGGCGCGGCGAAGCTCTTCCTGGAGTTGCCCGATCTCGCGATCGACGGGGTCGTTTCCGGAGGGTTTCACCGTGTGGAGACCGATCTTGCGGAACACCTGTTCGGGCAAGTCATCCATCCCGATGCAGGGGTCCGCTGCCACGGCATGGGCGAAATCCAGCACGTTCATGAGTTCGCGGATGTTGCCGGGCCAGTCGTAGGCCGCGAGCACCTCCAGTGCCTCCATCGACAGCGTCTTCGGCTTGCCCGTGCCGCGCCTTTCGAGAAGCCGCGCGACGATCCACGCGAGATCCGACCTTTCGCGCAGCGGCGGCAGCGCGATCATTGCCCCATTCAGCCGGAAATAGAGGTCCTCGCGGAAGCGGCCGCGGCGCGCCAGCGACAGGAGGTCCTGATGCGTGGCGGCAATCACCCGCATATCGACGGGCACGGGCCGCGAACCGCCCACCGGCATAACCTCGCGTTCCGCCAGAACGCGCAGAAGGCGCGTCTGCAGGGTAAGCGGCATGTCGCCGATTTCGTCGAGGAACAGGGTTCCGCCATGGGCCTCGCGGATCAGGCCCTTCTTGCCCTTGGTCGAAGCGCCGGTGAAGGAATGGCTTTCATAGCCGAAGAGTTCGCTTTCGATCAGGCTGTCCGGCAGGGCGGCGCAATTGACGGGGATGAAAGGCCCCTGTGCGCGCGCGCTGGACTGATGGATGGCCTTGGCGAGAAACTCCTTGCCCGTGCCGGTTTCGCCCTGCACCAGGATCGACATGTTGGTGTTGATGAGGCGCGACAGCTTGCGCAGGTTGCGCTGGACGGACGGCTCCTCGCCCGCCACTGCTTTCAGCGGCGCGGGCAGTTTGCACTCCTCGGCGGGCGCAGGCGTGTGACGGACACGGATGGTGGCTGGCGGAACCACCTGGATGAACAGGCTTCGCCCCGTGGTGGAGAGCCGGATGACATTTCGTTCGATGGCGCTGGTGGTGGCAAAGCGCGTGAGACCGTCGATCTCGCAGTCGAAGAAATCCGAGACGGGCCGGCCCAGCGCCCGCGTGGCGCCGCGCCAGTTCGTGCCCATCTCCTCGGCGAACAGCCCGCGGGCATGCTGGTTGAAGCCGGTGATGCGGCCCGAGGAATCGAGCGCCAGCACATATTCGGTATCGACCTGCGCCAGCGCCTGGTTGGAGGTGAGCTTGACGATCCAGCTGCGCGATGAGGCGCGGATGAGGTTCGCCGTCTCGATGCGGTGGGCGAAGCTCTTGACGATCTGCAGGGCCAGGAACTGGCTCGACTTCTCGCGCGGCGATTGCAGGGCTGAGATATCCAGCACGGCGGAGAGGTTGCCGGCCGGATCGAAAATCGGCGCTACGGTGCAGCTGAGCGGAATGTGGGTCGCGTCGAAATGGTCTGTCTGATGGACGGTCAGCGCCTCTCCGGTGGCGATGCAGGCGCCCACGCCATTGGTGCCGGCGCGCGCCTCGTTCCAGTCGGCGCCGAGATAGAGTCCGGCCTCGCGCAGGTAATCTGTCGTCGCCTCGTCGCCGATGTAATCGACGGTGATGCCCTGGCTGTCGGTCAGCAGGAGCACATAACCCAGACCGGCAACTTGCCGGTACAAGGCCTCCACGCCGAAACGCGCGGTGCGCAGAAGCTCCTCCATGGCGTCGCGGTGCTCGCGCAGCTCGCGGTCCTCCACGATCACGGCGGGGCGCATCACGGTGGGATCGAGCCGATGGCTGGAGATGCAGCGCCGCCAGGAGGCGACGATCAGCTCGTCCCGCGCCGTGGCATGGCCTTCAGCGACGCGGACCAACTCGCCAATATGCTCGGACTGCGCGGATAAGATCGGCATGGCCTCCCCTGCGGAAACCGCATATCAGGGCCAACGAAAATTTCTGTCAAGCCAAACCGGCCCATTGCCGTCCTCGCACGATGTTGTCAAAGTCGCATCAAGCGGTGTTGCAGCGCATCTTGGCATGGGCCATGCACCGGCCCCGACGATCGATACGAGTGCAGACGCGGCTTTCTTCGCACATGCAATATCAGGGAGGCGAATTGTCATGACGTGGCTGGAACAGAGCTACATGGGCCGCAAGGCCGTGGCGGGCGGCAAGGCGGGCAAGACCCACCTGCTGAACAAGGCGGTGCAGGGCGAGTACCATTATGTTTATGGCCCCTATGCCAAGCCGGTGATGACGATCCGCCCGGGTGACTTGGTGGTGGCGGAAACGGAGGACGCATTCGGTGGCGCCATCAAGACCGAGCAGGACCTGCCCTCGCAGAAGCTCAACATGCCCTTCGTCAACCCGCAGTGCGGCCCGATCGCGGTGGAGGGCGCTGAGCCCGGCGACGTGCTGTGCGTCCACATTCATTCGATCCTGCCGCGCGGCGCGCAGCCGGTGGGCACCTCGGCGCTGATCCCCGAGTTCGGCGGGCTGGTGTCCAACGGCCAGACGGCCATGCTGAACCCGCCGCTGCCCGAACGCGTGATGAAGTATCACGTGACGGAGCAGGGCGTGAAATTCAACGACCGCATAACCCTGCCCTACGAGCCCTTCATCGGCACGCTGGGCGTCTCCCCGCAGATCGAGGCGGTGCTCTCACTGCAGCCGGATTACTGGGGCGGCAACATGGATTTGCCCGACGTGGCGCCGGGCGCCGTCGTCTACTTCCCCGTGCTGCACAAGGATGCCTATCTCTACCTCGGCGACTGCCATGGCCGGCAGGGCGATGGCGAGCTCTGCGGCGTGGCGGTGGAGATGCCGTCGACCACCACGATCCAGGTGGACCTCATCAAGAACTGGCGCATCGCCTGGCCGCGGCTTGAAACCGCGGATATGATCATGACCATCGGCTCCGCCCGCCCGATGGAGGATGCCGCGCGCATCGCCTATCGCGAACTCACCCGCTGGCTTGCATCGGACTATGGTTTCGACGAGCTTGAGGCCTATTTCCTGCTCACCCAGGCGGGGCGCATGCGGGTGGGCAACATGGTCGATCCCAAATACACGCTCGGCGCATCGATCCTGAAATCCTATCTCGGCAACTGAACAGAACACACATAACAGGGAGGAATACGGCAATGGATCTGGGTCTCAAGGGACTGAACGCTCTGGTCACCGGCGGCAGCAAGGGCATCGGCCGGCGCGCCGCGGACATCTTCGCGGAGGAAGGCGCCAATGTCTCGATCTGCGCCCGCAACGCAACTGAGGTGGCCTCCGCCGTCGCCGGTCTCGAAGGCAAGGGCGTGAAGGCCTTCGGCCAGGCGATAGACGTCGGCAACAAGCAGGCGCTCGAAGGCTGGGTGGCGGACAGCGCCAGGGCGCTGGGCGGCGTCGACATCGTGGTGGCCAATGTCTCGGCGCTGGCGGCGGCGGAGGACTCCGAAGCCTCCTGGCAGGCGCAATTCGACATCGACATGATGCATACGGTGCGCACGGTGAATGCCGCCCTGCCCTATCTCGAAAAGTCCAGGTGGCCGTCGATTGTGGTGGTCTCCTCCGTGTCGGGCCGCGAAGTGGATTTCACGTCCCCCGCCTATGGGGCCTTCAAGGCGGCCCTCATCCATTATGCTCAGGGCCTCGCCTATAAACTCGCGCCCAAGGGCATCCGGGTGAACTCCGTGTCGCCGGGCAATGTCTATTTCAAGGATGGCATCTGGAACTATATCGAAACCAACCTGCCTGACCTGTTCAAGCAGGCCCTGGCGCTGAACCCGACGGGCCGCATGGCGACGCCGGAGGAAATCGGCAAGGGCATCGTGTTCCTCGCGAGCCCGGCCTCGAGCTTCACCATGGGCACCAACCTGGTGATTGACGGCGCCCTCACCAAGGGTGTTCAATTCTAAGCTTTGGGGAGGATACAGCATGGCGCTGAAACGCATGGTCGTCGAGCTCGGCATGGGAACCGATTTGCGCGGCTCCGACTACACCAAGACCGCAATAAGGGCATTGAAGGACGCTCTGTGGCGCAACTCACTCACCATCGCTCCGGCACTCGGCAAGGCTCCCGAAGACATGCATGTGAAGGTGCTGGTCGGCGTGCCGAAGCCGGAACTCGTGGACAGGGCGGCCGTGGCCGAAGCGCTGCCCTATGGCACGCGCGAGATTGAGGTCGTGGAGGGCGGCCTCGAGATCATGAACGACGAGGGCACCAATCTCACGGTGATCGCCAATGCCGCGGCCGTGGTCTACCTTGATCTGGAGAATGCCTGATGGCCCTGAAACGCATCATTCTTGAAATGGGCCATGGCAATGACATGCATGGCGGCGACTACACCAAGGCGGCTTTGCGCGCCGTGCAGGACTGCATCCACCACTCCTCCCTCATCTTTCTGCGCACCCTGAAGATCGACGTCTCGGCGCTCGAGATCGAGGTCACCATCGGCGTGCAGAAACCCGAGATGGTTGATCAGGAGAAGGTGGCGGCAAGCCTGCCCGTGGGCAAGGCCACCGTGAAGGTCGTCAAGGGCGGCCTCGATGTGCCCGATGACGAGCGCGGCGGGGCAACGGTCATCGCCACCGCGGGTGTCGCTGTGCGCGTCGACGAGAAACATTTGGGGGCCTGAAACAGCCCCTGTGATGACGCGCGGCAGTGCCGCATGGCAGGCGCCCCGTCATGTCCGTGCGCATCGCCGGCAGGGTCCGCACCTTGGCGGCTCCGGTGACATGGGTCCGCCGCCGTTTGCTCTGGTGATGGAAAGGCGAACCACCCAAGGCAATCGACAAGGACGATCTGGACCAGCCGCTTGCCGGACGTGACCGCAAGAATGCCGCGCTATTGAAGTAGATATCGTGGTGGGCCCACCAGGACTCGAACCTGGAACCAGACGGTTATGAGCCGTCAGCTCTAACCATTGAGCTATGGGCCCCCACGGAACGGGATGGCTACAGCAAATCGCTGAGCCATGCTATAGGCTCCGGTGATGGAACATGACCTGACGCCGGAAGCCGCCGTGGAGCGGCTGGTCGATCTCTACCGCCAGTCCACCACCAGGCTCAAGGACTGCCTCGAACGCTATTTCGACACGCGCGTGCCGCCCACCATCGATGAGCGCCGCAGCTTCATCTATCCGGAGCTCCGCGTCGAATACCGCTCCGGCGGCGTGCAGCCGCGAATCGCCCGGGCCTATGCCAAGTTCCAGGGCCCCGGCGCCTATGCCACGACCGTCACCCACCCCGAACACTTCAGCCGCTATCTCATCGAACAGCTCCGCTATCTGGTGAAGGATTATGGCGCGGCCATCGCCGTAGAGCCCTCCGACCAGGAAATCCCCTATCCTTACGTGCTGGACCAGGGCGATGACCTTGGGCGCAACGGCGTGACGGCGGCGGAACTCACGCTCCATTTTCCCGCGCCCAAGCTCGCCCAGGTGGGCGACGAAGTGCCGGACGGCGAGTGGACGCACAAGCCCGGCCACCCGCTGCCGCTCGCCCTGTTCGATGCCGTGCGCGTCGACTATTCGCTGAAGCGTCTGCAGCACTACACCGGCACCAACTGGCGCGGCGTTCAGCCGTGGATCCTGCTCACCAATTATCACCGCTATGTGGACCAGTTCGTGAAGTGGGGCCTCGAACAGCTGTCTATAGACAGCCCGTGGTCCGTGCTTTACCTGCCCGGCGGCGGCAAGATCACGCGGGGCATGCCCCGGGCCGAGGCGGAAGCGATCATTGCCGGATCGCAATGGCACCGCTTCCAGATGCCGGCCTATCACCTGTCGCGCGGGGACGGGCATGGCGGCGTGACACTCGTCAACATCGGCGTCGGCCCCTCCAACGCCAAGAACATCGCTGACCATCTCGCCGTGCTGCGCCCGCATTGCTGGCTGATGGTCGGCCATTGCGGCGGGCTGCGCCAGAGCCAGCGCATCGGCGACTATGTGCTGGCGCACGGCTATCTCCGCCAGGACCATATCCTCGACGAACTGGTGCCGCCGGAAATTCCCATCCCCGCCCTGGCCGAAGTGCAGGTGGCGCTCCAGCAGGCGGCCGCCCGCGTGACCGGCGAACAGGGCGACGCGCTGAAGGAGCGGCTGCGCACCGGCACCGTTGTCACCAACGACGACCGAAACTGGGAATTGCGCTGGACGCAGGAGCTGCGCCGCATCAACCTCTCCCGCGCCATCGCAGTGGACATGGAGTCCGGCACGCTGGCCGCCCAGGGCTATCGCTTCCGCGTGCCCTACGGCACGTTGCTCTGCGTCTCCGACAAGCCGCTGCATGGCGAAATCAAGCTGCCGGGAGCCGCCAACGCCTTTTATGACCGGGCCGTGGGCGAGCATCTGCTGATCGGGCTCGAAACCATCGAGCAGCTGCGCGGCAATGTGGGCCAGCTGCATTCCCGCAAGCTCCGCAGCTTCGACGAGCCGCCCTTTCGTTGATGCCCCACTGACGCCGCAATCTGTGCCCATCCAAACCCCCTTCCGAAGGAGAACCGCATGCCACGCCTGAGTTTCGCCGCAGCCGCCGTCATGGGCCTGCTCGCCGCCGTTTCCCCCGCTTTCGCCGATGGAGGCAAGATGCCCCGGATCGTTTCGCTGACCGGCCATGGCGAAGTCCGCAGCACGCCGGACATCGCCTTCGTCACCTCCGGCGTCTCGACGCAAGGTGAGACCGCCGCCGAGGCGCTGGCCGCCAACACCAAGGCCATGACCGGCCTGTTCGCCGCGCTGAAGGACGCGGGGATCGAGGACAAGGACATCCAGACTTCGAATTTCTCCGTCCAGCCGCGCTACGATTTCTCCAATGGCCAGGCGCCGAAGCTCGTCGGTTATGACGTGTCCAACAACGTCACCGTGAAGCTGCGCAAAGTCGATACGCTGGGCGCCCTGCTCGACAAGATGGTGCAGTCCGGCTCCAACCAGATCAGCGGCGTCAGCTTCGATGTCTCGCAGCCCGAAGAGGCGATGGACGAGGCGCGCAAGCTCGCCACCCAGGACGCGACCCGCAAGGCCAAGCTCTATGCCAGGGCCATGGGCGTCGAACTCGGCAACGTCATGCAGATCAGCGAGGGCTCTTCCGCGGTGCCGCCGCCCCTGCCCTTCGTGCGCGGCGCCGCAATGATGAAGGCGGATGCAGCGCCCGTTCCGGTGGCAGCCGGCGAGCAAACGCTTGCGGCGGATGTGAACATCATCTGGGAAATCAAGCAGCCGTGATTGCAGCCCGGCATGGGCGTGCTGGCGCATGTTCTGACCGCAAAAGCGGTTCCACTCTTTCGGATCATGCACTAATCTTCGCCCATGCCGGTTCTCGAACGCGACCCGTGGCGTTTGCAGTATTTCGAACATGTTCCGTGTCCGGATCATGTCGGCATTCCGACGGATGATCCCGATTGCTGGCAGCTCTTTCCGGCGCATCGCTGGATTTATGACAAGCTGAAGGTGGCGGAGACGCAGGGGCTCGCCGCCGCGCCGCATGGCGTGATGCCGGCGTCTTTCCCGGTCTTCTCCAAGCCGGTCACCAATCTGAAAGGCATGGGGCTCGGCAGCCGGGTGATCCGCTCCGCCGCCGAGATGGAGATCCATTACCAGCCGGGCCATATGTGGATGCCGCTGCTCGGGGGCGACCACGTCTCCACCGATTGTGCGGTCGAGAATGGCCGCATCGTCTGGCTCCGCCATGCGACGGGAACGACGTGGGACGATGGCACGTTCCGTTACTGGACAGTCCATGCCGAGGCCTTTCCGGATCTCGCCGCCAGGCTCGCAGGCTGGGTCTCAGGCCACATGGCGGGCTACACCGGCATGATGAATTTCGAGACCATCGGCGGCGTCATCATCGAGGCGCATCTGCGCTTTGCCGACCAGTGGTGCGATCTCTATGGCGCGGGCTGGGTGGAGGCGCTGGTGCGGCTTTACGCGGCGGGACGCTGGGACTTCGCCGACGCCAATCGCCGTGACGGCTTCTCGATGCCGCTTTTCGCGCGGCATGGCGGCGCCTACCGCCATCCCCCGGCTGCGCTGCAGGCCAAGGTCCGCGCCATGCCGGAGGTCAGGAGCCTGCAGATCACCTTTCACGAGCACAAGCCGCCGCAGGACCACGCCATGCCGCCCGGCGGCTTCCGCCTCGCGGTCATCAACGCGGCCTCGCTTGCAGCCGCCCGCGCGGCACGGCGCAGCCTGGCCGAGGCGTGGGAGCCCAAACTGATCCTGTCGCAGGATTAGCGCGTGCGGCGCGGCGGGTCGGCGTCGTGCTCGTCGACGTGGAAGCGGTGCAGGATGCGGTGGAACACGGGAGCCAGCATCAGCGAAGAAATGCCGATGAGCAGCAGGCCGGAAAAA
>NZ_JADCDA010000058.1 GCF_020252405.1 Aestuariivirga sp.
CGTCCAGTACCGCGTGCTCGACGCGTACCCCGAGAGCGTTGAGGACAACACGGACGAATACATCGTGCCGCCCGGCCATTATTTCATGATGGGCGACAACCGCGACAACTCGCAGGACTCGCGCTACCCGCGTGTGGGCTATGTGCCGCTGGAGAATTTCGTCGGCCGCGCCGACATCATCTTCTTCTCGATCACGCCCGACACCAGCCTGTGGCAGGTGTGGGAATGGCCCTTCGCCATCCGCTGGAACCGCTTCTTCACGCTGGTCTGAGAAGGCCTTGAGCAGCTTCACTCCGGCCAGGCTCGACGAGATCTCGGAGCGGCTCGGCTATCGCTTCTCGAACGGGGCGCTGCTCACCGAGGCGCTGACCCACGGCTCCACCCAGAAGCACAAGGGCGATTACCAGCGTCTCGAATTCCTCGGCGACCGCGTGCTGGGCCTGATCATCGCCGAGCAGCTGTTCCGCAACCACCCCAGGGACGGTGAGGGCCAGCTCACCCATGTGCTGAGCAGCCTGGTGCGCTCCGAGGCCTGCGCCGAGGCCGGTGACGCGATCGGTCTCCCGGATCTCGTGATCATCGGCTCCGGCGAGCGCGCCAAGGGCATGAACCACAACCGCACGCTCCTCGGCGACGCCATGGAAGCCCTGGTGGCGGCGATCTATCTCGATGGAGGCCTCGATCAGGCCCGTGCCTTCGTGCTGCGCTGCTGGGACGCTCAGCTCATGGCGCCCAGGGCGGCGGCGAAGGACCCCAAGACCTTCCTGCAGGAATGGGCGCTGGCCCGCGCGTTGCCGATCCCGAACTACACGGTGGTCAGCCGCGAAGGCCCGGAACATGAGCCGGTCTTCGTCGTGGCCGTCGAGGTGCGGGACAGGCCCGCACAGCAGGGCGTTGCCAGGAGCAAGCGCGCCGCTGAAATGGTCGCCGCCGAACAGTTCCTGAAACGCGAAGGGATCAGGCCATGATGGAAGACGCGAGCCAGCCTGACGGCCCCACCCGCGCCGGTTTCTGCGCCATCATCGGCGCGCCCAATGCCGGCAAGTCGACGCTGGTGAACGAGCTCACCGGCTCCAAGGTGTCGATCGTCAGCCACAAGGTGCAGACGACGCGCGCCCGTATCCGCGCCATTGTCATGGAAGGCAATGCCCAGATCGTTCTGGTCGACACGCCCGGCATCTTCACGCCCAGGCGCGCGCTCGACCGCGCCATGGTGGCGAACGCCTGGGGAGGCGCTGGCGATGCGGACGCCGTGGTGCTGCTCGTCGACGGCCGGCCGGGCCTCACGCCGGAGGCGAAGGAGATCATCGCCCATCTCGCGCAGACCAGGACCAGGCCCATCCTCGCCATCAACAAGATCGACCTCATGCCGCGCGAGCGGCTGCTGGACGTGGCCGCCGAATTCAATGGCACCTGTCCCTTCGAGCGGACCTTCATGGTGAGCGCGCTCACCGGCTCCGGCACGCAGGACCTGCTGACATATCTCGCCCGGAAAATGCCCGAGGGTCCGTGGCTCTATCCGGCCGACCAGGTGGCCGACGTGCAGCTCCGCTTCATGGCCGCGGAGATGACGCGCGAGGTGATCTACGCCCGGCTCCACGAGGAGCTTCCCTATGCCTCCACCGTCGAGACGGAGAGCTGGGAGGAGCAGAAGAACGGTTCCGTCAAAATCGGCCAGGTGATCTATGTCCAGCGCGACAGCCAGAAGGCCATCGTGCTCGGCAAGGGCGGCCAGACCATCAAGCTCCTCGGCCAGAAGGCGCGGGAGGAGATGGAGCGCCAGTTCGGCCGCAAGGTGCATCTTTTCCTGTTCGTCAAGGTGCGCGAGAACTGGGCGGATGACAAGGAGCGCCTGCGCAACATGGGCCTCGACGTCTAGGTCATGGAGTGGCGCGACGAGGGCGTGATCCTGTCGGTCCGCCGCCACGGCGAAACCGGTGCGATTGCCGAAATCCTCACGGCGGCGCATGGCCGCGTCATGGGCCTTGTGCGCGGCGGGCGTTCGAAGCGGCAGCGGCCGGTGCTGCAGGCGGGCAACGCGGTGCAATGCGTCTGGCGTGCAAGGCTCGAGGAGCAACTGGGCACTTACGTGCTGGAACCGCTGAACCTCCGCGCCGGCGCCATCATGGAGGAGCCGTTCCGCCTTGCAGGCCTCGCAACGCTCACCGCGCTGTCGCAATTGCTGCCCGAGCGCGAGCCCCATCCGCGCATCTATGAGGCCCTGCGCATCGTGCTCGACGCCATCGGCGATGACGCGGTGTGGCCGGCCCTGCTGGTGCGCTGGGAGCTTGGCCTGCTGGATGAGCTTGGGTTCGGTCTCGACCTCGCGAAATGCGCGGCCACGGGCAGCAGGGAGCACCTCGCCTATGTCTCTCCCAGGAGCGGCAAGGCCGTCTCGGCGGAGGCGGGCTCGCCCTTCCGCGGCCGGCTTTTCGGTCTTCCCGCCTTCCTGCGCGAGGCGGGTGCCGCGGCACCTTCCGCGGACGTGATCGAGGGCCTCAAACTCGCCGCCTATTTTCTTGACCGCCATTTGTTCGAGCCGCGCGGGGTGAATTTCCCCGAGCAGCAGGACTGGATCATCCGGAAACTGGCCGAAACGCCGCATTGAGCCCGGGCGGGCTTGCAACTAGAAAGCACCCCACAGGAGGGGTTCACCATGCTTGGACGACTGAACCACGTGGCCATCGCCGTGCCCGATCTCGTCAGGGGAAGCGAGGTCTACCGGTCCATGCTGGGGGCTAAGGTTTCGGCCCCGCAGGCCGAACCCGCGCATGGCGTGAGCGTGGTTTTCGTCGAACTCCCCAACACCAGGATCGAGCTTCTGGAGCCGCTGGGCGGGAACTCGCCGATCAAGGCCTTTCTGGAGAAGAACCCGGCGGGCGGCATCCACCACGTCTGCTACGAGGTGGCGGACATCCTTGCCGCGCGCGATCGTCTTTTGGCGCAAGGGGCCCGCGTTCTGGGTGACGGCAATCCGAAAACCGGCGCCCACGGCAAGCCGGTGCTGTTCCTCCACCCCAAGGATTTCTGCGGCGCCCTGGTCGAACTGGAGCAGGCATGAAGTTCGGCAGCGCGGTCGCCATTTATTTCATCACCTGGTGGGTCTGTCTTTTCGTGGTGCTGCCCTGGGGTGTGAAGAACGCCCATGAAGCGGGCGAAACGGTGGAGCAGGGCAACGAGCATGGCGCGCCCGTGAAGCCCATGCTGTGGCGCAAGGTGCTGGCGACGACCATTCTCTCCGCCATCGTCTTCGCCGTCATTTATGGCCAGGTCACCTATCACTGGGTCGCCTTCGACGACATCCCCGGTGTCAAGGCGGTCACCGCCGACTGAAGCACTTTCAGGTCAAGTGGACACCGGTTGACCGTCGAAAATGCGGCCAGACAAGGAGATCTAGCATCGGACCCTGATATGCATCCGCCGCCAGCGAAGCTTGCCGCTGAGAGCCCGGCTCCTCTCCCGGAAAAGGAAAAGGCGAGGCCGAAGCCTCGCCTTGCCCTTCTTGCTTCGGTTCCTTTCCGCCGGTGACCAAACCGGCGGGGGCGGCTGCTCTATGGCGCGCCCGGAACCCTACCTCCCCAGACCTGGGTCACCTTTGAGAGCGCACCGTGGTCTTTTTTTCTTATTGCAAAGAAAGCTAACAGAACACCTGAGCTTGTCACGTTAAAAAGTGTCATACGCCCGCCACAATTCATTACAAATGCACGGCGGGCCTGGTTCCGGGCCACTGGTTTGCCGGCCGGAGAGCGTTTCAGCCGGAGCTTTTCCCGGGATTCGCACGCCCTTGGCTTGAGTTCCGGGGCGTTTCCCGTAAAACAGCCGCAAATTCCTCCGAAGCAGGATTCTCATGCGCCTTTCCCAGTATTTCATGCCCATTCTGCGCGACGATCCCAAGGAAGCGGAAATCGTCTCCCACAAGCTCATGCTGCGCTGCGGTATGATCCGCCAGGAAGCGGCGGGCAGCTATTCATGGCTGCCGCTTGGGCTTCGGGTGCTGCGCAAGATCGAGCAGATCGTCCGGGAGGAGCAGAACCGGGCCGGCGCCATCGAGGTGCTGATGCCGACGATCCAGCCGGCCGACCTCTGGCGCAAGTCCGGCCGCTATGACGCTTATGGCAAGGAGATGCTGCGCATCAAGGACCGGCATGACCGCGACATGCTGTTCGGACCCACCAACGAGGAGATGATCACCGACATCTTCGCCCAGGGTGTCCAGTCCTACAAGGACCTGCCGCGCAACCTCTATCACATCCAGTGGAAGTTCCGCGACGAGGTGCGCCCGCGCTTCGGCGTCATGCGCGGCCGCGAGTTTCTGATGAAGGATGCCTATTCCTTCGACGTGACGCGCGAGGCCGGCCAGCACTCCTACAACAAGATGTTCGTGTCCTACCTCAAGGCCTTCGCCCGCATGGGCCTGAAGGCGGTGCCGATGCGCGCCGAGACCGGCCCCATCGGCGGCAAGGACAGCCACGAGTTCCTGATCCTTGCCGAAACGGGCGAGTCGGAAGTCTTCTTCGACAGCGCCCTTCATGACATGGACTGGCAGGCCTTCGAGATCGACTACGACAATGCCGGGGCCGTGGCGGGGGTGGTGGACGACTTCACCTCCAGATACGCCGCCACCTCCGAAATGCATGACCAGGCGGACTATGAGAGGCGCGTGCCCGCCGGTCGCCGCGTGACGGGCCGCGGCATCGAGGTGGGACACATCTTCTTCTTCGGCACAAAATACTCGGAGCCGCTCGGTGCGGTGGTGCAGGGGCCGGATGGCAAGATGGCGCCGGTGCAGTCCGGCTCCTACGGCATCGGTGTCTCCCGCCTTGTGGGCGGCATCATCGAGGCGAGCCATGACGGGGCCGGCATCATCTGGCCGGAGCCCGTGGCGCCCTTCAAGGTCGGCCTCATCAACCTCAAGGCCGGCGAGGCCGGCGCCGACGCGGCCTGCGAAAAGCTCTACCGCGCGCTTGAGGCCAGGGGCGTCGATGTCCTCTATGACGACCGGGACGAGCGGGCCGGCGCCAAGTTCGGCGCCATGGACCTGATCGGCCTGCCCTGGCAGGTCATCGTCGGGCCGCGCGGCTTGAAGGACGGCGTCGCCGAAGTGAAGAACCGCAAAACGGGTGAGCGCGAGAACGTGGCGCTTGACCAGCTCGTGGGCCGCTTCGCGCGCTGATGGACAAGAGTCTGCCCGACACCAGGCCCTTCGCGCCCTTCGAATGGATGCTCGCCGGGCGATACCTCAGGGCGCGCCGCCGGGAAGGCTTCATCTCCGTCATCTCGCTCTTCTCCTTCCTCGGCATCCTGCTGGGTGTCGCGACACTCATCGTCGTCATGGCGGTGCTCAACGGCTTCCGGGCGGAACTGCTCGACAAGATCCTCGGCTTCCAGGGCCATATCAGCGTCTACCGCGCCGATGTCTCGCCGATTGACGATTACCGGGATCTGGCCAGCAGGCTCGCCCAGGAGCCGGGCGTCACCCGCGCCGTGCCGCTGGTCGAGGGTCAGGCCATGGCCTCCAGCCTTCACAACAACACCGGCGCGCTTGTCCGCGGCATCTCCGAGGCCGACATCCAGAAGCTGCCGAGCCTCAACAACAAGGACCTGCGCACCGCCCTCAACAAGGACCTCGTGCCGGACGGCACGCCGTCCTTCAAGGGCTTCGACACGGCAGGCGGCGTGGCCATCGGCGAGCGCATGGCCTGGCGCCACCAGCTGGGGCTGGGCTCGCGCATCACCATCATCTCGCCCGATGGCCCGGACACGGTCATCGGCAACGCGCCCCGCATCCGCGACTATCCGGTCGTCGCGATCTTCAAGGTCGGCATGTCGGATTATGATGAGAACGTCATCTACATGCCGCTCTCCGAAGCGCAGGACTATTTCGTCACCGGCAATGGCGTGAACCAGATCGAGGTGATGGTCGAAGACCCGGACAATGTCGACCGATACGCCATGCCGCTGATGGCGGCCGCGGGCGACGGCATGGCGGTGTCCACCTGGAAGGACCGCAACTCCACCTTTTTCAACGCGCTGGCGGTCGAACGCAACGTGATGTTCCTCGTGCTCACCATGATCATCCTGGTGGCGGCGCTCAACATCATCTCCGGCCTCATCATGCTGGTGAAGGACAAGGGCCACGACATCGCCATCCTGCGCACCATGGGAGCGACACGCGGAACGATCCAGCGCGTATTCTTCCTGACGGGTGCTGCGATCGGCACGGCCGGCACGCTGGGCGGCTTCATCGTCGGCCTGCTCATCTGCCTCAACACCGAGCGGATCCGGCAGTTCATCTCCTGGGTCTCCGGTGTCGATCCCTTCAACCCCGAACTCTATTACCTCGCCCAGCTTCCGGCCCGCATGGACAGTTATCAGACGGTGCTGATCCTGCTGATGTCGCTCGCGCTCTCCTTCGCCGCAACGCTTTACCCGTCCTGGCGCGCCGCCAGGCTCGATCCTGTCGAGGCGCTGCGCTACGCATGAGTCCGGTCACGCCAGCCCTCGTGCTCAAGAACGTCGCCCGCTCCTATGCCGAAGGCAGGGGACGGCTGGAGGTGTTCAGGGACCTGAACCTGACGGTCAGGGCAGGGGAGATTGTGGCCCTCGTCGGCCAGTCAGGCTCGGGCAAGTCCTCGCTCCTCCACATCGCGGGCCTGCTCGAAGGGCCGACGGCGGGCGAGGTCTTCATCGCCGGCCAGAACTGCTCGAAACTCGGCGACCTGGCGAGAACGCGCATCCGCCGCATCGGCATCGGCTTCGTCTATCAATTCCATCATCTGCTGCCCGAATTCTCGGCGCTGGAGAACGTGATGATGCCGCAGCTCATCGGCGGCGCACAAAAGCCCGCCGCGAAGGACCGGGCCCGGGAGCTCCTCACCCGTCTCGGCCTCGAACCCCGCCTCGAACATCGTCCGTCGGAGCTCTCCGGCGGCGAGCAGCAGCGCGTCGCCATCGCGCGTGCCCTTGCCAACCGGCCGCTGCTGCTTCTGGCCGACGAGCCCACCGGCAACCTCGACCCCGAAACCGCCGCCCGCGTCCACGACGAGCTCCTCCGCCTCATCGGCGACGAGGGGCTGGGGGCGCTGGTTGCCACCCACAACCTCGACCTGGCCCAGGGCATGAGCCGCATCGCGCGGCTGGAGCGGGGCATGATCGTCTCCTGATGCCGCCGCAGGGCACATCGGGGCAATAGCTTGCGCATGATCTTATCGCAAAAGCGGATTCCACTTTTGCGGATCAAGCGCTCGGGAGCTTGCTAGCGAATTTTCGGCCGAAATCAATCGTTACGAACCCCTCCTTGATGCCGTCATCGCGGCTTTCGCCGGGGCGGCGGCTCTTTGGATGTGCATCACCCCTCCGCCGGACGTGCATCCACCCCCGCCTTCGCCCTATAATCTCCCCATGTCCGAATCCCGCCCCCTCTTCGTGCACCTGCGCACGCATACCGCCTATTCGCTCTCCGAGGGCGCGCTCCAGATCAAGGCGCTCGCCGGGCTGGCGAAGGAGGCGAAGATGCCGGCGGTGGCCATCACCGACACCGGCAACCTCTTCGGCGCGCTCGAGTTCTCGGAGGCGATGTGGGACAAGGGCATTCAGCCCATCATCGGCTGCACGCTCAGGGTCGATCTCGCCTTGCAGAAGGAGGGCGGCCTCAAACAGGCCGGTGGCCTGCGCCGCATCCCCGCGCTCGCCTTTCTCGCCAAGGACGAGCGGGGCTATCAGAACCTCATGAAGCTCTCCTCCCGGGCTTATCTGTCGAGCCCGGAGAATGCCGAGCACCATGTCACCTGGGACTGTCTCCGCGGCCATGCCCAGGGCCTCGTCTGCCTCACCGGCGGTCCCGATGGCCCGGTGAATGACGCGCTGCTGGCGGGCCAGGGCACACTCGCCGCCGAGCACATCGAGCGCCTGAAGGACCTGTTCGGCGACCGCTTCTATATCGAACTCCAGCGCCACGGCACGCCTTCGGAACGCAGCACGGAGCAGGGCCTCGTCGATCTCGCCTACCGTCTTGAGGTGCCGCTAGTGGCCACCAACGAGCCTTACTTCGCCAGGGCCGACGACTATGCCGCGCACGATGCGCTGATCTGCATCGCTGAGGGCGAGGTGCTGGCCACCGATGACCGCCGCCGGCTGACGCCCGAGCATTATTTCAAGAGCCAGCAGGAAATGGCGGCCCTCTTCGCCGACATCCCCGAGGCGGTCGAGAACACCATCGAGATCGCCATGCGCTGCGCCTATCGCGTCAAGTCGCGCGCCCCCATCCTGCCGCGCTTTGCGGAGAACGATGAGGCGGAGGAACTGAGGCAGCAGGCCTATGCGGGTCTTGAGGAGCGCCTCGCCACCCGAGGCCTCGTCGAGGGCCGCACGCGCGGGGATTACGTCAAGCGGCTCGACTTCGAGCTTGATGTCATCACCAAGATGAAGTTTCCCGGCTACTTCCTGATCGTGTCGGACTTCATCAAATTTGCCAAGGTCAATGGCATTCCGGTGGGGCCGGGCCGCGGTTCGGGCGCCGGTTCCCTGGTGGCCTATGTCCTCACCATCACCGACCTCGACCCCTTCCGCTTCAACCTGCTGTTCGAGCGCTTCCTCAATCCGGAGCGCGTGTCGATGCCGGACTTCGACATTGACTTCTGCCAGGACCGCCGCGGCGAGGTGATCGCCTATGTGCAGCAGCGCTATGGCAGCGACCGCGTGGCGCAGATCATCACCTTCGGCAAGCTGCAGGCCCGCATGGTCACGCGCGACGTGGGCCGCGTGCTGCAAATGCCCTATGGCCAGGTGGACCGGCTCTCCAAGCTGATCCCCAACAACCCGGCGAACCCCGTGACGCTGGCCCAGGCCATCGACGGCGAGCCCAGGCTGCGGGAGGAGCGCGACAAGGACCCCACCGTCCGCACGCTCTTCGACCTCGCGCTCAAGCTTGAGGGCCTCTACCGCAACGCCTCGACCCATGCGGCGGGCGTGGTCATCGGCGACCGGCCGCTGGAAGAGCTGGTGCCGCTCTACCGCGATCCGCGCTCCGATATTCCGGCCACTCAGTTCAACATGAAATATGTCGAAAAAGCCGGACTGGTGAAGTTCGACTTCCTGGGCCTCAAGACGCTGACCGTGATCGAGAAGGCGCAGACGCTCATCCGGATGCGCGAGCCCGCCTTCCACATCGACAATATCCCGTATGACGACCAGAAGACCTACGAGATGCTGGGCCATGGGGATACAGTCGGCGTGTTCCAGCTGGAAAGCTCCGGCATGCGCGACGTCCTCAGGAAGATGCGCGCCGACCGCATCGAGGACATCATCGCCATCGTGGCGCTCTATCGCCCGGGCCCGATGGATAACATCCCGCGCTACATCGCCTGCAAGAAGGGCGACGAAGAGCCGGACTATCTCCACCCGTTGCTCGAGCCCATCCTGAAAGAGACCTACGGCATCATGGTCTACCAGGAGCAGGTGATGCAGATCGCCCAGGTGCTCTCGGGCTATTCGCTGGGCGAAGCCGACCTTCTGCGCCGCGCTATGGGCAAGAAAATCAAGGCCGAGATGGATGCCCAGAAGGAGCGTTTCGTCTCGGGCGCGGTCAAGAAGGACGTGGACGCGGCCCAGGCCGACAACATCTTCGAGCTCGTCCAGAAGTTCGCCGGCTATGGCTTCAACAAGTCGCATGCCGCGGCCTATGCCGTGGTCTCCTACCAAACGGCCTATCTCAAGGCCAATTACCCCGTCGAATTCCTCGCCGCCTCGATGACGCTGGACCTCGGCAACACGGACAAGCTCATGCTGTTCCGCCGCGAGGCGCAGCGCCTCGGCGTCAGGGTCATTCCCCCGTCGGTCAACGCCAGCGGCGTCGGCTTCGCGGTGGCCGATGGCCAGATCCTGTATTCGCTCGCCGCCCTCAGGAATGTCGGCGCCGGGGCGATCGATCATATTGTGAAGGTGCGCGACGAGGGCGGGGCCTTCGCGTCGCTCGGCGATTTCGCCAGGCGCATCGATGGCCGCCTGGTCAACAAGCGGGCGCTCGAAAGCCTGGCCAAGGCCGGCGCCTTCGATTGCCTCAACCCCAACCGCGCGGCGGTGCTGGATGCGGTCGAATCCATGCTCTCCATGGCCAGCCGCACGGCGAGTGCGGCGCAGGCCGGGCAGAACGACCTGTTCGGCGGCGCGTCCAGCACCCCGGACGATCTTGTCCTGCCGCGCCGCGATGCCTGGCTCCCCATGGACAGGCTGGCGCAGGAGTTCGAGGCGGTGGGTTTCTATCTCTCGGGCCATCCGCTTGACGACTACATGAGGCCGCTGCAGAAGCTCTCGGTCGACACCTGGCGGAGCTTCCATGAAAAGGCCCTCACGAAGGGGGCGCGCGCCGCGAAGCTCGCCGGCACCATCACGCACCGCCAGGAGCGCCGCTCCAAATCCGGCAACAAATTTGCCTTTGTCGGTTTCTCCGATCCCACCGGCCAGTTCGAGTGCATCTGCTTCTCGGATACGCTGGCCGCCTGCCGCGACCTTCTCGAGCCCGGCAAGGCGGTGATCGCCCGCGTCGAGGCCGATGTGGAGGGCGAGGAGGTGAAGCTGAGGCTGCAGGGCGTGGAAATGCTCGACAGGGCCGCAGCCCAGATGGTCACCGGCCTCGAAATCTTCGTGCGCGATGCAAAGCCGCTCGAGTCCATCGCCGCCCGCCTCGCCAACGGCGGCCGTGCGCCCGTGCGCCTCGTCATGCTGATGGACCAGGGCCGCGAGGTGCATGTGTCCCTCGGCAACAAGTTCACCGTGACGCCGCAGATCAAGGGCGCCATCAAGGCGATTGCGGGCGTGGTGGACGTGCAGGATTTCTGAGGCGGCGGGGCCTTATCCTGGCTTCATCTTTGTACGGATCAGTGTGGCGGGCAGCGCATGTTCCGGTCAGTTGTTTTCACCTGACCGGAACATGCGCGGGCTTGACCGGGGGAAAAGTCCACCGCTCAGCCGAGCGCGCTGTCGAGGTCGCTGCGTTCGAGCGGCGTGAGGAATTCCAGGGCGAAGCCGTCGTCGAAGTGGCGCACCACGCGGCCCTTCATCCGCCCGAGCGTGACGGGCGAGCCGACCGATGGCCGCATCCGGCTCCTGATGCCCGCACCGGACAGCGAAATGTCGATCACCTCGCATGGCTGTTCCCGCCCGCCGGGCAGCATGAAGCGGGCCTGCCGGTTGCGCGGCTCGAAGCGGGTGTGGCGGCGCTCGGCGGCGGCAAGGCCAAGGTCGCGGCGGATCAGCCAGCGCAGGTGGCGTACGAAGCGTGGCTGGCGGTTGGCGGAGAAGCTGAAGTTCACCCAGAAACCATGCCCGGCGGCCTCGCCAGCCACGCCGTTGACGCGGCCGATGTCCTCGATAAAGGCGGCAAGCGGCGTGCCCTCCGGCACCTGGTCCTCGCAAAGGAACAGGGCGCTGTCGGGGTCGATGGCCGTCACCGCGCACTGACGCTCGCTGCCGTCCGCCAGCAGCAGCCTGGCGGGGAAGCTCTGTGGCATAAGGGCGGCGGATAAGGCGGCGGGGGCCAGCCTTTTGCCGAACTGCGTCACGCGGGGTCTCCGGCGCCGGAAGAGTCAGGGGCGGTCAAGACCACCTGATATCAGGCGGAACTTGCGGGGGGCCTGCGCAATGCTTGTGCTTTCCGGATCGCCGGTATTGCCGCCGAACAGTCGGATGGCGGCGAGGTCGCAAGGCGCCAGCCGGTCATGGCTCCAGAGTTCCGGGCTGCCATGCGGGTATATCCCGCCCAGCACATGCACGGCCTCGCCGTCACGTGCCGTCATCGGCAGGGCCAGCATGTCGGCGCCGATCTTCTGGCCGCGGTCGGTCAGATAGCGGATGCGGAAATGCGCCGGCTGAAGTTTGCCCGTCACATCGCCCAGCGCGCGCAGAATGGCGGCGCGCTCCACGCGTCCCCAGCCGGCAAGAAAGCCGGTGCCGGTGATTTCGTGGCGCATGAATTCGCAAATGCCCGTCCCCGCCAGGCGATAGATGTAGCGATCGGGCCCGCTCCCGGGGGCCAGGATGAACAGCCACGGCGCCTGCCTGCGTAATTGTCTCAAATCGAGATCGCCGCGCGAGGGCGCAGGGCGTCCGCCCTTCAATGCCAGCCAATGGCCCAGCAGCAGGCGGACGCCCGGATGGAGGATTAAATCCTCTTGGCTTGGCCGCGCCTCCCCGCTAACCCACATGCTCAACCCCTCCGGGGCACGGGGCCCCGGTGTCCCAATTTGATCTCACGAGGCTGGGAGTTGCAGCCTTCGTGCCAGAAGGAAGAACCAGGCGTGTCGGAGCAGCTTCCCCCGCGCGGCAACTGGGCCGAGGCCAGGACTCCGCCGGCCTTCAACGTTCCCGCCATCGTCGCCGCGGTCATCGCGGTGCTGGTGGCCATCCATGTGGGCCTGTGGTTCCTTGGCGAAAGCTGGCAAGTGTGGTCGCTCTATGCGCTGGCGCTCATTCCGGCGCGCTTCACCGTGGCGGGCTACCCCATGCCGGAGGGCGCGCAATACTGGTCGCTCGTCACCTATATGCTGCTCCACGGCAGCTGGACGCATCTCTTGCTCAACTGCGTCTGGCTTCTGGTTTTCGGAACGCCGGCGGCGCGCTATCTCGGCAATGGCAAGTTCCTGCTGCTTATGCTCGTCTCCGGCGCCGCCGGCGGACTGTGCAGCCTCGTCCTGCACTGGGGGCAGGATATGATCGTCGTCGGCGCCTCGGGCGGGGTGATGGGGCTGATGGGTGCGGCCACCCCGCTGATGTATGGCGGGCGCCTGCCGGATGGCGGCTGGCGTCCCGCGCGCTTTTCCGAGCTCCTCCGCAACCGCCAGGCGCTGGTCTTCACCGGGGTTGTGCTGGCCATCACGCTGTTTTCGGGCGGCACCGGCTGGACGGGCAACAGCTTCCCCGCCGAGGGCTCCATCGCCTGGGAGGCGCACATCGGCGGCTTCATCGCCGGGATTTTCGCCTTTTACGCGCTCGCGCCGAGGGTGCGCGCGGCCTGAAACCGTGATAGACTTACCGCCGTTCACTTGCAGGAAGGAGACTCCGGAATGGCAGTTGCTCACATCCTCAGGCAGAAGGGCGCCGCGGTGTTGACCGTTGGTCCCTCGGACAGCGTCCAGTCCATCGTCGATACATTGGCCCGTCACCGCATCGGCGCGGTGGTGGTGGTCGATGCCGGGGGCGCGATCGCCGGGATCGTGTCCGAGCGTGACGTGGTGCGCGCCATGGCGGGCGATGTGGCCGGCGTTGCGGGCAAGACGGCATCCGACATCATGACGGCCAGGGTCCGCACCTGCAGCCCCGCCGATTCCGAGGCGGAGCTGATGCAGCTCATGACAGAGCACCGCATCCGCCACTTGCCCGTGGTGGCGCACGGCAAGCTCGCCGGCATGATCTCGATCGGAGACGTGGTCAAACTCCGCATGGAATTGATGGAGGCGGAGGCCGATCAGATGAAGACCTACATCGCCTCGGCGGGCTGAGCGACACTGGCGCGGTTCACGGGCGCGGGCGTCAGTAAATGTCCTTCGGATCGAACAGCCTTTGCGCGTCGATGGAGACAAGCGCGCCGCCATCGACGCGGCGATAGAAGCAGCTGCGCCGGCCCGTGTGGCAGGCCGCGCCCTTGCCCTGGGGAATGGCCTTCACCAGCAGCGCGTCCTGGTCGCAGTCGGTGAGGATCTCGGTCACCTTCAGCGTCTCGCCGGAGGTTTCGCCCTTCTTCCACAGCGCCTGGCGCGAGCGGCTCCAGAAATGCGCGATGCCGGTCTCCTGCGTCAGGCGCAGGGCCTGCGGGTTCATGTGGGCCACCATCAGAACCGCATTGTCGCGCGCATCGCTGACGATGGCGGTGATCAATCCGCCTGCATCGAACCGCGGCTGAAACCTGGCCGTCTCGTCGGGGTCCGGGCTCATTCAAAGGGAGAAGCCGCTCGACGGCGCGCGGACCAGTTCCATGAAGCGCGCCTGCAGCACGGGGTTGGTCTTGAACTCGCCGGTGAACTGTGTGGTGATCGTGGCCACGTTGCGCTTGCCAATGCCGCGCATCGACATGCAGGTGTGCACCGCCTCCACCAGCACGGCCACGCCGCGCGGGTTGAGCGAATCCGAAATGGCGTTGGCGATCTGCGCTGTCATCGTCTCCTGCGTCTGCAGGCGGCGGGCGAAAATCTCCACCACCCTGGCAAGCTTCGAGATGCCGGCGACCGAGGCTTTCGGCAGATAGGCCACATGAACGCGGCCGATGAAGGGGGCAATATGGTGTTCGCAATGCGAGTTGAACTCGATGTCACGCAGCATGACGATGTCGTCATAACCGCCCACGTCGGTGAAGGTGCGCGACAGGGCTTCCGCCGGATCGTCCTCATAGCCCGAGAAATATTCGCGGAAGGCCTTGACCACGCGCTTTGGCGTGTCGAGCAGGCCCTCGCGCTCCGGGTTGTCGCCAGCCCAGGCGAGCAGCGTGCGGACGGCCGCCTCCGCCTCCTCCTGGCTCGGGCGCTTCACCGGCTTCGCGGGGATTTTCTTGACGACGGCTTCCATAATCCTCAACTTCGCTTTCCGCATCACTGGTCAGACTTGCGCCCGGGTGCAAGCTGCCCCCATATCATGGGGCAGGCCCCGCTGGCAAACCGCCAGGCGGCGGTTCACCCTCCAGGGCGGATGATCTAGGATATTGGAATGATTAACGAGATTTATAACCGCCGGATCTTGAGCTTTGCGGCGGATATTCCCCGGTTGCAACGCCTGGAACGGCCGGACGCCACGGCTGTGGCCATTTCCCGCCTCTGCGGCTCCAAGGTCACGGTGGATGTGGCGATGAAGGGCGGGGTCGTTTCGGACTTCGGCCAGGAGGTCAAGGCCTGCGCCCTGGGCCAGGCCTCGTCGTCGATTATGGCCCGTCACGTGGTGGGCTCGACCCCGGATGAGCTCCGGGAGGTCCGCGACCGGATGTACCGGATGCTGAAGGAGGAGGGCCCGGCCCCCACCGGCAAATGGGCCGATCTGGAGGCCCTGATGCCGGTCCGCGATTTCAAGGCCCGCCACGCCTCCACGCTTCTCACCTTCGACGCCGTGGCCGACGCCGTGAACCAGATCGAGGCGAGGCAGAAGGAAGCCGCCCATGGCTGATCCCGTCAAGGCAATGGACTTGCCCGCCCGCACCCGGACCATCTACCCGCCGCTCTACGCCGCCGCCCTTGAAGGCCGCGCCAAGCGGGCGCTGGGCGATGTTTTCAACCTCACCCAGTTCGGTGTGAACCTCACGATTCTTGCGCCCGGCTCATCCTCCGCCCACCGCCACTGGCACGAGAGTGAGGACGAGTTCGTCTATGTTCTCGAAGGCGAGGTGACGCTCATCGACGATCAGGGCGAGCACCTGCTGACCCCCGGCATGTGCGTCGGCTTCAAGGCCGCCGTTCCCAACGGCCACATGCTGACGAACGCATCAACCGCCCCCGCCATGTATCTTGAAATCGGCACAAGGTCAGAAGGCGACCGTGCCCATTACCCCGAGGTGGACATGCTGGCGGTCAAGGAAAACGGCAAGTACCGCCTCACCCACAAGGACGGCACGCCCTACTAGAGCCCTCATCCGGCCTGTCGGCCACCTTCTCCCATCCCTGCGGGACGGGAGAAGGACTCGTGGGAAGATCGCGCAACGAGTCCTTCTCCCGTTGGCGCAGCCGATGGGAGAAGGTGGCCAAAGGCCGGATGAGGGCTCGCTCCCGCTGGTCCTATTTTCTCCTCTTCCCCTCAATATCCGGCGCATGCGGGAAGCGGGACTTCAGATCCCGGTCCGTCACACTCATGTGGTTCCGCGTATACTGCTCGGAGGCATCGCGCAGCGGCTGGAAGTCCCAGGGGAAGTGGCTGCCCCGCTTCAGCGCCTCGAACATCATGTGCCGCGCCTGCTGGCTTTCGAGCACTTGGGCGTTGATCCGCGCAATGTCGAACTTGGCTTCCACCTCGGCGCGGAACTGGCCCGCCAGCGGATGAGTCCCCGCGATGTTCCTGATCTCCCCCGGATCGTCCTCGAGATTGTAGAGCTGGTCCGGGTCCGCCGGCGAATGGATGAACTTCCAAGGGCCCCGCCTGAGCATGTACATCGGCGCAATCGCACCCTCGGCCAGATACTCGCCCCAGGCCGTCGCTTCCGGATTTTCCGGCGCACCCGTCAGCAGCGGATGGAGCGAACGCCCGTCCACCGTCCGCGCCAGCTTGGTCTCGCCTTCGTTCCCGATGTCCACGAGAGTCGGCAGGATATCGGCCAGCGTCACCGGCTCCTTCACGCGGCGGGCCTTGAAGCGCTTCGGGTTCCACACCAGCATCGGCACATGGGCGGAAGGTTCGAGATAGCTCATCTTGTACCAAAGCCCGCGCTCGCCCAGGAAGTCGCCATGGTCCGAGGTGAACACGATCGCCGTATCGTCGAGTTTGCCGCAAGCCTCCAGCGCCGCGATCATCTGGCCCAGCAGGTCATCGACGTAGGAGATATTGGCATAATAGCCATGCCGCGCCTTGCGCAGGTCATCCTCCGTCACCGTATAGTCGTCCATGGCGGAAACATCATGGAGCCTCCGGCTGTGCGCATCGAGGCAGGCCCGCTCCATGCGCGGCACGGCCGGCAGGTCGATGTCCTCATCGCGATAGAGGTCCCAGAACTTCCTGCGCGCCGCGTATGGGTCATGCGGATGCGTGAAGGACGCCATCAGGCAGAAGGGCTTGTCGGGCTCGAAGCGCGCATAGTCATAGATTTTGCGGATGGCGAGGAAGGCCACCTCGTCGTCGAACTCGAGCTGGTTGGTGATCTCGGCGATGCCCGGCTGCAGGACGCTCGTCATGTTGTGGTACCACCAGTCGATGCGCTCCTGGGCGAGCCGCCAGTCCGGCGTCCAGCCGAAGTCGGCGGGGTAGATGTCGGTGGTCAGCCGCTCCTCCAGCCCATGCAGCTGGTCCGGCCCCACGAAATGCATTTTGCCGGACAGGCAGGTCTTGTAACCGGCCAGCCGCAGGTAATGCGCCCAGGTGGGAATGGAGGAGGGGAACTCCGCGGCATTGTCATAGACGCCGGTTCGCGAGGGGAGCAGGCCGTTCATCACCGTGGCGCGCGCGGGCGAGCACAATGGGCTCGTCGAATAGGCATTCTCGAAGACCACACCCTCGGCCGCCAGCCGCGACAGGTTGGGCGTCTTGACCAGCCTGTGCCCGTGGAAGGGCAGGAATTGTGCCGCCAGCTGGTCGGCCATGACGAAGAGGATATTGGGTTTTGTGTCGCTCATGGCCGCCCTATATGCTGCATGGTGCTCTCATGAAAACCGCTCTCCTGGCTCTCATCCGGTTTTACCAGCTTACCTTATCGGCCATCATCGGCCGGCGCTGCCGCTATTTGCCGACCTGTTCGGAATATGCGGGCGACGCCATCGCCAGGCATGGCGTGAAGCATGGGCTGGCATTGGGCTTCGCCCGCGCCTGCCGCTGCCACCCCTGGGGCCAGTCGGGTTTCGATCCCGTGCCGGAGGTCTATGAAGGCCCGGTCTGGCGGATGCCCCCGGAGGCGTCTTCTCCCGCTCCTTCAGCGGGAGAAGAAGGGACCCGTTGCGGTACGCAACGGGGAGATGAGGGGAAAACGGGGGCCATTTAGCCTTCGGAGCCTGTTGTCCCTCACCTCCCCCAACTGCGTTGGGGTCCCTTCCTCTCCCGCAGGCGGAAGAGGACGACGATCTTGACCCCGCCGCCGCCGCCCCCTAAACCCGGCCCGCACTTAAACACTTCGCTTACCCGCTTCGTTGGCGGGAGTGAGCAGGAGGACGGGACATGATTTCCTTGACCTTCCCGGACGGCGCCAGGCGCCAGGTTGAAGCCGGGGTTTCCGCCCGCGATGTGGCGGCATCCATTTCCAGGTCGCTCGAGACGAAAGCCGTGGCCGCCGTGGTGAACGGCCAGCTTACCGACCTTGCGGACCCCATCACCGCCGATTCCACGCTGCGCATCCTCACGCGCGAGGATCCGGAAGCATTGGAGCTCATCCGCCACGACGCCGCCCATGTGCTGGCGGAAGCCGTGCAGGAACTTTTCCCCGGCACGCAGGTGACGATCGGCCCGGTGATCGAGAACGGCTTCTATTACGACTTCTTCCGCAACCAGCCCTTCACGACCGATGATTTCGCGGCGATCGAGAAGAAGATGCGCGAGATCATTCAGCGCGACAAGCCCTTCACCAGGACGACGAAGACGCGCGAAGAGGCCAGGGACTTCTTCCGCGCCAGGGGCGAACTCTTCAAGGTCGAGCTGGTGGACGCCATTCCGCAGGGCCAGGACATCAAGTTCTACGACCAGGGCGGCTGGTCTGACCTGTGCCGCGGTCCTCACATGACGTCCACCGGCAAGATCGGCAACGCCTTCAAGCTCATGAAGGTGGCCGGCGCCTATTGGCGCGGCGATTCCAGGAATCCGATGCTCACCCGCATCTACGGCACCGCCTGGGCCAATGAGGCTGACCTCAAGGCCTATCTCCACGCGCTGGAGGAGGCCGAGAAGCGCGACCACCGCAAGCTCGGCCGCGAGATGGACCTGTTCCATTTCCAGGAAGAAGGACCGGGCGTCGTGTTCTGGCACGCCAAGGGCTGGACCATGTTCCAGCAACTGATCGCCTATATGCGCCGCCGCCTCGCCAGGCTGGGCTATGACGAGGTCAACGCGCCGCAGCTCCTCGACAAGTCGCTGTGGGAGACCTCGGGCCACTGGGGATGGTACAGGGAGGCGATGTTCGCCGCCACCTCAGCGGGTGACACGACGGATGACGACCAGGTCTTCGCCATCAAGCCGATGAACTGCCCGGGCCACGTGCAGATCTTCAAGCATGGCCTCAGGTCCTACCGTGAACTTCCGCTGCGCCTGGCCGAATTCGGCAACGTCCACCGCTACGAGCCGTCGGGCGCCCTGCACGGCCTCATGCGCGTGCGCGGCTTCACGCAGGATGATGCGCACATCTTCTGCACCGAGGAGCAGATGGCCGCCGAATGCCTCGCCATTAACGATCTTATTCTCTCCACCTACAGGGACTTCGGCTTCGGGCAGATCGTGGTCAAGCTCTCGACGCGGCCGGAAAAGCGCGTGGGTTCTGATGAGGCCTGGGACCGCGCCGAAAGCATCATGTCCAGGGTGCTCGAACAGATCGCGGCTGAATCGGGCGGCGGGATCAAGACTGCGGTCAATCCGGGCGAGGGCGCTTTCTATGGCCCCAAGTTCGAATACGTCCTGCGCGATGCGATCGGCCGTGACTGGCAGTGCGGCACGACGCAGGTCGATTTCAACCTGCCCGAACGCTTCGGCGCCTTCTACATCGGCGCTGACGGCGAGAAGAAAGTGCCGGTGATGATCCACCGCGCCATCTGCGGCTCGATGGAGCGCTTCCTCGGAATCCTGATCGAGCATTTCGCGGGTCACTTCCCGCTGTGGCTCGCACCCACCCAGGTGGTGGTGGCGACCATCACGTCCGACAGCGACGCCTATGCCCTGGAAGTCCGCGACCTTCTCCGCAAGGCGGGGCTTCGCGCCGAGGCCGATCTGAGGAACGAGAAGATCAATTACAAGGTCCGCGAACACTCGGTCGGCAAGGTCCCGGTCATCCTCGTCGTCGGCAAACGCGAAATGGACGAACGCGCCGTGAACGTCCGCCGCCTCGGCTCGCAGGATCAGACGCCGATGAAGCTCGACGGGGTGCTGGCGGCACTCGTGGACGAGGCGACGCCGCCGGACCTGAGACACGGCTGAGATACGGCCCCAATGCCCTCACCACGGCGCAGGCCGGATGACGGCATTGGGGTTTCGTATGTCCTGAACCATCCGCCCTCGCGCCCCGTATATCGGTCATGTCACACACATACATCGTCATCGGCGCCACCGGCGGCATCGGAGCCGCACTCTGCCGCAGGCTCGCCGCCGCGGGCCACACAGTTCACGCCATCGGCCGTGATGCGGCAAAGCTTGGTGCCCTCACCGCCGGGACAGGCGGCTCCTTCGCGGTGGCTGACGTCACCAGCCGCGCTCAGCTGGAGGCTGCCATCAAGGCCGCCGGCCCCTCGGTTTCGGGCCTCGCCTATTGCGTCGGCTCCATCAACCTCAAGCCCGCCCCCCGCATCACGGATGAGGATGTGGAACGCGATTTCCGCCTCAACGCGCTCGGCGCCTTCCAGGCCGTGCAGTTCGCCTTGCCCGCATTGAAGGCCAGCGGCAACGCCTCCATCGTCCTCTTTTCCACCGTCGCGGTGGCGCAGGGCTTCGCCTCGCATGCTTCGATCGGCATGGCCAAGGGTGCGGTCGAGGGCCTCATGCTGTCGCTCGCCGCCGAACTCGCGCCGAAGATCCGCGTCAACTGTGTGGCCCCATCGCTCACGAAGACGCCGCTCGCCGCCGCCCTCACCGGCAATGAGCAGATGGCATCGGCCATCGCCAGCCTCCACGCCCTGCAGCGCCTCGGCGAACCGGACGACATCGCCGCCGCCGCCGCCTTCCTGCTGTCGCCCGATGCGTCATGGATCACCGGGCAGGTGATCGGCGTCGACGGCGGGCGCTCGTCGCTGCGCACCAAGGGCTGATATGCCGCGCGGCGTGAGGAAGTCCGACCTTCCGTCCAAGCCCTGCGCCGCCTGCGGCCGCCCCTTCGCCTGGCGCAAGAAGTGGGCGCGGGACTGGGAGGCTGTCAAAACCTGCTCCGACCGCTGCCGCGCCGCGCTGAAGCGGCAGGCGAAATGACCGCACTCCGCATCGTGCTGGGCGACCAGCTCACGCGCGGCATGTCATCGCTGCGCGATCATCAGCCCGGAGACACGGTGCTGATGATGGAGGTGCTGGAAGAGGCCACCTATGTGAAGCACCACAAGCAGAAGCTCGTGCTCATCTTCTCCGCCATGCGCCACTTCGCGGAGGAGCTTCGCCGCGGCGGCCTCAGCGTCGACTACATCCACTTGGATGATCCTGCCAACACGGGCAGCTTCACCGCGGAGGTGCGGCGCGCGGTTCGCCGCCACAGGCCCTCGCGCGTCGTGGTCACCGAGCCCGGCGAATGGCGTGTCATGGAGATGATGAAGGGCTGGGGCGCCGAAATCCTCCCCGATGACCGCTTCTTCGCCACGCCCGCCTCATTCGCGGCCTGGGCCAGCGGCCGCAGGCAACTGCGCATGGAGTTCTTCTACCGCGACATGCGCCGCCTTTCGGGGCTTCTGATGGATGGCGGAGAGCCGGTGGGCGGTCAGTGGAACTTCGACCACGACAACAGGAAGTCCTTGCCGAAGGACGTGATGCCCCCGAAGCGCCAGCGCTTCGAACCCGATGCCATCACGGTGGAGGTGATGGCCATGGTGCAGCAGCGCTTCCCCGGTCACTTCGGCGATCTCGAACCCTTCGGCTGGGCCGTCACCCGCGCCGATGCGCTTGAAGCCCTCGACCACTTCATCGACTCCTGCCTGCCCGATTTCGGCGGCTATCAGGATGCGATGAAGCAGGGCAACGCGTTCCTCTATCACTCCGTCATCTCGCCCTATCTCAACATCGGCCTGCTCGGCCCGCGCGAAATCTGCGACCGCGCGCAGGAGGCGTGGAGCAAGGGGCATGCGCCGCTCAATGCGGTGGAGGGTTTCATCCGCCAGATCCTCGGCTGGCGCGAATATGTCCGCGGCCTCTACTGGCTGAAGATGCCGGACTATGCCGGGACGAACTTCCTCGACGCCCGCCGCCCGCTGCCGTCCTTCTACTGGACGGGCAGGACCGACATGAACTGCCTTGCCCAGGCCATCGGCGACACAAGAGCCCATGCCTATGCCCACCACATCCAGCGCCTCATGGTCACCGGCAATTTCGCGCTGCTGGCGGGCCTCGATCCGGCGGAGGTGGAGCAGTGGTATCTCCGCGTCTATGCCGATGCCTTCGAGTGGGTGGAACTGCCCAACACCCATGGCATGGCGCTCTTCGCCGACGGCGGCGTCATGGCGTCCAAACCCTATGCGGCGTCGGGCGCCTATATTGACCGGATGTCGGACTATTGCAGCGGCTGCCGTTTCAGGCCGGAGGTGAAGCTGGGCCCCAGGGCCTGCCCCTTCAATTACCTCTACTGGGACTTCCTCATCCGCAACGAAGGAAAGCTCAGGGCCAACCCGCGCATGGGAATGCCCTACCGCACGCTGGCCCGGATGGAGCCGGAGCGCAAGGCGGACATTCGGCGCCATGCGGCAACATTTCTGAGCTCCCTCTGACAGGCTGCTGAAAAACGCATTTTTGACACACTCTGATTCCGGTTTGAGCTGGCTTCGAATGCGTTATGCTCACGGTTCAGGCCGATCAATTTGGACTTTTCAGCAGCCTGCCAGAGCATGATCCGCAAAAGTGGAACCGGTTTTGCGATAAGATCATGCTCAAGCTATTGACCCGGCGCCTGTTCCGTCCAGGCGGTTCCACCTGAACGGAACAGGCGCTAAATGAAGGAGAAAACCGCATGAGCCTGCCGCATATCCCCGATCCCATGCCGGGCGATGCCGCCGCGGCGGATGCGATTGAAACCGTCATTGTGCCGCGCGCGCATGATTTGGGCGGCTTCGAAGTGCGCCGCGCGCTGCCCTCGGCGCAACGCCAGATGGTCGGCCCCTTCATCTTCTTCGACCAGATGGGGCCCGCGCTGATGCGGCCGGGGCAGGGCATTGACGTCCGCCCGCATCCGCACATCGGGCTCGCCACCGTCACCTGGCTCTTCGACGGCTCGATTTACCACCGCGACAGCCTCGGCTCCGCCCAGCCCATTTCGCCGGGCGAACTCAACTGGATGACCGCCGGCAGTGGCATCGTCCACTCCGAGCGCACCGCGCCGCCGGATCTCGCGCGCGAGCGCAAGGTCTTCGGCATTCAAAGCTGGGTCGCATTGCCGAAGCAGCACGAGGAGGCCGCGCCCGCCTTCGACCATGTGGAGGCCCACCAGCTGCCGGTCATCGACGGGAGGGGCATTTCCGCCCGCATCATCGCCGGCTCCCTCTATGGCGCCGCCTCGCCGGTCAAAACCTATTCCGATCTCTTTTACGCCGATGCGCGGATGGCGGCGGGCAGCGCCCTGCCGCTTCCCGTGGAGCATGAGGAGCGCGGCGTCTATGTCGCCGAGGGCGGGATCGAGGTGGCGGGCCAGGCCTTCGGGGAGGGCCGCCTGCTGGTTTTCCGCCCCGGCGACGCCATCACGCTCCGCGCACGGACCAACGCCCGCGTCATGCTGCTCGGCGGCGAGCCGATGGACGGCCCGCGCTATATCTGGTGGAACTTCGTGTCCTCCTCGAAGGAGCGCATCGAGGCCGCGAAGGACGACTGGAAGCAGGCGCGCTTCGCCATCGTGCCGGGTGACGAGAAGGACTTCATCCCGCTCCCCGGCAAGTAGGTCTCAGTTCCCCAGCAGGATGTCGCGCGCCTCGCCGGCCGCGATGTTGAAGGTCGCCGTCAGCAGTTCCGCGCCCACTTCGGCGCGCGCGGTGTAGGTGCCGGGCAGCAGGGTGACATTGGCCCTGATGCCGCTGCGCGCCGCGATGGCCTCGCCCGACTGGTCCTCGATCTCCCAGCTGACCACGGCATCCGGCGCGCCCACGAAGGCGAGGCGCGCAAGGCCCGCCTTATGAGCGATCTTCACCGTGGCGACACGGCCCGCCGCCACATGCACGTCGGCCACGGCTTTCGCATTGCCGGTCGAGACCCGGCTCTCCACGCGATAGGTGCCGCGCGGCAAGCGGATGATTTCGCCCGGCGTCACCGAGACGGCGACCAGCCTGCGGCCATCCATCGAGAACACGCGCACGCGCGAGGCGACGGGGGGCACGGCGATATTGCCCAGCATCGGCTCCACCTTGAGGCCGCCGGCATCGAGCAGCAGGCTCAGCTTCAGCCGCGTGGCGGGCGGTATGCTGACGCGTTTTTCGACCAGCGTTGCCCCATAGCTCGCATCCACCACATAGTCGCCGGGGGCAAGCGAGACATCGGCCGTGCCGTCGGCACCCGAATAAACGGTCCCGCCGTCAGGCCCGCGGATCGTCCAGGAGATGTTCTGCTGCAGCGGACCGCCGTCGGCGGTCAGGCGGGCGGAGAGTTCAAGCCCTTCGCGGCCGGGCTGCACCAGCTGGATGGCAATGCCATGCGCGGCATCGGCTAGGGCGGCTGGGGCGCAGCACATGAAAATCGCCACCGCGCAGGCGGCGAATGTGCCGCTCCGGCGGTGGCGTTGCCGCCGTGCACGTGTGCTGCGGTCGTGCAAGGGCGAAGTTTCCTCTCTCCAAGCCCGTTGAGCTAAACACCGGGCCCGCCCCGCCGGCAATCCGCATCTTAATGAGTGGTTAACGGGCGCGGCCGGGGTTGCCTTTTCGGAGCGCCCGCGCGACACTCCGGCGGTCATGCAGCAGCTCAACGACACGTCTTCCGTCCTGGCGTTCCTCGGCACCCGCAAGTCCGCCTCCGCCAAGGCCATGGGCGAACCTGGACCTGCGCCGGAGCAGCTCGCCGAGATCCTCCGCCTTGGCGTCCGCGTGCCGGACCATGGCAAGCTCGTTCCCTGGCGTTTCATCCTGTGGGAAGGGGATGCGCGCGCCCGCTTCGGCGGGGTGATGAAGGCGCGCTGGGCGGAGCTTCACCCGGAGCATGGCGGGCAGACGCTCGACGCCGTCCATGGCCTGTTCATGCGCGCCCCAACCGTGCTGGGCGTCGTCTCCGCGGCGCAGGAACACCCGAAAATTCCGGTGTGGGAGCAGCAGCTCTCCGCCGCCGCCGTCTGCATGAACATCCTCCACGCCGCAACCGCCATGGGGCTGGGCTGCCAGTGGAACACCGGCTGGGTGGCCTATGATGAAGGCATCGCCGCCGCCATGGGCCTCAGGCCCCATGAGAAGATCGCGGGCCTCATCTACTTCGGCACGCCCACCGGCCCGCTGGAGGAACGCCCGCGCCCCGATCCCGCAACGCTGCTCACCTGCTGGCGGGCATCATGAAGATCGAAGGGGTCCTGTTCGACAAGGACGGCACGCTGATCGATGTCGATGCCACCTGGGTGCCGATCTACCGCGAAGCGCTGATGGACCTGTTCCGGACCGATGACGCGGGCGCCGAGGTAATCATGGAGAGGGCGGGCTATGACCGCGCCAGGGGCAAGCTCAAGGCAGGCTCGCCGCTGGCCGGCGGCACAAATCGCGAGATCGCCGCCATCTGGTGGCCGGACCTCGGGGGTGCGGCGCTCGATGCCCATCTCGCGATGCTGGAAGACCGTTTCGGCCAGATGGTGCGTGACAAGCTGGTTCCGCTCATGCCGCTCGAGCCGATCCTCAGCGATCTGCGCGCCATGGGCCTCAAGCTCGGGGTGGCCCCGAACGACAGCCACGTCTCGGCGCGCGCCCACATGGCCGAGGTCGGCGTCATCGGGCATTTCGCGGACATCATCGCGGCTGACACCGTTCCCGCCGCAAAGCCCGCCGGCAACATGATCCGCAAATTCGCGGCCTTGACCGGGCTTCCCGCCGCCGCCATCGCCATGGTCGGCGACAATCACCATGACATGGCGGAGGCGCGCAACGGCGGGGCGGGGCTGGCCATTGCCGTGCTCTCCGGCAATGCGGGGCGCGAGGACATCGCGCACCTTGCCGACCATACCATCGACAGCGTCGCCGATCTTCCGGCCCTTCTGCGGAGTCTCTGATGTTTTATGACGCGGTGAAAAACGATCACGGCCTCCCGTATGACCCGTTCAAGGCCATCGTTGTGCCGCGTCCCATCGGCTGGGTGTCAAGCCTGTCGCCGAAGGGCAAGGCCAACCTCGCGCCCTACAGCTATTTCAACGCCTTCTCGCAGTCTCCGCACTATGTCGCCTTCGGCTCGGGTCCGCGCAAGGATTCCATGGCCAATATCGAGGCCACGGGCGAATTTGCCTTCAGCCTCGCCACCTATGACCTGCGTGAGCAGATGAATGCCTCCTCGGCCCATGTTTCGGCGGACGAGTTCGAGCTTGCGGGCCTCACCAAGGCCGCCTGCCAGATCGTCCGCCCGCCGCGCGTCGCCGAAAGCCCGGCGGCGCTTGAGTGCTGCCTGCACCGGATCGTCGCGCTGCCGGATGATGACGGCAGGGCGGAGAACTTCCTGATCATCGGCCGGGTGCTGGGCATCCACATCGACGACCGCTTCATCCATGACGGACGGGTGGACACCGCGGCGATGCAGCCCATCGCGAGGCTTGGTTACAGCGAATATGCCACCGTCACCGAAGTCTGGCGCATGCGCCGACCGGATTAGAGCGGCGGGCGGTCATGCAGAATCGGGGTCTTTTCCCTCCCCCTCGTGGGTGTACAGACCGGGGAGATAGGTAACGGGTGTTCGGGGACATAGGTAACGGTTTTAGCATTGTTGGGTTGGCTTTGCGAGATCGAAGCTGGCGATGCGTTGGTGGCGGTAATGGACGTGGTAG
>NZ_JADCDA010000059.1 GCF_020252405.1 Aestuariivirga sp.
CTAAAGCATCGGGCGTTCAACTGAAATCAGAATACCGTTTATGCTCCTCTTATGCCGTCATTCCGGCGAAGGCCGGAATCCCGCTTTGCGTCAGCACGCGTTGAAAGAAAGCTGGATTCCGGCCTTCGCCGGAATGACGGCCGGGAGGGAGCAAATTATGCGGACTGATCTCACTCGACTGCGCGCCTCTCTAGGATTTCCCTCCCCCTCGTGGGCAGGGCTATCGCATATGGGTTGCCTTCTCCCATCGCGTACCGCGACGGGAGAAGGGAAAACTGACATGGCACAAGACACGCCGCCGCCATATGCGATTCGCCTCCCCATCCGCGCCCTGTCAGGCCAGCGACACGCTGCCATCGGGGTGCCGCGTGATCCGGCCCGCGAGCGACAGTTCGAGGAGCAGGGCGGAGAGCGTGGCGGCATCGAGGCCGCTTTCGCGCGCCAGGTCATCGGTTTCGATGGGATTGGGGGAAAGCAGCTCAAGCACATGGCGCATGTCGGCGGCGTCCGGCTCGCGCAGCGGCAGCGGCGGCGGGTCCGGCTCGAAGAAGCTCATCTGCCGGGGGGCATTGCCGCCCAGCGCCCCGAGCACGTCCCGCGATGACATCAGCAATGTGGCGCCATCGCGGATCAGCCGGTTGGAGCCCTCGCAGCGCGGGTCCAATGGCGAGCCCGGCGCGGCGAAGACCTCGCGCCCCTGTTCGGCGGCAAAGCGCGCGGTGATGAGCGAGCCCGACCGCAGCGCCGCCTCCACCACGACCAGCGCGCGTGACAGTCCCGAGATGATGCGGTTGCGGCGGGGGAAGAAATCCGCCTTGGGCTCCGTGCCCGGAACCTGCTCCGAGACGATCGCCCCGTGCGCGCAGATCGCCGCATGCAGCGCCCCGTTCTCGGGCGGGTAGATGACGTCGAGGCCGCCCGCGACGACGGCGATGGTGCCGGTCTCGATGGCGGCCTCATGCGCCGCCGTGTCGATGCCCCGCGCGAGGCCGGAGACGATCACATGGCCTTCGGCCCCGATCTCATGCGCCAGCTGGCGGGTGAACTTGCGCGCCAGTGCCGAGGCGTTGCGCGCGCCGACGATGGCGATGCCGCTCTTCGCGAAAAGGCGCGTATCGCCCTTGACGCAGAGGACGGGCGGAGCGGTGTCCGCCGTGCGCAGCAGGGCCGGGTAGGCGGGCTCGATGCTGCACAGAAAGCGCGCGCCGATCCTCTCCGCATTTGCCATGGCGCGCTCGGCGGCCTCGCGGCTCCAGATGCGCGGCGGCCGCCTGAGCCCGCCCTTGCGCGTGAGATCGGGCAGCGCCTTGAGCGCCGCACCGGCGGTGTGGAACCGCGCGATCAGGGTCCTGAAGGTGGCCGGCCCGACGTTCTCGCTGCGGGACAGTATCAGCCAGTCGAGGCGCTCCTCGTCGCTGAGCGGGCCGGCGCCCATTCAAATCTCCATCATGCGGGCTTCGACTTTCCGATGCGCGGCTCCTCGCCCCTGAGGAGGCGCGCGATGTTGGCGCGGTGGGTGAGGAAGACCGCCGCCCCCATGATGACGGCCGGAAGGATCAGGTCGCCGCGCCCCAGCGCGTAAGCCGCGAAGGGCGACAGGACGCTCGCGGTCAACGCCGAAAGGGACGAGATGCGGAAGACGAGCGCCATGCCGATCCACACCCCAAGGAAGACCAGCCCCAGCGGCCAGAACAGCCCGAACAGCACGCCGATACTGGTGGCCACGCCCTTGCCGCCCCTGAAGCCCAGCCACACCGGAAAAAGATGCCCAAAGAAGGCGGCAAGCCCCCCGAGGATGCCGGCGTCTGGACCATAAAGCCAGCCCATCAGCGCGGCGGGCAAGGCGCCTTTCAGCGCATCGAGGAACAGCGTGAGGGCGGCGATCTTACGGTTGCCCGTGCGCAGCACATTGGTGGCGCCGATGTTGCCCGAGCCGATCGACCGGATATCGCCCAGCCCCGCCGCCCTGGTCAGCAGCAGCCCGAAGGGGATCGTGCCGCAGAGATAGCCGAACACCAGGGCAATCAACATTTCAAGGCCGGAGCCCATCATTCACCCATGCAGGTCAGGTTTGCTGTTGTGCCCCGCCCTTCCCGCGGGCGGGCGGGGGAAGGACAGGGGCAGCAGTCAGCCGCGAGCGTAGGCGAAGACGCTTTCGCCCGCAACGACGGTCTCCACCGCGCGGCCTTCCAGCGTGCGCCGCTCGAAGGGCGAGTTCTTGGCGCGCGAGCGCAGGCCCTCTTTCTCGACCGTCCAGGACAGGTGCCTGTCCAGCAGCGTGAAATCGGCCGGAGCGCCCGGCGCGAGGCGGCCGGTTTCGAGCCGCAGGATTTCCGCCGGCTTCGACGACATGGTCTCGACCAGCCGCGCCATCGGCACGCCGTCGTTGTGGTGGAGCCCCAGCGCGGCGGAGAGCATGGTCTCAAGCCCGATCGCGCCATAGGCGGCTTCCGCGAAGGGCAGGCGCTTGGTGTCGGCGCTGTGCGGGTCATGGCCGGAAACGATCACGTCGATGGCGCCGTCGCTCACCGCCTCGACGAGCGCCCGCCGGTCCTCCTCGGCGCGGAGCGGCGGCGAGAGTTTGAAGAAGGTGCGATAGGCGCCGATGTCATTCTCGTTGAGCACGAGATGGTGGATCGACACGCCGCAGGTGACGGGAAGCCCCCTCGCCTTGGCGGCGCGCATCACCTCCACCGCCTGACCGCTCGAAATCTGCGCGGCGTGATAGCGCGCACCCGTCATCTCGACAAGGCGCAGGTCGCGCTCCAGCATGATGACTTCGGCCATGGCCGGGTTGCCGGACAGGCCAAGGCGGCTCGCCGCCTCGCCCGCGTTCATCACGCCCGAGGCAAGCGTTGGCTCCTCCACATGCTGCACGACGGGCAGGTCGAAATCCCTGGCATAGGTCAGCGCGCGGCGGAACACATTGGCGTTGGCCACCGCCCTGGCCCCGTCCGTGATGGCCACGGCTCCGGCCTCCTTGAGAAGGCCGATCTCGGTTATCAGCTCGCCGTTGAGGCCCTTGGTGATCGCCGCCATCGGGGCGACGCGCACCGAGGCGGTGTCGCGCGCGCGCCTCAGGATGAAGTCGACGATCGCCGCATCGTCGATCACCGGCCGGGTGTTGGGCATGACGATCATGGTGGTGACGCCGCCTGCCGCCGCGGCCTCCGAGGCGCTGGCCAGCGTCTCGCGGTATTCGGCGCCGGGCTCGCCGGTGAACACCCGCATGTCGATGAGGCCGGGGATGAGGGTGAGGCCCCTGCAATCGGTGACCTGCGCGGAAGAGCCAAAGCTGTCCTTCGTCACCTTCGGCCCCACATCGAGGATCCAGCCATCCTCGATCAGGATTCCGCCCCTGCCGGCAAGTCCCTGGGCGGGCGCCACGATCTCGGCATTCAGGTAGGCGCGGCGGCGCGCGTTCTGGCGGGCAGGGGCGATCATGCGTTGCCTCCGCCGGGAAGATTGCGCGACAGCGCGTCCAGCACCGCCATGCGCACCGCGACGCCCATCTCCACTTGTTCGCGGATCACCGACTGCGCGCCGTCGGCCACATCCGAGTCGATTTCGATGCCGCGGTTCATCGGGCCGGGGTGCATGACAATGGCGCCGGGCCTGGCGAGTTTCAGCTTCCCAGCAGTGAGGCCAAAGAAGCGGTAGTATTCGCGGATCGACGGCACGAAGGCCCCCGTCATGCGTTCAAGCTGCAGGCGCAGCATCATCACCACGTCAGCACCCTTGAGGCCCGTCTCCATGCTGCGGTGAACCTCGACGCCGAAATTGGCGATGCCCGAAGGCAGCAGCGTCGAAGGCGCCACGACCCGCACATGGGCGCCCAGCTTGTTGAGCAGATGGATGTTGGAGCGGGCGACCCGCGAGTGCAGCACGTCGCCGCAGATCGCCACGATGAGGCCCTCGAAAGTCTTTTTGTGGCGGCGGATGGTCAGCGCGTCGAGCAGCGCCTGTGTGGGGTGCTCGTGCTGGCCGTCGCCCGCATTGATGACGGCGCAGGAGACCTTCTGCGCGAGGAGCTCCGCCGCGCCCGAGGACTGGTGGCGCACGACGAGGAAATCGGGCTGCATGGCGTTGATGGTCATCGCCGTGTCAAGCAGCGTCTCGCCCTTCGATACGGCGGAATTGGCGACCGCCATGTTCATGACGTCGGCGCCCAGACGCTTGCCGGCGATCTCGAAGGAGCTTTGCGTGCGGGTGGAGGCCTCGAAGAACAGGTTCACCTGTGTGCGGCCCTGAAGCACCAACTGCCGCTTGTCGGTCTGGCGGCTCACCTCGACATAGCGCTCGGCGAGATCGAGAAGGCGGATGGCTTCAAGGGAGGAGATATCCTCGATGGCCAGCAGGTGCTGGCGCCTGAGGAGCGGCGGGCGGGCTTCGCGTGTCATTAAAGCCGGGGGTGTAAGCCCTATTCGCTGCCCCCGCAAGCGCCATTTCCGGCCCGTGCACCGGGGCTTAACGGGCCACACCCGCCAGCCACAGGACCAGCGGAATTGTGACGGCAGCGGCGATCACCTGCATGGTCAGCATATTGGCCACCATCGGCGCATCGCCGCCCATCCTGCGGGCCAGAACATAGGCGCCGGACCCGGTCGGCACCGCCCCGCAGAGCAGCGCCACCGCGAAGGCCTCGCCATCAACCCCCATCAGCCACAGCGTTCCCGCCATGAGGGCTGGCATGCCGAGCAGCTTCAGCACAACCGCCAGGGCCACCGGCCGCCATTGGGTGAGCGCGGTCCCGATCCGCAGGCCCGCCCCCACGGTGAGCAGGGCGAGGCCCAGCGCGCCGCGCCCGATCATGTCCAGCACCTGCAGCGCCATGGCCGGAAGCTCCAGCCCCGACAATTGCCACGCCACGCCGCCCAGGGAGGAGACGACGAAGGGGTTCTTCAGGATCGACAGCAGCAGCGGCCCCGGCGGGACATGGGCCTCATGCGCGAAGCGGGCCAGGACGATGACGCAGAGGATGTTGAGCAAGGGCGTCATCGCCGCCGCGCCCACCGCGCCGAGCGGCAGCGCCTGCGCGCCGAAGGTGAGCGGGATGATGGCGAAGGCGATGAAGGTGTGCCAGCGCGCCGCCCCCTGGACGAGCGAGGTGAACTGCGGACCATTGATGCCGAGCCCCGCCATCAGCGGCCGGTTGAGCGCCACCAGCAGCCCGATCATCAGAAAGACCGAGACCGCCATGGCCCCCGCCATCCGCAGCACCGGCACGTGGGAGAAATCCGCCGCGGCGATCTCCTTGAATATGATCGCCGGGAACAGCACGAAATAGCAGACATGGTCCAGCCCCGCCCATTGCCCGGCCGAAATGACGCGCCCCCTCCCCAATGCAAAGCCCACGAGGATCACGATGAAGACGGGCAGGAGCGCGAGGAAGATCGTCGTCATCGGAGGGAGTCGAGCGCGGCCTGCAGAATCCATGCGGCGGCCAGCTTGTCGATCACCTCGCCACGCCTGGCGCGCGAGGCATCGGCCTCAATGAGCATGCGCTCAACCGCCGCCGTCGACAGCCGCTCATCCCAGAACACGATGGGGATGGGCGACAGCCTGCCGAAGTTCCGCGCGAAGGACCGCGTCGACTGGCAGCGCGGCCCCTCCGTGCCATCCATGTTGACGGGCAGCCCCAGCACGACAAGCCCGATGTTCTCGGCATTGGCGATGGCGATCAGCCGCTCCGCATCCGGCGTGAACTTTTTCCGCGCAATGGTCTCGACGGGCGTGGCGATCGTCCGGGTACGGTCACTGGTCGCCACCCCGATGGTCTTCGAGCCAAGGTCAAGCCCCATCAGCCGCTTGTCCGGCGGTATCGCGGCGATGGCCTGGCGGAGCGTGAGGTCAGTGGCGGGCATGGCGGAGGGTTTAGTGGATCTTGCCCCGCACGCAAGAACCACTGTTTATTCCGTCACCCCGGCGAAAGCCGGGGCCCCGCTTTGGGTCAGCAAGCGCGGTCAGAAAGCGGGGTCCCGGCTTTCGCCGGGATGACGTTCCTTTATGGATGGCAAACACCCCGAAATCCGCCACATTGCCATTCCCCTGACGGCGGAGGATACATCCCCATCCACAGGAGCCTCCCAATGAAGATCACCTACCACGGCCATTCGGCCAGCCCCATCGTGGACCCCTTGCCGCCGGGTTCGAAGCCTGACATGCGCCCGCTGCACGGCCGCTGGGTGCTGCTCGAACCCGTGTCGGCGGAGCGCCATGCCAGTGACCTCCATGCTTCGGTCAACGACAGCGACCCGGAGGGCCATGTCTGGACCTATCTCGGCTACGGTCCCTGGGCGGGCTTCGAACAGTTCGAAGCCTGGGTGAAGGAGCGGCAGGCCTCCCGCGACCCGTGGTTTTATGCCTTCATCAACCGCGCCACCGGCAGAGCCTGCGGCATGGGCGCCTTCATGCGCTGCGATGCCGCGAACGGGGTGATCGAGATCGGCCATATCTGGTTGTCGCCCGGCCTGCAGCAGACGCGGGAGGCAACAGAGGCCATCTTCCTGATGATCCGCCATTGCTTCGATGACCTGGGTGTCAGGCGGCTGGAATGGAAGTGCGACGCCCTGAATGCCCCCTCCCGCAAGGCGGCGGAGCGCTTCGGCTTCCATTTCGAGGGCGTCTTCCGCCAGCACATGATCGTCAAGGGCCGCAGCCGGGACACGGCCTGGTTTTCCATGCTGGACAAGGACTGGCCGCGCGTCCGGGCGGGTTTCGAGCGCTGGCTGCGCCCGGAAAACTTTGACGAAAAGGGCCGCCAGAAAGCCAGGTTGCAGGTGTCCTGAGCGGGTGCTATTCCGCGCCACGATCAGTTCAGGGGAATGGTGTCATGCCGGTCGATCAGAGCACCGTGAAGCGCGTGGCGCGTCTGGCGCGCCTCAGGGTGGAGGATGAGGACGTGCCGCGTCTTGCGGGCGAACTCAACGCCATCTTGGGCTTCATCGAGCAGCTGAACGAGGTGGACGTGTCTGGCGTCGAGCCCATGACATCGGTCGTCACCATGAAAATGAAGATGCGCAAGGACGAGGTGACGGACGGGCATTACCCTGCAAAGATCACCGCCAATGCTCCGGCACAGGAGGACTCCTTTTTCATGGTCCCCAGGGTGGTTGAGTGAACCGCCGCGGCGGCTCACTCAATCATCCCCCGGCTTGACCCGGGGAACTCCATAAGCATGAACGGATGAACATGACCAGCCTCACCGCCCTCACCATCGCCGCCGCGCGTGACGGCCTCCGGAACAAGCAGTTCACGGCACTCGAGCTGACAGAGGCCTATCTCGCCGCCATGGAGAAGGCCCGCGTGCTCAACGCCTATATCGTCGAGACGCCGGAAAAGGCGCGCGACATGGCGAAGGCCTCTGATGCCAGGCTCGCCGCGGGGCAGGGCGGCGCGCTTGAGGGCATTCCGCTCGGCATCAAGGACCTCTTCGCCACGGAAGGCATCCACACCCAGGCCTGCAGCCACGTGCTTGACGGCTTCAGGCCGCCTTATGAATCCACCGTCACCGCCAATCTGTGGCGTGACGGCGCGGTGATGCTCGGCAAGCTCAACATGGATGAGTTCGCCATGGGCTCCTCCAACGAGACGAGCCATTACGGCAACGTCATCAACCCATGGAAGCGGACCAACTCCAACGCGGCCCTCGTTCCCGGCGGCTCGTCGGGCGGTTCGGCGGCGGCTGTGGCGGCGCATATCTGCGCCGCCGCAACGGCAACGGATACCGGCGGCTCAATCCGCCAGCCAGCGGCCTTCACCGGAACGGTGGGCATCAAGCCCACCTATGGCCGCTGCTCGCGCTGGGGCATCGTCGCCTTCGCCTCCTCGCTCGATCAGGCCGGCCCCATCGCGCGTGACGTGCGCGATGCGGCGATTATGCTGAAGTCGATGGCAAGCGTTGACCCCAAGGATACGACCTCCGTCGATCTTCCCGTGCCCGATTACGAGGCCGCCATCGGCCGCCCCATCCGGGGCCTGCGCGTCGGCATTCCAAGGCAATACCGCGTCGACGGCATGCCCGCCGAAATCGATGCGCTGTGGAGCAGGGGCGCGGAGTGGCTGAAGGCTGAAGGCGCCACGATCGTCGAGATTTCGCTCCCCCACACCAAATATGCGCTGCCCGCCTATTACATCGTGGCCCCGGCGGAAGCCTCCTCCAACCTGGCGCGCTATGACGGCGTGCGCTACGGCCTCCGCGTGCCCGGCGGCGACATCGCCGGCATGTACGAGAATTCCCGCGCCGCGGGCTTCGGCCGCGAGGTGCAGCGCCGCATCCTCATCGGAACCTATGTGCTCTCGGCGGGCTATTATGACGCCTATTACGTCCGCGCCCAGAAGGTCCGCACACTGATCAAGCAGGACTTCGACAGGGCCTGGGACAAGGTGGACGTGGTGCTGACGCCCGCCACGCCAAGCCCCGCCTTCGCGCCGGGCGAGATCACCGATCCCGTTCAGATGTACCTGAACGACATCTTCACCGTCACGGTCAACATGGCGGGCCTCCCCGGCATCTCGGTCCCCGCCGGCCTCTCCGCCGAAGGCCTGCCGCTCGGCCTTCAGCTCATCGGCAAACCCTTCGGCGAGGAAACCCTGTTCCAGACAGCAGCCGCCATCGAACAGGCGGCGGGCGGCTACACGGCAAGGCAGTGGTGGTGAGCCAAGGTCACGCCCCGTCGTATAGGAAGCGCGCCGCGGCGGAACGCGCCTCCATCACATAAACGGGGAACGCAATCCGTTGACATTGTGGATGATTTGACCTAACGTAAGATACATTTAAGCTTAGAGGTGGTCCGATGTCGTCTCCTTCGTCTTTGAGCTTCGTGCGGACACTGCCTGCCGGGGCCTATTCATCTCCTGATCGGTATGACCTGGAATTCCGCACAATCTTCCGGCGCGAGTGGCTTTACGCGCTGCATGTGTCGCAGCTGCCCGAACCGGGCAGCTACCAGACCTTCGACGTGGGACCGGTGCCGCTGCTTATCGTGCGTGGCAGCGATCAGGTGATCCGCGCCTTTTATAATGTCTGCGTGCACCGCGGCCATGTTCTGGCGGTGGGCGCGGGCAGGGTTAACCAGTTCACCTGTTCATATCATGCCTGGACCTATCGCACGGATGGCGTGTTGCGGGCGGTGCCGGGTCTCGGCAGCGGACAGTTCCCCTGCGGTCATGATGGGCTGCGCCCGGTCGAGGTGATCGTCCGGCACGGTTTTGTATTTGTGCGGATCGAAGCGGGGCCGGACAATTTCGACGAACGTTTCGGCGGCTTCCTGGCGGAGCTTGAGGCGAAGTCCCCCGCCCTCGACAGGCTGCGCTTCGCAAGGCGATTCACGGCGGAGGTCGCCGGAAACTGGAAGGTGATGGTCGAGAACTATCTCGAGTGCTATCACTGCACTCCGACCCACCCGGCCCTCGCCGATCTGATGTGCATCCCCGCCTTCGAGGTCTTGCAATCAGCGTTCTACGTGTCGACGCGTGCGCCGGCGCTGCGGCCGGACAATGCCGCCTACCGCTATACGCCGCATGAGGGCATGCAGACGGAGTTTTCCGGCTGGGGCCTGTGGCCCAACCTCACCTTCAACATTTTCCCCGGCCAGCAGAACCTTCTCGTCTTCCACATGTTGCCGGTCTCGGCCGAGCGCACGATTGGCTATTGCGACTACTTCTTTGTCGATGGCGCGGTCGATGCCGAAGCGCAGGCGCTTATGGACTGGGAAGGAAACGTGCTGGAGCGCGAAGACAATGAGCTGATCGTGGCGGCGCACAAGGGCCTGAAGTCCGGCGCTCTGGAGCATGGGGTGTTCGTGGTCAACCCGGCGCATCCGGCCCTCACCGAGGGTCCGCTTGCCCACTTCAATAGCCTCGTCGCCCGCGCTGTCGGTGCCGGATGAGTCCGGCGGCGGGGCAGCACGTCACGGGCGTGGCAGCTGCCTCCCTTGCCGCTTTGTGTTGGGCCAGCGCCACGGTGCTCTCCAAGGCAGCGCTCCAGAACACCTCTCCCGTGCTGCTGCTCACCCTGCAGCTGATGGTGAGCAACGTGCTGTTGTGGGGCGTTATCCTCGTCCTGCGCCGCAGGCTGCCGCAACGTCGTGCGGCCGGCCGCATCGCGCTGCTGGGGCTCCTGGAGCCGGGTCTCGCCTATCTTCTCGGCCTCATCGGGCTAGTCAGCGTGGGAGCAGGGGTGGCCACGCTCATCCAGGCCAGCGAGGCGATCATGATCCTGGTGCTCGCGGCAATCCTGCTGGCGCAGCCTTTGCGGATGCCGGTCGTAGTGTCGTCGCTCGTCGCGCTGGCGGGCCTCGCCATGGCCCTCGGACTCTTCGACTCCGGCACCGGGGAGAATGATCCGACCGGCGTCACCCTCATTTTCGTCGCGACCGCCGCTGCTGCCGTTTATGTGACGCTCAGCGCCCGCATTGCCGCCGATCACGACACGCTGGTGATCGTGGGCTTGCAGCAGCTCTCGGCCCTGGTGCTGGCGCTGGCGGCTCTACCGGCGGATGCGCTGCTCTTTGGGGGGCTGGCATGGCCATCGGCGGGTGGCGAGTGGACGGTGGTCATCATCTCGGGCATGTTGCAATATGCGGTGGCCTTCTCCCTTTACATGTATGCTCTGGCGAGGATCTCGGCAGGGCTGGCGGGGAGTTGCCTCAATCTCACCCCTGTGTTCGGGCTGGTGCTGGCATTTTTGCTGCTGGGCGAGATGCTCACGGGCCTGCAGCTTCTCGGCGCGGTGATCACCATTCTCGCGGTAGGCTACATTCACCTGCGAGCCGGGGCGGTACAGCACTGACGCGCACTTTCATGGGTCCGCGCCCCTGCCCGGCGCGACACGACAACGCGCTTGTGCGGTAACAGGAATGCCCGGACCAGCCGGGCATTTTGAGATCGTGCTGCGGGCCGCGGGCGCCGCAGGGGCTCAGCCCTTACTTCGGCTGCGGCACCACGCGCAGATAGGGCTTCAGCGTCTTCCAGCCGCCGGGGAACTTCTCCTTGGCGGCCTCGTCCGAGACCGACGCGAGGATGATCACGTCCTCGCCCTGCTTCCAGTCGGCAGGCGTGGCCACCGATTTCGTGGCGGTGAGCTGGAGGGAGTCCACCACGCGCACGATTTCGTTGAAGTTGCGGCCCGTGCTCATCGGATAGGCCGCGATGAACTTAATCTTCTTGTCCGGCCCGATGACGAACACATTGCGCACGGTCGCGTTGTCCGCCGCCGTGCGGCCCCTGGCGTTGCCGGACGCGTTGGGGTGGATCATGCCATAGAGCTTGGCGACCGCGAGGTCCTCGTCGCCGATCATCGGATAATTCACCGTGGCGCCGGTCACGTCCTTGATGTCATCCTTCCAGCGCTTGTGGTCCTCGACAGAGTCGACCGAGATGCCGATCAGCTTCACGCCGCGCCTGTCGAAGTCATGCTTCATCTTCGCAACCGAGCCCAGCTCGGTCGTGCACACGGGGGTGAAGTCCTTGGGGTGGGAGAAGAACACCACCCAGCTGCCGTCGATATAATCATGGAACTTCAGCCGGCCTTCCGTGGTGTTGGCCTCGAAGTCCGGAGCGGGATCGCCGATTTGCAGGGTCATCTGAGTCTGCCTCCATGTTCTTGCTGCGGGGAATATAGACCAGACGGTGTTCTTTTTAAAGAACATTTTGTCCGGCGCGCCGTTCAACCCGACTTTGCGGGAATCGCGGAACTTGGGCTAGCAAGGGAAACCACCGGAGAACCGCCGCCATGAACCATATCACTGCCTTCCCCGCCCTCGCCATTGTCATCGCGGCCTATCTGCTGCTGGCCGCGGGCGGCGGCATGATGCTTGACGGCGATGCCTATTCGATGACGCTCATGTCCGGAACGGAGATGACATTGCGGGGAGAGGACTTCTTCGTGATCGCGGGCCTCGTTGCGCTGTTTTTCGAAATGCTGAAGCTGGCGTTCGGAGCCCGGATTTCGACGCTTCATCATATCCTGGCGATTGTCACCTTCATCATCGCCTCGAACTGTTTTGTCCTGCTCGGCGATGCCGGCACGCCAAGTTTCCTGATGCTTGTCATCATGTCGCTGATCGTCGTGCTCGCCAATGGCATGACGCCGTTGCGCAATGCCAAGGCCCTCACGCCTTGATGCGTTCGCCCCTGGGGTCATGGAAGGCCTGAAACTGCACGCGCGCGGGATGGCGCTTCCAGGCGAGTTCCACCTCCCATGTGCCGCTCTCGATCCACTCCCTGGTCACGCCATCCTTGTTGTGGATGTAGCCCAGCCCCAGCGACAGGTTCACGCGGTGACCCCACGCGCCCGAGGTGGTGGAGCCGACGATCACGCCGTTCCGGTAGATCGGCTCCTCGTGATAGATCATCGGGGCATTTTCCGAATTGTCCTCCAGCGCCAGGCAGACGAACCGCTTCGGGAGCACGGGCAGGGCCTTCTGCTTCAGCAGAGCCTCGCGCCCGATGAAGCCGCCCGGTTTGTCCCAGGCGACCGCGAAGCCGAGACCTGCTTCCAGCGGCGTATCCTCATCCGCAATGTCATGGCCCCAGTGGCGATAGGCCTTCTCGGTGCGGCAGTTGTTCATGGTGTGCATGCCCGCGGGCGTGAGGCCGAACTCCTTGCCCGCCGCCTGCAGCACCTCGAACACATGCGCGGTGAACTCGGTGGGAATATAGAGCTCCCAGCCCAGCTCGCCCACATAGGTGATGCGGCTCGCCCGCACGCGGGCATAGCCCACCTCGATTTCGCGCGACGTACCGAAGGGGAAACCGGCGTTCGAGAGGTCCGCGCCCGACACCTTCTCGAGCAGCGCGCGCGACTTTGGCCCCATGATGGCGATCATCGGCAGGCCGGACGTGATGTCGGTGGCCACGCAATGGGCGTCCGGCGGGGTGTGCCGTTTCAGCCACGCCATGTCGCGCGTCTGGGGTGCGGCACCCGTCACGACGAGGAATTTGTTCTCCTCCAGCCGCGTGACCGTCAAATCCGCCTCGATGCCGCCGCGCCCGTTCAGCCACTGGGTATAGACGATGCGGCCCGGCTCCACGTCGACATTCGCCGCGGAGACGCGGTTCAGCACCTTCGCCGCATCGCGGCCCTCGACGGAGTATTTGGCGAAGCTCGACTGGTCGAAGAAGGCGCAGTTGGTCATCAGCTGCTTGGCTTCGTAGTCCGCACAGGGAAACCAGTTCTGACGGCCATAGGAATATTCATACGCAGGCGTCACGCCGTCGCGGGCATACCAGTTGGGGCGCTCCCAGCCATTCACCTCGCCGAAGACAGCACCCAGTTCCTTCTCGTAAGCGTGGAGCGGCGAACGGCGCACGCCGCGCGCCGTCTCCGCCTGGCGGTAGGGCCAGTGCATGGCATAGAGCAGGCCTAAGCTCTCCGACACGCGCTCGCGCAGGTAGGATTTCACCGACTGGAACGGGTGGATGCGGCGGATGTCCATGCCGGTCACATCCATCGGCGGATGGCCGTTCTTGATCCACCGGGAAAGGACAAGGCCCGCACCGCCCGAGGACTGGATGCCGATCGAGTTGAAGCCCGCCGCCACATAGACGTTCCTCACCTCCGGCGCTTCGCCCAGATAGTATTTGACGTCCGGCGTGAAGCTCTCCGGCCCGTTGAAGAACAGCTGGATGCCCGCGGTTTCCAGCAGCGGCACGCGGTTGATGGCATGGCTGAGGATCGGCTCGAAATGGTCCATGTCCTCGGGCAGCGTCACGAAGGCGTGTTCCTCGTCAATGCCGCCGCCGCCCCAGGGCTTGGCCCTGGGCTCGAAGGCGCCGACCATCAGCTTGCCGGCATCCTCCTTGTAATAGGTGCACTCGTCGGGCACGCGGACGACCGGCATGTTGCGGGGAAGCTCCGCGATCGGCTCCGACACGATATAGAAATGCTCGCAGGCATGGAGCGGAATGTTGACTCCGATGGAGCGGCCAAGCTCGCGCGACCACATGCCCGACGCCACCACCACCTTGTCGGCCATGATCGTGCCGTCAGCGGTCTCAACGCCATAGGCCGCACGGTCCCTGGTGAGGATCCGCGTCACCTTCACATTCTCGAAAATCGTCGCGCCGCGCGAGCGCGCGCCCTGCGCCAGCGCCTGGGTGACATCGATGGGGTTCACCTGTCCGTCCCTGGGCAGGAACACGCCGCCCTTGACGTTCTCCATATTGTAATGCGGCAGCCGCTCGTGGATTTCGCCCGTCGAGATCACCTGCACGTCGAGCCCGAAATTCTTCGCCATGGAGGCGCCGCGCATCAGCTCCTCCAGCCGCCCGTCGGTCAGGGCCACGGAGATCGATCCGTTCTGCTTGAAGCCGGTGGCCTGTCCGGTTTCCTTCTCCAGCCCCTCGAACAGCGTGGTCGTGTATTTCGCGAGTTCGGTGAGGTTGCGCGTCGCCCGCAGCTGGCCCACGAGGCCCGCCGCATGCCACGTCGTGCCGGAGGTCAGCTGCTTGCGCTCCAGCAGCACCACGTCGGTGATCCCCTCCTTCGTCAGATGATAAGCGATCGAACAACCGACGATGCCGCCGCCGATGATCACGACGTCGGCACGGGCGGGCAGGGACTTGGACATGGAAGAAAAGCTCCGGATCAAATGGTGAATTCTTCTAACAGGCCGGACCCCCGATCCGGAAGCGCCAAACCGCCTCACGGGAACGGGCCAGCCCTTCACCCCTGGCCGGCCCGGCGGCCAAATTCCTTTGCAGGGGGTATCGGTTTGGACTAAATCGTTCGAAACAACGAACGGATCGTTCCATGCATCAGGGTGACATTTCGCCTGCCGAGGCCTATCAGCGGCTCCAGAACAACCCGGCCGCCGTGCTCATTGACGTGCGCACCCAGCCCGAATGGGTGTTCGTCGGCGTGCCGGCGGTCGAGCGGCTGATCCGCCTGTCCTGGCAGGTGTTTCCCTCCATGCAGGTCAACGGCAATTTCGTTGCCGAGGTGGCGCAGATGGGGCTTCCGAAGGACGCCGAGATCCTCTGCATCTGCCGGTCCGGCGCGCGCTCGGCCTCGGCCGCCTCGGCGCTGACGCAGGCGGGTTATTCCAATGCCTGGAACGTGGCCGAGGGCTTCGAGGGCGACAAGGATGGTTCGGGCCATCGCGGCACGCTCGGCGGCTGGAAGGCCGCCGGGCTCCCATGGGTCCAAAGCTAGCAAGGCGAGGCTGATGAAGAAGCACAAGTCTGATCCGCGTGATTGGGGCGATGCCACCAAGCTGGTGCGCGGCGGCCTGCATCGAACGGAGCATGGCGAAACCTCGGAAGCGCTCTTCCTCAATTCGGGCTTTGTCTATGACGAGCCGGAAACCGCCGAGCGCCGCTTCGCCGGTGAGGATGACGGCTATGTCTATGGCCGCTATGGCAACCCCACCGTCTCGATGTTCGAGGAGCGCCTGGCGCTGCTCGAAGGGGCGGAGGCCTGCTACGCGCTGGCGTCGGGCATGTCGGCCGTGTTCGGCGCACTCGCCTGCCAGATCAAGGCGGGCGATCATCTCGTGGCGTCCAAGGCTTTGTTCGGCTCCTGTTATCAGGTGGTCACCGCGATCCTGCCGCGCTTCGGCATCAAGACCACGCTGGTGGACGGCGGCGACCTCACCGCCTGGAGGCAGGCCATCACCTCCGAGACGAAGTGTGTCTTTCTCGAAACCCCGTCGAACCCGACGCTGGAGGTGCTGGACCTCGAAGCCGTCTGCGGCATCGCCAGGGCGAAGGGCGCCACTGTGGTGGTGGACAACATCTTCGCCACCCCCATCCTGCAGCGCCCTCTCAATTACGGCGCGGACGTCATCGTCTATTCGGGCACCAAGCACATGGACGGGCAGGGCCGCGTGCTGGGCGGCGCCATTCTGTCGACGAAGGCCTTCAAGGAACAGCTTTTGAAGCCCTTCCTGCGCCACACCGGCCCGTCGATTTCGCCCTTCAACGCCTGGGTGCTGCTGAAGGGCCTTGAGACGCTGAAGCTCCGCGTCGAGGCGCAGAGTCATTCGGCGCGCAAGGTGGCGGAGGCGCTGCAAGCCATGAAGGGTGTGGCCCGCGTGCTCTATCCCCATCTCGACTCGCACCCGCAGGCGGCGCTGTGCCGCAAGCAGATGAAGCTCGGCGGCACCATGGTCACCTTCGAAGTGGACGGCGGCAAGGCGAAGGCCTTCGACGTGCTGCGGCGCCTGGGGATCATCGACATCTCCAACAATCTGGGCGACGCCAAATCGCTGATGACGCATCCGGCCTCCACCACCCACCGCAACATCGGGCCTGAGGCCCGCGCCATGATGGGCATCACGGACGGCATGGTGCGCCTGTCAGTGGGGCTTGAGGACACGGACGACCTGATCTCCGATCTCATCCAGGCCATCGCCGCCTGATCGGGCCGCCCGTCAGACGATGGCGAGGGCGACGTCGCGGATTGACGTTCTGGCGAGGGAGGAATGCAGCGCGCATTCCGCTGCCCGCAACGGTCCGGACAGCACCTTGCCCAGTTGCGCCGCCACGGGGCAGCACGAACGCGGGTCCGTCTTGTGCATACGGAAGACGTTTTCGTCCTCCACCGCGAAATAGACGTCCGCCAGGGTGATCCCGGCCGGGTCCTTGCTCAGCTCGAAGCCGCCCGCGCGGCCCGCCACCGACTTCACCAGATGCGCCCTCTCAAGCTCGCCCATCAGCCGGCGGATCACCACCGGGTTGGTGTGCACGCTCTCCGCCACGGCAGCCGAACATACGGGGCCCTTGCCCTGAAACCGGGCTAGCACGCTCATGGCGTGGACGGCGACGATGAAACGGCTGCTGCTCAGCATAACGGTAACTCCTGGAGTTACATCGGCCCGGTAACCGCAAAGTTCAAGCGAATAAATCGCGGCATGCTGGGAGGTTTGTTAACCGAGTCCGCGGAATCCTGCGGGAGCAATCAAAGGGTTTGGCCAATGCGCCGCTTCGACTTTGTCGTCACCTGCGTCTGCTCGGCGCTGCTTGGCTATTTCGGCTGGCAGGCCTACGAAGGGCCCCGCGGATTTCCCCACCGTGACAGTCTCGAGTTGAAGGTCGCCTCCCTCAAAAGCAAATATGAGGGCCTCCAGAACCAGCGCGGGAAGCTGGAAAGCAAGGTGTCGCTGCTGCGCCCTGAGAGCATCGACCCCGATCTCCTCGACGAACTGGCCCGCGGCAACCTGGAGCTCGCCAGGCCCAGCGATGTGGTGGCCTTCACGCGGCGGCAAATCTCCGAGTGAAATCCGAAGCGTAAACCAAAATCCGGTTAATTCGCGAAACGGCCTGCTTTCTCAAATGTTTAATGCTATGAAATTCAAATAGTCATGGCTGGAGGAAGCATTCATGGCGGTCAGATCGGCCTATGTCTCGAAGAAATCGCCCAAGGGTGACAAGCCCAACCTCACCAACAGCGGCTTCACGACGGAAGAGGAGCTCTTCGCCTATCGCGAGATGCTGCTGATCCGCCGCTTCGAGGAGAAGGCGGGCCAGCTCTATGGCATGGGGTTCATCGGCGGCTTCTGCCACCTCTATATCGGCCAGGAAGCGGTGGTCGTGGGCGTGGAAATGGCCCAGAAGGAGGGCGACCAGGTCATCACCTCCTACCGCGACCATGGCCATATGCTGGCCGCCGGCATGGACCCCAAGGGCGTCATGGCCGAACTCACCGGCCGCCGGGGCGGGCTGTCCAAGGGCAAGGGCGGCTCCATGCACATGTTCAGCAAGGAGAGGCAGTTCTACGGCGGCCACGGCATCGTCGGCGCGCAGGTTCCGTTGGGGACGGGCCTCGCCTTCGCCTACAAATACCGCGGCCTGCAGAACGTCTCGCTGACCTACATGGGCGACGGCGCCGTCAA
>NZ_JADCDA010000006.1 GCF_020252405.1 Aestuariivirga sp.
CGGGAGTTATAACTCCCGTCCAGCGGATCTCTTTTCGCACTTTCGAACGCAATTGTCATAAGACAAGCAGGTTTCGGTTCAGTGGAATTGAAACCTGCTCTATCTTCTTGTTTGGTCGCATTTTCGACGGTCAACCGGGGTCCACTTGACCTGAAAATGCGTTAGCCGTGACTGGCCGCTGCGTGGTGCCTGGGGTGGCGTTCCCGGTGGTGTGAGGCCCTTTTACGATCCAGTCGTGGGTAGAGTCTCAACGGCATGATTGCCCTGTTGGGCGGTTGATGCATTGGCCATGGGTGCGGAGCTCAAGGGCAGGCCCTGCGACGACTTGCGCCGGTCCCGCTTCAAGAACCTTGACGCATGGGTGATGATGGAGGCCGTGGCGAGTATGAGCGCCCGTTCCTTCGCAGCCCCGGCGAATGGGGACCGAGCCGCGGCGCGCGCATGAAGGATGCACGGCCCGGGTTCGGCAACGTCGGCCTTCTGGCAAAGACGGCAGTTGACCGCCCCTGCGCGGCGTGTTTGGCGTAAATGATCCCTGAACGGGAAATGCCGGTTTTAACGTCCGCTACAAGCGTATTCCTTAAATCCTCCGCGTTAATCTGTCTCCATCTTGGAGATATGCAAATGAGTCGAAAGCCGCGGCCGGTTCCCACAGCGGAGGAATTGCGCGAAATGAAGGAACTCTGGCGCAAGGTGCTGCCGCGGATCGAGGAAGAGCTGGGCCTCGCCGCGGCGCGCAGTCCTGCCGAACCCGCGAGGTTACTCAGCGCGCAGGGCTGGACAGGAAAGCGGCCACAGTGAACTGCTGATCCCGCAAAACGGGCTGTCGATCGCCGCCGCAAAAGCAGCGACCGGTGGTGCGGTCGGCGCATGTTCCGTTCAGGCGGAATCGCCTGGACGGAACATGCGCCAGATCGAAAGCCTGAGCATGATGCGCAAAACCGGTTCCAGTTTTGCGGATCATGCCCTAGGATCGACGCTGCCGGGCCTCCCGTCCCCGCGACAAATGGGAAACGATATGAACAAGACTTTCCTGAAGCGCCTCGTGACCGGGCCGCTTCTGCTCCTCGCCGTGGCGGCGGTTGCGCTGGGTTCCGCCACCATCCCGCTCAGCGCCCAGACCGGCCCCGTGCCGGAGGCCGCCCAGGCCGAGGCCGAGGAGGCGCCGATGCCGCTCTCGCCCGAGGAAATGGACATTCTCGTCGCCCGCATTGCGCTTTACCCGGATGAGCTGGTGGCGCTGATTGCGGCCGCCTCGCTCTATCCGCTCCAGATTGTCGAGGCCGAACGCTTCCTCGATGACCTGAAGACCCGGAAGGACCTGAAACCCAAGGCCAGCTGGGACGGCAGCGTGATCTCCCTGCTCAATTATCCCGAGATCGTCAGGATGATGGGCGGCGACCTCGACTGGACGCAGCTTTTCGGCCAGTCGATCGTCAACCAGCAGGAAGACGTTCTCAACGCCATCCAGCAGCTGCGCGAGCAGGCGGTGGCCAACGGCGTCATCAAGACCGACAGCAAGGTGAAGGTCACCAAGGAGACCGGCGACGGCCGCCAGAACATCGTCATCGAACCCGCCGGCAGCGGCGTCATCTACGTGCCGCAGTACCAGCCGGAGATGCTGTATGAGCCGGACTACGCCTATGTGCCGGTGAGCTATTACCCGGAACCCTATCCCTATTACTGGAACCCCGCGGCGACCTTCTTTGCCGGCGCGGTGACCGGCGCCGTCTGGGCGGCGGTGGTGGACTGGGACAACGGCTTCTGGGGCTGGAACAACAACAACCGCTGGCACGGCAACGCCAACAACTGGGGCAACGACGTCAACATCAGCTGCAACAAGTGCATCATCGGCAGCGACTTCAACGGCAAGATCAACATCAACGACATCGACTGGCGCAAGGTCGACCGCTCGAAGATCGCGTTCGACAAGGATCAGCTCAACAAGCTCAGCAACACCAACATCCGCAACGAATTCAAGTCGGGCAACTTCAAGGACGTTGACCGCAACGCGCTGAAGAACAGCAAGCTCGGCGGCAAGGGGCCCGGCGGCAACAAAGGCAATCCGCAGCGCCCCGCCACGCTGCCCGCCAATGCCGGCGGCATGACCAAGGACATCCGCAAGAGCACGCTCGAGGGCCTGAACAAGAAGCCGGTCCAGGGCTTCAAGCCCACCGACAAGATGGCCCGGCCCGGCAATGGCGGAGAGATCGGCGGCCTTGGCGGCGGCAATCTCGCCATGCCCGGCGCTGGCAAGCCCGGCGGCAAGCCGGACAAAGGCAACCTCGGCAATCTTGCCAAGCCCGGCACTGGCGGCGCCAACATTGGCGACATGCCGCGCCCGGCGGACAAGAAGGCGAAGCCCAATCTTGACCGCCCCGTGGGCAAGCCGCGGCCCGGCGCCACGCAGGACGTCAGGCCGGCGATGCCTTCGCCGATGGGCGAGGTGACGCGCGGCCGCGACGCGCAGATGCAGTCGACGCGCGGCAATAAGTCGATGGGCGGCGGCGGCATCAACCGACCGGACTTCAACCCCGGCGGAGGAGGCGGCGGTAAAGTCAAGGGCGGCGGGGGCGGCGGGGGCGGCGGCGGCAAGAAGTTCGTGCCGGCCAACAAGGGTGGCGGCGGCGGCGGTGGCCGCGGGCGCCGGCGCTGAGCGGGCAGGACGGGAGGACAGGATCATGATCAACACAAAGCTTCTTTCCGCGCTTCTGCTCGGCACGGCCATGGTTTTCGGCCCGCTGGCCGCGGCCTCTCCGGCCTTCGCCATCAGCAATGAGCTGCAAAGCTACGTCGGCCCGGAGCCCACGCTGTTCGACACGCCCAAAGCGGCGATCGCCGCTTTCAAGGAGGTGATGGCGAAGGGCGACATCGGCGCGATCGCCGCCCTGCTCGGACTCGACGCCGCGAAGGTGGCGAAGTCGGACGGCATCGCCAACACCGTGCAGCAGGTGCAGGAGGCCACGTCGGAGGGCATCTTTGTTGAGGCGGAAGAGGACCAGCGCGTGCTCGACCTCGGCAAGGAACTGTGGCCCTTTCCCTTCCCGGTGGTGAAGGGCGAGGACGGCAAATGGGCCTTCGACACCGTCGCGGGGCTTGAGGAAATCGTCAACCGCCGCATCGGCGAGAACGAACTCCACGCCATCGCCACCATGCGTCTTTATGTTCAGGCCCAGGAGGATTACGCCAGCGGGGACCGCGACGGCGACGGCGTGCTGGAATTCGCGCAGAAGCTGATCAGCAGCGAGGGCCTCACGGACGGTCTCTACTGGCCGCCCGGGCAGGGTGACGGCGAAAGCCCGGTGGGGCCCGCGCTTGATGCCGCAGCGCTCGACAAGGCCAGGGCGGGCGATGGCTACTTCGGCTACAAGTTCCGCATTCTCAAGCGCCAGGGCGGCAATATCGCGGGCGGCGCGCATGACTATGCGGTCAATGGCAACATGATCAACGGCTTCGCGCTGATCGCCTGGCCTTCAAGATACGGCGAGACCGGCGTCTCGACCTTCGTCGTCAACCATGCGGGAGTCGTCTACGAGCGGGACTTCGGCGCCAAGACCGGAGAGATCGTCCCGAAGATCATGAGCTTCAATCCCGGCGGCAAGTGGGACCTGGTCGGGAACTGATCATGCGCAGGCTTTCGATCTGGCGCATGTTCAGACCCTTGAAGACCGGCGGTTGGATTGCGCGCAGTGCATTCGCGCCGCCTGACCACACCCCGCACGTGGCGCAGGTCCACCGCTGAACGGCGCATCGTGGCGAAATCGGGGTATTTTCGGTTCCCGGACGAATTCCCTTGCAATGCCCGAAGGCGCCACTTATATCGCGATCATCGAATTTTGGCCTGATGGCTCAGTCCCGCGCGCGCAACGCCGCGATCTTTCCCCTCTCTTCCAGAACATCGGTGAATGGTTCTGCAATACCGCAGTCCGTTCGAGACCCTATATCTGTCAAGGATCTACTGTGAAAACAGGTACTGTTAAGTGGTTCAACGCCCAGAAGGGCTTCGGCTTCATTGAACCCGTGGGCGGCGGCGGCGATGTGTTCGTTCACATCAGCGCTGTCGAGCGCGCCGGCATGACTGGCCTCAACGAAGGCCAGAAGATCTCCTTCGAGATCGTGACCGACAAGCGTAATGGCAAGTCGTCCGCAGACCGTCTCCAGGCGGCCTGATCATATTCCAGAGCCTTCTTTTCCCGCGAGCCACGGATGTACTGGCGGCGGGACTGGAGGCGTCAAGGAGCGCCGGTGTCCGCACCGGCGCATTCTTTTTGGGCCGTTCTTCGCCCGGGAAAGGTGACGCCGAATGAAAATCTTCGTGAAAGACAATAACGTCGACCAGGCCCTGCGCTTCCTCAAGAAGAAGATGCAGCGCGAAGGCCTGCTGCGCGAAATGAAGGCCCACACCTTCTATGAGAAGCCCTCCGAGAAGCGCGTGCGCGAGAAGGCCGAGGCCATCCGCCGCGCCCGCAAGCTGGCCCGCAAGAAGGCCCAGCGCGAGGGCCTGATCCCCATGCCGAAGCCCAAGCCCCGGCCGGTGCGGCCATCGAACCCCTTCGCCGCCTCCACCAGGACCAAGCCGCCCGCCGCCTGAGCCCGCGGCAGGCTCCGCTACAATTTCATTTTTCCCGCTGCCGCAAGGCTGCTATTCTGTGGGTGCGTTGAAGCAGGAGATGTGGACATGCGGATCATAAAGGCGATCCTGATGAGCGGTGCGGCACTTGGTGCGGCACTTGGCGCCGCACCCGGCATGGCCGTGGCTGACGGCACGGTGGACGTCGGCAAACTCGCAGCCACCGCCGCCCCTGTGCAGCCTTCCAGCATGTGGTTGATGACCATTTCCAAGACACCCGATCTCGAAGTGCCGGGCCTGCCGATGACCACCAAGGAAAAGAACCGCGAGGGAACGGCAGCCACCACGCTGCGCATCGTGCCCGCCACCGGTGGGCCGGCCAAGGGCAGCATTTCATGGTCAGGCTACACCCGCGCCGGCGTCGTCTACAAAGGGTCCAACTAAATCATTTTCCGGACAAGCGGACACCGGTTGACCGTCGAAAATGCGACGAACAAAGATGCAGATCAGGTTTCGAGTCCGCTGAACCGAAACCTGATCAAGACGGCGCCGGGTTGCCGGTTGCCGGGTTGAAACCCGCCGCGGCAGGGGGCAATAAGCCCTGCATCAGGTCATGCCCCGTCACGGAAAGCCACATGCAGCCTCACGCCAAGATCGTTTCGGCCCTCCGCAGCGGCGACGCTGCCTCAGCACTGGCGGAGATCGAGCGCCAGCTTGCCGCGGAACCGCGCGACAGCGATCTGCTCGGCCTCAAGGGTCTGGCGCTGGCGCTGGGCGGCCGACTGGAAGATGCCGTCGAACCGGCGCGTCTCGCCGTATGTGAGGCCCGCGCACCCGCACAGCGCCTCAAGCACGCCGCAAACCTCGCGCGCCTCCTCGCCAGGGCGCAGCGCGGCGGCGACATCGCAGGCATCAGCGAGATGGACCTGCCGCCCCTTGCCGGGCTGGCGGAGGGCGAACTCGACGCGACCGTGCTCGCGGACATCTGCAATCCGCTGCTGCTGGCGGGCAAGCATGACTTCGTCGCAGCCTATCTTGCGCCGCTGCTGGACAGGCCCGATACGCCCTGGGAGGTGGAACGGCTGTGGCTCGCTGCCGCGGCGCAGGCCAAGAAACACGCCGAAATCCTGGCGCGCTTCAACGCTGCCTCATATTGCTGGCGCGACAGGCCCGGGGCGATAGCCCACGCCTGCAGCGCAGCCGCCGCACTCGGCCGCGACGCGGAATACGAGCAACTCTTCGGCGCATATGTGGCGGCGGCCCCCTTCTACATTGCGCAGCGCCAGCCCTCGCAGATCATGACGGTGGTGCACATCGCCGACCCGCCGACGATGACGGCCCTCACAGGCCCTGTTCGCGACCAGCACTTTCACGGCAACTATCCAAGCCAGCTGGGCGTGCGCTGCGCCGGCCGTTATCGTTTCCTGTCGGTGTTCGCCGCCAGCCCGCCGCGTTCCGCCGCTGGCGAGCTGGACCGCGACGAGCCTGCCATCACGCTCAACAACTGCGTCAACGGCGAGGCGCTGAAGCGCGGCGCACTGGCGAAGGTCGAGGCGCATCAGCAGGCGCTTGGCCTTGCCGTGGTCAATGCCGCCGAAAAGGCCTTGCACTGCACGCGCGTGGAGACAGCGAAGCTGGTGAGCGGCGTTCCCAACCTCATCGTGCCCAAGGCCATGCGTTTCCGGCTGGACCCGCAGCTGTTGCCGGCGCTGCGCCAGCACATCAAGGAACTGTTCGCTTTCCCCGTCATTCTTCGCTCGGTTGGCGAGCAGGAGGGCGCCAACATCCACCTTGCCCGCAATGACGCCGCGCTTCCCGCCATCTTCTCGGAACTGATAGCCCTGGGCAGCAAGGACTTCTACGTCATCGACTATGCCGGCGTGGAGCATGAGAACGGCTTCCACCGCCGCATCCGCGCCGCTTTCGTCGAGGGCATACCCACCCTGATCCGCGCCGACTATGACGACCAGTGGATGGTGCGCGGTCGCAAGTTCGACCGTATCCTCGATCATTATCGCCGCGACCGCGCGCTGTTCGACCGGGCCAATGCCGTGGTGGAGCAACCCGAATGCCTCGGCGATGCCGCGTGGAAGACGCTGCTGGAGATCGGCCGGCGCATTCCGCTTGATATCTTCGGCATGGATTTCGACATCGACAGCCATGGCCGCGTGGTGTTCTTCGAATCGAATGCGACGATGCTGCTGCTCTCCAACGCGCCGAAGGACTTGGACTATCCGCAGGATGCCGAGCGGGCGTTCCTCGCCCGCCTCGACGCCCTGTTCATGAAGCGCGCGGGGCTCACCGGGGCGTTCGCCTGATCCTGTTCCGCAACCGCCAGGCAAGGGTCCAACGCAGAGTCATGCCCAGGGTCGCGCCATAGGCGTCCGAACAACTGATTGCCAGGCCGAACACGCGCGTTCCAGCCCTTCGATGACGATCAGTTCTGTGGCAAACGGGAACAGGGGTTGAGCCGCAATTACCGGCTTATGAACGTGGCGCTCCCTGCGGGAATCGAACCCGCCTTTGCAACGTGAGAGGCTGCCGTCCTAACCGATAGACGAAGGGAGCTCTCCGAGGAATGAGCTTCCTATAGAGGGGCTCCTCCGCCAGTGCAAGTGGCTCAGGGGCCGGCGGCGATGCGGGAGAGGATGGCGTTTTTCCGCACATCGACCACGATCACCTCGCGTGCCGTGGTGATGACGAGGCGGTCACCGTCCAGGGTGGCGGAGCGGATGTCGGTGTCCTGCGGCAGGCCGAGGCCGAGCGTCTGAACCGGCGGCACGGGCGGCGGCACGGATCTGGTGCTGGCCTTCCAGATGATGGCGGCGATGAGCGCGAAGAACAGCAGCGCCAGGATGACGCCCATGATATAGACCACCCGCAGCATGCGGCGGGCGCCTGGCGGCAGTTCCACCGGCGCGGCGTCGCCTGCCTGCGGGGGATCGGATTCGCTCATGTCAGTGCCTTCACAACTCCTCGAAACCAGCGCGTCCGGGGCGGATCGCCTCGACAAGGCGCTCGCGGACGCCTTCCCGGAGATGAGCCGGTCGCGGTTTCAGGCCCTTATCGCGGAAGGGGCGGTGTCTGTCGAGGGAGCCACGGTCACCGAAGCCCGCCACAAGGTGAAACCGGGCGATCAGCTTCGCGTCGCCCTCCCCGAGGCCGCCCCTGCCCTGCCCCAGGCAGAGGACATGGCGCTGACCATCGTCTACGAGGACAAGGACCTGATCGTGATCGACAAGCCATCCGGACTGGTGGTCCACCCGGGTGCGGGCAATGAGACCGGCACGCTGGTGAATGCCCTGATCGCCCATTGCGGCGACAGCCTCTCCGGCATCGGCGGGGTGAGGCGGCCGGGCATCGTGCACCGCCTCGACAAGGACACGAGCGGGCTTCTGGTGGTGGCCAAGAACGATGGCGCGCATCGCGGGCTGTCGGGGCAGTTCGCGGCGCATGGCCGGGACGGGCGGCTGGAACGGAGCTACCTCGCCATCGTCTGGGGCGTGCCGGAGCGCCGCAAGGCCAGCATCGAAGCGGCGATCGGCCGCTCCACCGCCAACCGCCAGAAGATGGCCGTATCGAAAGGCGCCAATGCCCGGGAGGCAGTGACCCATTATGAGGTGCTGGAGGAGCTGGGAAGCCCGCCGGTGGCCAGCCTCCTGCGCTGCGTGCTGGAGACCGGGCGAACCCACCAGATCCGCGTCCACATGGCCCATATTGGGCATCCGCTGCTCGGCGACGGCACTTATGGATCGGGCTTCCGGACCTCGGCGAAGAAACTTTCCGGGGCTGCAAGAGAGTCGCTTAACGCTTTGAACCGGCAGGCCCTTCACGCCACGACACTGGGCTTCGAGCACCCCCGGACGGGCAGGCGGATGCGCTTCGACAGCCCGGCACCGGACGATTTTGGCAGACTTCTGCAGGCGCTGCGCTTGAACCACACGCAGGCGTGACTAAATGTAACTGCTCCGGTGTCTTATTTTCCGCGTAATTCTGCGGTATCAACATCTCTCAGACAGGAAAGGCTTTGACCATGGCAAAGAATGCGTCGCTTCCCGCCATCGCTTCGGGCGAAGCCGGTCTGCAGCGCTATCTGCAGGAAATCCGGAACTTTCCCATGCTGCAGCCGGACGAGGAATACATGCTCGCCAAGCGCTGGAAGGAACACGGCGACTCGCGCGCCGCCGAGAAGCTCATCACGTCCCACCTCCGCCTGGTGGCCAAGATCGCCATGGGTTACCGCGGCTATGGCCTCCCCATCGGCGAGGTCATCTCCGAGGGCAATGTGGGCCTCATGCAGGCCGTGAAGAAGTTCGAGCCGGACAAGGGCTTCCGCCTTGCCACCTATGCCATGTGGTGGATCAAGGCCTCGATTCAAGAGTTTGTTTTGCGCTCCTGGTCGCTCGTCAAGATGGGCACCACCGCGAACCAGAAGAAGCTGTTCTTCAACCTGCGCAAGGTGAAGAGCCAGATCGATGCCATGCAGGACGGCGACCTGCGCCCCGACCAGGTGGAACTGATCGCCAGGAAGCTGGGCGTGACCGAAGAGGACGTCGTCTCGATGAACCGCCGGCTCGGCGGCGACAGCTCGCTCAACGCCACCATCCGCGAGGATGGCGAGGGCGAATGGCAGGACTGGCTGGTTGACGAAACCGACAACCAGGAAGAAATGCTTGTCCAGTCGGAAGAGCAGTCGATGCGCCACGGCCTCCTCAAGGATGCGATGGAAAAGCTCACCGACCGCGAGCGCCGCGTCTTCGAGGCACGCCGCCTGCGGGACGATCCGGCGACGCTCGAGGACCTGAGCCAGGAATTCGGCGTGTCGCGCGAGAGGATCCGCCAGATCGAGGTGCGCGCCTTCGAGAAGGTGCAGAAGGCGGTGAAGAACGCTTCCCAGCGCCTGCTTGGCCCCAAGACGCTGCCGGCGCCGACGGCGTGATCGCGCCGCTGCGCGCTCACCCAGCCCATAACCTCATGATATGATTTCACTTCATGCAGAGGGCAATGAGACCCGTGTGAATGTCTCTCGCCGCGTCACGAAGGATGGCGGTATCTTCGCTGCGCATCGACATGAGACATTCGAATGTCTCGACGTGAAAACCACGGACGATCGAACAAAGCGGCTTGCTTACGGTGCGTAAACATGTTAATGTGCTTGCATCGGTCAATCATGTGACACGAGGTGCCTGCAATGAAGGTTCCGAATTCGACTGGTCCCTCCCTGACGATCGATCGTGGGCAGATGCGCGAACGCTTGGCAGCTCTTATCAAACAGATCGAAACTGTTCCGGAGATGAGGGAACAGTTCTTGCTCGACCCCGCTGGAACCTTGTCCGAAGAAGTCACTGGCGCGAGCGCGGGCCGGCATCAGCTTTCGGAAGTGAACCGGCTTATGTTCGCTATTTTGGCGAATGATGAGCTGGTGAAGTGGATTGCCGACTTCGAGCCGCGGCGAAAACACGCGGCGCGTGAGGCCTTCGTCGCGAGTTTTGCGAAGAAAGTCGCCGAACTCGGGGATGCGACGGTTCTGGGCGCGATACTCAGCAACGCGGCGGTCGGGAACGGCTTTCCAGGGGTCGGACCGGTTGCCTACCAATGCGTGTCGAACGAAACCACGGGCAAGAAATCCTGCACCTGCACTCCCGTGGCCAAGGCTTCGCTTGGCCGCGAATATGGCATCGACCCGGCCACGCTGCGGTCGCTGTCAGAGGCGCTGGTGGACCGGGCAAAAGAATTGGCGCGAACCGGGCAGCTTGAGCAGTTGAATGCGATCATTTGACGCCTGACCTGACACGTGGCGAGCATCGTTCAGCAGAAGACCCTTTCGGTTCTCCCAACGCGGCGCTGCAATGCGAGTTGCCGGAACTGCGGCTCGTTCTCAAGCCCTTCGGCGCGTGACACGCTTGACATCGGCGACGTGAGAAAAGTTATTGCCGAGGCGCATGCGCTCGGTTTTGAAATGGTCGTTTTCACCGGTGGCGAAGCGACACTTGTGCCGGACCTTCTCGACGATGGGTTGCGCCTGGCGCGATCGTTCGGCCTTCAGACAAGATTGGTGACCAATGGACACTGGGCCACGACCAGAGAAATTGCGGTCAACGAGGTAAGGCGTCTGGCCGCCCTCGGTCTTGACGAGTTGAATGTCAGCACCGGCGACGAACACGCGAGATTCGTGCCGCTTCCTTCAGTGTGCCGGGCGGCGGCCGCCAGCATAGCCGTTTTCGGCACGGCAGTTGTCACCGTCGAGCTCAGATCGGAGCGGTCGATTACCAAGCAGACCGTGCTCGATGCGTTGCATGCCGAAGGACTGAGCATGGATGAGATCGCAGGCCTGAATATCATCGAATCGCCGTGGATGCCCGTCAGTCCCTTCAGAGTTGAGACTTATGAAAACGGCCATGCCGTTGACCGCACCAATCTGAGCATGCGATCGGGATGCGAGAGCATCCTGCAAACCTATACGGTCGAACCTGATGGCGTCGTCACGGCCTGCTGCGGACTTGGCGCGAATATCATCCCGGAGCTTCACATCGGCCATGTGAGCGACCCCGATGCTCTTGCCATCGCCGTGGAACGCTCGGAGGGCGATCTCCTCAAGCTGGCAATCCGCTATATGGGTCCGGAGAAGATACTGGCTTGGGCGGCCTCGCTCGATCAGTCCATCAGCTGGGAAGGCATGTATGCGCATAACTGCCAGGCCTGCCATCGGCTCTACCGGGATGAGCGGGTTCGAAGTGTCATCAGCCGGCATCTGAAGGACATCGAGGCCAACATCCTTGCGGCCGTCGTCTTCGACGAGGCGCTGTACCCGGCCGTTATCTCCAATGCGGCAAGGGCGTCGAATGTCAATTAGGATCTGCCGGAGGGCCGGGGGGCAGGTCAAGTCGCTGGCGGCGCCCGGACAGCGCGAATGGGCGTGCCGCTTTACTGGAAAATGCCCTTGGCCCGCGGCGCGGCGAAGAATATCTGCACCGCCCAGATGTCGCCGCCCCTCTCGATAACGCCGGTCGAGACGAAGGCGAAGCTGCGGTTGACCATGTTCTTGCGGTGGGGCGCGCTGTCCACCCATTGACGGAACAGGGCGCGGGTCTTCTCCTCAAGCGATCCCCTCCCCGCCGTTTCGCGCGCCGCATTCTCGCCGAGCGAGGGATATTTCGTGACGTCGCCCGCGAAGGCCGCCATGCGGCCCTGGAAACTCATGCCCGTGGACGATGAATGGCCCATGAAGTTGTTGAGCATCATGTCCGCCGCATGGGCGCGCGCGGCGGGTCCGAATGCGGCATCGGCGGTAACCGGCGCCTTGCCCTTCGCAGCGCGATAGGCGTTGAGCAGGCCCACCAGCATCGCCTCAAGGTCTGGCCGGTATTGCGACCCTTCAGGCGGGCGGGAGGCCAAGCCCTCGGCATAGTCGAGATAGGGGCCTGCCAGCGCTGGGCCTGCCCCCAAGGCAAGCCCGGTAAATCCGAAGCACAAGAGGCGGCGGGTCCGGTCAGGGCGTATCGGGTGAGACTCCATGAACCATGCTCTTCAATTTCAAGTTGTTAATCATGATATTGTACATCTCTTAAGGGCATCTCCCACCAGCATCGCCGCCATGTGGAAGTTGGTAATGCGCAGAGGATTGGTTCGATTCCGGAGGCCACGCCTTCCTGTCCGTTTTCCCAGGCCGGGGTGGCTCATGGCGCCTTTGGCGGTGATTGTGTTGTCTGGCGCTTTCCTGACCGCATCGCAAGGCATTTGGGCAGAAGCGGGGCCGGTGGCGCAGACGGTGTTCACGGTCGCATTGCTTGCCGCGGGCGCGCTGGCTGCCGTCCTCTCGCCGGGGTCCGGGGCGAAGAACCTGCCGGCGGGATTCCTCAGCAAGCGGGACCTGATGACGGAAGCCTCGCAACAGCTTCATGCAAATGCCGAGGCGACCGTTATCCTCTGCGAACTCACCGGACTCTCCTGGACCAGCCGCAGCGAGCAGCCCGAGACCGTGCGGCGCGCTTTGGAGGACGCCTTGGCGAGCCTCTGCGCGCGCCTGCCCACCGGCGCGCAGGCCGCGCAATGGAGCGAGGAACGCTTCGTCATCCTGCTGCCCGCGAGCCGCGACGCGATGGCGGCATTGAACCTCGCCCGCGAACTCTGCGCCGGCCTTGCGAGCGGCCCCGCATTCGCCGGTCTTGCCACGGCGATCGGCTGCCACGCCGGCATTGCGCTGGCCCCGGCCGATGGCCAGAGCTTCGGCGCGCTGGTGAACAACGCCGAACTCGCCCTCGCCGAGGCGCGGCGGCAGCAACAGCCCGGCTACGGCTTCTACGCGCCCGGAATGTCCGCGGCATCGGAGCGGCGCACCGCGCTGCAGCGCGCGATCCGCGAAGCGGTGAGCGGGGATGCGCTGCGCCTCGATTTCCAGCCTGTCTACGCCATGAGCGGTGGTGAATTGACCGGCTTCGAGGCGCTGATCCGGCTCCATGACCCGGAGCTCGGTCCCATTCCGCCTTCGGAATTCATTCCGCTCGCGGAAGAAGCCGGGCTCATCGTGGACATCGGAGCCTGGGCGATCGAGGAAGCCTGCCGGGTCGCGGCACAGTGGCCGCCGCATCTTGTCGCCGCCGTCAACCTCTCGCCGGCGCAATTCCACACCGGCACGCTCATCACCGGCGTGCGCCGCGCGCTGCAGCGCCATGCGCTGCCCGCCTACCGGCTCGAGGTGGAGATCACCGAGGGCACCCTGATGACCGACAGCGAACTGGTGCTGAGCCAGCTGCGCCGCCTGCGCGACATGGGCGTGGGCGTGGCGCTGGACGACTTCGGCACCGGCTATTCGAGCCTCTCCTATCTCTGCAAGTTTCCCTTCTCCAAGCTCAAGATCGACAGAAGCTTCGCGGCCGAACTCGATCATTCCGCGTCGGCGCGCAGCGTGCTGCGCGCCATCGTGAAGCTGGGCCACGGCCTGGGCATGACGGTCACCGCGGAGGGAATCGAAACCAAGCGCCAGCTCTCGCTGCTGCGCGGCATTGGCTGCGACCTCGCCCAGGGCTATCTGCTCGGGCGGCCCGCGCCCTTGAGCGACGTGGCGGCCGTCATCCTGCGGAACTTCGCGCAGCAGCTTGCCCGCAAGCCGCGCGCGGTAAAAAGCGCAGCGGCCGCCTGAGGCTGACGCTTTGCCCTTTACCCTCGCCTGACCGGCAGTCTAGTTTACGCCCGCAAGCAACAAGCACGGGCAGCATGCGCAAGCTTTCACCCACCAAGGCGATGTCCCACGCGCTGAATTCGGTCTGGACCTTCCGGCAGGCCGCGGTGCGCATCGCACTCCCCTGGCTGCCGGTGCTGCTGCTGTGCGGCCTTGCCAATATCTACTTCGCGCCGCCCGTCCAGACCGCCATCTTTCTGATCTCCCTCATCGTCAACAGCTCGATGTCGGTGAGCTGGCAACGGTTCATCCTGCGCGACGAGATGAGCCGTCCCATGCGCCTTGATGGCTGTGTGCTGTCCTATGCGCTGTCCAGCTTCCTTCTTATCATGCTGGCCACGATTCCGGTGGCGCTGCTGCTGGCCATCATGATTTTGGCGGCACCTGCCGCGGTGCTGGCGCTGCCGGCCATTGTTCTTGTCGCCGGTGCCATCGTAAGGCTGTCGATCAAGTTCCCGGCCATCGCCCTCGGCGACCGGACATTCCGCTTCAGCGACGCCTGGTCCGCCAGCAAGGGCAATATGTGGCAATGCATCGGAGTCCTCATGCTGGAGCTGGCAATCGTGCTGGGCGGCTTATTGGCGGCGGGGCTCCTGAGCAGCGCGCTCGGCCAGATCGACGGCACGCTGGGCCTTCTTGCCGGTTTTGCGGCCTCGTTCCTGTTGCAGCCGTTCTTTACGATCCTCAATGCCTCGATCCTCACCTCGCTCTATGGCTTCTTCGTCGAACACCGCGATTTCTGAGGCTTAAGCGAAATCACCTAAGTCTGCCTTGCGGGGGGCGCGGAAGACGCATGGGGCGGAAGACGCATGGACACGTCAAGCCCCGCCATGGTCCCGGACATGGTGATAAGCAAACGCGAAGACGGAGCCTTTCAATCCTCGAAGGGATCCTTCATGAGGATCGTATCGTCGCGCTCGGGGCTGGTGGACAGCAGCGCCACCGGGCATTCGATCAATTCTTCAAGATATTTAACGTATTTGACCGCCTGGGCGGGAAGCTGCGCCCAGCTGCGCGCGCCGGCGGTGGCGCCCTTCCAGCCTTCGAAACTCTCGTAGACCGGCGCGACGCGCTTCTGCGCCTCCTCGGCGGCGGGAAGCCGGTCGAGCTTCTTGCCGTCGAGCTCATAGCCCACGCCCACCTTGATCTCGTCAAGGCCATCGAGCACGTCGAGCTTGGTGAGCGCGATGCCATGGATGCCGGAGATCTTGATCGCCTGGCGCACCAGCACCGAGTCGAACCAGCCGCAGCGGCGCTTGCGGCCCGTCACGGTGCCGAACTCGCGGCCGCGCTGGCCGATGTATTCGCCGACCTCATTCGCCTGCTCGGTCGGAAAGGGGCCGGAGCCCACACGCGTCGTATAGGCCTTCGCAATGCCCAGCACATAGCCGATTGACGAGGGCCCCAGGCCGGAACCGGCGGCGGCCTGGCCGGCCACCGTGTTGGAGGAGGTCACATAGGGATAGGTGCCATGATCGATGTCGAGCAGGATGCCCTGGGCGCCCTCGAACAGGATGCGCCTGCCCTCGCGCTTCATGTCATCGAGCAGCGCCCACACGGCGTCCGAGAAGGGCAGGATGCGCGGCGCGATCCCGGCCAGCTGAGCGATCAGGTCCTGCGCTTTCACCTCCGCCTCGCCCATGCCGCGGCGCAGCGCATTGTGGTGCGCCAGCAGGCGGGCGACCTTGGGGCCGATGGTGGCGAGGTCAGCGAGGTCGTTCACGCGGATGGCGCGGCGGCCCACCTTGTCCTCATAGGCGGGTCCGATGCCGCGCCCGGTCGTGCCGATCTTGCCCGCCCCGGCAGCCGCCTCGCGCAGCTGGTCAAGCTCGCGGTGGAGCGGCAGGATGAGCGTGGCGTTGCCGGCGATGCGCAGGTTCTGGCGAGACACGTCCACCCCTTGCGACGACAGCTTGTCGATCTCGGCGGCCAGCGCCCAGGGATCGATCACCACGCCATTGCCGATGACCGAAAGCTTGCCCGGCCGCACAATGCCGGAGGGCAGCAGCGAGAGCTTGTAGGTGACGCCGTCGATCACCAGCGTATGGCCGGCATTGTGCCCGCCCTGGAAGCGCACCACCACATCGGCCCGCTCCGACAGCCAGTCCACCAGCTTGCCCTTGCCCTCGTCGCCCCACTGCGCGCCGACCACCGCCACATTCGCCATCTCAGGCCCCTTTCAGACACAGTAACGGCCCCGCGCGGGTGAGCCGCCGGAGCCGATGCGCGTTTTTACACCATCGGCGGCAGAAGGCAAACCCGCCGCGCCGGTCAGAAGGCCAGCGGCTTCGCCTGCTTCACATGGGGCAGCCTGGCCACCGCCTGAAGCACGGCCTGCGGCGGCGCCTCGTCGATGGAGACGAGGCAGATCGCCTCTGCCCCCTGCGCGCGGCGGCCGAGGTTGAAGGTGGCGATGTTCACCCCGGCATTGCCGAGGATGGTTCCCAGCGCGCCGATGAAGCCCGGCCTGTCCTCGTTCGTCACATAGAGCATGTGCGGCCCGAACTCCGCCTCCATGTCAATGCCCTTGATCTGGATGATGCGCGCCTTGCCATCCGAGAAGACGGTGCCGGCGACCGAGCGCTCAAGATGCGCCGTCTTCACCGTGAGGCGCACGTAGGTCTCATAGGCCCCGCGCTGGGTCTGCTTCACTTCGTCAACCTGGATGCCGCGCTCGCGCGCCACCATGGGGGCCGACACCATGTTCACCGTGCCGAGCATCGGCTGCAGCACGCCGGAGAGCGCGGCGGAGGTCAGCGCCCTGGTGTTCATCTCGCCCACCTCGCCGGCATATTCGATGACGATGCCGGTCACCGGCTCGTCCGTCAGCTGACCCGCGAAGGAGCCGAGCTTCTCGGCCACGCCGATGAAGGGGCGCAGCCGCGGCGCCTCGTCCGCCGAAATCGACGGCATGTTGAGGGCGTTGGAAACAGCCCCCGAGATCAGGTAATCCGCCATCTGCTCGGCCACCTGCAGCGCCACATTCTCCTGCGCCTCGCCGGTGGAGGCGCCGAGATGCGGCGTCGCCACCACATTGTCGAGTTCGAACAGCTTGTGGCTGGTGGCGGGTTCCACCTCGAACACGTCGAGTGCGGCGCCCGCCACATGCCCGGACGTCAGCGCGTCATAGAGCGCATCCTCGACAACGAGTCCGCCGCGCGCGCAGTTGATGATGCGCACACCCTTCCTGCACCTCGCGAGAGCGGCGGCATCGATGATGTTGCGCGTCTTCTCGGTGAGTGGCGTGTGCAGCGTGATGAAGTCGGCGCGGCGGAAGATCTCGTCGAGCTCCACCTTCTCGACGCCGATTTCGATGGCGCGCTCCGGGCTGAGGAAGGGATCGAAGGCGATGACCTTCATCTTGAGGCCCAGCGCGCGGTCCGCCACGATCGAGCCGATATTGCCGCAGCCGATGACGCCGAGCGTCTTGTTGAAGAGCTCCACGCCCATGAAGCGGTTCTTCTCCCACTTGCCCGCATGGGTCGAGGCATTGGCCTCGGGGATCTGGCGGGCCAGCGCCATCATCATCGAGATCGCGTGCTCGGCGGTGGTGATGGCATTGCCGAAGGGCGTGTTCATCACCACGATGCCCCGCTGCGTGGCGGCTGGGATGTCGACATTGTCCACGCCGATGCCGGCGCGGCCGATGACCTTCAGCCTCGCCGCCGCGGCGATGATCTTCGGCGTCACCTTGCTGGCGGAGCGGATGGCGAGGCCGTCATATTGGGGAATGGCGGCGAGCAGCGCATCCTTGTCCCTGCCGAGGTCGGGAAGATAGTCCACCTCCACGCCACGGTCGCGGAAGATCTGCACGGCGGTTTCGGAAAGCTTGTCGGAAACGAGAACGCGGGGAGCCATTGAGGACACTCCTGATGTGGGACGAAAGGGGAAAAATGGATCAGCCGGCGGCGGCCGCCTGGGCATATGCCCAGTCGAGCCACGGCATCAGCGCTTCGAGATCGGAGGTCTCGACGGTCGCCCCGCACCAGATGCGAAGCCCTGGCGGCGCATCACGGTAGGAGCCGATGTCGAAGGCGGCCTTCTCGGCTTCGAGCAGCTTCACCATCTGCTTCGGCACGCTCCCGCCGGCCTTCAGCGTCAGGCACACCGAGGTGTTCGAGCGCGTCGATTCGACCTTGGCAAGGTTCGCCGCGAAGTCACGCGAGTCGAGCCATTTCTGGACCACCGCCGCATTGGCATCGGCCCGCGCCATGAGGCCCTTGAGGCCGCCAAGCTTCCACGCCCATTCCAGCGCCGCGATATAATCCTCCACGCACAGCATGGAGGGCGTGTTGATCGTCTCGCCCTCGAAGATGCCGGCGATCAGCTTGCCCCCGCTGGTGAGGCGGAAGATCTTGGGCAGCGGCCAGGCGGGCGCATAGGTTTCAAGCCGCTCCACCGCGCGGGGTCCGAGGATCAGCACGCCATGCGCGCCTTCGCCGCCCAGCACCTTCTGCCATGAAAAGGTGACGACATCGAGCTTGGCGAAATCGAGCTGCTGCGCAAAGGCGGCGGACGTCGCATCGCAAATGGTCAGGCCCTTGCGGTCCGCCGCGATCCAGTCCGCATCGGGCACGCGCACGCCCGACGTGGTGCCGTTCCAGGTGAAGACCACGTCATGGTCGAAATTGACGGCCGCGAGATCGGGCAGATCGCCATAGCCGGCGGTGATCTTGCGCGCGTCCTTCAGCTTCAGCTGCTTCATCACGTCGGAGACCCACCCGTCGCCGAAGCTTTCCCAGGCCAGCATGTCGGCGGGCCGCTGCCCCAGCAGCGACCACATGGCCATTTCGACAGCACCCGTGTCGGAAGCCGGAACGATGCCGATGAGGTGTGTCGGGGGCACGTCCAGCACCTCGCGCGTCAACTCGATGGCGCGTTTCAGCCGCGCCTTGCCGAGGCTCGAGCGGTGCGAACGTCCAAGAACATCGGTGTTGAGGAGATGGGGAGACCAGCCTGGTATCTTGGCGCAGGGGCCGGACGAGAAATGCGCGCATGCCGGGCGCGCCGCCGGTTTCGTGATCGTCATCTTGTGCTCCATCCTTGCAGATGGACCGGCCCTCGGTGGGGAAGGCTAGCCCTCGTCCCCTATCGCGCATTTTGCGGCATGGCGCAAGGGCACAGCAAAAAGCGGCCCGCGCCGGGGCGCGGGCCGCCTGGTGTTCAGCCGTTATGCCGGGCTCAGAAGCTGTAGCGCAGGCCCACCAGGGCTTCGTTGGCGTAGGTATCCGAGTCAATGATCTGACGGAAACGATAGCCCACATCGGCGCTGAGATTGTCGGTGAGGTTCACCTCCACACCGGCCATCAGCGCGTAAGTGACGCCGCTTTCGTTGTCGCCCCGGTCATCGGACCAGCCATAGCCGAGACCGGCGCCGACATAGGGGGTGACGATCGAATTGGTCGGAATGTCGAAATAGACGTTGCCGAGCACCGAGCCGAATTCATGGTTGTCGCTGCCCACACCGGCATAATCGACGCGGGCGTCGGTGCGCAGGTTCTCGTTGAACTTGTAGCCCAGGCCGCCGCCCAGCAGGAAGACGCCGTCGTTGTTGTTGACGGTGTCGAGCCACGACCAGCCGAGATCGCCGCGGATGTAGAAGTTGGACGCGGTGACGACCGGCTCCGGCGTGTAATCGGCGGCCAGCGCTGCCGTCGAGCTGACGCCAGCCAGCAGGCCGAGGCCAAGCAGCGCCTTGATAACATACTTCATGATCCCTCACTCCCTTGCAAACGGAACTCACTTGATGGACGTGAAGATAGTAACCATCCGTGACTCAAGGCTGGCGCGATTGCGGCGGAAAAAAGTCCGACGGCCGCTGTTGCTCCGAAGCCACATGGTTTTGTGCCGCGCTGAAGAGGCCGGTTTACCATATGCTTACCATGATTGCGCTTCCGGGAGCCTGTTCCCCGGCGGAGGCGAGTGGAGAAGTATGAGGCAAGGGCCGGACTGGCCGAAAGCGGTGACCGGCGGATCGAATGTGATCAGGGTGACAAATTCGTCTCGATCATGCGCGCCGTCCGCGGGCAAAGGCCTGCGACCGGTGCGGCGGCCTCCGGCCTTTGCCCGCTCAGCACCGCGATGACCAGTCGCTCCCGACCAATTGGCGTCAATCGTGCAGCCTTGTGAATGTTCATCCGGCCCTGCTTGAAGAAACCGCGGTGTGACAGCCGCGGCTTCCCCGATCCGGACCGGATGGACAAACTAATGAAAGGTCACAGCCAGGGCAGGTTTCGGTGCAGTGGACTCGAAACCTGCTCTATCTCTTTGTTTGGTCGCATTTCCGGCGGTCAACCGCTGTCCACTTGGCCTGAAAATGCTTTAGCCCGCCTGGCCGCGGTGGCGCAGGAAGTGATCGGCCAGCACGATGGCCATCATTGCCTCGCCAACGGGCACGGCGCGGATTCCGACGCAGGGGTCGTGGCGGCCCTTGGTCATCACGTCGACGTCCTCGCCTTGCGCCGAGACGCTGCGCTTGGAGGTGAGGATGGAGGATGTGGGCTTGACCGCGAAACGCACCACCACGTCCTGTCCGGTGGAAATCCCTCCCAGAATGCCGCCCGCATTGTTGGACAGGAATTCCGGCTTGCCGCGGCGCATGCGGATTTCATCCGCGTTCTCCTCGCCGGAGAGCGCCGCGGATCCGAATCCGGCGCCGATCTCCCCACCCTTCACCGCATTGATGCTCATCATAGCCGCAGCGAGGTCTCCGTCCAGCTTGCCATAGAGGGGCGCGCCCCAGCCGGCGGGAACGCCGCTCGCTGTCACCTCGATCACCGCGCCGGTGGAGGAGCCGGACTTGCGCACGCCGTCGAGATAGTCCTCAAAGAACGTGGCCGCCCTGGCGTCCGGCGTGAAGAAGGGGTTGCAACCGACTTGCGCCCAGTCCCAGTTGGCGCGGTCGATCTTGTGCGGGCCCATCTGCACCAGCGCGCCGCGGATCGAGACGCCGGGGATGATCTTGCGCGCCACGGCGCCGGCCGCCACGCGGGCCGCCGTCTCGCGAGCCGAGGAACGGCCGCCGCCCCTGTAGTCGCGGATGCCGTATTTGGCCTGATAGGTGAAGTCGGCATGGCCGGGCCGGAACTTGTCGCGGATCTCGGCATAGTCCTTGGAGCGCTGGTCGACATTCTCGATCATCAGCATGATCGGCGTGCCGGCCGTCACCGGGCCGCCGGTGCGGTCATCCTCGAAGACACCCGAGAGGATCTTCACCTGGTCCGGCTCCTGGCGCTGGGTGGTGAAGCGCGACTGGCCGGGGCGGCGCTTGTCGAGGAAGGCCTGAATATAATCCGCCGTCAGGGGCAGGTTCGGCGGGCAGCCGTCGACGATGCAGCCCAGGGCGGGTCCATGGCTTTCGCCGAAGGTGGTGACACGGAGGAGATGGCCGAAGCTGTTGTGCGACATGGCCCTTTAACTAGAGCATGATCCGCAAAAGTGGAACCGCTTTTGCGGATGATGCGGGCGGCTGCCGCTTACTCACCGTTGCCGTTCACCGTAATGTCGGGCGCATCCGGATTCTTCATGCCGACGATGTGGTAGCCGGCATCGACGTGAAGGATCTCGCCGGTGACGCCGCGGCCGAGGTCGGAGAGGAGATAGAGGCCAGAGTCGCCCACCTCGTCGATGGTGACCGTGCGGCGAAGCGGCGAATTATATTCATTCCAGCGCAGTATGTAGCGGAAGTCGCCGATGCCGGAAGCGGCGAGCGTCTTGATCGGGCCCGCGGAGATCGCGTTGACGCGGATCGCCCTCGGGCCCAGGTCGGCGGCGAGGTAGCGCACCGAGGCTTCGAGCCCGGCCTTGGCCACGCCCATGACGTTGTAGTGCGGCATCCACTTCTCGGCGCCGTAATAGGTGAGCGTCAGCAGCGAGCCGCCATTGCCCATCAGTTTCTCGGCGCGCTGGGCTACGGCGGTGAAGGAATAGACCGAGATGAACATGGTCCTGGTGAAGTTGTCGGGCGTGGTGTCAACGTAGCGGCCCGTCAATTCGTCCTTGTCGGAGAAGGCGATGCAGTGGACGACGAAGTCAAGCGAGCCCCATTCCTTGGCGATGGTTTCGAAGGCCGCATCCACCGAGGCGGCGTCGGCGACGTCGCAGGGAGCGACGATCCTTGAGCCCAGTTCGGCGGCCAGCGGCTCCACGCGTTTCTTCAGCGCGTCGCCCTGATAGGTGAAGGCCAGTTCCGCCCCCTGCGCCGCACAGGACCTGGCGATGCCCCAGGCGATGGACCGGTTGTTCGCAACGCCCATGACGAGGCCGCGCTTGCCAGCCATCAAACCTTTGAAATCGCTCATTTTAAACCGTCCAGGAAAAGGTAGGCCGGGGCCCTCCCGACGGTCGGTTAATTGACACAAGTCCGAAGAGAGGTCCACTGGAAAGAAAACGCGCATATGGCGTGGGGCGGACCTCAGGCGGGGCTTCCGGCGGGCATGGCTGCCGGTCTGCGGCGGCGGTTGATCCGGAGCCAAGCACGGCGCATAAGCACGTGACATATCAGGACTTGCACGATGGCATTGAGCGATATTTCCAAGCTGACGGCGTCGGCCGGCTTCACCGAGCGGAACGACCCTTTCAATCTGTTCGGCGAATGGCTGAAGGAGGCGGAAGCCTCGGAGCCCAACGACCCCAATGCCATGGCTCTCGCCACAGTGGACGAGGAGGGGCTGCCGAACGTCCGCATGGTGCTGCTGAAGGGCTTCGACCAGCGCGGCTTCGTATTCTACACCAATTTCGAAAGCCAGAAGGGCCAGGAAATCCTCGGCACCATGAAGGCGGCGCTGGTTTTCCACTGGAAGTCGCTGCGCCGCCAGGTGCGCGTGCGCGGCATCGTGGAGGAAGTGTCCAAAGCGGAGGCCGACGACTATTTCGCGTCCCGCCCGCGAGACAGCCGCATCGGCGCCTGGGCCTCCCAGCAGTCGCGCCCGCTGGAAAGCCGCTTCGCGCTCGAAACGGCGGTCGCCGTGAACACCGCGAAATATGCGATCGGCGAGGTGCCGCGCCCCGCGCACTGGTCGGGCTTCCGTATCAAGCCGCTGGCAATCGAGTTCTGGCACGACCGGCCTTTCCGGCTGCATGACCGCGTGGTGTTCCGCCGCCCGGACGAGACTGCCCCATGGTCCAAGGCGAGGCTTTATCCATGAACGCGGCAGCGGACGGCGAGCGCAAGACCCTCATCCTCACCGGCGCCTCGCGCGGCATCGGGCATGCGGCCGTGAAGCGCTTCTCCACCGCCGGGTGGCGCGTCATCACCTGCTCGCGCCAGCCATTCTCCGAGGATTGCCCGTGGGACGCGGGGCCCGATGACCACATCGTCGTCGACCTCGCCTCGTCGGAGGATACCCACAAGGCCATCGCCAGGATGAAGGAGAAGCTGAAGGCGCAAGGCTCGAAGCTTCATGCACTGGTGAACAACGCGGCGATCAGCCCGAAGAAGCCGGGCGGCGGGCGGCTGAACACGCTCGAGACATCCGAGCATGACTGGAAGACGGTGTTTCAGATCAATTTCTTCGCGCCCGTCATGCTGGCGCGCGGGCTGATGGACGAGCTCGTTGCGGCCAGGGGCGCGGTGGTGAACGTCACCTCGATTGCCGGCTCGCGCGTGCATCCCTTCGCGGGGGCCGCCTATTCGACCTCGAAGGCGGCGCTCGCCGCGCTGACGCGGGAGATGGCGGGGGACTTCGGGCCCTTCGGCGTGCGGGTGAACGCCATTTCGCCGGGCGAGATCGAGACCTCCATTCTTTCTCCGGGTACGGAGAAACTGGTGGCGCAGATTCCGCAGCGCCGCCTGGGCCAGCCGGAGGAGGTGGCCAAGGCCATTTATTTCCTGTGCACCGACCAGTCGAGCTATGTGACGGGTGCCGAGCTTCACATCAACGGCGGGCAGCATGTCTGACGGGGCCCTGAGGCCGGAGACCATCGCGGCGCATGCGCTTCGCGCGGCGGACGAAGCCACCGGCGCGGTGGCGCCGCCGATCTATCTCTCCTCCACCTATGCCCGTGACGGGAACTACAAGCCGAAGCTGCAGGAGAACTACGTCCGCAACGGCAACCCGACGCTGTGGCGCGCCGAGGAGGCCATCGCGGCGCTGGAGAGCGGGACCTCCGCCCTGCTCTTCGCCTCCGGCATGGCGGGGATCGCCACGCTGCTGGAGACGGTGCCCCCGGGCGCGCATGTGGTGGCGCCTGACGTGATGTATTACGGCACGCGCGACTGGATGAAGCGGCTTGAAGGGCTGGGGCGCATCACGCTCACGCTGTTCGATCCGCGCCAGGACGGTGCGCTGGAAGCCGCATTGCAAAAGGGCAAGACCGATCTCGTGTGGATCGAGACGCCGCTGAACCCGACATGGGACCTGATCGATATCACGGCAGCCGCAAGTGCCGCGCATGCGGCGGGCGCCATTCTCGCGGTGGATGCGACGGCGACGGGGGCCGTGACGACGAATCCCCTGAAGCTCGGCGCCGACATCGTGTTCCACTCGGCGACCAAATATCTCAACGGCCATTCCGACGTGCTGGCGGGCGTTCTCGTCACGCGGGAGGAGACCCGGCGCTGGGCCGATATCCGCATGCTGCGCACCAGGATGGGCGCGCCGCTGGCGCCGCTCGACTGTTTCCTGCTGCTGCGGGGCCTGCGCACCGTCTTCGTGCGCTACCGCCAGTGCTCCGCCAACGCCATGGCCATCGCCAGATACTTCGAAGGCCACCCCGGTGTGGAGCGCGTGCTCTATCCGGGCCTTGCCTCGCACCCCGGCCACGCCATCGCGGCGCGGCAGATGAAGGATGGCTTCGGGGGCATGATGTCGCTCCTGGTCAAGGGCGGCTTCGAAGATGCGCGGAAGCTGTGCACCAGGCTGAAGGTGATCGTGCCCGCCACGTCGCTGGGCGGGGTGGAGAGCCTGGCCGAGCACCGCAAGACGGTCGAAGGGCCGGCGAGCCCCGTGCCGGACAATCTCGTGCGGCTCTCCATCGGCATCGAGCATGCGGATGACCTGATCGCGGATCTGGAGCAGGCGCTGGCGGGTGTTTAGAGCGGCGGGCGATCATGCAGAATCGGGGTCTTTTCCCTCCCCCTTGTGGGGAGGCGAATCGCATATGGCGGCGGCGTGTCTTGTGCCATGTCAATTTTCCCTTCTCCCGTCGCGGTACGCGATGGGAGAAGGTGCCCGAAGGGCGGATGAGGGCCTTTGTCCACAGATTCCGATGCGGAAAGAAG
>NZ_JADCDA010000060.1 GCF_020252405.1 Aestuariivirga sp.
AACGTCAGAGCCGAATGGAGCCTGATCTGCACCGCCCACAACCTCTGCAAACTGGCCAAGGCCGCAACATGAGCCAGAACATCCCGCTGAACCCATTGCACAAATGCAACAAAAATCAGATTATCCAGACAGGCTCCTAGAGCGCGTACCAACGCTCCTCAATTTCCGCCGTCACTCCTTCACAGTCTAATTTGGTGTCACCCCGGCAAAGGCCAGGGTCCCGCTTTCCACAGTCTCCGGCATACGAAGCTGGAACTCGGCTTTCGCCGGGGTGACGGACAGATGTGTGTGAGCAGGCGTGCCTCCTACAGTTGAAGCATAGGCGCGCCATGTTGGCATCGCTCGCACACCGGGAGCCGATTCATGGAAGTGATGCAGCGCATCGAACTGGGCCAGCTTGCAACCGTGCCGGTCGGTCTCGTCGCGCTCTGGTCGCGGGCGGTGGGTGGGGCAGTATGGCAGGCTCCTTCTTCGTCGATCTTGCCAATGCCTTCGTCGCCAAGGGCTTCCTGGCGCTGCCGGGGTTCGCGATCCCGTGATCGGTAACGTGTTCGATTACGATTGAAATCCGGCGCGGCAGGCCCGATATGCGGGGTGCCGGAGCGGACCCGCTCCCCAACAGGATCACCGCCACCTTCTGGCGTGCCGGACTACTCCCATGAACCTCAAGGGCTTCCACCACCTCACCGCTGTCACCGCCGACGCGCCGGGCAACCACAAATTTTACACCAACACGCTGGGCCTCCGCCTCGTCAAGAAAACGGTGAACCAGGACGACACCTCCGCCTATCACCTGTTCTACGCCGATGGCGTGGGCTCGCCCGGCACCGACATCACCTTCTTCGACTGGCCGGCAGGCCCGGAAAGCCGCGGCACGCAATCCGTCACCCGCACCGGCTTCCGCGTGGCCTCCGAGGAGGCGCTCAAATACTGGCAAGACCGCCTCGCCATGAACGGCGTCAGGCAGGACAGGATCACGCAAGTCGCCGGCCGTCCGACGCTCCCCTTCGAGGACCACGAGGGCCAGCGCCTGTGCTTCACGGTGGATGCCGAGGGCGAGGCCCATGTCTGGGACAAGAGCCCGGTTCCGCCTGAGCACCAGATCCGCGGCCTCGGTCCCATCACCATGAGTGTCCCCGACATCCGCCACACCGACATGGTGCTGACCAGGCTGATGAACATGACGCCGACGGGCAGCTTCTCCGGCACGCATGTCTATAAGATGGGCGCGCCCGGCGCCGTGGGCGAGTTGCACGTCACCGTCGATCCCACCCTGCCGCCCGCCCGGCAGGGTGCGGGCTCGGTGCATCACGTCGCCTTCAATATCCCCTACGCGGATTACGAGGCCTGGGCTGACCGCCTCAGCTCCATGAAGATGCCGAATTCCGGCCCCGTCGACCGCTTCTGGTTCAAGAGCCTCTATTTCCGCGAGCCCAGCGGCGTGCTCTTCGAACTCGCCACGGACGCGCCGGGCTTCGCCACCGACGAGCCGATGGACAAGCTCGGCGCCACCCTGTCGCTGCCCCCCTTCCTGGAAGGAAGGCGCGGGCAGATCGAGGCTGGCTTGAAGAAGCTGTAACAGCAGAAGCAGAAGCAGCAACACGTACCTCCAACATCATCATCGCCGGGCCTGTCCCGGCGATGTCTTTCCGCGATACACACCCGCCTGCATCCCCCAAATCCGTCACCCCGGCGAAAGCCGGGGCCCCGCTTTGCATCAGCACGCACGGAACCAAAGCGGGGTCCCGGCTTTCGCCGGGATGACGGTCCTGAGATGGGGTACGCCCAACGCAAAAAGGCCAGCGTCCGCCGGCCTTCACCATCACTCACACTTTCCGAGAATGCGCCCTTCTGGCACATCGAGCGCGCGCTGTCAAGGACTAAATTCCGATATTAAAGCGAAGAGCGCTCAAGTCGAAACATGTGATCTTGCGACGTGCGGCCTGTCTTCTCCCGCTCCTTCAGCGGGAGAAGAAGGGACCCGTTGCGGAACGCAACGGGGAGATGAGGGGACTTGTCTGCTGCTCGAGCGGCGGGCGGTCATGCAGAATCGGGGTCTTTTCCCTCCCCCTTGTGGGGAGGAAAATCCTAATGGAGTCAATTGACCGCCGGCCGCTCTCGATATCGCTTATCCTCCCCTCATCATGCCCGGGCTTGTCCCCGCCATGATGAACAAATGACGGCCAAGGAAACACTAACCCGTCACCGCGCCCCATTCCGCCGCATCCTCCTGATAGGCATGGAGTTCGCCCAGCGAGATGTCGAACCAGACGCCGTGCAGCGAGAGCTCGCGCTTGTTCTCCTTCATGCGGATCCACGGGAAGGTTCGGAGGTTCGCCAGCGAGTGTTCGATCGAGGCGCGCTCGATGTGGCGTTCGTGGGTTTCGGCATTCACCCCCGTTTCGCGCGGCACGATGCGGGTCACGTCCTTGATGGCGCGCATCCATGAGCCGATGAAATCCGTGTGGGTGAGCGGCAGCGAATCCTGCACCGCGGCGCGGATGCCGCCGCAGCGCCCGTGCCCCATCACCACGATGTGCTGCACGCCGATCGACATCACGGCGAATTCGAGCGCGGCGGAGGTGGCATGGTGCCCGCCGTCCGGCGTATAGGGCGGCACGAGATTGGCGACGTTCCTGACCACGAACATCTCGCCCGGCCCGGCATCGAAGATCGTCTCCGGTGCGGCGCGCGAGTCGCAGCAGGCGATGATCATGATCTTCGGCTTCTGCGATCCCTCGCCCAGCCTGTGATAACGCTCCGACTCCGCCGCATAGCGGCCGGAGCGGAAGCTGGCATAGCCATCGAGCAATGCGGCGGGGAGGCCCATTGTCCTACTCCGCCACGCGGGCGGCCATTTGCCCCAGGTCCCCCGGGTGCGCGTGGCCCGGCACGAACTGGGTGAAGGCGTAGACGATGCCGGTGGCGCGCCACACTCCGCGGGCCCCGGCCCTGTTGCGGCCATGGGTTATGTTGCGGGAACGGTGATGGGGCATGCGGCACGGTCCTCAAATTCCGGAAAGCAAAAACCGATTGCCCCATGGGGAGGCCGGAAGCAAGTCCGGGCTCCGCAGGCCTTTGGAACAAGCCGGGGCGCCGCGCCACAGCACCTTCTCCCAATCGCTCAGCGGCGGCGGCGGAGGAGGAGTAGAAGGACGGCCCGGGGGAAGGGACATCCCGACCCTCATGCGGGCAAGAGTCGCACAAGGAAGCCCGCGCGAGGCGGGGCGAAACCCTGTAGACTGAATTCCGATTGCAAACACGAACACATGCGGATCAATTTGGCATGGCGAAGGAATACGCCCGCGAGATCGAATGGCCCACCGTGGCGCTGATCGCCGCAACCTATGCGGTGCTGGCCGTGGTCGTCTGGCTCCACGCCAGCCTGCCGTGGTGGATCATCATGCCCGTCGGCGCCTATTGCGCGGCACTCCATGCCTCGCTGCAGCATGAGGTGCTGCACGGCCACCCCACCGGCAGCCGCCTGCTCAACGAGGCGATGATTTTCCCCACACCCACCTTCTGGCTCCCCTATCACCGCTACAAGCAGACGCATCTCCAGCACCACAATGACCGGCACCTGACGGACCCCCGGCTCGACCCCGAATCCTATTACCTGCTGCCGGAGGACTGGGCCGGGGTGCAGGGCATCCGCCGCGCGCTTTACGGGATCAACAACACGCTGGCGGGGCGCATGCTGATCGGCCCGGCGATCTCGGTCATCCGCTTCTGGTCCTCCGAATTCCGCGACATGCTGGCGGGCAACCGCCAGACCATCCGCGCCTGGGCCTGGTTCGTGCCGTCCTGCGCCATCACGCTGTGGTACGTGGTTCATGTCTGCGGCATGCCCTTCTGGCAGTATTACCTGCTGATCGCCTATCCCGGCATCTCGCTGGCCCTGGTGCGCTCCTACTGCGAGCACCAGGCGGCGGAAACCGTGGGGCACCGGACGATCATCGTCGAGGCCTCGCCCTTCTGGTCGCTGCTCTTCCTCAACAACAACCTGCACGTCGCGCACCACACGGCGCCCGCGCTCGCCTGGTACAGGATCCCCGCCTTCTACCGCGCCGAGCGCGAGCGGCTGATCGCGCGGAACAACGGCTACACGATGAATGGCTATGGCGAGATCTTCGCCCGGTTTTTCCTGAAGGCGAAGGAGCCGGTGCCCTACCCCAACATGGACTGGCTGAAGAAGCCGTGATGGTCTAATTTTCCGCCGGCAGACCAGGGGGGACGTGCAGTTGACGAACCGGATCGGGATCTCAGGGCTCAGTGTTGCGGGCGAACTCTTCGCCTTCGTCAGCGGGGAGGCCCTGCCGGGCACCGGCATCGCCGGGCCTGACTTCTGGCAGCGCTTCGCCGGGATCGTGCGGGACCTCTCGCCCAGGAACCGCGCCCTGCTGGCCCGCCGCGACGCATTGCAGGCGAGGCTCGACGACTGGCACCGCGGCAACGGCGCCCCCACTGACATGGCCGCCTACAAGGCCTTCCTCACGGAGATCGGCTACCTCGTCCCCGAAGGCCCCGATTTCACGGTGACGACGAAGCACGTTGACGCCGAGATCGCCCAGCTGGCCGGACCGCAGCTGGTGGCGCCGGTGATGAATGCCCGCTATGCGCTCAATGCCGCCAATGCCCGCTGGGGCTCGCTCTATGACGCGCTCTATGGCTCCGATGTTATCCCCGAACAGGACGGGGCGGAGAAGGGCAAGGCCTATAATCCGGTGCGCGGCGGGCGGGTCATCGACTGGGCGCGGAACTTTCTCGGCCAGTCGGTTCCGCTCGCCAGGGCCAGGTGCAGGTGGGCCGATGTCTCGCGCGTCTTCATCGAGGGCAATGCGCTGATGACCGACCTCTGCGGGCTGAAGGCGCCCTCGCACTTCAGGGGCTGGCGCGGGCCGAAGGACAACCCCTCCGCGGTGCTGCTCGCCACCAATGGGCTCCACATCGAAATCGCCTTCGACCGCGCGCACCTGATCGGCAGCCAGGACAAGGCGGGGATTTCCGACATCATCCTCGAATCCGCGCTCACCACCATCATGGACTGCGAGGACTCGGTCGCCGCCGTCGATGCCGCGGACAAGGTGACGGTCTATCGCAACTGGCTGGGCCTGATGACAGGCGACCTCAGCGAGGAGATCGAGAAGAACGGCAAGACCTTCACCCGCCGCCTCAACCCTGACCGTACTTATGAGTCGCCGAATGGCGGCACGGTCACGCTGCCCGGCCGCTCGCTGATGCTGGTGCGCAACGTCGGCCACCTGATGACCACGCCGGCGATCCTCGACGAGGAGGGCCGCGAGGTTCCGGAAGGCATCATGGACGCCATGATGACGACGCTGATCGCGATGCATGACATCAGCGGCAGGCGCATGAACTCGCGCGCCGGCTCGATCTACATCGTGAAGCCCAAGATGCACGGGCCGGACGAGGTGGCCTTCGCGGTTGAACTGTTCTCCCGCGTCGAGCAGGCGCTGGGGCTGCCCCTCAACACCATGAAGATCGGCATCATGGACGAGGAGCGGCGCACCACGATCAACCTCAAGGAATGCATCCGCGCCGCGAAAGACCGGATCGTCTTCATCAACACCGGCTTCCTCGACCGCACGGGCGACGAGATCCACAGCGCGATGGAAGCGGGCCCGATGATCCGCAAGGGCGACATGAAGCAGGCGCCGTGGATCAAGGCCTATGAGGATTGGAACGTCGACACGGGGCTCCTCTGCGGCCTGCCAGGCCACGCCCAGATCGGCAAGGGCATGTGGGCGGTCCCGGACCACATGGCCATCATGCTCTCCCTGAAGCTGGCCCACCCGCAGGCGGGCGCCAGCACCGCCTGGGTGCCGTCACCCACGGCCGCAACGCTGCACGCCACGCATTATCACAGGGTGAACGTCAGGCAGGTGCAGGAGAAGCTGAAAAGCCGCCCGCGGGCGAGCCTCGATGACATCCTCTGCGTGCCCGTGGCGGCGCGCCCCAACTGGACTCCGGAGGAAATCCAGAAGGAGCTCGACAACAACGCGCAGGGGATTCTGGGCTATGTCGTGCGCTGGATCGACCGGGGCATCGGCTGTTCAAAGGTGCCGGACATCGACAATATCGGCCTGATGGAAGACCGCGCCACGCTGCGCATCTCCTCCCAGCACATCGCCAACTGGCTGCGCCACGGCGTGGCCACGCCGGAGCAGGTGATGGCCACGATGAAGCGCATGGCCGCCGTGGTGGATCAGCAGAACGCGGGCGATCCCGGCTATCGTCCGATGGCGGAGGATTTCGCGCGGTCGATCGCCTTTCAGGCGGCGTGCGACCTGGTGTTCAAGGGTGCCGAGCAGCCCAATGGCTATACCGAGCCGCTGCTGCACATGCACCGGCTGGCGGTGAAGGCGCGGGGTTAGGCTGCGAAGCGTCTTCTCCCGCTCCTTCAGCGGGAGAAGAAGGGACCCGTTGCGTGAGCAACGGGGAGATGAGGGGACGTCAAGGGATTCTACGGAGCTGCCTTCCCCTCACCTACCCCGACTGCGTCGGGGGCCTTCCTCTCCCGCTTCGCGGGAGAGGCTGCGAAGCGTCTTCTCCCGCTCCTTCAGCGGGAGAAGAAGGGACCCGTTGCGTGAGCAACGGGGAGATGAGGGGACGTCAAGGGATTCTACGGAGCTGCCTTCCCCTCGCCTACCCCGACTGCGTCGGGGGCCTTCCTCTCCCGCTTCGCCGGAGAGGCTACGAAGCGTCTTCTCCCGCTCCTTCAGCGGGAGAAGAAGGGACCCGTTGCGTGAGCAACGGGGAGATGAGGGGA
>NZ_JADCDA010000061.1 GCF_020252405.1 Aestuariivirga sp.
TGACACGAACTCCACACCTTCAGCCGACATCCCCCTCATCTCCCCGTTGCGCACGCAACGGGTCCCTTTTTCTCCCGCTGAAGGAGCGGGAGAAGACGAAGGCACGCGGTGTTCCGCGGCCTTTATCCGGCGGCGAAGCGGTTTCTGTGACTACTTCACCGCCCCCGAGGTCAATCCCTTCACGATATAGCGCTCGAGGAAGATGCCGATGACGATCAGCGGCAGGATGGCGGCGGATGAGAGTGCGGCCATCGACCACCACGATATCCCCTGAGAGCCCGTCTGGCTCGCCACCATCACCGGCAGCGTCTTGGCATAGCTCGAGGTGAGAAGTGCCGCGAAGAAATATTCGTTCCAGCACAGGATGACGGAGAGGATGAAGGCTGCCACCATGCCGGGAAGCGCGATCGGCAGGATGATGCGGAAGAAGGCGCCCCAGGTGGAGCAGCCATCCACGAGGGCCGCCTGCTCCAGCTCCTGCGGAATGGTGTCGAACTGGTCCTTCATGATCCAGATGACAATGGGCAGCACCGACAGCGTGTAAATGAGGATCAGCCCCACCATCGAGTCGAGCAGCGCCAGTTCCTTGTAGAGCACGAGGAACGGCATCGCGAGCACGACAGGCGGCAGGATGAGTTGCGACAGAAAGAAGAACGAGATGTCGCGGTTCCTCCAGATTTTCCAGCGATAGGAAAAGCGGCTTAATCCGTAGGCCGCCATGGAGCCCAGGATCAGCGCCAGCACGGAGGCGCCAACGGAGGCCTGGATCGAGTTCCAGAAGCGCTTGATGAATTCGGCGCGCGGCGTCGATTCGGTGAGGATCGTGTCGGGCGAGAGGCCGATGGCGCGCAGGCCCAGCCAGTTGGGCGTATAGTCCACCCAGGGGATGATGTTGCCCAGCTGCACGTCCTTCGCCACCTTGAAGGTGGTGGTGAAGGTCCAGAAGATCGGGAACAGCGCGATGACCGTCCAGAGAATGAGCGCGGCGTAGATAAGGGTCCGCTTCAGGGCATGGGGCATCACACCGCCCTCTGCATGTAGCGGCTGGTGAATTTGAGCAGCAGCGCCACGAAAATGATGATGAGGATCAGATAGACCTCGGCGATCATCGTGCCATAACCGACGTTGGAGCGGTCCTTGTAGACGCGGAAGATGTAGCTTGAGATCGTGTCGGTGGCGCCGCCCGGTCCGCCGGCCGTGGTGTTGATCACGATGTCGGCGAGCTTCAATTGGAAGATGACGCGCAGCACGATCGTGGTGACGGACACCGGCAGCATCAGCGGGAAGGTGATCTGCCAGAAGCCCTGCCAGCCGGTGGCGCCGTCGACCTTGGCCGCCTCCTGCACGTCCTTGGGCAGCGCCTGGAGCCCTGCGAGGATCATGATCATCATGAAGGGGATCCACACCCAGGCATCCATCAGCGCGATGGTGGTCTTGGCAAGCCAGGGCGAGGTGAGCAGGGTGGGCTGGCTCCAGCCCAGTTCGCGCAGCAGGTTGGTGACGGGGCCGAAGCGGTATTCCAGCATCGATTTGCCGATCATCCAGCTCACCGCCACGGGCGACAGCATGAAGGGCAGGAGGAAGGCGACGCGGAAGAATTTCTGCGCCTTGATGCCGGCGTTGAGCAGCATGGCAAGGCCAAAGGCGATCGCATATTGCACGGTCACGGTGGCCACATAGAACACCATGTTGCCGAGCGCGTTCCAGAAATAGGGGTCTCCGATCAGTTGCCGGAGGTTGTCGAGCCCGTTGAAGCTGCGCCCGCCGGCGGACTGCAGGTTCCAGTCGGAAAACGCGATGTAGAAGCCGAAGAAGGTGGGGAAGATGACGAGCGCCAGGGTGAAAAACAGGGCCGGCAGCACGAACACCGCGCGCCAGCCCGCCTCGCCGTCGCGCAGCACGAGGCCCGAGCAGAAGGCGGCGCTCCATAGGATGTAAGCGATGAACACCGGCTGCCAGTTGGCGAAACCCCAGGAGAGATAGCCCATCGCATAAAGAAGCTGGACGGCCGCAATCGCGCAGAGCAGCAGCGTTGCGCCGCGGATCAGCAGGGTCCCCAGGCGCCGGCGCTTCGGCGGGACATGCTGCTCGACGGCCTCGATGCCGGATGCGGTGGAAACGGAATTCATGCTGCGGAAGCCGCGCCTTTCGGAGAAACAAAAAGGGCCGGCAGCATGGTGCGCTGCCGGCCCCGGACCGCGGCTTACATGCCGAGCGATTTCTTGTAGAGCTTGATCTGGTTTTCGCGGCCGAGCTGGTCGGTGCGCTTCTCCCAGGCGGCGGCGATGGCGTCCGCGCCCGCCTGCGCCGTCATCTTGCCGGCGTAGATGCTGGAGAGAATATCCTCGGCTTCCGAATAATACTGGAAGATGCCGGGGATGCGCGGCTCGATCGCGGCATTGGGGTGGTTGTAGGAATTGGCCTGCGAGGCGAGATAGTTCGCGATGAACTTCTCGTCATAGCCCGCGCCCACCCACTCCGGAATGTTGAAGTGGCTCTGGCGGTAGGGCTGGAAGCCTGACGGATAGGCCGCCATCCACAGCGATATGTCCTTGCCGCCCAGATGCGCGGCGAGCGACCAGGCCGCCTTCTGCTTCTTCGGGTCGGAATCGACGCGGGCCATCACATAGATGCCCCAGCCGATATAGGCCATGTTCGGCGCGTAGTTCGGGCCTGACGCAAGCGTCTCCCACTTGCCGGCGGCATGGTTGTAGACGTCCGGCGAGCCGGGCAGGATGTCGAAGGCCGTCTTGCCCTGGATGACGGAGCTGTCGTTGGTGTTGACGTTCGAGCCGATGTCGCCCCACCAGGAGAGCATGGAGCCCGTTCCGGCGAGGAACTGCTGGAAGCCCGTGGTGCCGGGGTCGGCGTTGAGCTGGTCGGCCGGCTCAAAGGGCAGGCAGTCCAGCACGTCCCGAATGGCGCGCACCCAGCCCGGGTTGTTGACCATCGGCTTCATCGTGTCCTGCTCGAACAGGAAGGCCTTGGAGTCCGGATGCTTCACATAGGCCGTGGCGCGGCTTCCGAGGAAATAGAAGCCGAAGCCGCCCCAGCCCTTAGCGGGGTCCAGATAGCCATAAAGGTCCTGGCCGTCGATCTGCTTTCCTTTCAGGAACTTGGTCGCGGCATTGACGTCCTGCCAGGTGCGCGGCGCCTTCCAGTCGCCCTGGCCGCCGGCCTTCTTCCACTCCTCGGCAAGAGCGGCGTTCTCGAACACGTCGGACCGGTAGTTGAAGTTATGGCAGTCGCCGTCGCAGGAGACGCGATAGGTCTTGCCGTCCCAGGTGCCGACGGGGGCCTTGAGGTAACCGACATAGTCGTCCATGTCGATCTGCTTGGCCACCCAGTCCGGCATCTCGGAGGCAAGGCCCTTGCCGCAGACGTCGCCCTCGAAGGGAGCGCCCATTTCAATGACGTCGAAGTCCACCGTGCCGGTGGCGATCGACTGCTGCAGGCGGGCGTTGTAGTCGGCCTGCGCCAGGTCGATCCAGTTGATGGTGGCGCCGGTGTAATCCGCCCAGGCCTTGGACAGGCCGCGGAACAGCACGTTATGGACGTTCTGGTTGTTGAGCCCCATGAACGACAGTTCGACGCCCTTGAACTCGCCCTCCTGCACGTTCTGCTTCGTCGGGCCAAGGGTCATCTCGCCGACCTTCTGCCAGTCGGCATCCGTCGGCTGGCCCTTGCCCACGCCGGGGATCCTCAGGATGGCGGCGCGCAGGTCATCCTGCGCGAAAGCGGTGGAAACGTTCAGCGCCGGGCCGCCCACGGCGGCCATGGCGGCCGCCCCGGCCGCGCCCTTCAGCATGGCGCGGCGGCTCAGCATGTAGTTGTAAATATCTGTTCTCATGTCCTTGGGTCCTCCCTAAGAGCGTCCGTTGCAGGTTGTGGCGATATTTCTCCCGGCTGCCTGGCTTGTTTCAGGAAGCCCGCAGGGGTCGTGGTGGAACGCTGCGCCGACTATGCAACAGCGATTTGCAATGTCAACGAAGGGCAGGCGCGAAACACGCCTGCCGGTCACAACTTGTCGTGCACCGCAATATGTGCAGCGCACAAGCCGTTATACTCCTCTCGCTCATCATGCCCGGGCTTGTCTCGGGCATCCTTTTCCCGGCCGCCAGAAAAGGATCGCCGGGACACGCCCGGCGATGATGAACTCTGGGAAAGCCCGCACGGACGATTACGCTATCCGCTGCCCTGTCTTCGCATCAAAGAGATGCACCAGCGAGGGATCGGGCGACATGGCGATCGCCTCCCCCGGCGCCACGTTCACGCGTTCGCGGAACACGCCGGTGATCTTTTCGCCCGCCAGCTTCGCCACCACCTGCGTTTCGGAGCCGGTGGGCTCGATCACCGTCACCTGCGGGCGGAGCTCGCCCCCCAGCACCAGATGTTCCGGCCTTATGCCATAGACCGCCGCGCGCCCATCGGAACCGGCCGGGGCTGACGCGAGCGGCAGCTTCGTGCCGTCCGCCGCCTCGAAATGCGGCGCGGCCCCGCCGCGGATCGTGCCCCTGAACATGTTCATGGCGGGCGAACCGATGAAGCCCGCGACGAAGAGGTTCACCGGCCGGTCATAAAGCTCCAGCGGCGAGCCCATCTGCTCCACGATGCCGTCATGCAGCACCACGATTCTGTCGGCCATGGTCATGGCCTCCACCTGGTCGTGGGTGACGTAGATGGTGGTGGTTTTCAGCCGCTGGTGCAGTTCCTTGATCTCGGCGCGCATCTGCACGCGCAGCTTGGCATCGAGGTTGGACAAGGGCTCGTCGAACAGAAACACCTGGGGTGCTCTCACAATGGCGCGGCCCATGGCCACGCGCTGGCGCTGGCCGCCCGAAAGCTGGCGCGGATAGCGGCCGAGATAGGGCATGAGGTCGAGGATTTCGGCCGCGCGCCTCACCCGGGCGTCGATTTCGGCCCTGGGCGTTTTCCTCAGCTTCAGCGCGAAGCCCATGTTCTCCGCCACCGTCTTGTGCGGGTAGAGCGCATAGTTCTGGAACACCATGGCGATGTCGCGGTCCTTGGGCGGCAGGCCGTTCACCACTTTCTCGCCGATCCTGATGGCGCCGCCGTTGATCTCCTCCAGACCCGCGATCATGCGTAAGAGCGTGGACTTGCCGCAGCCCGAAGGGCCGACGAGCGCCACGAACTCGCCGTCGGCGATGGGGATCGACACGCCATGGATCACCGCCTGCTCGCCATAGCTTTTGCGCACGTCAATGATGTCGACCGAAGCCAAGTCCCGTCCCCCTGAGAGTGCGGGGTCTTGCGCCCCGCTCGTCGGGTGTGGAGAGTAAGGCAGGTTTCGAAGCCCGTCGAGTGCCTCGTGAGGACCGCCCATGCGCTATGAAATGATGCTCCCCCACCAGATCCGCGCGGCCATTGCCGCCAACACTCCGGTCGTGCTGCCGCTCGGCGTTCTCGAATATCACGGCGAGCACATGGCCGTGGGCATGGATACGCTCGCCGTCACCCGCGCGCTGGACCTCATCGAGAAGGAAGCGGAGCTCGTCATCCTGCCGCCCTTCTATTATGGCGCGGCGAGCTATGCGGTGGAGCCGCCGGAAGGCACGGGCTCGGTGCAGGTCGATTCGACCGCCCTCCACCCCTTCGCGCGCGAGCTGTTCACCGGTCTCCTGCGCGTTGGCTTCCGCAATATCCACGCCTTCATCCATCACCAGACGGAGAACTTCGCCACCGGCATGCCCACTGATCTTGCCTTCAAATTCGGGGCGCGGCAGTCCATCTTCGCCTTCCTCGAGAAGACGCGCGGCGAGGGCTGGTGGGGCGATGCGAAGATGGCGGATTACTATGCGCAGCAGGCGGGGGGCAGCGATCCCTTCAACTGGATCAAGATCCACCCGCTGATGACGCGCGAGACGATGGGCCTATATCCCTTCGATCATGCGGGCGAGGGCGAAACCTCGCTGATGCTCAACCTGTGCCCCGAGGCCGTCGACATGGCGAAGCTCGATGACGCGCGCTGGTACACCGCCACGGCGCGCCAGGCTTGCGAGGAAACCGGCGCCCGCGGGCGCGACCTCATCCTCGCCCACATGCGCCGCGTTCTGGGCCTGCCGCCCCGCGATTGACGCAGCCGGCCGTTCAGTCCCGTTGGAAAACAGTCGCCCTGCCACGGCTTTCGCGATAAGCGCTCGGCATGGCCACGCCACCCGATTTCGACATCTTCCTGATGGCCCCGCCGGGGCTCGAAACTGCTCTCTACGATGAAGTGCGCCAGCACCGCTTCAAGGCGGCAAAGCAGGTGGCGGGCGGCGTTCAGATCAAGGGCACATGGAAGGACGTGTGGCGCGCCAATCTCGAGCTCCGCGGCTGCGGCCATGTGCTGGCGCGCATCGGTTCCTTCCGCGTCACGCACCTCGCACAGCTTGACAAACACGCGCGGCAATTTCCCTGGGGCAACGTGCTGCGCAGGGACGTGCCGGTGCGCGTCGAGGCCAGCTGCTCGCGGTCGAAAATCTATCACTCGGGCGCTGCCGCCCAGCGCATCGCGCGCGCCATCGCGGAGGAATTCGGCGCGGCCATCGACGAAGCGGCGGACGTCGCCGTCAAGGCCCGCATCGAGGATGACCTCTGTACACTGAGCATCGACAGTTCGGGCGAGTCCCTGCACAAGCGCGGCCACAAGCAGGGTGTGGGCAAGGCGCCCTTGCGTGAAACGCTTGCGGCTCTCTTCCTGCGCCATTGCGGCTTCACGGGAGATGAGCCGGTGGTGGACCCGATGTGCGGCTCCGGCACCTTCGTCATCGAGGCCGCCGAAATCGCGGCCAATCTCAATCCCGGCCGCACCCGCCATTTCGCCTTCGAGAAGCTCGCCACCTTCGATGCCGTGGCGTGGGAAAGGATGAAGGCCGCGGCCCAACCGCGCGTTCCGTCCGTCTCCTTCTTCGGCAGCGACCGCGATGCGGGCGCGATCCGCATGGCAACGGAGAACGCGAAGCGCGCCGGGGTCTCCGCCTTCACGCAGTTCAAGCAGCAGCCGGTCAGCGATTTCGTGCCGCCGCAAGGCCCGCCCGGCCTCGTCATCGTCAACCCACCCTATGGCGCGCGCATCGGCGACAGGAAGCCGCTCTTCGCGCTCTACGGCGCACTGGGCCAGGTGCTGAGAGAGCGCTTCTCCGGCTGGCGCGTTGGTCTCGTCACCACGGAGGCATCATTGGCGCGGGCGACCGCCCTGCCATTTCTTCCGACCGCGCCGCCCGTCCTCCACGGCGGCCTGCGCGTAATGCTCCACCGCACGGCACCGCTTCCCTGAAGCGTCCTCGCGCGTCCTTTCCCGCTGAAGGACCGGAATTGGACTAAAGTCCTACAGAGCATGATCCGCAAAAATAGAACCGCTTTTGCGACAAGATCATGCTCAAGCATATATCTGGCGCATGTTCCGTTTCTGAAGTTTTGTCGATTTGATTTTGTCTGAGGCAGAAACGTTTGATGGCGGCGAGTATGTCATCTGCGGACTTTGTCCATACAAAGGGTTTGGGCTTTTCGTTATGTGTTTTGATGAAGGTGAGGATGTCGTCTTCCAATGCGGCTGTGGAGTGGTGAATGCCTCTGCGGATGCAGTCGTTGGTGATGAGGGCGAAGAAGCGCTCGACCTGATTGATCCAGGATGCTCCGGTTGGCGTGTAGTGGACATGCCAGCGCGGGCGTTTGACGAACCAGTTGCGGATCAGGGCCGTCTTGTGGGTTGCATAGTTGTCCATGACGATGTGAACGTCGAGATTGGGCGGGACCTGGGCTTCGATCCGATCAAGGAATGCGCGGAATTCGTCGGCGCGATGACGCGGGAAGCACCGCCCGATCAGCGCCCCTCTGGCAATGTCGAGTGCGGCGAACAGGGAGGTGGTTCCATGACGGCGACAGAGCATTTTCGACGGTCAACCGGTGTCCACTTGACCTGAAAATGCTTTAGGATGAGCAGCGGAAGCCTGTGAGCCGCAGCGGGGGACGCCCATGCCGAAATTTGCCGCCAATATTTCGATGATGTTCACCGAGTGGGATTTCCTCGACCGCTTCGCCGCAGCCGCCGGCCATGGCTTCACCGCGGTCGAATTTCTGTTTCCCTATGCCTTTCCGGCGGAGGAGATTGCCCGCCGCCTTGAGGCCTCGCGGCTCACCCCGGCGCTGTTCAACCTGCCGCCGGGAGACTGGGACAAGGGCGATCGCGGCCTTGCCTGCCGGCCGGAGCGCGCGGCGGAGTTCCGCGCTTCGCTGGAGCGGGCGATACCCCATGTCAGGGCCACCGGCGTCAGGCGCCTGCACCTGATGAGCGGCCATGGCGACCGCAAAGACCCGCATGCGCTGGCGGCCTACAAGGCGGCGATCCGCCATGCCTGCGCCACCGTAGGTCCACTCGGCATCGACATTCTCATCGAGCCGATCAACGGGCGGGACATGCCGGGCTATTTCCTCAACGATTTCACCTTCGCGGCGGAGCTCATCGGCGAGCTGGCGCTGCCCAATCTCAAGCTCCAGTTCGACATCTATCACCGCCAGATCCTGCATGGCGACGTGACCAGGGGGCTCGATGCAATGTTGCCGTTCACCGGTCATGTGCAGGCCGCCTCGGTGCCGATGCGCAACGAACCCTGCACCGGCGAGCTGGACGATGCGCGGATCTTCCGCCACCTCGATCAGCTTGGATATGGAGGCTACGTGGGCTGCGAATACCGCCCCGCGGCGGGCACCGCGGAAGGGCTCGGCTGGTTCCGGAATGCCTGAGGGCCACACCATCCACCGCGCCGCGCGTGACCAGCGGCCGATGCTGGTGGGCCAGGCGCTGGACGTGTCTTCGCCGCAGGGCCGCTTCATGGCTGGCGCGGCGCGGCTCGATGGACGGCGCTGCACTGGCATCGACGCCCATGGCAAGCACCTGCTCTATCGCTTCGGCGAACTCAGCCTGCATATTCACCTTGGACTTTTCGGACGCTTCCGCTGCGCCAGGCGCCCCGCGGCGGAACCGAAAGGTGAAGTGCGCGTGCGCATGATGAGCGGCACGCATACCGTCGACATCAACGGCCCGAACAGCTGCGAAGTGCTGGACACGGGCGGGGCCGCGGCCCTGGTGAGCCGCATCGGGCCGGACGTGCTGCGCGCCGATGCAGATCCCGAACGCGCATGGCAGCGCATTTCGAGAAGCCGCGCATCCATCGGCCAGCTCATCATGGACCAGTCGGTGATGGCGGGGATCGGCAACATCTACCGCAGCGAGATTCTGTGGCGGCAACGCATCCACCCGGATCGTCCGGGCAGCCTCCTACCGCGCGAGGCCTTTGACCGAATCTGGGCCGATGCCGTGTCGCTGCTCACCCTCGGCGTCAAGTCCAACGCCATCATCACGGTCGATGGAATGAAGAAATCGAAAAGCCGTTATGGCGAACGTGTGAACATCTTCGCCAAGGACGCCTGCCCCGCCTGCGGCGGGCCGATCACCGCCTTCGAGATCGCAGGCCGCCGCGCCTTCGCCTGTACCGCCTGTCAGCCGAAACCTTAAGCCAGGCGTGTGCTGACGGTCGCCGTGGCGACCAGTTCGTCGAGCAGCGCCAGGGTGGCGGAGCCGGAGCTGGCGAAGGGATCGAGCACGGCGCGCTCCCCGTATTTCAGCAGCAGGCCGGGATTGACCTTGGAGAGGTCGACGTGGCCCATGGTCCAGTTGCAGAACTTGCGCTCGCGGATTTCGTCGAAAGCGAGGAGGCGCACATGGGTGTGGCGACCGTCGCGGACGATGGCGTTGTAAAGCTCGCACACCTCGTCGCGCCCGCCTTCCAGCACCTGGATGAAGACGTCGCCGCTGTAGCAAAGGATTCCGGTGATCCCGCTCGCCGGGTTGTGGCCGCGCGACTTTTCGAGGATGTCCTCCACCATCGCGCTGGTGAGGCTCGTGGCGGCGCGGCTGGCATAGACACAGCGGACGATCATCTTGAAATTCAA
>NZ_JADCDA010000062.1 GCF_020252405.1 Aestuariivirga sp.
CCTTCGGGCACCTTCTCCCATCCTTCGGACGGGAGAAGGGAACCCATATGCGATAGCCCTGCCACGAGGGGGAGGGAAATCCTAATGGAGTCAATTGACCGCCCGCCGCTCTAAAGCGTGAACATAACGGATTCGAAACCAGCTCAAACCGGAATCAGAGTGTGTCAAAAATACATTTTTCAGCAGCCTGCTAGCTCGAACCGGCGCGAAGCACGCAATTCGCGGCGGCGGCAGGATCTCGGCAGATGTCCGGATCAGTCAGCAGACTTGGCTTGTCTGACGTGTTGCCAATGCGGTAGGTGAGCATCTCTTGGAGGCCGATATGCACCGCATTGCCGGAGCTTGCCTGGCTGGCATCCTTGATAAGCTGCGGCGAGATTGTCATGGCGTGCAGATAGTCTGAGATCAGCTGTTCCGCCGTTCGGCCGCTCTCGCGCGTTGTGAGCAGACGGGGGACGGCATGACGAGATCCCCGGCCCACGACCCATAGCGCGTCACCCCGCCGGCAAAGGCCAGCAGGCAGGCCGCGCCGCAGTTCGGTCTATGCAGCAGATGGGTGCCGCGCAATGCGGAGTTCGCGGTCATGCGCCGGCAGGCATCGTTGCGCGGGTTGCAGTTCTCCGCGCTGCTGCGGGCGAGAACGGTGGTCAGCCGGTGCTGGCGCGCCATCCGGCCAATCTCCATTGCCGCATCGATATCGCCACCCACCGAGTCAAACACGATGGGGAGCTTCGCACCGCCCATCTGGTGCAGCATTTTGCGGAGGCGCTCGGGCGTGTCGGGCGTGATCACGCCCTGCGCCAAGATCCATTCCGGGCAGAATTGCCCGCAGGCGCCATCCCGGCGGAGGCGCACGAAGATCATCTCCTCGCCCAGGGCTGCCCAGCTGTTTTCACGCTTGATGCAATTGAGCGGCGGTGCCGCGCGCGCAGACCGATGCGGAGAAAATCGCGTCCATGTCAACCGCCGCCGAGCTTAGGCCACGGCGGTGAATCCGGGTTAACGGGTCCTTCCGATGATCCGCGCCATGTAGGCTGGGTTCCTTCCGGCTTTGTTTCTGCGGAGTTTGAGGCTTCGTTTGTCGTTGACGGCGCGCGGGATGTTGAAGGCGAAGTGGCGGACGGTGGCCATGTTGGCGGGTCCGTGTCCGGTGTGGGATCGGGCCTTGTCCTCGCCGAAGGTGACGTCGAGCACCCAGTGCAGGCTGTTTTCGATGGCCCAATGGCTGCGCACGGCCTCGGCGAGGGCCTTCGGCGTCATTGGACGCCACGAGACGTAGAAGCGCGTGGCGCTGGTTTGCTTGTCTTTTTCCCATGTTCCGGCATTGACCCGCGCGATCATGGCGAGTTTGGGAAAACGCGGCTCGCCGGGGCCGGGGTCCTCGAAGGAGCGCCCGATCTCGCCCACCAGGCCGGACTGTTTGGCCTTCACCGACAGAAGATAGAGCAGGTTTCGGATCAGTGGAACCGAAACCTGCTCTATTTCTTTGTTTGGTCGCATTTTCGACGGTCAACCGGTGTCCACTTGACCTGAAAGTGCTTCAGTCGGCCCCCGCGTCGAGGATGGCCTGCGCCGTGCCCGCATTGCAGCCGATCGCGTCGATGGACACCAGCGCGCCCGCAATCTGGCCCTTCTGCGCCAGATCAAAAGCGGTTCTACTTTTGCGGATCATGCTTTAGCAAGGCTTCACCATGGCTTCCACCACCCATCCGCATGCCTTCCATTTTGACCGCGCCGTTGACAGCTACTGGGAGGCTTCCGCCGATCCCCTGCGGATCGACACCCCGCCATTGACGGGCGCCGAAACCTGCGAGGTTGCCGTCATCGGCGCAGGCTTCACGGGGCTTTCGGCGGCGCTCGAACTCGCCCGGCAGGGCGTCGATGTGCGCGTGCTGGAGGCGGGCCATGTGGGCTGGGGCGCTTCAGGCCGCAACGGCGGCTTCGCCTGCATGGGCTCGCACAAGCTGTCCTATCCCGCCATGATCCGGCGCTATGGCCTCGACGCCACGAAGCAGTTCTACGAGACCATGCGCCAGTCGGTGGCCCTCGTGCGCGACACTCTCCAGCGTTGCGGCATCGACGCCTGGGCGACGGCGGATGGCGAGGTGACCCTCGCTCATCTTCCCAGCCGCGTGCGGGAACTGCGCGACGAACAGGCCTTCCTCAGGCGGACCTTCGGCGACGAGACGGAGTTCCTTTCCAGGGAGGACCTCAAGGCACAGGGCCTCGACGGGCCTGGCTTCTTCGCCGGCCTCAAGGGCAGCGTCGGTTTCGGCGTGCACCCGCTGAACTATGCGCGCGGTCTGGCGCGGGCGGCGGCGGGCGCGGGCGCGAAGATCCATGGCCGTTCGCGGCTCATGCGCTGGGAGGAATTGCCCGGCGGCCACCGCCTGCACACGCGCGGGGGCGTGCTGAAGGCCAGCCAGGTCATCGTCGCCACCAATGGCTATACGCCGGAGGATGTTTCGAAACGCCATGCGGGCCGCCTCATGCCCGCCCTCTCCAGCGTCATCGTCACGCGCCCGCTCACGAATGACGAGCGCCGCGCCCAGGGCTGGACGTCGGACCTTCTGGCCTATGACTCACGCAGGCTGCTGCATTATTTCCGCGTGCTGCCCAATGGCCGCTTCCTGTTCGGCGGGCGCGGCGGCGCCGATGCCTCGGACCGCGGCGAGGCCGCCTATCGCCCGCTGCTGACCAGGGCCTTCAAGGAATTGTTTCCGGCATGGAGCGATGTGGAGATCACGCATTACTGGCGCGGCTTCGTCTGCCTGAGCCATGACCTCGTGCCCTATATCGGCGCGCTTGACGCGAAGAAGACGGTGTGGACGGCCATCGCCTATCACGGCAATGGCGTGGCCATGGGCTCATGGAGCGGGCGCGCGGTGGCCCGCCTTCTTACGGGAAAGGCGGCGCGCGGTGAGTTGTCGCCCGTGCTCACGCGCCGCCTGTCACGTTTCCCCCTGCCCGCCTTCCGGCCCCTGTATCTCAAGGGGGCTTACGTATGGTACGGCTGGGAAGATTCGCGGTAGGCCTGTCGGGGTTCACATGTGTGCGGATCATTCCACGCCCGCGTCAGCCCGCGGGCCTGCCACAGCGCGACGACGCGCTCGCGAAACTCCGTCATCCGGGCAGCACGCGGCCGGGGTTCAGAATGTTGTTGGGGTCCAGCATGTGTTTCAACCCGCGCATCATGTCGATCTCGACGTCCGACTTGATCTCCGGCATGCGATGGGCCTTGAGACGCCCGATGCCATGCTCGGCGCTGATCGAACCGTTGAAGCGGTGGACGATGCCGAACACCACGTCGTTCACCTCGTCCCACATGTCGAGGAATTCCTGCTTGTCCATGCCCTCGGGCTGCGAGACGTTGTAATGGATGTTGCCATCGCCCAGATGCCCGAAGGTCACGAGGCGCGCGCCCGGAACAAGGTCCGCGACGGCCCTGTCAGCCTCGGCAAGGAAGCGGGGCACGTCCGACACCGGCACCGAGACATCGTGCTTGATCGAGCCGCCCTCGGGCTTCTGCGATTCCGAGATCAACTCGCGCGCCGCCCACAATTCGCTGCGCTGCGCCTCCGATCCGGCGATCACGCCATTCGAGATGGCCCGGTCCCCGAGGTCGGCCTCCAAAATCTCCATCATCACGCCGGTTGGCGGGTCGGCCAGTTCCATCAGCACGTACCAGGCCGAATCCTCATTCAGCGGATGGCGCACGCCGGCGTGGCGGATGGCGAACTGCAGGGCGATATTGGCGATCAATTCGAAGGCGACCACGCGGTTGCCGCTCTTCTCCTGGGCGGCCGCGAGCAGATGCACCGCGGCCAACGGCGAGCGGACGGCAAGAAACGCCGTCTCCCGCGTCCTCGGCTTGGGGAACAGCTTCAGCACCGCGGCGGTGATGACGCCAAGCGTGCCCTCGGCGCCGATAAACAGGTCGCGCAGGTCATAGCCCGTATTGTCCTTGCGCAGGCGCTTCAGGCCATCCCAGATGCGGCCGTCCGCCAGCACCACCTCAAGGCCAATGCAGAGATCGCGCATATTGCCATAGGCGAGAACGTTGAGGCCGCCGGCATTGGTGGAGAGATTGCCGCCGATGCGGCAGGAGCCTTCAGAGGCGAGGCTCAGGGGGAACAGCCGGTCCACCTTGTCCGCCGCCTCCTGCACCGACCTGAGCACGGAGCCCGCCTGAACGGTGATTGTGTTATTGCTCCGGTCGACATCGAGGATGCGGGTCATGCGGTCGAGCGACAGCACCACCTCATTGCCGGCCTCGGTGGGAATCTGCCCGCCGCACAGCCCGGTGTTGCCGGCCTGCGGCACGATCGGCGTGCGCGTTTCGTTGGCGATGGCCAGGATGCGGCTCACCTCCTCCGTCGAACCCGGGCGCAGCACCAGCGGCGAGCGGCCGGTCCAGATTTGCCGCCACTCGCGCATGTAGCCGGTCATCTGGGCGGGATCGCGGATCGCGTATGTCTCGCCGGTCACGGCGGCAAGGCGGTTCAGGGCCTCACTCATGTGGTCCCCGGGGCGCGGCGGCGCGCATCAGCCGGTCATTGATGGCCTCGCCGAGGCCCTGGTGCGGAATGGGGGCCACCGCGATGCGTGCCGCCCCGGTGGCGTCAATCTCGTGCAGCAGGCGAAACAGGCTGGCGGCCGCCTCCACGAGGTCGCCGGTGGCGGAGAGCGTCCACGGCCCGTGGGCATGCAGCCGGCCGAAACCGAGATAGGCCTCGCCGTCGCGCGGGGCTTGCGCATTGAGGCGGAGCTCGGCGTGCGGTGCATAGTGGCTCAGCAGCTGGCCCGGCGCGTGGGGGCGTGCGGAATGGGATTCGACCGCGATGGCGTGTCCCAGCACCGTCTCGATCTCAACCCTGGGCACGCCGCCGTGGCGCAGCAGCCTCGGTCCATCGGCGAGGAAACTGACGACCGTCGATTCAACGCCCACCTTGCAGCGGCCGCCGTCCAGCACTGCGGCGGCCTTGCCCTTGAGGTGACGGCGCACATGGTCCGCCGTGGTGGGGCTGATCTTGCCGGAGGGGTTGGCGCTGGGCGCCACCACCGGGCGCCCAAAGGCCTTCAGCAGCGCCAGCGCAACCGGATGGGAGGGAACCCGGATGGCAATTGAGCCGAGGCCTGAACTGGCCAGCAGCGAGACCGGGCAACCGGAGGCGCGCGGCACGACGAGGCTCAGCGGACCCGGCCAGAAGGCCTCGGCGAGCGCCATTGCCTCCGGGCTGAAATCTCCCAGAGCGAAGGCGGCCTGCGCGTCCGGCACATGGGCAATGAGCGGGTTGAAGGACGGGCGGCCCTTGGCGGCATAGACGCGGGCCACCGCCTCGCCATTGGTCGCATCCGCCCCCAGGCCATAGACGGTCTCGGTGGGGAAGGCGACGAGCTTCCCCTCGCGCAGGGCCTGCGCGGCGGCGTCGATGTCAGTCTGGGAGGACATGCGGGCTCTATAGAGCATGATCCGCGAAAGTGGAACCGGTTGTGCGATAAGATCATGCTCAAGCTGTTGCTCTGGCGCATGTTCCATTCAGGCGATTCCGCCTGAACGGAACATGCGCTGGCAGTCCGGCGCGCGGGCGGCTAGAACGGGGGCCATGACCACCCTGCTTTTCACGCATCCCTCCTCGCTGCGCCACGTGACGCCCGACGGCCACCCCGAACGGGTGGACCGCATCAAGGCGATCAACCAGATCCTGGCAAATGACCATTTCAGGGACCTCGCCCGCCGCGAGGCGCCGCTGGGCCGCGATGAGGACATTCTGCACGCCCATGCCCATGAGCATCTGGAGCGCATCCGCGCCATGGCGCCGGCGGAGGGCATGGAATATCTGGACCCCGACACCGTGATGTCGGTGGGCTCGCTCGAGGCGGCGCTGCGCGCCGTGGGGGCGGCGACCGCCGGGGTCGACGCGGTGTTCCAGGGCGAGGCCGACAATGTGTTCTGCGCGCTGAGGCCCCCTGGCCACCATGCCGAGACGCGCCGCGCCATGGGCTTTTGCCTGTTCAACCAGGCCGCCATCGCCGCCCTTTACGCGCGCCACAAATATGGCGCCGGGCGTGTGGCGGTGGTGGACTTCGACGTGCACCACGGCAACGGCACGCAGGACATCTTCTGGCCGGACGCCAACCTGTTCTATGGCTCCACCCATCAGATGCCGCTCTACCCCGGCACCGGCGGCGTGCAGGAGACGGGTGTTGGCAATATTTTCAACGCGCCCCTGCGCGCGGGCGACGGTGGAGCGGAGTTCCGCGAGGCGATGAGCTCGGTGATCCTGCCGGCGCTGGATGTGTTCGCGCCCGATCTTGTCATCGTCTCGGCAGGCTTTGACGCGCACCACCGCGATCCGCTCGGCAGCCTCAGGCTCACCGAGGAGGATTTCGCCTGGGCCACGCTGAAGCTGATGGAGGCGGCGGAGGTCCATTGCGATGGCCGCCTCGTCTCGGTGCTGGAAGGCGGCTATGACCTGCGGGGGCTCGCCGCCTCGGTGGGCATCCACGTGCAGGCGCTGATGCGCGGCAGCGCGGGGATGATCGACGAACCGGAATTCGAGGACGACGGGGACGAAATCTGATGACCGGACACGCAGACATCGCCGGCCTGCCCTTCGAGAAGGCCCTGGCCGAACTGGAGCAGATCGTGACCAGGCTCGAGTCCGGCAAGGTGGACCTTGAGCAGTCCATCGCCATCTATGAACGCGGCGAGGCGCTGAAGAAGCACTGCGAGACGCTGCTGAAGGATGCGGAGGCCCGCATCGAGAAGATCACGCTCAAGCCCGACGGTACGCCGTCCGGCGCCGAACCGCTGGATGTCGGTTAGGCAGCGCCTCGACGAGGCGCTCGTCGCCCGGGGGCTCTATCCCTCGCGTTCGCGCGCGCGGGACGCCGTGCTGCGCGGCACGGTGAAGGTGGACGGCGAGCGGGCGGCGAAGCCATCGCAGGCGGTGGGACCGGACAATGCGCTCACCGTCGATGACAAGGCTCAAGCCTATGTCTCGCGCGCGGCCCTCAAGCTCAGTCACGGGCTCGCCCGGTTCGGCATTTCGGCGCGGGGCAAGAATGCGCTCGACATCGGCGCCTCCGCCGGCGGCTTCACCCAGGTGCTGCTGGAACAGGGCGCGGCCCATGTGACGGCCATCGACGTGGGCCACGGGCAGATGAAGGTGGCCGGCCCGCGGGTGAGGCTGATCGAGGGGCTGAACGCACGTGATCTGTGCGCGGAGCATCTGGACCGGGCGATCCAGCTGATCGTCTGCGACGTCAGCTTCATTTCGCTGAAGCTGGCCTTGCCGCCGGCGCTTGGTCTGGCGGAGGAGGGGGCCCAGCTGGTGGCGCTGATCAAGCCGCAGTTCGAAGCGGGGAGGGATGCGGTCGGCAAAGGCGGGATCGTGGCCAGCCCCGGGACGCATGAGCGGGTCTGCCTGGACATCGCGGATTTCCTGCGGTCCGAGGGCTGGCGCGTGCTGGGGCTTGAGGCCTCGCCCGTCGGGGGCGGGGATGGGAACCGGGAGTTTCTGGTGGCGGCGGCAAAGTCCGGGACTGTCAGGACCCGTGTGCGCGGGGCCGCCGTAACGGAAAAGAAAACCGATCACGGCAATCGCCAGGGACCCGCTTGACCAGCTGTTTGCCGCACGCGGCCCCAGGGAGCTGTTTTGGGCGCATGGCGTGCCCGACAGCCTGAAAAAGGCGCTGCCTGCGCGCAGACCGGAGGCGAAGCTGAAGGAGCATCGTGGGCAGGAAGCCCAGCGCATGTTCCGTTCGGGCGGAACCGCCTGAACGGAACATGCGCCGGATCAAAAGCTTGAGCATGATCTTGTCGCAAAAGCGGTTCCACTTCAGCGGATCATGCTGTAGGCCGCCGCGCGGCCCACCTCGTTCACCCGCCCGGCCCGCACCTCGTAGAGGCGGTCGGCGACGTCCACCCAGGCATCGCGATGGGTGATGACGATGATGGTGAATTCATGCGCCAGGGAGCGGATGTTGTTCACGATCTCGGCCTCCGTCGTGGGGTCCAGGGCGCTCGTGACCTCGTCGAGGATCAGGATGCCGGGCCTGGTCACCAGCGCGCGGGCCAGTGCGATGCGCTGGCGCTGGCCGCCGGAAAGCCTCGCGCCCATCTCGCCGGCGCTGGTGTCAAGGCCCTGCGGCAGGCTGGCGATGAAGCCCTCGAGGCCCGCAAGCCTCACCGCCTGCGCGATGTCGTCTTCCGTCAGGCTTTCGTCGCCGAGGCAGATGTTCTCGCGCAGCGGCGCATGCAGCAGCGAAAGCTCCTGCGAGACATAGCCGATGCGCCGGCGGAGCTTGACGATGTCGATCTCCTCCAGCGGCGCGCCGCCCACGGTGATGCGTCCGCTCCGCGGCCGGTGCAGGCCGATCAGCAGATCGACGAGGGTGGTCTTGCCGCTGCCGGACAGGCCCTTCAGCACCGTCACCTTGCGCGCCGGCATGAGGATGTTGACGTCCTGCAGAACGTCATGGCCGCCATAGGAGAAGCTGACATGCTCGAAGCGGCAGTCTCCGGCCGCGTCGGGTGCGAGCGTCCCGCGCGCGGGCTCGCGGTTGGCCTCGGTGAGCGCGATCAGCTGTTCCAGCCGGTCATAGGAGGCTTCGGTCTGCGCCGACTGCTGCAGCATGCGCTGCAGCCTGCCGAAATTGTCCAGCACCTTCATGAACAGGATGCCGCCCACCAGCAGCGCCGTGATGGTGACGTGGAAATAGGTATAGGAAATGTAGATGACCAGGCACAGCGCGATGGCCATCACCGCGTCGCCGCTCTGCACGGTCAGTTGCTGCGCCACGCCGCGCTGGCGCTGCGCCTTTTCGAGCTTCATCATCGCCTTGCGGATCGAGGTCCGGAAGGAGTCGTAGCGGTGCATGGTCTTCAGCGGCTTGATGTTGCCGAGAAGCTCCACCGTTTTCACGGTCAGGTCGCGCGTCGCGTTCACGCCGCGGCGGCCCGCCTTCTTCGACATGCGGATCAGGAAGCCCATGGAATGGCTGATGACCAGGCCAACCGCGAGGCCGAGCAGCGCCAGCCGCCAGTCGATGAACAGCGTGATGATCACATAGATCGCCGCCTGCACCGCCATGGCGCAAAAATTGGCGGCCATGAGGTAGGCTTCGGCGGCGCGCGCCGCATCGGCGCTGATGGCGCTGGCGAAGCTGCCGCTCTGCTGTTCGGAATAGAACCGCCAGCTGGCGCCGAACAGCGCATCGAGCAGCCGCTCGCGCAGACGCACCCCGACACGCGCGGCGGAATTCGCGGCATAGGTGAGCGCGAAGAAGCCGACGACGGACTTCAGCACCAGCGCCACGCCGATGATCAGCACCAGGTTGCCAAGCGTGGGGGCGATGCCCACCCAGTCGAGGGCGTCGAGAACCTTCTGGCTCAGGCCCGAATGGCTGCCGCTGGCCGCACCCCCCGGCTGGTCGGCGACGATGGCCACCGCCGGCAGCAGCGCGGAAATGCCGATCGCCTCGCACAGGGCGGCCACCAGCAGCGCGAACAGCACCAGGAAGGGCCTGGCGCCCTCGGCATGGAAGAAGATGTGAAAGACCTTGCGCATTGACCCCTGAGCCAAGCCCCGCCGGCATGCTTGCCTGCCGAAGCCAGGGGCAGACTTAGCCCCGTGGCCCGCCGCATGCAATTGCCGCAATCCGCCCCCATAAGCCCCGAAAACAACAGGCTTTGCAGTTCAACAGGCGGCATGGCGGTGAAGACGGGCAGGATGAACGCAATCGATCGAACGGCCGCGGACGGGCCTCCGGCGAGGCAAGCCGCAATGCCGGTCCAGGCGAGGAGGATCAGGACGGTGACGCAAAGCCTGATATTGCTGCGTGCGGCGGAGCCGATGGGGAGTGTCCGGTTCATGCGCCCATTATAGGTATTTTTTCAGAAAAAGTCAAGAAAAAAATCACAGGCGCGGCCTGGTTTTATTCGTGCCATACCACCCTCCCACGGCCTTCTCATAGGCAAGGCCCGCGCGGAAAACCGTCACATCGTCCCAGGTCCGGCCCACCAGCTGGATGCCGGTGGGAACGCCCGTTTCGGCATGGCCGGAGGGCAGCGACAGCACCGGGCAGTTGTGCAGCATGTTGAACTGGTGCGTCATCACCCAGCCATATTCCGGGTCCGCCTTCTGGCCGTTCACGGTGAAGCTCCCGTCCCACGGGTCATGCTCCGCCTTCACCGAGGGCGCGTTGTTGGTGGGGCAGATGAACAGGTCATGCGCGGCCAGCACCGGCCCCAGCGTCTGATACATGCGGTGCGCCTGTTCCCAGGGCCGGTGCGCGTCATCGGCGGCGGTCAGCTTCCGCGCCATCTCGGCGAATGTGATGGCGTAGTCCGTCATCAGATGCCGCGACTCCGCCAGATGCCAGATGGCCTGCCGCCCGAAATGCATGAGGTTGTACCAGTGCAGCCCGTTCTTCTCCACCTCGGCCGTCCAGCCGAGCTCCACTTCCTCCACCCTGGCGCCCAGCGACCTGAACACCTCGACCGCCCTCAGCATGTTCCTGGCGACCGCGGGTTCGACGGGCACGTAGCCCAAGTTCACCGAATAGGCGATATTCAGTCCACGGATCGATTTGGCCTCGCCCGGCAGCCTCACCTTCCGCCTGAGCGAGTCATGATCGAGCGGGTGCGGCCCCGAGGTCACGTTCTGCATCAGCGCGGCATCGGCCACGCTGCGCGTCATCGGGCCGCAGTGGTTGAAGCGGTCGAAATTCGCCGGCGGCCCGTCCGGGTTCCGCCCATGCGGCGGCTTGAAGCCGACGACACCGCAGGCCGCCGCCGGAATGCGGATCGAACCGCCGATGTCGGTGCCCGTCGCCAGTGTGGTGATCCCCGCGGCCAGCGCCGCGGCGGACCCGCCGGAGGATCCGCCAGGCCCCCACTCCGTGTTCCACGGATTGCGCGTCACGCCCCAGATGCGCGAGGCGGTGATGCCGGAGAGGCAGAACTCCGGCGTGGTGGTGCGGGCGAGGATGACAGCGCCCGCCTTCTGCAACCGCTCGATCATCGGGTCCGAACGATCGTCCACCCAGTCCCTGAAGATCAGCGAGCCCTGCGTGGTGCGCTTGCCCTTCAGCCGCTGCGCATCCTTCACCGCCAGCGGCACGCCGTCGAGCGCGCCCGTCCTCGCGCCGCGCCTCATGTAGCGCGCCTCGGACGCGGTGGCCTGCGCGATGGCTTCGTCGAAATAGCGGTCGGCCAGGCAGTTGATCTTCGGGTTCACCCTCCCGGCTCGGGAAATCAGCGCCTTCGTCAGCTCCACGGGCGAGAGCTTGCGCCGCTTGAACAGCCCCAGGGCTTGCGCGGCGGAGAGGTAACACAGATCATCGTTGGTCATGGACAACGCTCATATCGGGGCGCTAGATCAGGCTTCGTTTCCAAGACACCGAAACCTGATCTCGTGAGTTCGTCCCACACAGAACAGGACAATGGGAGAGAAGTCCATGGCCGGCAGGCTTCACGGCAAGACAGCAATCGTCACCTCGGCGGGTCAGGGTATCGGCCGCGCGTCCGCCATCTGCATGGCGAAGGAAGGGGCCAAAGTCTGGGCCACCGACATCAATGACGGGGCGCTGAAGACGCTCGCCGCCGAACAGCCCGGCATCGAGACCTTCACCCTCGACGTGCTGAGACAGTCCGAGGTTGACGCGGCGGCCAGGCGCGTCGGCACGCCGGACATTCTCTTCAACTGCTCCGGCCATGTCCATGCCGGAACCCTGATGGAAACCGACGAGAAGGCCTGGGACTTCTCCTTCGATCTGAACGTCAAGGCGCATTTCCGCATGATGAAGGCCTTCATGCCGGGCTGGCTGGCCCGCGGGCATGGGGTGATCGTCAACATGGCCTCCGCCGCCTCCTCGATCAAGGGCGTGCCGAACCGCTTCGTCTATGGCGCCACCAAGGCCGCGGTGATCGGCATGACCAAGGCGCTGGCGGCGGATTACACCTCGAAGGGTATCCGGGTGAACGCCATCTGCCCGGGCACGGTCGACAGCCCGTCCCTGACCGAGCGCCTCAGGGCCACGGGGGATTACGAGGCGGCGAAATCCGCCTTCATCGCGCGCCAGCCCATGGGCCGCATGGCCCGGGCGGACGAAATCGGCATGCTGGTGGTTTATCTGGCCAGCGACGAGGCCGCCTTCGTCACCGGCCAAACCTTCGTCATCGATGGCGGCTGGTCCATCTGAACCAGAGCATGATCATGCTCCAGAAAGGCCGGGCGCCGCGCATGCTCGCCGCGGCAACTCCGCGCCGCCAACGGAACCCATTGGCAAAGCCTGAGTTCCCGTCATAGGATGAATCCAACAGCCCGGCGGGAAAGCCGGGGGCGAGGGAGACAGCAATCTTGGCAGCAGGCCAGACCGCCATCGAGGCGAAAGGCGTCACGAAACAATTCGGAGCCGGGCAGGACGCCGTGAAGGCTCTCGACAACGTCTCGGTTTCGATCCGTGAAAACGAGTTCTTCACCCTGCTCGGACCTTCGGGCTGCGGCAAGACCACGCTGCTCCGCCTCATCGCCGGCTTCGACTTCCCGACAGAGGGCGAGATCCTGCTCTATGGCGAGGATATCGCGCCCCTTCCGCCCTTCAAACGCCCGGTCAACACGGTGTTCCAGAGCTATGCGCTCTTCCCGCATATGACGGTGGCGCAGAACATCGGCTTCGGGCTTGAGATGCTGGGCAAGCCGAAATCCGAGATTGACGCGCGCGTCACCACGATGCTGCGGCTTGTCCGCATGGAGGAGCTCGCCAACCGCCGCACCAGCCAGATTTCCGGCGGCCAGCAGCAGCGCGTGGCGCTGGCCCGGGCGCTGGCGCCGCAGCCCAAGGTGCTGCTCCTTGACGAGCCGCTCTCCGCGCTGGACGCCAAGCTCAGGAAGGACATGCAGATCGAGCTGAAGCGGCTGCAGAATGAAACCGGCATCACCTTCATCTTCGTCACGCATGACCAGGAGGAAGCCCTCACCATGTCGGACCGCATCGCGGTGATGAGCAAGGGCAAGATCCTGCAGATCGGCTCCCCGCGCGACGTCTACGACCGGCCCTCGGTGCGCTTCGTCGCCAACTTCATCGGCGAGACGAACTTCCTCGAGGGCGAGGCCGCCGGCATCGAAGGCAGCTTTGCGCGGGTGAAGCTCAACGGCGGCGCCACCATCGCAGCGGGCCTTCCCGAGGGCCTGAAGCCTGAGGGCCGCGTGACCGTGGTGGTCCGCCCCGAACACGCCGATCTCGTCGCGGCCTCCGCTCCGGCCGATCTGCGCGGCACGCTGGACAACATCGTCTATTTCGGCACCGACACCCACTATTACGTCAGGCTCGACGGCGGCCAGACCTTCATCATCCGCCAGCAGAACGCGCATGGCGCGGGCGCGGGCTGGGCAGTGGGCAATGCCGTGGGCGTCGCGCTCGAACCCGAGAGCGCCCGGCTGGTGAGGGACTGAGCGCATGCCGTCAGCCCGCGAGGCCGCCGAAAACGCGCGGCGCCAGGACGTCCGCAACCGCTGGCTGCTGTCCGCGCCGTCGCTGCTCATCATCTTCCTCGCGGCCGCGGGGCCGCTCTTCGTCATGCTTCTCTACTCGGTCATGGCGAAGGGCGACTACGGCGATGTGAAGCTCTGGCAGTTTTCGGCCGATGGCTGGTTCGGCGTCCTCTTCCAGCGCGACATTTTCGACGACACGCTCACCCTGAACGACGCCCATGTGGCGATCTTCGCGCGCTCGGTGAAACTGTCGCTGGCGACCACGCTCATCACGCTGCTGCTCGGCTTTCCCACGGCCTACTTCATCGCCACGCGCGGCGAGCGCTCCCGCGAGATCTGGCTGTTCCTGATCACCATCCCGTTCTGGACCAACCTTCTGATCCGCACCTACGCGATGCAGGAGGTGATCCGCAACGAGGGCGTGATCAACACGGCGCTTCTCAAGCTCGGCCTGATCTCCGCGCCGGTCCAGATGATGTACACCGACATGGGCATTCTCTTCGGCATGGCCTATGTCTATTTGCCGCTGATGGTGCTGCCGCTCTATGCCTCCATGGAGCGCCTCGACTTCCGTCTCGTGGAGGCCGGCTACGACCTCTACGCGACCCGCCTCAAGGTGCTGTGGCGGATCATCATCCCGATGGTGAAGCCGGGCGTCATCGCGGGCTCCATCCTTGTTTTCATACCGTCGCTCGGCGCCTATGTGACGCCGCGCGTGCTGGGCGGCGGCAAGAACATGATGCTGGGCAACCTGATCGAGCTTCAGTTCGGACAGGGGCACAACTGGCCGCTCGGAGCCGCCATTTCGATCACGCTGATGGCGATCGTCATGGTGGCGCTGCTGTTCTACGTGCGCAACGCCGCGAGGGCGGGGGCAAGGCATGGCTAGCCATTTCGACGTCAAGCGCCAGCGCGGTTTCCCCGCGGTCGCCATGGTCTGCTTCTTCCTGCTGTACCTGCCCATCGCGACGCTTGTGGTGTTCGCCTTCAACGCGGGTCCGTCGCTTGCGGTGTGGGAGGGCGTTTCGCTCAAGTGGTTCATCGCGGCCTCGAACAATTCCGCGGTGCAGGAAGCGGCGGTCCGGTCCTTCGCGATCGCCGTGATCGCGGCAACCATCGCCACTGCCGCGGCCACCATGGCGGCCCTCGCCACCACCCGCACCGAACCCTACCGCGGCCTGACCTTCAAATACGCCTTCATCAACCAGCCCCTGATGGTGCCGGAAATCGTGACCGCGGTGGCGCTCCTCATCGTCTTCTCGCGCGTCAAGGCGTGGACCGGCTATTCGGGCCTCGGCTTCATCGTCGCCGCCCACACCGCCTTCTGCATTCCCTTCGCCTATCTGCCCATCCGCGCACGGCTGGAAAACATGGACCTGACGCTGGAGCGCGCCGCCGCCGATCTTTACGCCACGCCATGGCGGGCGTTCCGCCGTGTCACGCTGCCGTTGCTCTGGCCCGGCATTCTCGCGGGCTTCATGCTGGCCTTCGTGATATCGCTGGATGATGTGGTGATCACCGAATTCGTGAAATCAGGCGGGCAGGACACCCTGCCGACCTATATGCTGGGTCAGCTCCGCCGCATCGTCACGCCGGAAATCAACGCCATATCGACCATTTTTCTGGCGATATCGGTGCTGGTCGTCACGCTGTTCTTCCTCATCAGCAGGAGGAAGGTGTGACATGGGAGAAACGTCAACAGGGAGTAAAATGAAATGAAGTTCAAACTCACCGCCGCCCTCGCCGGGCTTGCCATGCTCGTGGGCGCGGGCGCAGCCCATGCCGACGGCGAGCTCAACATCTTCAACTGGGGCAATTACACGAGCCCCGAAATGATCAAGAAATTCGAGGACAAGTACAAGGTCAAGGTGACCGTCACCGATTACGACTCCAACGACACGGCGCTTGCCAAGGTGCGCGCCGGCGGCCACGGCTTCGATATCGTGGTGCCCTCCGCCAACTACATGCCGATCTGGATCAAGGAAGGCCTTCTCCTCGAGGCGCGGCCCGACCAGATGGAGAATTTCAAGAACGTCGATGAGCGCTGGGTCAATGTCGACTGGGATCCCGGCCGCCGCTTTTCCGTGCCGTGGCAGTGGGGCCTCACCGGCATTATCGTCGACACCTCGGTCTACAAGGGCGACGTGAACACGTCGTCGATCTTCCTTGATCCGCCCGCCGAGCTGGTCGGCAAGATCAACGTCGCGCCCGAAATGAACGACGTGATGTATGCCACAATCCGCTACCTGGGCGGCGAGTGGTGCACCGCCGACAAGGACGTGCTGAGGAAGGTGCGCGACAAGCTTGTCGAGGCCAAGCCGAAGTGGATCGCGATGGACTATGGCGTGATCGAGAAGTTCGCCAGCCGCGACTTCGCCGCCGCCTATTACTGGAACGGCGCCGCCATGCGCGCCCGTGCCCAGAATTCGGCGGTGAAGTTCGGCTATCCCAAGGAAGGCTTCCCCTTCTTCATGGACAGCGCCGCAATCCTGAAGGACGCCAAGAACGTCGAGAACGCCAAGCTGTTCCTGAACTTCATCATGGACCCCGAGAACGCGGCGATGATCTCGAGCTTCGCCCGCTATGCCAATGCCATCAAGGGCTCCGAAAAGTTCCTGCCGGCCGACATGAAGGACGCGCCCGAACTCATCGTCCCCAAGGATCTCGAGGCGGCCGGTCAGTTCCTCAAGCCCTGCCCGCCGGAGGTGACGGAAATCTACACAAAAATCTGGACGGAAGTGCTGAAGTAAGCGCGGTCCGCCCCGAAGCCCCGGCCGGCTGAAGCATTTTCAGGTCAGGCAGACAGCGGTTGACCGTCGAGAATGCGACCAAACAAGGAGATGGAGCATGATCCGCACAAGCGGAACCGGTTTTGCGATAAGATCATGCTCAGTCTATTGACCCGGCGCATGTTCTTTTCGTTCAGGCGATTCCGCCTGAACGGAACATGCGCTGGAGCCGGGGCTTATCCTTTTGGTCAGCGCCCGATCATGACGTCCCGCCGCGATTCCAATCCGCGCGCGCGGCGTCTTCTGCCGGGTGATCCATGTGAACGGGGACTGAGGGATCGTCGCCGAGAAACGCCGGGTTGGCCTGACTTTCCCTTGTCGCCCTTCAGCATCGCCACGCGGAAGACGCTTTACGCCATCGGAAGGCGCCCCGCATGAGTGACACAATCGATGGGGTGATCGAGCGCCATGCGCTCAGCCGTGCGGGTGCGCCGCCCCTGCGCGCCAGGGGCGTGGTGCTGCTCATCCATGGCCGCGGCGCAACGGCGGACAGCATGCTGCCCCTCGCCGGCGTGATGGCGATGCCGGATCTCTGCTATCTCGCCCCGCAGGCCGAAGGCCACACCTGGTATCCGCAGAGCTTCATGGCGCCCACCACGGCGAACGAGCCCTGGCTCACCCGCGCCCTCGGCCGCGTTGCGGCGATCATCGCCGATATCCTGGCCTCCGGCATTGAACCCGGACGCCTCGCCATCATCGGCTTTAGCCAGGGCGCCTGCCTGACGAGCGAGACGGTTCTGCGCAACCCCAGGCCCTATGGTTTCATCGGCGTGCTGAGCGGCGGCGCCATCGGCCCACCGGGAACGCCGCGCGACTATCAGGGCTCGCTCGCAGGGGCGTCGATCTTCCTCGGCTGCTCCGATCACGACCCGCATATTCCGCTCGCCCGGGTGAAGGAGACGACGCAGGTCTTCATCCGCATGGGTGCGAAGGTTAGCGAGCGCATCTATCCGGGTGCCTCGCATGGCATCAATGATGACGAGATCACGCATTTGAGAGCCGGGCTCGCGGCTTTGGCCACATAGCATCCACGATTTCGCCCTGTGCGTAAGGCATTATGCTGTCCTGTCAAACCGGGTGCCACATGATTGATCGCCGTACCGTTGCCGCAAGCCTGCTGGCCCTCTCGCTCGCGCCCCTGAGCGCCTGCGCCGGGCCGAACGAGCTGGTGGAGACCGTGGCGGACGGCCTCGACCATCCGTGGTCCTTGGCCTTCCTGCCGGATGGGACGATGCTCGTCACCGAGCGCGCCGGGAACCTCCGCACCATCGGCATGGACCGCAGGCTTTCGGAGCCGATCTCCGGCCTGCCGCAGGTTGCCGCAGTGGGTCAGGGCGGACTCCTCGACATTGCACTTCACCCGAAGTTTGAGCAGACCCGTCTCGTCTTCCTGTCCTTCGCGGAACCGCGCGAGGAGGGCAAGAACGCGACCAGCGTCATGCGCGGCAGGCTCTCGGAGGATCTGCGGAGCCTCACCGACGTCAAGGTCATCTTCCGCCAGCAGCCCGCGGCCGAGGGCGGCCAGCATTTCGGCTCGCGCCTCGTCTTCGACCCTACGGGGGCGCTGTTCGTCACCACCGGCGACAGGCTGAACCTGCGCCCGCTGGTGCAGCGGACGGACAATCACATCGGCAAGATCATCCGCATCACCGAGGATGGCGGCATTCCGCCCGACAACCCCAAGGTCGAAGGCTGGCTTCCCGAAATCTGGTCCATCGGCCACCGCAATTTGCAGGGCGCTGCGATCCATCCGGAGACCGGACGGCTGTGGACGGTGGAGCACGGCGCCAAGGGCGGCGACGAATTGAACCATCCGGAGGCGGGCAAGAACTATGGCTGGCCCGTCATCACCTACAGCCGCGAATACTCGGGCGAGCCGATCGGCGGCGGGCTGACCGCGAAAGACGGCATGGAGCAGCCGGTGCATTATTGGACGCCATCCATCGGGCCTTCGGGCATGGCATTCTATACCAGCGACCGCTATCCGCAGTGGAAGGGCAATCTCTTCGTCGGCGCCCTGGCGCTGAAGCATCTCGCGCGCCTTGTGCTGAAGGACGGCAAGGTGGTCGAGGAACAGCGCCTCTATGATGGCCGGGCCCGCATCCGCGACGTGCGGCAGGGGCCCGACGGCTATCTCTACATGCTGACCGACGAAGACGCCCCGATGGGGCGCGTGGTGCGGGTGACGCCTTAGGACGGGACGCAAGTCTCTCGTCTCCCGCATGTTTCCTTGTTCACCTTGCGCGGACTTGATCCGCGCATCCTTTTTGGCGCCGCGGGAAAAAAGACCCCCGGGTCAATCCCGGGGGAGGTGAGGAGGTTGAAGGGTTCGGCGTCGCACTCGGGGGGAGGAATGAAACCGGCTAAACCGTAATCCCCGGCAGCTTCAGCCCCTGCTCCTTCGCGCATTGGACGGCGATGTCATAGCCCGCGTCGGCGTGGCGCATGACGCCGGAGCCGGGGTCGTTCCACAGCACGCGCTCGAGGCGGCGCGCGGCGTCATCCGTGCCGTCGGCGACGATCACCATGCCGGCATGCTGCGAATAGCCGATGCCCACGCCGCCGCCGTGGTGCAGCGACACCCAGGTGGCCCCGCTCGCCGTGTTCAGGAGCGCGTTGAGCAGCGGCCAGTCGGAGACCGCATCCGATCCGTCCAGCATCGCTTCCGTCTCGCGGTTGGGCGAGGCGACGGAGCCTGAATCGAGATGGTCGCGGCCGATGACGATGGGCGCCCCGACCTCCCCGTTCCGCACCATCTCGTTGAAGGCGAGGCCCAGCCTGTGGCGCTGGCCCAGCCCCACCCAGCAGATCCGCGCGGGCAGGCCCTGGAAGGCGATGCGTTCGCGCGCCATGTCAAGCCAGTTGTGGAGGTGCGGGTCATCGGGGATGAGCTCCTTCACGCGCTGGTCGGTCTTGTAGATGTCCTCCGGATTGCCGGAGAGGGCGACCCAGCGGAATGGCCCGATGCCGCGGCAGAACAGCGGGCGGATATAGGCCGGAACGAAACCGGGGAATGCGAAGGCGTTCTTGAGGCCCATCTCCAGCGCCATCTGGCGGATGTTGTTGCCATAGTCGAGGACCGGAACCCCCATGTGCCAGTAGTCGAGCATGGCGGCGACATGCGCCTTCATCGAGGCCATGGCGGCGGCCTTGACGGCCTGCGGATCGGAGACGCGCTTTTCCTCCCATTCGCCAAGCGTCCAGCCGGCGGGCAGATAGCCGTTGACCGGGTCATGCGCGGAGGTCTGGTCGGTCAGCGCATCGGGGCGGATGCCGCGCCTGACGAATTCCGGCAGCAGCTCCGCCGCATTGCCGAGGAGTCCGACGCTGATGGGCTTGCCCTGCCCGTGCGAGCGGTCGATGATCCCGAGCGCCTCGTCGATGGTGCTGGCCTTGGTGTCGAGGTAGCGCGTCTTCAGGCGGAACTCGATGCGCGAGGGCTGGCATTCGATGGCCACCATCGAGGCGCCGGCCATGGTGGCGGCGAGCGGCTGGGCGCCGCCCATGCCGCCCAGCCCCGCGGTGAGGAACCACTTGCGTGCGAGGTTTCCGCCATAATGCCTGCGGCCCACTTCGGCGAAGGTTTCATAGGTGCCCTGCACGATCCCCTGCGTGCCGATGTAGATCCAGGAGCCGGCCGTCATCTGGCCGTACATCATCAGGCCCTTCTTATCGAGCTCGTTGAAATGGTCCCATGTGCCCCAGTGCGGCACGAGGTTGGAGTTGGCGATCAGCACGCGCGGCGCGTCCTTGTGGGTGCGGAAGATGCCGACGGGCTTGCCGGACTGGACGAGCAGTGTCTCGTCCTCCCCGAGCGAGCGCAGGCCCGCCACGATCCTGTCGAAGGCCTCCCAGTTGCGCGCCGCGCGGCCGATGCCGCCATAGACGACGAGCTCCTCGGGACGCTCGGCAACGCCGGGATCGAGGTTGTTCATCAGCATGCGCAGCGGCGCCTCGGTGAGCCAGCTCCTGGCCGAGATGGCCGTTCCGGTGGGGGCCTTGATGATGCGGGTGTTGTCGCGGCGGATGGTCATGGACGGGCTCCTATTGCGGGACGGCGCCGCGCGCGTTGGTGCGGTGGCGGCTGTACAGCGCGTAGCGGCTGGCGGGATAGGTGAGGGTGACGGCGGTGGCCACCCTGCCGCGGCTCCACGAGCGGCGGTGGAGCGCGAGGCAAGGTTCAAGCGCGCCAATGCCGAGCAGCCGTTGCTGTTCTGTCGTGGGAAGTGCCGCTTCGACGGTGTGTTCGAGTTCATCGACGGGTGCGGCGGCGAGCAGGACGGCGGTGGGCGTGGTCCCGGTGAAGTCGTGGCCGAGGAAACCGGGCGCCACGGCGGGGTTCACGTAGCGGTCCTCGAGCTGGACGGGAACGCCGTTCTCCTCATGCGCGATGACGATGTGGAAGAGCTGCCTGAGGCCGCGGTCCTCGAACGCCTCCGCGAGCGCCGGGCTGGCGTCCACGGACCCCTTGCGGATCATGCGCGAGGAATAGCGGTGGCCGCGCTGGGCGATCTCCTCGGCAATGTTGCGCAGCTCCATGAGGCTCGAGAGGGCGGGGGACTCCCTGACAAAGGTTCCCACACCGGGCACGCGGCTGAGGAAGCCCTCGGCGGTCAGTTCGCGCAGCGCGCGGTTGGCGGTCATGCGGCTTATCCGGAAGCTCCCGGCCAGCTCGTTCTCGGAGGGCACGCGGCGGCCGGCCTCCCAGGCGCCCGCGCGGATGTTCCCGAGGATGTGCTCCTTGACCCTGGCATAGAGCGGCCGGGCGCTGCCCGTCACAGCATGCCCCGCACCACGTCGCCATGGCGGATCACCGCGGCGAGCGGGTTGAAGCCCAGCGGATAGGCGAGATCGCCCGGGCGTTCGGTGTTCCACAGCGCAATGTCGGCGCGCATGCCCGGCGTGAGCAGGCCGCGGTCATAGAGGCCCAGGGCCCTTGCCGCATTGTCGGTGACGCCGCGCAGCGCCTCCTCCGGCGTCAGGCCGAAGAGCACGCAGGCCATGTTCATGGCGGTGAGGATCGAGTGGACGGGCGAGGTTCCGGGGTTGAGGTCGGTGGCGACCGCCATGGGGACGCCCGCCTTGCGCAGCGCCGCCACGGGCGGAGCCTGCTTTTCCCGCAGGAAATAGAAGGCGCCGGGCAGCAGCACGGCCACCGTGCCGGAGGCGGCGATGGCGTCCACCCCCGCCTGGTCGAGATATTCGATGTGATCCACCGACAAGGCCCCGAATTCGGCGGCGAGCGCCGCCCCGCCCAGGTTGGAGAGCTGCTCCGCATGCAGCTTCACGGGAAGCCCCAGGGACTTCGCCACCGCGAAGACCCGGCGGGTTTCCTCCACCGAGAAGGCGATGCCCTCGCAAAAGGCATCGACAGCATCGGCGAGACCGGCCCTGGCTACGGCGGGCATGACTTCGTTGCAGACGAGGTCAAGGTAGCCCGCCCGGTTCTCCCTGTATTCGGGCGGCAGGGCATGGGCGCCGAGGTAGCTGGTCACCACGTCCACCGGTCGCCTCCGGGAGAGTTCGCGGGCCACTTTCAGCATCTTGATCTCGGTGTCGCGGTCAAGCCCGTAGCCGGACTTGACCTCGATGGTGGTGACGCCCTCGGCCAGCAGCGCGTCCAGCCGGCGCAGCGCCGAGGCGGCGAGGCCGGCCTCCGGTTCGGCCCGGGTCATCCGCACGGTGGCGGCGATGCCGCCGCCGGCCCTGGCGATCTCGGCATAGGAGACGCCCGTCAGCCGCTGCTCGAACTCATGCGCCCGGCTGCCGCCATGGACGAGGTGGGTGTGGCAGTCGATGAGGCCGGGGGTGGCGAGCCTGCCCGCGCAGTCCGTTGCGTGATGACCGGATGGGGCTTCCGTCCGGGGTCCGGCCCAGGCAATGCGGCCGCCCTCGATGAGGATCGCCGCATCCTCGATCAGGCCATAGCCGTCCTTCATGGTGGCGGCCTTGAGGTTGGTGAGCAGCATGCCGAAGCCTCTTGTATAAGGTTGTATATACAGTATAGTCGGACCCATGCAAAGCCCGAAATTTCACTTCGCCAGCGCGCTGACACCGCAAGGCTGGCGAAGGGACGTGTGCGTCACCGTCGACGGCGGCGGCATGATCACGGCGGTCGTGGCCGGCTCCGCCGAGGGCGAGCGGCTGCCGGGAATCGCCCTGCCAGCCATGCCCAATGTCCATTCCCACGCCCACCAGCGCTTCATGCTGGGCCTCGCCGAGCGCGCCGGGCCGGGGACGGACAGCTTCTGGACCTGGCGCGAGGCCATGTATGGTTTCGCGCTGCGGCTCTCGCCGGACGACCTCGAGGCGGTGGCGGCGCAGCTCTATGTCGAGATGCTGAAGGCCGGCTTCTCGGTCGTCGGCGAGTTCCAGTATCTCCACCACCAGCCGGATGGCGCCCCCTATTCCGACCCGGCCGAGATGAGCCTCCGCTGTCTTGCTGCAGCGCAACATGCAGCGATCGGCATCACCATCCTGCCCACGCTCTATGCTTTCGGCGGCTTCGGCGGGCAGGATCCGGCGGCGGGCCAGCGCCGCTTCCTGAACCATGCCGAGAGCTTCCTGAAGATTGTCGACAGCCTGTCTATACAGGCTCGGGGCAAAGCCTTGCAGCGGGTCGGCATCTCGCCCCATTCGCTGCGGGCGGTGACACCGGCGCTGCTGCGCGACGTGATCGCCGGGCTGCCGGCCGATGCCCCGGTCCATGTCCATGTCGCCGAGCAGGTGAAGGAGGTGGAGGACTGCGTCTCCTTCTGCGGCCACCGCCCGATCGAACTGCTGATGCGCGAATTCGACCTCTCGGATCGCTGGACGACGATCCACGCCACTCATATGACCCCGGCCGAAACGGCTGGTCTCGCCCGTTCCGGCGCCATTGCCGGGCTGTGCCCCACCACCGAGGCCAATCTCGGCGATGGAATCTTCCCGGCAACGACCTTCATGGGTGCGGGCGGGGCCATTGCCATCGGCTCCGACAGCCACATCACCGTCTCGCCGTCCGAGGACCTGCGCATGCTGGAATATTCCCAGCGCCTGCGCGGGCGCACCCGCAATGCGCTGGCGGGCGGGCCGGGCATGTCCACCGGACGCACCCTTTACGAGGCGGCGCTGAAGGGCGGGGCGCGCTCCCTGCGTCAGCCGGTGGGCGCCATCGCGCCCGGATACCGTGCGGACATCACGGTTCTTGACGCCGGCCACCCGCTGCTGGCGGGGCGGAGCGGGGACACCGCACTGGACACCTGGATCTTCTCCGGCGGCAATGCGCTGGTGAAGGACGTGTTCGCCGGTGGCCGGCAGGTGGTCAAGGACCGCCATCACATCCATGAAGAGACCATCGCGCGGAACTTCCGCCGCGCTCTCAGGAGGCTCGACACATGATCGCCATCGGTGAACGCCCGCTGGACCTTGCCGATATCCGGGCCGCATTGGCCGGACCCATCACGGTGGCGCTTTCTGACGGGGCGCGGGCCCGCATCCTCCGCTCCGCCGAGACGGTGAAGCGGCTGCTGGCCGCGGGCGGCGCGATCTATGGCGTCAACACCGGTTTCGGCAAGCTGGCCAGGACGCGCATCGCCATGGCGGACCTTGACCGGCTGCAGGTCAACATCGTGCGCTCGCATGCGGCGGGCGTCGGCGCCCCGCTTTGTCAGGGCGTCACGCGCCTCATCCTGCTGATGAAGCTCAATGCGCTGGCCCACGGCGCTTCGGGCATCTCGCCCGCGGCCATGGAGGCGCTGGCGGCGCTGATCAACAGGGACGTGCTGCCGGTCATCCCCGGCCAGGGCTCCGTTGGCGCCTCGGGTGACCTCGCACCGCTCGCCCACATGAGCCTCGTGCTGATCGGCGAGGGCGAGGCGCTGGTGAAGGACAGGCGCGTGAGCGGGGCAGACGCCCTCGGCGCGGCGGGCGTCGCCCCCGTGGCTCTTGGCCCCAAGGAAGGTCTCGCGCTGCTCAACGGCACGCAGGTTTCCACGGCGCTGGCGCTGTCCGGCCTCGTCGCGGCGGAGCGCAATGCCGAAGCGGCGATCGTGGCGGGCGCCATGTCGGTTGATGCCGTCATGGGATCGGATACGCCCTTCGACCCGCGCATCCACGCGCTGCGCCCCCATCCGGGCCAGATCCTCGCGGCGTCGCATTACCGCCGCCTGCTGGCGGGGAGCCAGATCCGCGCCTCGCATCTCGAGAATGACGACCGCGTGCAGGACCCCTATTCCTTCCGCTGCCAGCCGCAGGTGATGGGCGCCTGCCTCGACCTTCTCAGCCATGCCGCGCGCACCCTGATGATCGAGGCCAACGCGGTGTCCGACAATCCGCTGGTGTTTGCGGAGGATGGCGCGGTGCTGTCGGGCGGCAACTTCCACGCCGAGCCCGTGGCCTTCGCGGCTGACATCATCGCCATGGCCGTGGCCGAGATGGGCTCGCTCTCCGAGCGGCGCATCGCGGCGCTGATTGACTCGTCCATCTCGCTGCTGCCGCCCTTCCTCATCCGCAACCCCGGCCTCAACTCCGGCTTCATGATCCCGCAATGCACGGCGGCGGCCCTGATGAGCGAGAACAAGCAGATGTCGCATCCGGCGTCCGTCGACTCCGCGCCGACTTCTGCCAACCAGGAAGATCACGTCTCCATGGCCACCCACGGCGCAAGGCGGCTTGGCCCGATGAACGCCAACCTCTCGCGCATCCTCGCCATCGAGCTGATGGCGGCGGCCGAGGGCATCGACTTCCGCCGTCCGCTCGCTTCGTCGGCCCTCATCGAGCAAGCCCACCGCATCGTGCGGGCCACCTCCGCCAAGCGCGACGAGGACCGCGAATTCGCCACCGACACCGAGGCCATCGCCACGCTCGTTGAGCAGGGAAGCTTTGCAAAGCTGGCGCCGGACCTTCTCGGCGATCTCGGCTGCGGATAGGTTGTTGCAAGGCAACCACCCAGGTGACGTCACCGCGGCGAAAGCAGGGATGACGCGCCTTTAGTACTACAGTTGCGTCTGCGTGGTGAGTCTTGCGCGGTAGTGGGCCTCGGCGGCATGGGCTTGGTGAACGCGCCGCCAGAGTGACCAACTGAACACGAAGGCGCGTTTGACAG
>NZ_JADCDA010000063.1 GCF_020252405.1 Aestuariivirga sp.
GACGGTCAGCCGGTGTCCACTTGACCTGAAAATCCTTTAAAGCGGCGTGCGGTCAATTGACTCCACTAGGATTTCCCTCCCCCTCGTGGGGAGGGGTAGGGGTGGGGGGCCCACGAGTCCAATTCTACAAGACCTGAGCCCGGGGACCCCCACCCTTAATCCCTCCCCACAAGGGGGAGGGAGAATGATCGCGATTCTATATGACCGCCCGCCGCTCTAGCCGAATTTGGACGAAGATTGTTGCAATTTGAGGACACGTGCACGCCACAAGACATGACGGCCGGACCGCGCTGCAGCGCGCGGCCTCGCTCATGCGGCTGCCGGGGCTGCCCGCCGGGTTCGGCGCGGAGCCGGAGGCGGCGCTGGCGCATTGGTTCGGCAAACCCCTCATCGGCCTTCGCCGGGATGACGGTCCATGGGGATGAGCGGTGGCGGCAAAAAGGATGGCCGGGTCAAACCCGGACATGACGAGCATTCAGCAGTGAATATTCAAATCACCTGATAGCCGAACTCTTCCGCCTGTTCGGTGATCCACTCCCAGAAGCTTTCCGAGAAGCCGCGGAACACCGAGACGTCGTAGCTGTCAGCACCCACCCGCGTGAGGTGCACGCCGACGTGGGCCATCTGCGTCAAAGCCGATCTGCCGACCGGGAAGGCATCCGGATGAAGGTCCACGGGCGTTCCCTTGGCCAGCACGGCGCGGACCCTGGGACCGGCAAGGCGGATGATGACGCGTCCGTGGCTCTGGTCCGACACCGAGGCGAGGCCAGCGAGATTGGCCCTGAGTTCGCGGTAAAGCGCGCCCTCGCCGCGGTTCCCGGCCAGCACGAACCACTGGCCGGGCCCGGCCCATTGCGCTTCGTAAGCCTTGAGGGCCGCGGCGGCCGCTTGCGCCTGCCCGGCCCGCGCGATCACCGTGACGACCGACATGGGATGGCGGACGCTGAAGGTGACGCCCGGCACGCCCTTGTCCGCGCCGAAGCGGCCCTGCACGGCAACGTCCTGCAGGGGGGAGACGCGGCTGAATGTGCGTTCGGTCATATGCGCTGTCTCAGGCATGGAGTCTCCTGTTCTCCTTGTCGAAATGCACGGGGTCGCAGATCTGGGCCAGCACGCTGTGACCGCGCAAGCCATCCCAGGCCTGCACGATCTCGCCATGGCGCGCGCGGCCATTGGCAAGCAGGGCGAGGCCCACCCACATGTTCAGCATGGGCGACCAGGCAACGCCGGTGATGTAGCCTTGATCGTTTGCCATGGAGGGCTTGTCACCCTGCTTCAGCAGATGCGCGCCCGCACGGATGCGGTGCGACGGATCGACCGGGCGGATGCCGGTGACCTGCTGGCGGTTGGGATCGGTGAGGCCTTCGCGCTGCGCCATCATGCGGCCGATGAAGTCCTTCCTGGCGGACACCATCTTGCCCAGCCCCAAGTCGCCCGCGGTCGTGGTGCCGTTCAATTCGCCACCCGCCACGTGGCCCTTCTCGATGCGCATGATGGAGAGGGCTTCGACTCCGTAAGGCGTGATGCCGAACTCCTCGCCCGCCTGGCAGACCGCCCGCGCGACCATGGAGCCATAATCCGCCGGCACCGCCAGCTCATAGGCATGTTCGCCCGAGAAGGAGAGGCGGAACAGGCGTGCAGGGATTCCGTGCATGATGGTGACCTCGAGGGCGGCCATATAAGGCACAGTCTCGTCCGTCATCACGAGATCGTCGATCAGCTTCTGCAGCGTGGCGCGCGACTTCGGCCCCGCCACCGCCATCTGCGCCCACTGCTCGGTGACCGAGACACAGGTGACGTCGAGATCGGGGAACAGCGCCTGGTGGGCGAATTCCATCTGCGCCATCACCTTGGCGGCATTGGCCGTGGTGGTGGTCATCACATAGTGGTCTTCCGCCAGGCGCGAGGTGGTGCCGTCATCATAAACGATGCCGTCCTCGCGCAGCATGAGGCCGTAGCGCGCCTTGCCCACAGCAAGGGTGGAGAAGGTGTTGCAGTAGAGCTTGTCGAGGAATTGGCCGGCGTCCTTGCCCTGCACATCGATCTTGCCGAGCGTGGAGACATCGCAGATGCCGGCCGCACCGCGGGTGGTGAGCACCTCGCGCGCCGCCGCGGCGAGCCAGTCCTCTCCTTCGCGCGGGAACCACGAGGAGCGCATCCACAAGCCGGTTTCGACAAAGACAGCGCCCTGCTCCTCCGCCCAGTCATGCAGCGGCGTCTTGCGGACGGGCTGGAAATGGTGGCCGGTGAAGGGGCCGGCGAAGGCGCCGAAGGAGACGGGCGTGTAGAAGGGACGGAAGGTGGTGGTGCCCACCTCGTCCATGGTGCGGCCCGTCGCCTCCGCCAGGATGGCGATGGCGTTGATGTTGCCGAGCTTGCCCTGATCGGTGGCCATGCCGGTGGTGGTGTAGCGCTTGGCGAGCTCGACATCGGAATAGCCCTCGCGCGCGGCGAGGGGCAGGTCCCTGGCGGTGGCGTCGTTCTGGTAGTCGATGAAGGCTTTGCCGTGGCTCTCCTTCACCCACCACAAGGGGGCTATGGCGAAGGCCTCGTCGCGGCACTTCGGCACGTCGATGGGCTTGCCGCCGGCCGCGCCCTTGGCCGCGCCATCGGCGAGGCATTCGGACAGCAGCATCCTGCCCGCGGCGGCGCCGGCGGTGGTGAAGGCCTCGCCATTGTCAGGAGGCAGGAAGGCGAGGAGCTTCGCATCCCACACCGGCTTCTTGCCGCGCTGGCAGGCGAGGTTGACGATGGGGCTGAAGCCGCCGGACATGGCGACGGCCTCGCAGTTGATGTGCGTGCCATCGGTGAGGTGCACCGACTTCACCGCCTTGCCGCCCACCGCATCGGCCACCAGCGCGCCGCGGATCACGGGCACGCCGCCGGGATCGCCCCGGGAGTCCTCGCGGCTGTCCACGATGGCCTCGACATGGATGCCGTGGGACTTCAGGTCGCGCGCCGTGCGGTAGATCGAGTCATTGCCGCCGAAGACGGCGACGGAACGGCCCGCCGCCACCGCATAGCGGTTGACGTAGCAGCGCATCGCCGAGGCCTGCATGACGCCCGGCACGTCATTGCCGCCGAAGGCCACGGGGCGTTCTTCCGCGCCCGCCGCGAGCACGGCGCGCCCGGCGTGAATCTTCCAGTAGCGCTGGCGGGGCTCGTAAGGATCGGGCACGCGGAGATGGTCGCTCACCCGCTCCACCGCGCCGAAGATGTTGCCGTCGAACCAGCCGATGATGGTGGTGCGCGGCATCAGCGTGACATTGGGCATGGAGGCCAGCTCGGCGATGATGCTCCGCGACCAGTCGAGGCCGGACTGGCCCGCGATCTCTTCCTGCTCGTTCAGCAGCGAACCGCCGAGGCGGGAGCCTTCATCGGCAAGGATCACGCGCTTGCCCTGGCGGGCGGCGGCGAGCGCGGCCATCAGGCCGGCAGGACCCGAGCCGATCACCAGCACGCCGCAATGCGCGTAGGACTTCTCGTACTTGTCGGGGTCCGGCAGCTTCGACGCGGCCCCGAGGCCCGCGGCGCGGCGGATGATGGGCTCGTAGATCTTTTCCCAGAAGCTCTTCGGCCACATGAAGGTTTTGTAGTAGAAGCCCGCGACGAGCATGGAGGACGCCAGCGAGTTGATGGCGCCGATGTCAAAGTTCAGCGACGGCCAGTTGTTCTGGCTCCTGGCGACGAGGCCGTCATGGAGCTCGATCATGGTGGCCCGCGTATTGGCTTCCTTGCGGGCGCCCTCGCGCAGTTCGACCAACGCATTGGGTTCCGCCGCACCCGCCGTGATGGGCCCACGCGGACGGTGGTACTTGAAGGACCGGCCCATCAGCGTGACGCCATTGGCCAGCAGCGCCGAGGCCAGCGTGTCGCCTTCGAGGCCGGTGTGAGGGGCCCCATCGAAGGTGAAGCGCAGAGCGGTCGAGCGGTCGACCAGCCCGCCCTTGCCGAGACGATAGGATGTCATGCCTTCGCGTCCTTCGCCTTGGAGAAATCACGCGCCGTCACGGCGCCGAAGACCTCATGGGTTTCGGTGTTGCGCTGGACCACGAGCCAGGCGCGGCAGCCGCCGGAGTGGTGCGCATATTCATCGATGGGGCCGCGCGGGTTGTTGCGCAGGTAGACATATTCATACCAGGCCTCCATGGAGGAAGGATCGCTGGTGGTGGGGCGGGTGGGTGCTGCGTCGCCGAGGAAGGTGAATTCCTCCACGGGGCGCGTTCCGCAATGGGGGCATGGGATGAGCATGGCAGTGATCCGTCAGTGCAGGTTCGGTGTGGCGCCCTGGCCCTTTTCGTCGATCATGTGTCCGGTCCTGAACCGGTCGAGACGATAGGCGGCGTTCAGCTTGTGGGGTTCGTCCCTGGCGATGGTGTAGGCGAAGCACCAGCCCGAGGCGGGCGTGGCCTTGAAGCCGCCATAGCACCAGCCGGCATTGAGATAGAGGCCCTGGATATGGGTCTTGTCGATGATGGGCGAACCGTCCATCGACATGTCCATGATGCCGCCCCAGGAGCGCAGCACGCGCACCCGGGCGAGCGACGGGATCATCGCCACGCCGGCCTCGATCACATGCTCCACCATCGGCAGATTGCCGCGGCGTGCGTAGGAGTTATAGCCATCGATGTCGCCGCCGAAGACGAGGCCGCCCTTGTCCGACTGCGAGACATAGAAGTGGCCCGCGCCGAAGGTCACCACGCCGTCGATATAGGGCTTGAGGCCCTCCGAAACGAAGGCCTGCAGCACATGGCTTTCTATGGGAAGGCGCATGCCGACCATGCTGGCGGTCTCGGAGGAATTGCCCGCCGTGGCGAGGCCCAGCTTCCTGCACGTGATGAAGCCCTTGTTGGTGTCCACGCCAACCACCTTGCCGTTCTCGACCTTGATGCCCTTCACTTCGCAGTGCTGGATGATGTCCACACCGCGCTGGTCGGCGCCGCGGGCATAGCCCCAGGCCACCGCGTCATGGCGCACCGTGCCGCCGCGCTTCTGGAGGAGGCCACCCTTGATGGGGAAGCGGGCGTTCTCATAATCGAAGAAGGGATACATCTCGCGCACCGCCTCGCGGTCGAGAAGCTCCGCGTCCACGCCGTCGATCCGCATGGCATTGCCGCGCCGCGCGAAGGCGTCACGCTGCGCATCCGTGTGGCAGAGGTTGAGGACGCCGCGCTGCGAGACCATGGCGTTGAAGTTGAAGTCCTGCTCGAGGTTCTCCCACAGCTTCATCGACCATTCATAGAACGGGTTGTTGCCGGGCAGCATGTAGTTGGAGCGGATGATGGTGGTGTTGCGGCCGATGTTGCCGGAACCGAGCCAGCCCTTTTCCAGCACCGCGATGTTCTTCAGGCCATGTTCCTTCGCGAGGTAATAAGCTGTCGCCAGCCCGTGGCCGCCGCCGCCGACGATGATGATGTCATACTCCTTCCGCGGCTCCGGGTCGCGCCAGGCGGGCTCCCAGTTCTTGTGGCCGGAGAAGGAATTCCTGATGAGCGAGAAGACGTTGTAACGCATGCGCCGATCCTGAATCTTGAAGTATCCCTTGTAGGCCCAAGGGGTTTGGGAGTCTTGCGGTCCAGAGCCGTTTTCTGATAGATTTGCGCCATGCCTGAGACGCCCCAGACCGTGGGACTGCTGCTCATCCCCGGCTTCGCGCTGATGTCCTATGCCTCGGTGGTGGAGCCCCTGCGCGCGGCGAACCTGCTGGCGGGGCGCGAGTTCTACCGCTGGGTTCACATCACCCCCGGCCCCGCCATCGTCACCGCATCGTGTGGCGCTGCCGTGCCCTGCCCGGTGAAGGCGGGGGACGCCTTGAAGCTCGACTTCCTCTTCGTTTGTGCGGGCGGCAATCCCACGGCCTTCAGGGACCGCGTGACGCTGCAATGGCTCAGGGCTTTGGCGGGGCGCGGGATACGGATCGGCGGGGTGTCCGGCGGCCCGGTGATCCTGGCGCGGGCCGGGATCATGGACGGCTATCACATGACGGTGCACTGGGAACATGCGCCGGCGGTGGCGGAGGGCTTTCCCAACATCATGCTGACGCGCTCCATCTACATCGTCGATAGGAACCGCCTCACCTGCGCGGGCGGCACCGCACCCCTCGACATGATGCATGCGCTGATCGCCGAGGCGCATGGGCCGGAGCTCGCCCGCAAGGTTTCCGACTGGTTCATGCATACCGACATCCGCCCTGCGCAGTCGGCCCAGCGCGCCTCGCTCACCGAGCGCTACGGCGTGCACGACGACAGGCTCAGCGCGGCGCTGGAACTGATGGAGAGCCACCCCGGAGAACCGCTGACGCGCCCTGAGACCGCGCGGCGCATCGGGCTGTCGACGCGCCAGCTCGACCGGCTGTTCGCGGAGAAGATGGGGATCAGCTATGCCGGGCACTACCGCCAGATCAGGCTTGAGCGCGCCCGCGACCTGCTGCGGCAGTCCGCCGTGCCGATCACCGAGATCGCGCTGGGTTGCGGGTTTTCAAGCGCGAGCCACTTCAGCCGGGCTTACCGGGAGGCCTTTGGCGTGACGCCGGCTTCGGAGCGGCGGTAACGCCGCCCCGTCAGCACGCCCCGCCTCACCTTTGCCCGGCTCGACCGGGCGACCCTTTTCGGCCGCCGGCGAAGAGGATGCCCCGGTCAAGCCGGGGCAAGGTGAAGAACAGAGGCACAGGAACCCCTGAAGCGAGCAAAAAGCCCGGCGCGATTGCTCGCACCGGGCCTTTTCTCGCGCTGCTGGAGTAACGGATCAGCAGTCGAGCGTGGTGTCGCGTTCCCACTGCGTGAGGTGGCGGCAGTAATTGTTCCACTCATTGTGCTTGAGCTTGAGATAGCCCTGGGACACTTCCTTGCCCAGCATCTCCTGCAGATAGCTGTCCTGCTCGAAGTTCCTGAGCGCGTCGAGAAGGTTCAGCGGCAGCTTCCTCGCGTTCTTGATGGTGTGGCCCTCGGCATACATGTCGATGTCGAGACGCTTGCCCGGGTCCATCTGCTTTTCCACGCCATGCATGCCGGCGGCGAGGATGGAGGCCAGCAGCAGATAGGGGTTGGCGGAGCAGTCCGGCAGGCGGTATTCGGCGCGGCCTGAGTCCGGGATGCGGACCATGTGGGTGCGGTTGTTGCCGCCATAGGTGATCGAGGACGGTGACCAGGTGGCGCCCGAAACCGTGCGCGGCGCGTTGATGCGCTTGTAGCTGTTCACCGTGGGGTTGGTGATGGCGCACATGGCGGAGGCATGGTGCATCAGGCCGCCGAGGAAGTGATAGCCAAGCTGCGACACGCCGAGCTCGCCCTTCGGGTCCTCGAACAGGTTCTTCTTGCCGTCCTTCGTCCACACTGAGAGATGCACGTGGCAGCCATTGCCGGTCAAGTTGATGAAGGGCTTCGGCATGAAGGTGGCGCGCAGGCCATGCTTCTCGGCGATGGACTTCACCATGAACTTGAAGAAGGCAAGCTGGTCGGCGGTGGTGAGCGCATCGGAGAAGTTCCAGTTGATCTCGAACTGGCCGTTCGCGTCCTCGTGGTCGTTCTGGTAGGGGCCCCAGCCGAGCGCCGTCATGGTCTGGCAGATCTCGGCGATGACGTCGAGGCGGCGCATGATGGCGGACTGGTCGTAACAGGGTTTCTCGGCGGTGTCGCGATGGTCGGAGACGGCCGAGCCATCGGCGTTGATCAGGTGGAATTCAGGCTCGACGCCCGCCATGAGTTTCATGTTCTTCCCGGCGTAGTGCTCGCTGAGCTTGCGGAGCACGACGCGAGGCGCCTGCGCCAGCGGCTCGTCGTTCATCCAGGGCTCGCCCGCGACCCAGGCCACTTCGGGGCGCCACGGCAGCGGTATGATGGAGCCGGTGTCGGGCATCACCAGAATATCGGGATGGGCGGGCGTCTGGTCGAGCCAGGTCGCGAAGCCCGCAAAGCCCGCGCCGGCCTTCTGCATCCTGGCCGCGGCTTCCGCCGGAACGAGCTTGGCGCGCTGCACGCCGAAGAGGTCCGTGAAATTGAAGAGAAAGAATTTGACGCCGTTCTTCTTGGCGTAAGCGGCGAGATCGCCCATGGTCCGTGTCACTCCCGTGTCGTCTTGTTGGTTTTGTCCTGAAGACCCTGGCTTCCATAATCAGGAAACCGGGGAAAGTCATCAGGGGCATTCATAGCGCATGTTCCGTTCAGGCGGAATCGCAACACTGCTTTATCCCTTTGTTTGGTCGCATTTTCGACGGTCAACCGGGGTCCACTTGACCTGAAAATGCTTTATTGCGCGCCAACCGGGTCAAGGACGCCCGCCGGGCAGCCGGGATCGACCGGGTTTGCCGCCAGCATCAGGTCGGAAAGCGTTGATCCGCCTTGGATATCGCCTTTCAAGCTGATGGTGAGCTCGGCAATCAGACGGCGGTCGCCGTCGTCCCGGCAGGCCACCCGCACGCGGTTGCCCGCGCCGGGACCGAAGCCCTGGTCGAAGGCGGCGCGGATGTCATTCGCGCTCACCCGCCGGCCGATGTTACGCTGGAAGACGCCCGCCACGGGCGAGGCATTGAGTTCCTTCATCAGGCGGAAGGAGTCGCGGAAATAGGTTTCTGCGTCAGCGGGGTAGCAGCTGCCGTGCTTGGCCCATTCATGGCGCTCCAGCATCGACTGCGAGCCCGGCATCATGTGCTCCAAGTCAGCCCGGGTGGAGAGGCTGAGTTCGACCGGCGGAATGTCACGCCAGCGCCCACCCTCGCCCGCGGCACGCACCGCCGGAGAGAGGTTGCAGTATGCGAGGCCCGGCGGCTGCGGCCAGAGGCCATGCAGCGAGAGATAATTCGCGTCATAGCGCGCGGCCGTCTGGCGGCGGCATTCGCGCTTGCCGGGGTTTGCCTCGCAGAAGGCGGGCTGCCAGCTGAGCGCCAGCACATAGGAAGGAGTGACGGGCTCCGGCTGCGCCGGTGCGGCCTGCTTTGCGGCGGCAGGCCCGGCCTTGCCACAGTCCGCAGCCACCCAGCGCTCAGGCGGCCGGGCGCCGGGGATTTCGATGCGGACATGCGTCGGCTTCTTCCGGTTTCTTGCGAGCAGCCGGTAGCCCGTCCCCGGCGCGGTGGTCACATTGCCGGGGTTTGTGTTCTTGCGGATCGACAGCAGCGCCGCGCAGGAACGGCTGGCAATGAAGCTGCCCTCCAGCGGCTCGCCGCCGCGCGCCGGGGCGAAAACCGCCAGCAGCGCGAGAGCGGCGACGGCGGGCGCGCGCCTGTGCAAGTCAATCCTCGCGGCGATAGCTGATGACGGACAGATAGCGGAGGGGCAGCTTCCGCAGCTCCTCCGGCCCGTGCGGCGCCTCGGCATCGAAGAACAGCGCATCGCCCGGATGCATGTCATAGGTCTTCTCGCCATGGCGGTACACGACATTGCCTTCGAGCATATAGAGGAATTCGAGGCCCGCATGCTGGAACGTGGGGAAGACGTCGGACTCATGCGTCAGCGTGATGAGATAGGGCTCCACCATCACCGGCCCGTGCGGGCTGTGGCCGAGAAGCTCATACTGATGGCCGGCGCGCGTGCCGCGGCGCTCGATGGTGAGGCCCTGCCCCGCCTTCACGAAAGTGGCGTCGCGGATTTCCTCATAGGACTTGAAGAAGGCGGTGACCGGAACCTGCAGCGCCTTGCCCAGCGCCTGGAGCGAGGCGAGGGATGGCGAGGTTGCGCCATTCTCGATCTTGGAGAGCATGCCGGCTGACATCTCCGCCGCCTTGGCGAGCTCGGCAATGGTGAGGCCCAGCTTCTCGCGGAACTCCTTCACCGCACGGCCGATCGCCTGCTCCAGCAGCTTGCCCGTCGCCTCGCCGTGACCATGCGGGTCCTGGAACGGCATGCCCGGAGGCTGCGCCGCCTTTCGTCCGTTACCCTTGTCCACGTCGTTTCCTCCCAGGAAAACTCTATAACGGACATTACGTGACCTCAAGCCTCACGCATCGGCAGAATAATCGGAAAAATCCTATTATCTGGCATGTACGGGGCGGACAGTACTGAAATTATCCTATTCAAACACGGTGAATTGGGCTAATTGCCGGTCCGCTGGTCGCTTTCAAAGGTAATATCCTATCATGGACAGTGTCGCCCAATCCTTTCTGGCGGAAATCGAGCGCTTTCTTTCTTCCGCCGGGGTGGAGCCCACCGCGCTCGGCAAGCAGGCGCTCAGCGACCCGAACTTCGTTTTCGACCTGCGCAGGGGCCGTTCCCCGTCCACCCGCACCATCGACAGGGTGCGGGGCTGGATCGCCCGGCAGTCCGCCCCGGCGGGGGCACCCCGGACCCTTTACCGCGACGCCCGGACGCTCACCCATCTCGAGCGCCTCGAAGCGGAATCGATTCACATCATCCGCGAGGTGGCGGCGGAGTGCGCGAAGCCGGTGATGCTCTATTCCATCGGCAAGGATTCGGCCGTGATGCTGCATCTCGCCCTCATGGCCTTTCACCCCTCGAAGCCGCCCTTCCCGCTCTTGCATGTCGATACCGGCTGGAAGTTCCGCGACATGTACGCCATGCGCGCGGCGACCGCGAAGAAATACGGCTGGGAGCTGATCGTCCACAAGAACCCCGACGGCGTGGCCAAGAACGTCAACCCCTTCGACCACGGCTCGGCCCTTCACACCCAGATCATGAAGACCGACGGCCTCAAGCAGGCGCTCGACACATATGGTTTCGACGCGGCCTTCGGCGGCGCGCGCCGCGACGAGGAAAAGTCCCGCGCCAAGGAGCGCATCTTCTCCTTCCGCGACCAGCGCCACCGCTGGGACCCCAAGAACCAGCGCCCCGAATTATGGGACCTCTACAACGCGCGCAAGAACAGGGGCGAGTCGATCCGCGTTTTCCCGCTGTCGAACTGGACCGAGCTCGACATCTGGCAATATATCCACCGCGAGTCGATCGACATCGTGCCGCTCTACTTCGCCGCCGAGCGCCCCGTGGTGTGGCGTGACGGGCAGATGATCATGGTGGACGACGGGCGCATGCGGCTCAATCCCGGCGAGACGCCGCAGATGCGAAAGATCCGCTTCCGCACGCTGGGCTGCTATCCGCTGACGGGGGCGATCGAGTCCAACGCCACCTCGCTCCTCGATATCGTGGAGGAAATGCTGGTGGCCACCTCGTCTGAACGCCAGGGCCGGGTCATCGACAAGGATGCCTCCGCCTCCATGGAAAAGAAGAAGCAGGAAGGATATTTCTGATGACGCGCTTCATCGAATTCACCGGCGGCGACGTTGAGGCCTATCTTCGCGCCCAGGAACAGAAGGATCTTCTCCGCTTCATCACCTGCGGCTCGGTCGACGACGGCAAGTCCACCCTCATCGGCCGGCTTCTCTACGAGGCCAGGATGCTGTTCGAGGACCAGCTGACGGCCCTCGAGGCCGACTCGAAGAAGATGGGCACGCAGGGCGGCAACCTCGACTTTGCGCTTCTCGTCGACGGGCTTGCGGCCGAGCGCGAACAGGGCATCACCATCGACGTGGCCTACCGGGCCTTCACCACCGACAAGCGCAAGTTCATCGTCGCCGACACGCCGGGGCACGAGCAATACACGCGCAACATGGCGACGGGCGCCTCCACCGCCAGCCTCGCCATCATCCTGATGGATGCACGCAAAGGCGTGCTCACCCAGACGCGCCGCCACACCTTTATCTGCACGCTGCTGGGCATCAAGCATCTCGTCGCCGCCGTCAACAAGATGGACCTGGTGGATTTCGACCAGCGGGTGTTCGAGCGCATCGAGGAGGACTATCGCGCCTTCGCCAAATCGGTCGGCGCGGACAAGATCACGGCGATCCCCGTATCGGCGCTCCTGGGCGACAACATGATCGCCCGCTCCGCCAACATGCCGTGGTACCACGGCCCCACGCTGATGGCGCATCTTGAAACCGTGCCGGTGGGCGACGGCCTGGCGGAGAAGCCCTTCCGGCTGCCGGTGCAGTGGGTGAACCGCCCGAACCAGAATTTCCGCGGCTTCTCCGGCACCATCGTTTCGGGCACGGTGAAGCCGGGCGACCCCATCAAGGTTCTGCCATCGGCCCGCACGTCGGGCGTCGAGCGGATCGTCACCTATGACGGCGACCTCGACGAGGGCGTGGCCGGCCAGTCGCTGACCATCACCCTGAAGGACGAGATCGACATCAGCCGCGGCGATGTGATCTGCGCGGCGGACGATCCTGTCGAGGTCTCCGACCAGTTCGAGGCCGAGATTCTCTGGATGAGCGACGAGCCGATGCTGCCGGGCCGCCCCTATCTCTTCAAGTCCTCCACCAGGACCGTGCCAGGCACGCTGGAGGAGCTGAAATACAAGGTCAATGTCAACACCATGGAGCATGTGGCGGCGAAGACGCTGGCCCTGAACGAGATCGGCGTGTGCAATCTCGAGCTCGACAGCCAGATTGCCTTTACTCCCTATGTCGAAAACCGCCACCTCGGTTCCTTCATCGTCATCGACCGCTTCTCCAACAACACGGTGGGCATGGGCCTCATCCGCTTCGCGCTCCGGCGCGCGGCGAACATCCACTGGCAGGCGGTGGACGTGACCAAGCAGGCGCGCGCCTCGCTTACCGGGCAGAAGCCCGCCGTGTTGTGGTTCACGGGGCTCTCGGGCGCGGGCAAGTCCACCATCGCGAACCTGGTCGAGAAGCAGCTCCACGCCGCGGGCCACATGACTTACCTGCTCGACGGCGACAATGTGCGCCACGGCCTCAACCGCGACCTCGGCTTCTCCGACGCCGGCCGCGTGGAGAACATCCGCCGCGTGGGCGAGGTGGCGAAGCTGATGGTGGATGCGGGCCTCATCGTGCTCGTCTCCTTCATCTCGCCCTTCCGCTCCGAGCGCCTGATGGCGCGCGAACTGCTGGAAGACGGCGAGTTCATCGAGATCTTCGTCGACACCGCGCTCGCCGAAGCCGAGAAGCGCGACGTGAAAGGCCTTTACGCCAAGGCCCGCCGCGGCGAGATCAAGCACTTCACCGGCATCTCCTCGCCCTATGAAGCGCCGGAGAAGCCCGAGATCCGCGTCGACACCGCCAGGGTGACGGCGGAGGGTGCCGCCGACCTGATCGTGCGGTATCTGAAGGACAAGGGGCGGCTCAGCAAAGATTAAAGCATTTTCCGGTCAAGCGGACACCGGTTGACCGTCGAAAATGCTTTAATACTACAGTTGCGTCTGCGATAGATTTGTGATTCCTGCCGCTTTTGGCGGGAGGACGACAATGGTCGCGGAGTGGTCGGGCGCGTTGCTGGAGTGGGA
>NZ_JADCDA010000064.1 GCF_020252405.1 Aestuariivirga sp.
CCATCGAAACCTCCGTAACATTGGGGAAAAACGCAAGCCCGGCACATAACGTCCGGTGTTGTCGGTTTACACACGGCGGTGTGCTGATTTATGACGGATGACTCGTCATTCCGACGAAAGCGGACCCCACATCGCCGATGGTGCACATCACCCCCAAGGACGAGGAGCTGATTGCCCTGCTGAAGGTGGATTCGCGCGAGCCGGTGGCTTCGCTCGCCCGCAAGCTGGGCCTGTCGCGCACCACGGTGCAGGACCGGCTGAAACGGCTGGAGGAAACGGGCGTGATCGCCGCCTATTCGGTCCGGCTGTCGCGGGAGCTCGACCAGGGCGGCATGCGGGCCTTCGTCACCCTTTCGGTGGAACCGCGCCGCCAGGTCGATGTGGGCCGCATGCTCGCCAGGTTCCCGCAGATCGAAACCCTGCACACGGTGAGCGGAAAATTCGACCTGATCGCTCAGGTCAAGACCGGGTCGTCCGAGGCCATGGACCGGCTGATCGACGGGATCGGCCAGATCCCCGGCATCACGCGGATCGAGACATCGGTCATTTTGTCGACAAAGCTTGATCGCAGATAGGCCGCCGAAAGCGCCATAAGGAGTCACATGCGTTTCGTTCCCGTCATCGCTTCCGCCCTCATGCTGGCGCTGGGCAGCCCGCTTGCCGAGGCCGCCGGCAAGGCCGTGCCGGCGTCCGCCGCCGCGGTGCAGCTGAGTTTTGCCCCGGTGGTCAAGACCACCGCCCCGGCCGTGGTCAACGTCTATTCGCAGCGCAAGCTGATGGAGGACCAGGGCGGCAACGGCTTCATGCAGGACCCGTTCTTCCGCCGCTTCTTCGGCGATGGCGGCAGCTTCGGCCGCCCGCGCGAGCGGGTGGCCAATTCGCTGGGCTCCGGCGTCATCGTCGATCCCAGGGGACTGATCGTGACCAACAACCACGTCATCGCCAACGCGACGGACGTGAAAGTGGCGCTCGCCGACAAGCGCGAGTTCGAGGCCAAAGTTCTGATCGCCGACGAGCGCACCGATCTGGCCGTTCTCAAGATCGACGTGCCGGACGAGGAATTGCCGGCGCTCGATCTTGCCGACTCCGACGCGCTGGAGGTGGGTGACCTCGTGCTCGCCATCGGCAACCCCTTCGGCGTGGGCCAGACGGTGACGAGCGGCATCATCTCGGCGCTGGCCCGCACGCGGGTGGGCGTGAGCGACTACCAATTCTTCATCCAGACCGACGCCGCAATCAACCCGGGCAACTCGGGCGGCGCGCTGGTCAACATGCGGGGCGAACTGGTGGGCATCAACACCGCCATCTTCTCGCGCTCGGGCGGGTCCATCGGCATTGGCTTTGCAATCCCCACCAACATGGTGAAAACGGTGGTGGCCACCGCCGAGAATGGCGGGGTGGCCATCAGGCGCCCCTGGCTTGGCGCCGAGCTGCAGGATGTCTCGCCCGACATCGCCACGTCTCTCGGCATGGCGAGGCCGGAAGGCGCGCTGATCGTGAGCCTGCATCCGCAGAGCCCGCTGGCCAGGGCCGGGCTCAAGCGCGGCGACATCGTTCTGGCGCTGGAAGGCAAGCCCGTGGAGACCGCCCAGGAGCTTGGCTATCGCGCCGCGACGACGGCCATTGGGGCGACGATCATCGTCGAATACCAGCGCAAGGGCGGCCGCAAGGAAACCCAGGTCACGATGATCGCCGCCCCCGAGACCGTGAAGCGCGACGAAACCCTGATCGCGGGCGCAAATCCTCTCACCGGCGCCACCGCCGCCAATCTTTCTCCTGCCGTTGCGGATGAACTGGGCCTGCCGGCCGATGCCGTGGGCGTCGTCGTCACCAAAATCGACACGGCGCCGGCGCTGCGCTTCTTCAAGCGGGGCGACATCGTGCTGGAGGTGAACGGCGCCAAGATCGACAGTGTCGACGCGCTCAACGCCGCCCTGGCGGATGACAGCAACCTGTGGCGCATTGCCATCGACCGCGGCGGACGGGTGGTGAAGATGGCCATTGGCGGCTGATGGCCAGCCTCTTCGACTCCGCCGGCTTCGGCAAGGACGCGCCGCGCCCCCTGGCGGACCGGCTGCGCCCGCAAAAGCTGGCGGATGTCGTGGGGCAGGACCATCTGGCCGGTGCCGATGGCGTGATCACCCGCATGCTGGCCGCGGGCCGCATTCCATCCATCATCCTTTGGGGGCCGCCGGGCACCGGCAAGACGACCATCGCGCGCCTCCTGGCGGGCGAGACGGGTCTCGCATTCGAGCAGATCTCGGCCATCTTCTCCGGCGTTGCAGACCTCAAGAAGCTGTTCGAGCAGGCGCGCATCAGGCGGGAGCAGGGGCGGGGCACGCTGCTCTTCGTCGATGAGATTCACCGCTTCAACAAGTCCCAGCAGGACTCCTTCCTGCCTTATGTGGAGGACGGGACGATTGTCCTCGTCGGCGCGACCACCGAGAACCCGAGCTTCGAACTGAACGGAGCGCTTCTTTCGCGCGCCCAGGTGCTTGTGCTGAACCGGCTGGACGCCGGGGCGATGAATGCCCTGATCCGGCGCGCCGAGATGTTCGAGCGGAGGCTCCTGCCGGCCGATGCCGCCGCGCGCGAGGCAATGATCGGCATGGCGGATGGCGACGGGCGCTATTTCCTTAATATGCTGGAGGAAGTCTTTGCCGCCGTGCCGGAGGGCGGTGACCCGCTGACACCGGAGTTGCTGGCGCGCACGGTCCAGAAGCGCATGCCGCTCTATGACAAGGCGGCGGACGGGCATTACAATCTGATCTCGGCTCTCCACAAATCGGTGCGCGGGTCGGACCCGGATGCGGCGCTCTATTATCTCGCGCGGATGCTCACGGCGGGCGAGGACCCGCTGTTCATCGTGCGCCGCGTGGTGCGGATGGCGATCGAGGATGTGGGGCTTGCCGACCCGGAGGCCGTGCACCAGGCACTGGCCGCGAAGGAAACCTACGACTTCCTCGGCAGCCCGGAGGGCGAGCTGGCGATTGCCCAGGCGGTCGTCTATGTTGCCACCGCGCCCAAATCGAATGCGGTTTACAATGCCTACAAGGCGGCCACCGGGCGGGCCAGGCAAACGGGCTCGCTGATGCCGCCCAAGATCATCCTCAACGCGCCCACCAAGCTGATGAAGAACCATGAATACGGCGCCGGCTACCGCTATGACCATGACCAGCCGGATGCGTTTTCCGGGCAGAACTATTTTCCTGACGGTCTGGGGCGTGAAACCTATTACGCCCCCGTCGAGCGCGGCTTCGAGCGCGAGGTGAAGCGCAGGCTGGAGTATTGGGGGAAACTGAGGAAGGAGCGGGAAGGTTAGCTGGTTTGTACCGGCGATGCGGTTTCCTTGCGACTGCGCCAGACCGCTAAAAATGCCCTGCAGTGGCTTTTGGCGTTGGCTGGCTAGGGGAATAGCGACGATTGCCTGAAATCAAAAAGCAATCGTTACGAAGTCCACCACGGGCCTCTCTATGCCCCATCTATCCGTCACCCCGGCGAAGGCCGGGGTCCAGCTTTGGTTCAGCACGCGCGGTGAGAAAGCTGGATCCCGGCCTTCGCCGGCATGACGGTCTGGAGAGCGTTGAACTGTTCTCCTCGGCACCCGCCATCGTGATCGGCAGATCATCCGCAGGCGGAACATGTTCTCCCGGTTCCGTTCTTGGCGCGTATCTCGTCCGGCAGTGCAAAAAGACGCTTGATATACTTGATATAGAAGTAGGATCGTCACACGCTCCGTGATGTCCAGCAATAAGAGACGCGAGCATGTTGACGCCCTTGACCAGCATCACGATCTACACGCGGTACATTCCGGAGATGGTCGAATTCTACGACCGCCATTTCGGCTACACGGCATTTCAGCGACCAGGTGACCGGATCATCGAACTGCGTCCACCAGGGTCCGGTACCGCCATTCGCCTGCATCCTGCCGCCAAGTCCCAGAAGATGGGGCAGGCACTGGTCAAGCTGAATTTTGATGTGGATGACGTTGCGGCCTTCGCCCGCGCCGCGAAGAAGCGCGGGCTTGAGTTTGGCCCGCTTCACGACGGCATGGGATATGTCTTCGCCAATGCCAAGGACCCGTCCGGCAATTCCATCTCGATCTCCGGCAGGGCCCCGGCAGTTGCGCAATCGGCGGAGTTCAATGTGCCCTACGCCCCGGGGCTTTGAGAGATGTTGAAGTCGTCACCCCGGCGAAGGCCGGGGTCCAGCTTTGGTTCAGCACGCGCGGTGAGAAAGCTGGATCCCGGCCTTCGCCGGGATGACGGGCCAAAGAGTGATGACGGGCCAAAGAGTGATGACGGGCTAAAGAGGGATGTCGGCCTAGAGAGAGGGGATGAGCCTGAGCGTGGCCACGTATTCCGCGGGCAAGTCGTTCTCCACGGCGCCTTCGATCATCGTCGCTAAATAGTTCGCACTCGGTACATGCTCACCGGGCTCCGGTCGTGCAAAGTATGTAAGGCATTCGACATCGCGGCCATCCATCAGCACACGGATGGTCTGGCGGTTGTAGCGGTTTTCGTGATGGGGCTTCGCTGGATCATAGCCCTCGCGCCTGTCGAGCGCCGCCAGATCCTCGTCATGCAGGCGGTAGACAACGCCCCACACCTCCGCACCCGGCGTCACCGCCAGACCCGCCACGCCGCAGTTGCGGATGGGGGACGTGCGCGGGACGCACAGCGCATGGTCCTTGAGCACGGCAATGCCCAGGCGCTCATGGTCCGGGCAGCGCTCGGTCATCTGCCGCCCGGACATGTTGGAGCCATAGGCGAAGTAGAGAAACACTACTCCGCGGCCTGCCTCTTGCCGCGCTTCAGCACGTCCTTGAGGAACTGGCCGGTGTAGCTGCGTTTTTCGCGCGCCACGTCTTCGGGCGTTCCGGCCACCACGATCGCGCCGCCGCCGTCGCCGCCCTCGGGGCCAAGATCGATGATCCAGTCGGCGGTCTTGATGACTTCGAGATTGTGTTCGATGACGACGACGCTGTTGCCCTGGTCGACCAGCTCATGCAGCACTTCGAGCAGCTTCCTCACGTCATGGAAGTGCAGGCCCGTCGTCGGTTCGTCAAGCAGGTAAAGCGTGCGGCCCGTGGCGCGGCGGGAAAGTTCCTTGGCGAGCTTCACGCGCTGCGCCTCGCCGCCCGACAGCGTGGTCGCCTGCTGGCCGACCTTGATGTAACCCAGGCCCACGCGCTCCAGCGTTTCCATCTTGTCGCGCACGGATGGCACGGCGCGGAAGAAGCCGGAGGCTTCCGTCACGGTCATGTCCAGCACGTCGGCGATGGACTTGTCCTTGAACTTGATCTCCAGCGTCTCGCGGTTGTAGCGGTGGCCGTGGCAGGCGTCGCAGGTGACATAGACATCCGGCAGGAAGTGCATCTCAATCTTGATGACGCCGTCGCCCTGGCAGGTTTCGCAGCGCCCGCCCTTGACGTTGAAGGAGAAGCGCCCCGCCTCATAGCCGCGCGCCTTGGCCTCGGGCAGGCCCGCGAACCAATCGCGGATCGGCGTGAAGGCCCCGGTGTAGGTGGCCGGGTTGGAGCGCGGCGTGCGCCCGATGGGGCTCTGGTCGATGTCGATGATCTTGTCGAGCAGTTCGAGGCCCTCGATGCGGTCATGATCGGCGGGCGCCTCGCGCGCGCCCATGAGCTTGCGCGCGGCGGCCTTGTAGACGGTGTCGATCAGCAGTGTGGACTTGCCGCCGCCCGAGACACCGGTGACGCAGGTGAACACGCCCAGAGGAATTTCCGCCGAGATGTTCTTCAGATTGTTGGCGCGCGCGCCGCTGACGCGGATGGAGCGGCCTTTTTTCCACTTGCGCCGTGCGCCGGGGAGCGGCACGGCCTGCTGGCCGGTGAGATATTGCCCGGTGAGCGACCTGGGGTTAGCCATGACTTCGGCGGGAGTCCCTTGCGCGACGATCTGGCCGCCGTGGACGCCCGCGCCGGGGCCGATGTCGACCACGTGGTCCGCAAGCCGGATCGCGTCCTCGTCATGTTCGACCACGATCACCGTGTTGCCGAGGTCACGGAGATGCACGAGGGTTTCGAGAAGCCGCGCATTGTCGCGCTGGTGCAGGCCGATCGACGGTTCGTCCAGCACATAGAGCACGCCCGTCAGGCCGGAGCCGATCTGCGAGGCGAGACGGATGCGCTGGCTCTCGCCGCCCGACAGCGTGCCGGAGGTGCGCGACAGGTTGAGGTAGTCGAGCCCCACATCGACGAGGAACTTCAGCCGGTCGCGGATTTCCTTGAGGATGCGCTGCGCGATCTCCATGTCCTTCGGCTTCAGCGTCTTCGCCAGGCCGGCGAACCACTCATTGGCCTCGCGGATCGACATCGCCGAGATCTCGCCGATGTGCTTGCGGCCGACCTTCACCGCCAGCGCCTGGGGCTTCAGACGGTGGCCGTTGCACTCGGAGCAGGGGTGGTCAGACTGGTATCTGGAGAGTTCCTCCCGCATCCATTCGGAATCCGTCTCGCGCCAGCGCCGCTCGATGTTGCCGATGACGCCCTCGAAGGGCTTCCTGGTCTTGTAGGCGCGGATGCCGTCGTCATAGGTGATGGTGACTTCCTCCTCGCCCGTGCCAAAGAGGATGGCCTCGCGCGCCTTCTTCGGAATGTCCTTCCAGGGCGTGTTCATGGACACCTTGTAGTGCCTGGCCAGCGCCTCGAGCGTCTGGTTGTAATAGGGCGAGGTGTTGCCGGTGCGCGCCCAGGGCAGGATGGCGCCGTCCCTCATGGACAGCGCGGCATCCGGAACCACGAGCTCGGGCTCGAAGTGGAGCTCGGTTCCCAGCCCGTCGCATTTGGGGCAGGCGCCGAAGGGGTTGTTGAAGGAGAACAGCCGCGGCTCGATCTCGTCGATGGTGAAGCCCGAGACGGGGCAGGCGAAGCGCTCGGAGAACAGCAGGCGCTCATGCGTGTCGTTCTTCGACTTGTTGGCGCCTTCCTCCGTGGTGGCCGAGGCGGGAAGCGGCCTGTCGGCGAATTCGGCAACGGCCAGGCCATCGGCCAGCTTGAGCGCGGTCTCGAAACTGTCGGCCAGCCTGGTTGCGATGTCAGGCTTCACCACGAGGCGGTCCACCACCACGTCGATGTCATGCTTGAACTTCTTGTCGAGGGCCGGGACGCTGTCAATCTCGTGGAACTTGCCATCGGCCTTGACGCGGGTGAAGCCCTTCTTCTGAAGTTCCACGAGTTCCTTGCGGTATTCGCCCTTGCGGCCGCGCACGATGGGGGCGAGCAGGTAGAGGCGGGCGCCGTCCTCCAGAGCCATGACGCGGTCGACCATCTGGGTGACGGTCTGGCTCTCGATGGGCAGGCCCGTGGCGGGCGAATAGGCAACGCCGACGCGCGCGAAGAGCAGGCGCATGTAGTCATAGATTTCGGTGACCGTGCCCACCGTGGAGCGCGGGTTGCGGCTGGTCGTCTTCTGCTCGATCGAGATGGCGGGCGACAGGCCGTCGATCTGGTCGACGTCCGGCTTCTGCATCATCTCGAGGAATTGCCGGGCATAGGCCGAGAGCGACTCGACATAGCGGCGCTGGCCCTCGGCATAGATCGTGTCGAAGGCGAGCGAGGATTTGCCGGAGCCTGACAGTCCGGTGAAGACGATCAGCCTGTCGCGCGGCAGCTCCAGCGAGACATTCTTCAGGTTGTGCTCACGCGCACCCTGGATGGACAGGACTTTCTTTTGCTCTGGCATGGCTCTCGACTAGATCAAGAAGAGAACGACCGCAAGGATGGACCGGTCATGTGTCGGAATAGGCACGGACGGGCGAACGGCTTTCGGCGGTCAAAGGGGTTTTCGGCAGGGTCTGGTCGCTGAACCTCAACGCCGGACTGGAGAACCACCGGTGACCGGCGGGCGACAGCGGCGCCGCTGGGCCCCGGTTCCGGCCGCGTATCGACGTGCAGCACGATTGCTTCTATTATCCGGGGGCGCATCGCTGTTATTGTCATGAGCCGATGCCAGAGTTGGAACTGGCGCACGCGCCGATTATTGATGTCCATCCATGCCGGCAACTGGAGAAACCGCAAATGAGTGATTCAATCGACGACCTGCTCCCCAGCGCCAAGTCCCTGGCGGAGAAGATCGCACTGGCGCAGGCGGAGGAGGCCCAGCGCCTGCTCAACCAGCAGAAGGAGGCCGAGGCCGAGCGGCAGGCCTTCATCGACCAGCTGCACAAGCCATTGGGTATCTCCGATGAGGAGGGCATCCGCCGCGCCCTGCGCATGATCCAGCGGGCGACCGACAAGGGCATGACCTCGGTTCAGGTCTATCGCTTCCCCAACGCCCTGTGCACCGACCACGGCCGGGCCATCAATCAGGGCGAGAAGGGCTGGGAGACCACGCTGACCGGCGTGCCCATGGAGGTCTATCAGCTGTGGAGCAAGTATTTCCGCGCCAAGGGCTATAAGCTGGCGGCCGAGATCGTGGATTTTCCGGACGGTGTGCCCGGCGACGTGGCCATGACCCTGTCATGGGCGTAAGGGGCATGCCGCGCGCCGCGTGGCAGGGCGCCTGAGGGCCCGGCCATGCAAGCGCCCCCGCCCCCGCCACAAGGGGCCGGCCCTCGTCTTTCCTCTCCCCCACCGGGGGAGAGGAATAAAGTCGCTGTCGTCCGGCGCATGTTCCGGGAAGGCGGGTGCACCCGGTGGGAACATGCATGTGCCGGGCGGTTCTCACGGGTCAGGAATAATTTGTCCCGCCCCCGCCACGGGGGCAAGGCTATCGCAAACGGAGCCTTGTGCTTTTTTTCTTCTTTCCTCTCCCCCACCGGGGGAGAGGGCAGGGTGAGGGGGTCTGTCCGGTATGAACCTGCTACATCCCTGACAGAATAGACCGGCGACATTCCTGACAGTTTAGTTTGAGCCTTCATATGGAGGCTTGATCGATGCCATTCAGGGAGACG
>NZ_JADCDA010000065.1 GCF_020252405.1 Aestuariivirga sp.
ACGAGGGCGATCCTACTCTAACTCGGCCCGTCAAACGGCCAGCAAAATCACGATCCGTCCCTCGCCGCTGGACGGGAGTTATAACTCCCGTCCAGCGGATCTCTTTTCGCACTTTCGAACGCAATTGTCATAAGACAAGCTTAGCCGTTGGCGGCAGCCGCCGCGGCGGCGGCGGCCTTCTCGCGCTCCTGGCGCTTCTTGCCGGGCTGGGCCTTCTGCGGGTTGTTGCGGGCGTCGCGCTTGGCGAGGCCTGCCTTGTCGAGGAAGCGCAGCACGCGGTCGGTCGCTTGCGCGCCCTTCTTCAGCCAGGCCGCGGCCTTCTCGGCGTCGAGCTTCACGCGGTTGGCGTCGTCCTTCTTCAGCATCGGGTTGAAGGCGCCGACCACGTCGATGAACTTGCCGTCGCGGGGCGCCGCCGCGTCGGCAATCACGATGTGGTAATAGGGGCGCTTCTTCGAGCCCGCACGCGCGAGCCTCATCTTCACTGCCATCTCATCTTCTCCTTGGAATGCAGTTGAAAGTCGTCATGGTTCAGGTGCCGGTAAATGGTGCAGGTTTCCCCGCGGTATTCGTAAGGCGCTTCCGGTCTTGCGCCCAATCTCTCGGCAACGGCGATTGATGCCGCATTGGAATTCGCAACGAGGCTGATCGCGGTCTTCCACCCCAGAACTTCATAAGCATGGAGAAGCGATCGCGCTGCAGCTTCCGTCGCATAGCCTCTGCCCTGGTGCGGGCGGAAGATTCCCCAGCCGATCTCCGGCTCGGGCCACTCCTTTGGAAAGTAAGGACCGCAGTACCCCACATTCTCGCCCGTGGTTTTCAGTTCGAGCGACCAAAAACCGAACCCAAGCAGGTTCCAGTGGCCGGCACAGAATGCCATGGCCCGCCATGCGTCACCGCGTGACAGCACGCCGATATGGCGGCAGGCCTCGGGGTCCGCCCGGAAGGCCGCATAGGCCTCAAAGTCCGACTCGCGCCACGCGCGCAGCAGCAGCCGGGAGGATTCGATGGTGGGGATCACTTCTTCTTCCCCAGCCCCGGCAATCCCCTGAAGGGCGATCCGCCGCCCAGACCCGGCAATCCGCCGAGGCCGGGGAGCTTGCCGCCGCCCAAGCCCGGGAGACCCGGCATGGAGGGCAGCGAGCCGCCCTTCATCATGTCCTTCAAATCCTCCGGCAGCGCATTGGGGTCCAGCCCCGCAAGTTCTGCCTGCATCTTCTCGAGTTCGGCGGCATCGGGCGCGCCCTTGCCCATCATCTTGCCAAACAGGCCCTTGCCCTGGCCCATCTGCTTCATCATGGAAGCCATCTGGATGTGCATCTTGAGGAGCCGGTTGATTTCCTCGACTTTGGTGCCCGAACCCGCCGCCACGCGCTTCTTGCGCCTGGCGTCCATCACCTTGGGGTTCCTGCGCTCGTAAGTCGTCATCGAGCCGATGATCGCCATCTGCCGCTTCAGCACCTTGTTGTCGAGGTCGAGGCCTTCCATCTGTTTCTTGACCTTGCCCATGCCGGGCAGCATGTTCATGACGCCGCCCATGCCGCCGAGCTTCTGCAGCTGCTTCAGCTGGTCGGCCAGGTCGTCGAGATCGAAAGCGCCCTTCTTCATGCGCTCGGCGATCTTCTGGGCCTTTGCCTGGTCGATGTTGAGAGCCGCCTTCTCGACGAGGGACACGACGTCGCCCATGCCGAGGATGCGGCCGGCGATGCGCTCGGGGTGGAAGTCCTCAAGGCCATCGAGCTTTTCGCCCGTGCCCATCAGCTTGATGGGCTTGCCCGTCACCTGGCGCATGGAGAGGGCCGCACCGCCGCGGCCATCGCCGTCGATCCTGGTCAGCACAATGCCGGAAATGCCGATCTTCTCATCGAAGCTGCGCGCGAGGTTCACGGCATCCTGGCCGGTGAGGGCATCGGCCACGAGCAGCGTTTCGTTGGGCTTCACAATGTCACGGACGCTTGCGGCCTCGGCGAGCAGTTCCCCGTCGATGGCAAGGCGGCCCGCGGTGTCGAGCATCACCACGTCATAGCCGCCCTTGCGGGCTTCCGACATGGCGCGCCTCGCAATTTCGATGGGCTGCTGGCCGGGGACGATGGCAAGCGTGTCGACCTTCACCTGGCGGCCGAGAATGGCGAGCTGTTCCTGTGCGGCGGGCCTTCGCGTGTCGAGCGAGGCCATCAGCACGCGGCGCTTGTCGCGCTCCGTCAGGCGCCTGGCGATCTTCGCGGTGGTCGTGGTCTTGCCCGAGCCCTGCAGGCCCACCATGAGGATGGCGACGGGCGGCGAGGCGCGGAGATTGAGGGCGGAGGCTTCGCCGCCGCCCAGCGTCTCGACCATTGCATCATGGACGATCTTGACCACCATCTGGCCGGGCTTGACCGATTTGACGATCTCGGCGCCGACAGCCTTCTCGCGCACCTTGTCGGTGAAGGTCTTGACCACCTCAAGCGCCACGTCGGCTTCGAGCAGCGCCCGGCGCACTTCGCGCAGCGACTCCTCGACATCGGCCTCGGACAGGGCGCCGCGCCCGGTGATCTTGTCCAGAATGCCCGACAGTCGGTCGCTTAAGGTGTCAAACATGTTCCATTCCCCTCGGCGCAAACGGATGATGCACCCGGGAGCGAATCTCGCTGCCGGATGTTGGCCGCCTCACCCCCCGGGAATGTCAGACCCCATGTGTGAAACCGCCTGAAGACGTTCAAGCCGCCGTGTGATGGCGCGGACATAGGGGAAACGGGGCAAGGAGTCAAATTTCCAGGGGGGGGTGAGGCACCGGCGGCGGGCTGGATGCGGCCCCCTCTTTCCGCCATCCAGGCTTTCGCCGGGGTGACGGCGCTGGATGGTGAAGCCGCCTAAGAGGCGAAAATTGCCTCCAGTTCCTTCCGCATCGCCGCCGGGTCGGCGTCGATGCCGGTCCAGTACTTCACCCCGATCACCCCTTGGTTGATCAGCATGCCCAGACCGTCGATCACCGTGCAGCCTTGCGCCTTGGCGTCGCGCAGGAAGCGGGTGTCCGGCGGGTCGACGATGACGTCCGCCACCACCATGCCGGGCCTGAAGGTGGAAAGGTCAACGTCGAGCGGCTGGTCGCCATTGCCCAGGCCGATGGAGGTGGCGTTGACCACGATGCCGGTGCCGTCGGGCACCCGGCAGGTGGCCGGCCAAACCACCAGCTCGGTGGGAGTTTTCGTTTTTTCGTTCAATAGTTTGACGAGTGGCTCAGCGCGCGTGGCGGAGCGGTTGACAATGGTGAGGGAGCGGGCGCCGGCGAGCGCCAGCTCGACGCCGATGGCGCGCGCCGCACCGCCTGCCCCGAACATGACGATGGACTTGCCCCTCGGGTCCACCACCTCCATCAGCGATTTGAGGAAGCCCTTGCCGTCGGTGTTCTCGCCGATGAGTTTGCCCTCCCGGTTCACGGCGCAGTTGACGGCCCCCATGATGGCCGCGCTCTCGCCCAGCCCGTCGAGGTGCTGGATGACCGCCACCTTGTGCGGGATCGACAGGTTGAAGCCGCGCCAGCCCATGGCGCGCGCCCCCTTCACGGCATCCGCCAGCTTGTCCGGCGGCACCTCGCAGTTGATGTAGCGCCAGTTGAGGCCGTGGTGGCGGAAGGCCGCCTCGATCATGGCCACGGTGGGGTTGCCGTTCGAGCCCTCCGAAAAGGAGCCCACCAGTTCGCTCGTGAAATCCCGTTTCGCCATTCTTGCCTCCGCAATTCTGCCGCAAGCTACCACCTATCGGCGGTCTAGCAATCCGCAAGGCTTTTCCCATATAAGGCCCCCATGCCAGAAGCCTCGCCCCTCCATTTCCGCAAGATGAACGGGCTCGGAAACGACTTTGTCGTTTTCGACGCGCGCCAGCATGCGATTGCCATGGACGAGAAGAAGGCCCGCGCCATCGCCGACCGCATAACCGGCATCGGTTGCGACCAGTTGATCGTGCTCGAGCCTTCCGGGAAGGCCGACGTCACCATGCGCATCTGGAACAATGAGGGCTTCGAGGTCGAAGCTTGTGGCAATGCCACGCGCTGCATCGCCGATATTCTGTTCGACGAGAAGAAGTCCACCCGCGCCACCATCGACACGAAGGGCGGCTTCCTCATCGCCGAGAAGGGCGGCGAGCGCCTCGTCACGGTCGACATGGGCGCACCCCGCTTCGACTGGCAGGACATTCCCCTGTCGGAGAAGTTCCACGACACGCGCTACATCGATCTTCACGTCGGCCCGGTTGACGCGCCGCTCATCGACCGGCCCTCGGTGGTGAACGTCGGCAACCCGCACTGCATTTTCTGGGTCAGGGACCTCGACGTCGTCGACCTTGCCAAGGTCGGGCCGATGCTGGAACACCACCCGCTGTTTCCAAAGCGCGCCAACATCACGCTGGCCCGCATCGATGACCGCGCCCACGCCGTCATCAAGGTGTGGGAGCGCGGCGTCGGCCTCACCAAGGCCTGCGGCACCGCGGCCTGCGCGGTGATGGCGGCGGGCCATCGTCTGAAGCGCCTCGACCCGAAGGCCACCATCACGCTGCCGGGCGGCGACCTGTCCATGGCGATCCGCGGGCGCGACGGGCACGTGATCATGACCGGCCCGGTGGCTTATGAATTCGAAGGCGATCTTCCGCGGCATCTGGCGGTGTGAGATGAGCGAGACCGAATTCGTCACCTTCGGCTGCCGCCTCAACACCTATGAGACCGAGGTGATGCGGAACCATGCCGCGGCCGCGGGCAAATCCAACGCCATCGTGTTCAACACCTGTGCGGTGACGGCGGAGGCGGCCCGCCAGGCGCGCCAGGCAATCCGCAAGGCCAAGGCCGGGAATCCGCAAGCCGAGATCATCGTCACGGGCTGCGCCGCACAGACCGATCCGGACATGTTCGCCAGGATGCCCGAAGTCTCCCGCGTGCTGGGCAACGAGGAGAAGCTCAAGGCGGCAAGCTGGCGGCATGGGGCGAATGCGCGGGTCTCCGTGTCCGGCATCATGGACGTCAAGACCGCGACGCCGCACCTCATCGACGGCCTGAAGGAGCGCACCCGCGCCTTCGTGCAGGTGCAGAACGGCTGCGACCACCGATGCACCTTCTGCATCATCCCGTTCGGCCGCGGCAACTCGCGCTCGCTGCAGGCGGGCGATGTGGTGGAGCAAGTGCGCCGCCTCGCCGCGTCAGGCTATTGCGAAGTGGTGCTGACGGGTGTGGACCTCACCTCATGGGGGGCGGACCTCGAGGGTGCCCCGAAACTCGGACATCTCGCGAACCGCATTCTGAAGACCGTGCCGGAGCTGAGGCGCCTGCGGCTCTCCTCCATCGACATGATCGAGGCCGACCCGGAGCTGATGGACGTGATCGCGGGCGAGGAACGGGTGATGCCGCACATCCACCTCTCGCTGCAGTCGGGCGACAACATGATCCTGAAGCGCATGAAGCGCCGCCACGCGCGCGAGGACTCGACCGGTTTCTGCGCGGCGCTCCGCGCGCGGCGCCCCGGCATCGTCTTCGGGGCCGACATCATCGCGGGCTTCCCCACCGAGACGGAGGATATGTTCGGGAACTCGCTCCGCATCATCGATGACTGCGGCCTCACCTATCTGCACGTCTTCCCCTTCTCTCCGCGCCCCGGCACGCCAGCCGCGCGCATGCCGCAGCTCGAGAAGCGCATCATCAAGGAACGCGCGGCGCTTCTGCGCCAGAAGGGCGAGCAGCGGCTCGACCGGTTCCTCGCCTCCGAGATCGGCGCGATCCGCCAGGTTCTCGTCGAAACCGAAGCCATGGGCCGCACCGAGCATTTCGCGCCGGTGAAATTTGCCAGCCGCATGGCGCCCGGCGCCATCGTCACCGCCCAGGTCACCGGGCGCGGCCGAACCCATCTCGAGGCCAGGCCCGCCGCATGAGTTTTTTCCGGAAGCTGTTCAACCGTTCCGCGCCGCAACAGGAGCAGGCGCCGCCCCTTGCCGGGGACACCGTTTCAGAGATTGCGGCTGAGACCACGCCCGTTGCGGAAGAGCCGCCCGCAGCCGGACCCGAACGCCGCGGCGGCTGGTTCTCGCGCCTCTCGGAAGGCCTGTCCAAGTCCTCGCGCTCGATCTCCGGGTCCATCGCCTCGATCTTCACCAAGAAGAAGCTCGACAAGGCGATGCTGCAGGATTTGGAGGACGTGCTGCTGCAGGCCGACCTTGGGCTGCCCATGGCGGAGCGCATCGTCAGGCAAGTGTCGTCCGGCCGCTATGACAAGGAAATCGACCCGGAGGAGGTGAGGCGAGTCCTCGCCTCCGAGCTGGCCAAGGTTTTGAAGCCGGTCGAAGCGCCCTTCAGCTTCAGTGCGGCGCAGAAGCCCTTCATCATTCTCGTCGTCGGCGTCAATGGCGCGGGCAAGACCACGACCATCGGCAAGCTTGGGTCGATTGCCAGGCGCGAGGGCCACAAGGTGATGTTCGCCGCCTGCGACACGTTCCGCGCCGCGGCCATTGAGCAGCTCAATGTTTGGGGCTCCCGCATCGGCGCCAGGGTCATGTCGCGCCCCGCCGGGGCGGATGCCTCGGGGCTTGCCTTCGACGCCATCGCCGAGGCAAAGGCTGACGGCGCCGACATCCTGTTCATCGACACGGCGGGCCGCCTGCAGAACAAGCAATATCTGATGGACGAGCTCGACAAGATCGTGCGTGTCATCAAGAAGCAGGACGGGTCAGCCCCCCATGCTGTGCTTCTCGTGCTTGATGCCACGACGGGCCAGAACGCCATGGCCCAGGCTGAAATCTTCACCAGGGTGGCGGGCGTCACCGGGCTGATCATGACCAAGCTGGACGGCACGGCGCGGGGCGGCATCCTCGCCGCCATCGCGGAAAAATTCAGAATCCCCGTCCATGCGGTCGGCGTGGGCGAAAAGATCGAAGATCTGCAACCCTTCGACGCCGAGGGCTTCGCCAAGGCGATCGCCGGACTGGAGGAGAGATGAGCAGCTTCACATCCGCCCCGAAGCTGGGGCAGGGCACCAAGCTCTTGATCGAGATGGGCCCGCTCGTCTGTTTCTTCATCGCCAACTGGAAGGCCGGCATTTTCTGGGGCACGGGCATTTTCATGCTGGCCACCGCCATCGCGCTGACAGCGTCCTGGGTGCTCACCCGCAAGCTCGCCATGGTGCCGCTGGTCTCCGCCCTCTTCGTCGCCCTTTTCGGCGCCCTCACTTTGTGGCTGCACAGCGAGCTCTTCATCAAGGTGAAGGTGACGCTCATCAACGCGCTGTTCGGAGCCGTCCTGCTGGGCGGGGTGGCCTTCGGGCGGAGTTACCTGAAGCTGATCATGGGCGAGGCGGTGAAGCTCCCGGAAGCCGCCTGGCGGACGCTGTCGATCCGCTGGGGCCTGTTCTTTCTGTTCCTCGCCGCGCTGAACGAGGTGGTCTGGCGCAACCTCACCACCGACCAGTGGGTGAACTTCAAGGTCTTCGGCCTGCTGCCGATCACCCTGGTCTTCGCCATCGCCAATGCGCCCTTCATGACGAAGCACATGATCGAGGACGAGACGGCCCAACAGCCTTCGTCGTCTCCCGCTTCAGCGGGAGAGGACGGTTAGGCCGCTCTCGGCCTGGCGCATGTTCCGTTCAGGCGGAACCGCCTGATCGGATCATGCGCCGGATATAAATATATGCTTGAGCATGATCTTGCCCTCAGGCCGCACGATGCACCCTGTGACGGTCTTCCCTTTCACGTCATTGACGAAGCCGCGGGCAGCGCAAACGTCCCGTTCGCGGCTGTCGCCAGCGGGAATTTCACGGCGGAAACCGGGGTTCTGAGTCTGAATGGTCATCGCTTGTCAAGTGTTGAAATCTGTGTGCGGATCATCTTAACTCATTTTTGGGCAAAGGGCATTCACGGATTTTTTCACGCCGCTTTTTGCTTGCAGCGCAAAATCCCAGCCGCTATTTCTTCGCGGCTTCGCTTGGGGGGGCCACGCTGTTGAGCATCGGTCAGGCCAGAGATGGCGCAGAGTTTTTCGCGAAGCCGCAGGCAGTGACCTTGCAGCGCGCGGGGCAGGAGACGGGGCGCATGACAACAACCAGGGACGTGAGGCAGTTCTCGCGTTCGCCATCCCACCTGTTGAAACGGGCGGCGCAGTATTCCAACCTCATTTATATGGGCGAGGTCGGCAAGTCCGGACTCACGCACCGTCAGTTCACGGTGCTCTTGGCCGTCGACGCCAATGACGGCAAGAGCCAGACCGAGCTCGTGAAGCTCACCGGCATCGACCGTTCGACGCTGGCCGATCTCGTGGCCCGGCTGCTGGCGCAAGGCTACCTCCAGAGGAAGCGCACCAGGGACGATGGCCGCACCAACGCCATCCGCATCACCACGGTGGGCAAGAAGATGCTGAAGATGGCCCAGCCGGGCGCCGACGAGGTCGACAAGCAGCTGCTCTCCCTCATCCCGTCGCCGGACCGCAAGTCCTTCATCGACAATCTGGCCGTGCTGGCCGCCGAGATGGACCGCATCGAGGAAAAGGAACCGGCCAAGCCCGTCCGCAAGATCAAGACCCGCAAGCGGGCCTGATTTTCCAGAGCTCGTCCGCAAAAGTGGAACCGCTTTCGCGATAAGATCATGCTCAAGCTTTTCGCCAGGCTTACGAACCGTTCGCCGGCAGCGGCGTCCTGGCTTTTTCGATCTCGCGCGCCAATTCCCCGGCGATCGCCTCCGCGGTGAGCGGGCCGATGTGCTTGTAGCGGATCATGCCCTGGCCATCGATGATGAAGGTTTCGGGCACGCCATAGACGCCGAAGTCGATGGCGGTGCGGCCGTCGCGGTCCATGCCCACGGCGGCGAAGGGCTGGCCGAGGGTGGAGAGGAACTCCACCGCATTCCGCGGTTCATCCTTGTAGTTCATGCCGAAGAGCTGAATGTCCGGCCGCCTGGCGAGGTCCGTAAGCAGCGGATGCTCGATGCGGCAAGGGGCGCACCATGAGGCCCACACATTCACCACTGTCACTTTGCCCTTTCTGAGGTCCTCGCCGGCGAAGCCCGGCATGTTCAGGCCCGGCACTGCATTCAGCACGAAGTCCGGCGCCGGCTTGTCGATGAGGGCGGATGGGATCTGATTGGGCGTGCCTGACAGGCCCTTCCAGAACAGCGCGGCGAGACCCAGGAAGACGATGACCGGCAGCATCACCAGCCACAGGCGGGAGCGCTTCTCAGGGCCTTCGGGCGTGCTCATGAGCGGCCCCTCCCGCGATGGGCATCGAGCCGCTCCGCTTCAGCGCGGAGTTTCCGGTCACGCCTCAGCGTGGCGATGATGAGGCCTGCGAGGAAGACAAGGGACAGCGCATAGGAGGCGATGACGAAGCCCACGTGGCTGGCGGAGAAATCCATCAGCGCTCTCCGATCTCGGCAATCTGGATCTGGCGGATCTTGCGGGCGGCAATCTCGGCGCGCATTGCGGTGAGCTGGAGGCCGAGGAACAGGAAGCTGTAGGCAAGCCCCATGACGAGCAGCGGCCACAGCATCGGCCAGGCAATCGTCGGGCCGTCCATGCGGAAGACGCTGGCCGGCTGGTGCAGCGAGTTCCACCAGTCGACCGAGAACTTGACGATCGGGACGTTGATGAAGCCGACGAGGGCCACCACGCGCGCCACCATTGCCGCCCGGTGCGGCTCCTCGATCGCCGCCCAGACGGCCATGTAGCCGATATAGAGCAGCATGAGCACGAACATCGAGGTCAGCCGCGCGTCCCACACCCACCAGGCGCCCCACATGGGCTTGCCCCACAGCGAGCCGGTGGCGAGCGACAGGAAGCAGAACACCGCGCCGATGGGGGCGGCGGTCTTGGCGGCGACATCCGCCAGCGGGTGGCGGAAGATCGCCGCCACGGCGCTCGCCAGCGCCACGGCGGTGTAGACGAACAGCGCCATCCAGGCCGCCGGCACATGGACATACATGATGCGCGCCGTCTCGCCCTGCTGGTAGTCGGCTGGCGCGGTCACCAGCGCGCCATGGAGGCCTATGGCGAAGAGCGCCACGGTGATGACCCAGACAGTGGGCAGCACCGCATTGGCGATCTTCAGGAAACGGTTGGGATTGGCAAGGAACTGCATGATGCCGCTTATCTACTGGAGGCCGGTCACCTGAGATAGGACCTCAGTGCCGCAGCCGAGGCAAGGGGGGAGACGACGAGGCTGACCAGCGCAATGGCCGCGAGAATGAGAAGCGAGGCCGCGGCGAGGCCGGGCGCGGCATTGGGCTGGCTTGCGGAAAGCCCGAAGATCAGCACCGGCACGTAGAGCGGCAGCACCAGGATCGAGACGAGCAAGCCGCCGCGCCGCAACCCCACCGTGACGGCGGCGCCGATCGAGGCGATGAGCGAGAGGGCGATGGAGCCCGCCACCATCGCGACGGCGAGGGGAAGGATTGCCGCCGGCTCCAGGTTGACGAGGAAACCGAGGATGGGCGCGGCAATGGCCAGCGGCAGGCTGGTCGACAGCCAGTGCGCCACCGATTTGGCCAGCGCCACCATCTCGAAGGGCAAAGGCCCCATGGTCATGATGTCGAGCGAGCCATCCTCATAGTCCTGCTGGTAGATGCGGTCGGCGGAGAGCAGCACGGAAAGGAGCAGCGCGATCCACAAGGCGCCGGGTGCGATGCGGGCGAGCAGCGCCTGGTCCGGCCCGATGCCGATGGGCAGCAGCACCACCACGCAGAGGAAGAAACCGAGCGCGGCGCCCACACCGCCGCCCTGGCGAAGGGTGAGCGTCAGGTCGCGCCTGATGAGGGCAAGGATGAGGTTCATGCCGCCGCCCCGAGGTCGAGGCGCAGATCGGGCTCGCGGCCGAGCGGCGCATGGGTGGCGGCGATGATCATGCCGCCCGCGTCGAGCTGCCTCGCCATGACCCCGGCGAGCCGGGCGAGCGATGACGTGTCCAGCCCCACCGTCGGCTCATCGAGGAGCCACAGCACGCGCGGCACGAGTACGATGCGCGCCAGGGCAAGGCGGCGCTTCTGCCCGGCGGAGAGCAGGCCCGCCGGATAGGACGAGAGCCGCAACAGATCGAAGGCATCAAGCGCCTCGCCGACGTTGCCGCCGCCGAGAAAGTCGCGCCAGAAGGCGAGGTTCTCGAAAACGCTCAAGGCCCCCTTCACCGGCTCCTGATGCGCCACGTAATGGGCCTGCTGGCCGAGGCTCAAGTCTTCCGATCCGCCGTCAAGCGTAATGGAGCCGGCCTCGCTCTCGTTCAATCCGGCGATGAGGCGGAGCAGGGAGGACTTGCCGGAGCCGTTGGGCCCCGTCAGCTGCAACAGCTGGCCGGGCTTCAGGCAGAGCGACACCCCGCGGAAGACGATGCGCCCGCCGCGCTCGCAGGTCAGGTCCTGTCCCCGGAGTTCCATGGCCCTTGTTCCGAAATGAGGAAGCCCGCGTCAAGCGCGGGCTTCGGAGGCGCTCGATCGGGGGCCGTCATCACACCATGTACTGGCCGCCATTGGCGGAAATCGTCGAACCCGTGATGAAGCCCGCCTCGTCGGAGGCGAGGAACACCGCCGCGCGGGCGATTTCCTCCGGCTCGCCCAGGCGGCCAACGGGGATCAGCGGCAGGATGCGCTTGTCGAGCACGTCCTGGGCGATGGCCTTGACCATTTCGGTGGCGATATAGCCCGGGCAGATGGCGTTGACGGTGATGCCCCTGGCCGCGCCTTCCTGGGCCAGCGCCTTGACGAAGCCGATGTCGCCCGCCTTGGCGGCGGAATAATTGGCCTGGCCCATCTGGCCCTTCTGGCCGTTGATGGAGGAGATGCAGATGACGCGGCCGAAGCCCCGGTCACGCATGCCGCCCCACACCGGCTGGGTCATGTTGAACAGCGAGTTGAGGTTGGTGTTGATCACCTCGTTCCACTGCTGGGCGGTCATCTTGTGGAACATGGCGTCGCGCGTGATGCCGGCATTGTTGACCAGCACCTCGACCGGACCCAGATCGGCCTCGACCTGGCTCAGACCCGCCACACAGGCCTCGTGGTTCGAGACGTCCCACTTGTAGACGGGGATTCCCGTTTCGGCCTTGAACTTGGCGGCGGCCTCGTCATTGCCGGCATAATTGGCGGCCACCTTGTAGCCCGCCTCCTTCAGCGCCTTCGAAATCGCCGCTCCGATACCGCGGCTGCCGCCGGTCACCACTGCTACGCGTCCCATGTGCTTCTCCTGAATGATCGTTGTTCGCCTGTCCCCGCCCCGCAAGAGGCTGGGAAACGTCAGGTATTCTTAACGCTCCACGCACATGGCGATGCCCATGCCGCCGCCGATGCACAGCGTGGCGAGGCCCTTCCTGGCGTTGCGGCGGCCCATCTCGAAGAGCAGCGTGTTGAGCACGCGGGCGCCAGAGGCGCCCACCGGGTGGCCGATGGCGATGGCGCCGCCGTTCACGTTCACGATGTCGGCGTTCCAGCCCATGTCCTTGTTGACGGCGCAGGCCTGGGCCGCGAAGGCCTCGTTGGCCTCCACGAGGTCGAGGTCCTCGACCTTCCAGCCGGCCTTCCTGAGCGCCGCGCGCGAGGCCGGGATGGGACCTGTGCCCATGATCGCCGGATCGACGCCGACGGAGGCCCAGGAGGCGATGCGGGCGAGCGGCTTCAAGCCGCGGCGGCTGGCTTCCGCCTCGCTCATCAGCAGCACGACGGCCGCACCGTCATTGATGCCCGATGCATTGGCGGCGGTGACGGAGCCGTCCTTGGCAAAGGCCGGCTTCAGCTTCTGCACGCTTTCCAGCGTCACGCCCTTCTTGATGTATTCGTCCTGGTCCACCACCACGTCCCCCTTGCGGGTGGAGATGGTGACGGGCGCGATCTCGTCCTTGAACCTGGCCGCGGCCTGGGCGGCCTCCGCCTTGTTCTGGCTCTTCACCGCGAACTCGTCCTGCATGTCCCGCGTGATCTGCCACTGCCTCGCCACGTTCTCGGCGGTGGTGCCCATGTGGTAGCCGTTGAAGGCATCCCACAACCCGTCCTTGATCATGGTGTCGACCATGGAATAGTCGCCCATCTTCACGCCCTCGCGGAGATAGGCGGCGTGCGGCGCACGGCTCATCGATTCCTGGCCGCCGGCGGCGACGATCTTGGCGTCACCCGACGCGATCTGCTGCATGCCCAGCGCCACGGCGCGAAGGCCTGAGCCGCACAGCTGGTTCATGCCCCAGGCCGGGGTTTCCTTGGGGATGCCGGCATTGATCGAGGCCTGGCGGGCGGGGTTCTGGCCTTGAGCGGCCGTCAGGATCTGGCCGAGGATCACCTCATCCACTTCCGCTGCTTCCACCTTGGCGCGCTCCATGGCGGCCTTCAGGGCGACCGTGCCCAGAAAGCTCGCCGGCACGCTCGACAGCGACCCGTTGAAGGAACCAACCGGCGTGCGCGCGGCCGATACGATGACAATTCCAGTTCCAGTGCCGGCCATGAATGCCTCCTTGTTGATTTTGGCGTGCGTTATGCCTTCCATATCACCCTTTGTGCAATGCGACATAGGTCTTGAATGTGGCGCTGCCGAAAAATTTTTGCGCTTGCAATTGTGCAGTGCGGGGAGCAAGGATCTTGGCACAGAGAACCATGCAAAGAGCCGGTCAACGGCGGGCATTCCAGGTCTGTCAAGGAGGACGCCGGTGAGCGAAGAGAAGGCAGCGCCGCAAAGCGCCGTGGTCATCAAGAAATACGCCAACCGGCGGCTCTACAATACGTCCACCAGCACATATGTCACGCTGGATGACCTGTCGGTCATGGTCAAGTCCGGCACCGATTTCCTGGTCTATGACGCCAAGACGGGGGAGGACATCACCCGCTCGGTGCTGACCCAGATCATCTTCGAGGAAGAAAACAAGGGCACCAACCTGCTGCCCATCAACTTCCTGCGCCAGCTCATCCGTTTCTATGGCGATTCCATGCAGGCCTTCGTGCCGGGCTTTCTTGAATTCTCGCTGGAAAATCTCGGCAAGGAGCAGGAAAAACTGCGCGCCCAGATGCTGGAAGCCTGGGGTGGGGGGGATGCCTTCAAGTCGATGCAGGACCATGCCCAGCGCAACATGGCCATGTTCAGCGAGGCGATGAAGGTGTTCAACCCCTTCGCTGCCATGGGGGGTGCGGTTCCGGGCGCTCCAGCACCGGCCAAGCCGCAGCAGTCCGGTTCGGCGGGTGGCTCCCGGGATGACCTTCAGGCGCTGAAGGACCAGCTTGCCGCTATGCAGCAAAAGCTCGACACCCTCACCAGCAAATAGTTGCGGCTCAGCGTGCCCTGCGTCGTGCCGCGGTATCGCTGACGAGGTCGGCGAAGCTCGGTTCCGCCGGGCGCAGTGGTTCCTCCCGGCCGGGGAAGGCGCGGTCGAGCAGGGTGATGGCGCGTCTCAGCTTGGCAAGTTCGCCCTCAAGGTTCTTTTCGAAGCCGGCAATGGTGAGGCGTGCGTCCGGCGCCACTTCCGGCCAGGGCGGGCTCAGTTCCGCCATGCCGAAGAGCCGGCCCTGCATCAGGTCCACGCCCCAGTTGCGCAGCAGCAGCGCGTCGCTTTCCGTCTCGACCCATTCGGCCACGGTCTTGATGCCGAAGGTGCGGGCGAGGTCGATGAGCGCGCGCACATAATACTGGTTCTCGTCGTTGAGCGAGAGTTCGCGGCAGAAGGTGCCGTCGAGCTTCAGGTATTCGACGGGGAGCGCCCGCAGGCTGCGGAAACTGGTGAAACCCGCGCCGAAATCGTCGATCGCCACGCGGCAGCCCAGAAAGCGCAGCTCCTCGACGAAGCGGATCACGTGGCTCAGGTCGCCCAGGGCCACGGTCTCGGTGATCTCGACGATCAAGCGGTTCGCCACCTCGAGGTTTCCGGCGATGACCGAGACGATCTCGGGGTACCAGCGCGGGTCGGTTGCCGTGGCGCCGGAAATGTTGAGCGAGATCGCCGCCGCCGGGCGCCGCGCGAGAACGTCCACCGCCATCTCCGTCACCGCCTTGTCGATGAGGCGGACGAGGCCAAGCGTCTCCGCCGCGGGGATCAGATGCCCGGCCGGCACGATGCTGCCATCCTCGCCCGTCATGCGCAGCAGCGCCTCGTGAAACGCCGCTTCGCCCGTTTGTCCATCGACCACGGGCTGGAAGGCAAGCTGGAAGCGGTTCTCCTTCAGGCAGCGAATGATCTCGGCGGCATGGCGCGCGTTGTCGCTGCGCTCGCTGCGGCGCTGCTCGGAGGGTTCGTAGATCACCACGTCGCCGGCCGGCTGCTTTCTCGCCTGGGTGAGGGCCTCTTCGGCCCGCGCGATGGCCATGGTGGGGCCGGTGGCATGCTGCGGCGTCACCACAGCGCCGATGGACAAGAGCGCCCAGATCGGCCCGCATGCGGTTTCAACCATGCTCTCGCGCGCCGTGCCGAGCAGGCGTTCGGCGGCGAAGGCCAGGTCCTCGCGGCTGCAATTGTTGAGCACGATGCCGAATTTGGATCCCGAGTAGCGCGCCACGGCATCGCCCGCGCGGGCGACGCGGGCGAGCCGCCTGCCCACCGCATGGATCACCTCGTCGGCCACTTCGAAGCCATAGGCCTCGTTGACGGCCGCGAGATTGGTGATGGCGATGACGAGGAAGGAGCAGGCGGAGCCCTCGCGCTCGGCCGCCGCCATGGCGCCTCCCAGCCACTCCATCATGCGGCCGCGGTTCATCAGGCCGGTCAGGGCATCGCAATGGCCGAGGTGGCTTGGCTGCTGGTCCTGCCGGTGGCGCTCGTCGATCCGCCGCAGCGTGCCGAAGACATGGGCAGGCCGGCCGTCAAGGCCCGCATGCCAGCGGCCCTGGTCTTCCAGCCACTGGCTGGCCCGCCCGGTGCGCCCGAGCGGCATGAAGCGGTATTCGATGCGGAAGGGCACGCCGCCGCCCGGATCCTGCCCGCCGCCGTGCATCACCGTGTCATGGCGGCTGGTGAGATTGTCGGGGTCGAGGAGCGCTGCAAACTGGCGGCCCGTGGCCACCGTTCCGGGGTCGCAGCCCAGCACCTTCGCGGCCCAGGGCGACCAGGAGATCACATCCTGCGCAATGTCCCAGTGATAGGCCGCCAGCCCCGAATCTGCCGCCGCCCTGTCCGTCAGCCCGGAAAAATCGTCCACGATGCCCCGTCCCTCAAAGATTCGCGGCTTTGAGTCTAAGGGGGAGGCTGAAAGCAACCCTTAACGGCGCGCGTCAATTTCGTCCTCTACCGCAACGCGGGAGAGGAGGGGGCCCCACCGCAGGTGGGGTAGGTGAGGGGCAGTGACCACCGGACGATCGTCATTGACTTCCCCTCATCTACCCGTTGCTTGCGCAACGGGGCCCTTCTTCTCCCGCTGAAGCGGGAGAAGACGCCACGTCTCAATACCCCAGTGCGAAGCCATCCTTGCGCGGGTCCGACCCGCCGGCGAGCACGCCGCTGTCGCGGTCGATGGCAATGGCCTGGCCTCCGCCGAGCGGCGCTCGCGGTGAGGTCAGGGCGTGGCCCTTCTCGATCAGCCCTTTTTTCACATGCTCCGGCACGGCGCTCTCCACCTGCACCTTGCCCTCCTTGGGGAAGTAGCGCGCCCAGTCGATCGCCTCCTGCGGGTCCATGCCATGGATGTAGCGGTTCACGGCGACGGTTATGTGGCCCATGGGCTGGTAGTCGCCGCCCATCACGCCATAGCTCATGTCGACGAGGCCATCCTTGCGCACCATGGCGGGGATGATCGTGTGGAGCGGGCGCTTCCGCGGGCCGATGCAGTTGGGGTGATCAGGATCGGTGACGAAGCAGGCGCCGCGGTTCTGCAGCGCGATCCCCGTCCCCGGCGTCACCACGCAGGAGCCGAAACCGTCATAGACCGAGTTGATGAAGGACACGGCCAGCCGCCTCTCGTCCACCACGCTGAGGTAGACCGTGCCGGAGGACCGCATTGCCGTGCCGAAGTCGAGGGCCCGGTTCATGTCGATCATTCCCGCCAGCTTCTGCGCGGTTTTCGCCGACAGGAGTTCATCCACCGGCGCCTCGTGGAAGTCCGGGTCGGCGATGTGGCGGTTCCTCAGCTCCCAGGCGAGTTTCATGGCCTCGATCTCGAGATGGTGGCGCTCGACCGAGTCGGGCGCCAGGCGGCGCAGCCCGAATTGCGAGAGAACGTTCATGGCGATCAGCGCCGTGAGGCCCTGCCCCGGGGGCGGGATCTCCAGCACCTCGTGGCCGGCGAATTCGGTGGCGATGGGCTTCACCCAGGTCGATTCATGCGCCGCGAAATCCTCCATGGTGAGGAGCGATCCCCTGGCGCGCACGGTGGCCACGATGTCCTCGGCGATGGCGCCCCGGTAGAAGGCGTCGCGGCCTTCCCTGCCAATCAGCCGCATGCTCCGCGCCAGCGCCGGGTAATGCATGATCTCGCCCACCCTGGGCGCGCGGCCATCCTTCAGGCAGTGGATGCGGCCGCCCTCGTCGGCCGCGAGGAAGGGCGTGTCCTCCGGCCAGTCCCAGGCGACGCGCGGGGTGACGGGAACGCCTTCCTCGGCCAGCCGGATGGCGGGTTTGAGCGCCTCGCCTAAGTCCATGGTGCCGAATTTCCTGAGAAGCTGGTCCCAGCCGTCGATGGCGCCCGGCACGGTGATGGCATGGATGGAGCGCAGCGCAATCCCGGTGAGGCCGGAGGTCTTCAGCCAGTCGGCATCCGCCGCCAGGCCGGACCGGCCTGAGGCGCTTAGGCCGGAAACCTTGCCGTCCGGCGCGCCGACGAGTGCGAAGCAGTCTCCCCCTATGCCGGTCATGGCCGGTTCCACCACGCACAGCACGGCAGAGGCGACGACGGCCGCATCGGCTGCATTGCCGCCCGCCCGCAGCGTGTCGATGGCGGCGAGAGTCGCCAGCGGGGCCGAGGTGGCGGCCATGCCGCGGCTGCCATAAGCGGCCGAGCGGCCGGGGCGTTCGAAATTACGCATGCTTCATCATCCTGAGAACAAGGGACGCTGGAAGAATATTCCGGGAAACGTCGCAAAAGGCATCGCATGGCGCGGAGCCCTGTAGCAAGACACTCGCCGTCATGACTGCCGCGCCTGCCGATCAGGGTTCCGTGCCGGACCCCGTCCGCTTCGCGAGGCCGCCAAAAAGCTGATCGACTTTTCCCCGCAGTAATGTATTTTTACTGATGGGAAATCTCATGCACACAAGGGAACTGCACGAATGGCCACGGTGAAGAGCGATATCGAAATTGCCCGCGAGGCGAAAATGAAGCCGATCATGGAGATCGGCAAGGGCCTCGGCATTCCCGGGGAGGACTTGATCCCCTATGGCCACACCAAGGCCAAGGTCGCGCTCTCCTACATCGACAGCCTGACGTCGAAGCCGGACGGCAAGCTCATCCTCGTCACCGCCATCAACCCCACCCCCGCCGGCGAAGGCAAGACCACGACCACCGTGGGCCTCGGCGACGGCCTCAACCGCATCGGCAAAAAGGCCATGGTGGCCCTGCGCGAGCCTTCGCTCGGGCCCTGCTTCGGCATGAAGGGCGGCGCGGCGGGCGGCGGCTATGCCCAGATCGTGCCGATGGAAGACATCAACCTGCACTTCACCGGCGATTTCCACGCCATCACCTCGGCGCACAACCTGCTCTCCGCGATGATCGACAATCACATCTACTGGGGCAACGAGCTTGGGCTGGACACGCGCCGCGTCGCCTGGCGCCGCGTCATGGACATGAACGACCGCGCGCTGCGCGAGATCGTCTGCTCGCTGGGCGGCGTGGCCAACGGTTATCCGCGCGAGACGGGCTTCGACATCACGGTCGCCTCCGAGATCATGGCCATCCTCTGCCTCGCCACCTCGATCGGGGACCTCGAGCGCCGCATCGGCCAGATCGTCATCGGCTACAGGAAGGACAAGTCGCCGGTGCTGGCCAGGGACCTGAAGGCGCCGGGCGCCATGGTGGTGCTCTTGAAGGATGCGCTGCAGCCCAACCTCGTCCAGACGCTGGAAAACAACCCGGCCTTTGTGCACGGCGGTCCCTTCGCCAACATCGCCCATGGCTGCAACTCGGTGATGGCCACCAGGGCCGCGCTGAAGCTTGCCGACTATGTCGTCACCGAAGCGGGCTTCGGCGCCGACCTGGGCGCTGAGAAGTTCTTCGACATCAAATGCCGCAAGGCCGGCCTCGCGCCATCCGCCACCGTCATCGTGGCGACCGTCCGTGCACTGAAGATGCATGGCGGCGCGGCGAAGGAGGAGCTTAAAGTCGAGAATGTCGAAGTCCTCAAGAAGGGCCTCGCCAATCTGGGCCGCCATATCGAGAACGTGAAGAAGTTCGGCGTGCCGATCGCGGTGGCCATCAACCACTTCATCTCGGACACGGAGCCGGAAGTGCAGGCCGTGATCGACTATTGCAAGACCCATGGCGTGGAAGCCTTCCGCTGCACCCATTGGGCCGATGGCGGCAAGGGCGTCGAGGCGCTGGCCCATCATGTGGCGGCTCTGGCCGACAAGGGCCCGGCACAGTTCAAGCCGATCTATGACGAGAACGTCCCGCTCTTCGACAAGGTCAAGACCATCGCCCGCGAGATCTACCGCGCGGACGACGTGGTGGCCGACAAATCGGTGAGGGACCAGCTCAAGGCCTGGGAAGCGGCGGGCTATGGCAAGTTCCCGATCTGCATGGCGAAGACGCAGTACTCGTTCTCGACGGACCCCAACCTCAAGGGTGCTCCCACCAACCACGTGCTCCCGGTGCGCGAAGTGCGCCTGTCGGCGGGTGCCGAATTCATCGTGGTCATCTGCGGTGACATCATGACCATGCCGGGCCTGCCCAAGGTCCCGTCGGCCGAGGTGATCGGGCTGGACGAAAAGGGCCAGATCGCCGGGTTGTTCTGAGCCGATACCGAGTCCTGACAGGCAAAGGCCCGGAGGTTTCTCCAGGCCTTCTGCTTTGTTGATTGGAGCAGGTTTCGTTTCAGTGGAATCGAAACCAGCTTTACCTATTTATTTTGTCGCATTTTCGACGGTCAACCGGTGTCCACTTGACCTGAAAATGCTTTATAGCGGCGGGCGGTCAATTGCCTCCATTAGGATTTCCCTCCCCACAAGGGGGAGGGAAAAAGATCGCGATTCTATATGACCGCCCGCCGCTCTAGGAATTCGATTTGAGATTGTTTTTGGCCGGGAGCCAATCGTGCCTTTCACTCACGCCATGTGGAGGGGGCGATGGCCTGGGCGGCATCAAGAACCGCCACTGCATGGACCTCAACCATCCCGCGGGAGCACAGGGCGACGCCGTCATCCCGCCCGCACCGGGGGCCTTCCTCGCCCGTTAAAGAAACGGGAGAAGACAAACATGCGCGGAATACAGGCTGGAACATGATTTACCGCAAAAGCGGGTTCCGCTTTTGCGGTTCATGCCCTACCGCTGGCTGACCTTCCAGTCCGGATTGATCCACGGCTCCTGGTTCGAGGGCGCCAGCGGCTGCCTGCCGAGGATGTGATCGCTCGCCTTCTCGCCGATCATGATGGTGGGGCCGTTCAGATTTCCGTTTGTCACCCGCGGCATGATGGAGGAATCGGCCACCCGCAGGCCCTCGATTCCGATCACCCGGCATTCGGGGTCGACCACCGCCATCGGGTCATCCGCCGCGCCCATCCTGCAGGTGCCGCAGGGGTGGTAGGCGCTCTCGCAGTGTTCGCGGATGAAGGCGTCGATCTCGTCATCCGCGTTCACCGCCGGCCCCGGCTGGATTTCCTCCGCCGCGAAGCGCCGCATGGCGGGCTGCCGGAACAGCTCGCGCGTGAGCCTGACGGCGCGCCGCCATTCGGGCAGGTCGTCCGGGTGGGTGAGGTAGTTGAACAGGATCCGCGGCGCTTCCCGCGCCTGCCTGCTCCGCACACGGACGAAACCGCGCGACTTGGCCCGCATCGGCCCCACATGGACCTGGAAGCCGTGGCCCGGGAAGGCCGCCGTGCCGTCATAGCGCATGGCGGCGGGCAGGAAGTGATACTGGATATCCGGATATTCGACGCCCGCCGCGGAACGGATGAAGCCGCATGTTTCGAAATGGTTCGTGGCGCCGAGCCCGGTCTTGAAGAGCAGCCACTCAGCGCCGATCAGCCCTTTGGAGAACCAGTTGAGCTTCGAATGGAGCGTGACGGGTTCCCTGGACCTGATCTGGAAATAGATCTCGAGGTGGTCGTGCAGGTTCTCGCCCACGCCCGGCAGTGCGTGCGCCACCCCGACGCCCGCCGCCTTCAGCACATCGGGCGCGCCGATCCCCGACATCTGGAGGAGCTTCGGCGAATTGATCGCGGAGGCCGCGATGATGACCTCGCGGCGCGCCCTGACCTCCTGCTTCTGTCCGCCCACGTCATATTCGACGCCGGCGGCGCGCTTGCCCTCGAGGATCACGCGGTGCGCCAGGGCCCTGGTGATCAGCCTGACGTTGCCGCGCTTCAGCGCCGGCTTCAGATAGGCATTGGCGGCGGACCAGCGGATGCCGTTGTGAATGGTCATCTCCATCGGGCCGAAGCCCTCCTGCTGGCGGCCGTTGTAGTCTTCCGTCACCGGGTAGCCCGCCTCGCGCCCGGCCTCGACGAAGGCCTGGTAGAGCGGGTTGTTGCGGGGCCCGCGCCGCACATGAAGGGGGCCCTTTATGCCGCGCCAGCCGTCCTCGCCATCGGGGCAGGATTCCTGGCGCTTGAAATAGGGCAGCACGTGGCGGAAGCCCCAGCCCCTGGCCCCCATCTCCTCCCAGCTGTCGAAGTCCCTGGCGTGGCCGCGCACATAGACCATGCCGTTGATCGAGGAGGAGCCGCCCACCACCTTGCCGCGCGGCGTGGCCAGCCTGCGGCCGCCAAGGCCCGGCTCGGGATCGGATTCGAAGCCCCAGTTATAGAGCTTCATGTTCATGGGGTAGGAGAGAGCCGACGGCATCTGGATGAAGGGGCCGCGGTCGCTGCCGCCATATTCCAGCACGCAGACCGAGTTCCTGCCGTCCTCCGACAGGCGATAGGCCATGGCGCAGCCGGCGGACCCGGCGCCGACGATGACGAAGTCGAAGGCCTCGCTCATTTGCCGCGCTTTCCCGCGCCGGACAGCGCCTCAAGTTCGGCGATGCGGGCCTCCGTCTCGCGCCAGGTTGCGTTGACGGTGGCGGCGACCAGCGCCTCGGCCAGGAACAGCGGCACGATGTTCGAGTCCCAGCTCGACGGGGCCTCGATGCGGAGCGGAAGCGAATGCACGGCAAGTCTCGCGATTGGGGATATCCACTGGTCGGTAATCAGCACGACCCTCGCTCCGCGCTCTCTGGCGGAAGCGGCAAGATCGAGCATGCGGGCGTCATAACGGCGGATGTCGAAAAACAGAAGCAGGTCGTTCTTGCCGATATCGAGCAGATATTGCGGCCAGAAGGACTGGGTGGGGGGAACGAGGCTCACCCCCGGCCGCGCCATCTGCAGGTGGGTATAAAGATAGGCGGCAATGGCCCCGGTGATCCGGCCGCCGGCGATGTGGACCTGCCGCTTGCGGTCCGCCAGCAGCGCCACGATGGCGTCGAAGGCGCGGTGGTCCATCAGCTTCAGCGAGGCCGAGAGATTCTCCATCGCCGCCGTGGCGAAGGTGTTGAGAATGTGGGTGTCGGGCGCCTCGGCTGCCCAGCGGTCATGCTTCGCGATCGGGTTCTGCAGTTGGGCGGAGAGTTCGCAGCGCAGCTCGTCCTGGAAGGCCGGGAAGCCGGAGAAGCCCAGCTTCTTGGCGAGGCGCAGCACGGAAGGGGTGGAGACATCCGCCTCGCGCGCGAAGCCGGTGATCGAGCCCAGCCCCGCCATGGGGTAGTTGGCGAAGAGCGCGGCCATCAGCTTGCGCTCGGCCGCGGTCAGCTTGCCCGACATCAGGCGCAGTCTTTCGGCAACCGTGGCGGCGCGCTGCGGCGGCATCTGTCTCTCCCTGCTGGACCTCCACTGTAACGAATTTGACAGTCTTCCGACAATCTGAAATCATCGCTTCAACAGACCGAAGTTCTGGAGTTTTCGTGCATGGGAGCGCTGCTCCAGCTGGGCGAGGAGCGCCCGTTCATCGCCGTCAACGGGCAGGGCCGCTCGCCCTTCGTACTGATCTGCGAGCACGCCTCCAACACCATGCCGAAGGCGCTGGGCACGCTGGGCCTTTCCGGGGCCGATCTCGCCCGCCACATCGCCTGGGACATCGGCGCGGAGAAGGTCGCGCGCCTCCTCTCGCGCCTCACGGATGCGCCGCTGCTGCTGCAGCGCTATTCGCGCCTCGCCTATGACTGCAACCGCCCGCCGGAATCGCCCGATGCCATTCCGGAGGTGAGCGAGCTCACCGCCATTCCCGGCAACAGGAAGCTGTCCGCCGAGGACAAGCTGGCGCGGGCACGCGAGATCTACCGGCCTTTTCATGACGGCGTCTCCGCCGTGCTCGACCGGCGCGCCGCCGGCGGCCAGCGCTCGCTGGTCGTCTCCATCCATTCCTTCACGCCCGTCTACAAGGGCAAGCCGCGCAGCGTCGAGCTTGGCATCCTGCATGACCGGGATGCCACGCTGTCCGCGAAGCTCATCAAGAGCTTCCCCAATGTCGATGCGCGTTTGAACGAGCCCTATGGCCCGAAGGACGGCGTGCTGCACACGCTGAACCTGCACGGCTTTGCCCGCGGCCTGCAGCACGCGATGATCGAGATCCGCAATGACCTGGTCGCCACCGAACGCGGGCAGGACGAATGGGCCCAGCGCCTGTCCGTGCCGCTGATCCAGGCCGCAACGACATAAAGCGATTGAGGGAGAACGACCATGAGCGAAGGCATGCTGACACTCGAACAGCTGAAGGCCGAGGTGAGGGCCGGAACGATCGACACCGTGGTCGCCGCCATGGTGGACCTGCAGGGCCGCCTCATCGGCAAGCGCTTCCATGCCAGGTTCTTCGCCGACGGCGGCTATGAGGAGACGCATGGCTGCAACTATCTGCTCGGCGTCGACATCGAGATGGAGCCGGTGCCCGGCTACAAGGCGACGGGCTGGGAAAAGGGCTATGGCGACTTCGTTCTGAAGCCCGACATGGCGACCCTGCGCCGCACGCCTTGGCTGCCGGGCACGGCGCTCGTGCTGTGCGACGTGCTCGATCATCACAGCCATGAGGACGTGCCGCATTCGCCGCGCGCCATCCTCAAGAAGCAGCTGAAGCGCCTCGGGAAGATGAGGATGAAGGCCTATATGGCCTCCGAGCTCGAGTTCTTTCTGTTTGACGATTCCTACGAGGCGGCCCACCAGAAGGGCTACCGCAACCTCAAGACGGCGGGTTACTACATCGAGGACTATCACATCCTGCAGACCTCAAAGGAGGAGGTCTATATGCGCGCCCTGCGCAATGGCCTCGCGGGCGCCGGCATTCCGGTCGAAAACTCCAAGGGCGAATGGGGGCCGGGCCAGGAGGAGATCAACGTCCGCTATGCCGAGGCGCTCGAAATGGCCGACCGTCACGTCATCATCAAGAACGGCGCCAAGGAGATCGCCTACAACGTCGGCAAGTCCGTCTCCTTCATGGCCAAGTGGGACTATGGCATGGCGGGCAACTCGTCCCACATCCACCAGTCGCTGTGGTCCGCCGACGACAAGCCGCTGTTCATGGACAAAAAGGGCGAGCACGGCATGTCGCTGCTGATGAAGCAGTATCTGGCTGGCCAGCTGGCGCATGCCGGCGAGATCACCTATTTCCTGGCGCCCTACATCAACTCCTACAAGCGCTTCATGGCCGGCACCTTCGCGCCCACCCGCGCGGTGTGGAGCTTCGACAACCGCACGGCGGGTTTCCGTATCTGCGGGGCCGAGACCAGGGCGATCCGCGTCGAATGCCGCATCGGCGGCGCCGACCTGAACCCCTATCTCGCCTTCGCGGCCCTCGTCGCGGCGGGCCTTGACGGCATCGAGAAGAAGATGGAGCTGGAGCCCGCCGTCTCGGGCGACATCTACGACACGTCCCGACGCTTACGCGAAATCCCCAAGACGCTGCGCGAGGCGGCCAGGCTGCTCGACGAATCGGACTTCCTGCGCCAGGCGATGGGCAATGACGTGATCGACCATTACGTCCACACCGCGCAGTGGGAACAATTCGAATTCGACCGCCGCATCACCGACCTCGAGCTGAAGCGCGGGTTTGAGCGGTATTGAGTAGAATCACTCCATGACCCTGCTCCCGCACCTCCTGTTGCGTCACCCCGGCGAAGGCCGGGGTCCAGCTTCGGGCATCGGACGCGCGGAAAGCTGGATCCCGGCCTTCGCCGGGATGACGGCAGGTGGGTGGGGAATTGGGCTTTAAGACATAGCAGACGGCACTCAGGAGACACGCCATGGCCATTCCGAACCGCAACATCAATTATCCGACCGCCATCAAATATGGTGCCGGGCGCATCAAGGAACTCGCGGAGTTCTGCAAGGCCAATGGCATCAAGCGGCCGCTGGTCGTCACCGACAAGGGCCTCGCCGCCATGCCGATGGTGGCGGAGATCATGGCGGACCTGAAGGCCGCGGGCCTCAAGGCCGCGCTCTTCGCCGACGTGCGTCCGAACCCGGTCGAGGAGAACGTTCTCGCGGGCTGCAAGGTGTTCAAGGACGGCAGGCATGACGGCGTCGTCGCCTTGGGCGGCGGCTCCGGCCTCGACACCGGCAAGATGATCGCGCTCATGCATTCGCAGAAGATTTCGGTGTTCGAACTGGAAGACATCGGCGATTGGTGGACCAGGGCCGATGCCTCGCTGATCTCGCCCATCATCGCGGTGCCGACGACGGCGGGCACGGGCTCGGAAGTGGGCCGCGCCGGCGTCATCACCCACCCGATCACGCATGAGAAGAAGATCATCTTCCATCCGGCCATCATGCCGAAGGTGGCGCTGCTCGACCCTGAGCTCACCGTCGGCCTGCCGGCGAAGCTGACCGCCGCCACCGGCATGGACGCGCTGGCGCACAACCTCGAAGCCTATTGCGCGCCCTTCTATCACCCCTGGTCGCAGGGTGTCGCGCTGGAGGGCATGCGGCTGGTGAAGGACAATCTGGTCAAGGCGGTGAAGAAGCCAAAGGACCTTGACGCGCGCGGCAACATGCTGGTCGCCTCCGCGATGGGCGCCACGGCGTTCCAGCGCGGCCTCGGCGCGATCCATGCGCTGGCGCACCCGTTCGGCGGCCTCTACGACGCGCATCACGGCCTGCTCAACGGCATCATCATGCCCTATGTGCTCAAAGCCAACCGCCGCAGGATCGAGAAAGACATCGGGCGCGCCGCGGCCTATCTCGGCATCAAGGGCGGCTTCGACGGCTTCCTCAAGTGGGTTCTGGCGCTGCGCAAGGAAATCGGCATTCCGCATGCGCTGAAGGACATCGGCATCGATACGAAGCGCCTCGACGAGGTGGCGGCGATGGCGGTCAAGGACCCGTCGGCCGGCGGCAACCCGATCCAGTTCACCGAAAGGCAGTACAAGGCGCTGGCGAAAAAATGCGTCACCGGCAATTTGTGACGGGCAGATAAGCAAATCCGCGCCCCTTCCCCTTTTGCAAGGGGAAGGGGGTTTTCGTTCGGCAGATTTTACCCGCCATCACGGCGTGGCCACTCTCCGATTCCGTTCCGCTTGACTCTGTTCGCAGTCTATGGAACAAAAAGTGAACAATCTGGATCATGTTCTTGTCATGCGTACGGGACCGGCACATCAGGCTGCGCGGAGCGGGGGCGCTGGCGCCGCGGTCACGCCTTTTCGCCCCGCCACTCCTGAAGAGTGCGGAGATTCCGCCCGGCTGCTCGCCACGCTGCGCGGCCACATCGCGCGGCTGGAGCAGGGGCATTCTCAGTTCGAGCGCCAGAAGAGCCGGGCGGCCCCCTGGCTCACGGGGCTTCCCGAACTCGACCGGCATCTGCCGGCGCAAGGGCTGCGGCGGGCGGGGCTGCATGACGTTTCCCCGCGCGCCTATGGCGACCAGCCGGCGGCCATGGGCTTCGCGCTGGCGCTGGCGCTGCGGCGGTTGAACGACATGGGCGAACGCCGCCCGCTGCTGTGGTGCCGGCTGGCGGCGCATGAGCGCGAGCATGGGCGGCTTTATGGCCATGGGCTGGAGCGTCTCGGTCTTCCCCGCCACCGCTTCGTGACCATCACGCTGAGGAAGCCCGCGAGCCTGCTGTGGACCATGGAGGAGGCGCTGAAATCCGGCGCGGTGGCCGCCGTGCTGGGCGATGCGGAAGCCGCGCATGCGGACCTGACCGCCACAAGGCGGCTGTCGCTCGCGGCGGCGGCGGGCAAATGCGCCGCCATCCTCACCTTCGCCAGGCCGGATTGCGCCGCCACCGCCAGCCACACGCGCTGGACGGCGGCCGCCGTGCCCTCGCTCAGCCCCGCCCATGACGCGGGCGCACCCGGCGCGCCGTGCTGGAGCGTCGAACTCACCCGCGCCAGGGGCGGCCGCCCCGGCGCCTGGACTTTGGAATGGCATCATGCGCAGTCTCGTTTCTCTCTGGTTCCCGGATTTTCCCGTCGAGCGATTCATCCGGGCACGGATCAAGACGGGCCGGAAGCCGCCCGCCAAGAACCTGCCCTTCGCGCTGGTTGAAAGCGGAAAGTCCGGCCTGCGGCTCATCGCGGTCAATGCCGCGGCGAGGAGCTTCGGCCTGATGCGCGGCATGCGGCTGGCGGATGCGCGCGCGCAATTGCCGGAACTCCTCACCGAGCCGCACGAGCCGGAGGAGGACATGAACAGTCTGCTCGGCCTGTGCCGCTGGATGGAGCGCTACAGCCCCTGGGTGGCGCCCGATGCGCCCGACGGCATATTGCTGGACGTAACCGGCGTTCCCCATCTCTTCGGCGGCGAACAGCGCATGATGGCGGAGATCCGCCAGCGGCTCAGCCAATATGGCTTCAGCGTCAGGATCGGGCAGGGCGCCACGGTGGGGGCGGCCTGGGCGCTCGCCCGCTATGGGGCGAAGGATTTGCACTCGCTTCCCGTCGAGGCCCTGCGCATCGACGGCACGGCGGCGAAGACGCTCAGGCGTCTCGGACTGAAGACGCTGGGATCGCTCACCGCCATCCCCCGCGCCTCGCTGGCCCGGCGCTTCCGCGGCGAGACCATCGGCGAGAATGTGCTGATCAGGCTCGACGAGATGATGGGGGTGAGGGACGAGCCGCTGAACCCGCTCAATCCGCCCACCTCCTTCATGGCGCACCGCGCGTTGATGGAGCCGGTCATTCACGCGGAGGGACTGGAGATCGTTCTTGAGGGGCTGGTCAACCAGCTCTGCCGCGATCTGGAGAGCAAGGGCAAGGGGGCGCTGCGGCTGATCCTCAGGCTGTTCCGCACCGATGGCTCGCGCGCCAATTTGCCGGCGGGATTCTCCGCCCCCACCCATGACCCGCGCCACATGCTGCGCGTGCTGAAACCGAAGCTGGAATCGATCGACGCCGGTTTCGGCATCGACGCCATGACGCTGGAGGCGCGCGAGACGGCGGAAGGCCCCGTGCAGCAGCACGGCTTCCTCGAGGATGACAGCACGCTGGCGCTGGAACAGCTGAACGACCGCGTGCTGAACCGGCATGAGCAGCCCTTCGTGGCGCTGGAGGACGCCGAAAGCCACATCCCCGAGCGCGCCGAAATCATGAAGCCCTCTGCGCGGCCGCTGAAGCCCAGGCCATCCCGCCCCGCACCCACAGCGCGCCCGCTCCTCATCTTCGAAGCCCCGGAGCCCGCGAAGGTCGTGGCCGCCGTGCCGGACGGGCCGCCGATGCGCTTGACATGGCGGCGCGTCACCCGCCGCGTGGTCAGGGCGCAGGGGCCGGAGCGCGTGGCGCCGGAATGGTGGCGGCCCGCCGCCGGCGGGCGGCCGCGCGATTACTATGCGATCGAGGACGAGCAGGGCCGCCGCTACTGGCTCTATCGCGAGGGGCTCTACGGCGAGCCCGTCGAGGAGCAGCCCAAATGGTACGTACACGGATTGTCGGCATGACCGGCTACGCCGAGCTCCAGTGCACCACGAATTTCTCCTTCCTGCGCGGCGGCTCGCATCCGGAGGAGATCGCCATGCAGGCCAGGCGCCTCGGGCTGGCCGCGATCGCCGTCACCGACCGCAATACGCTGGCTGGCGTGGTCCGCGCCCATGCGGCGGCGAAGGATGCGGAGCTGCCTTTCATCGTTGGCGCAAGACTGGACCTGTCCGGGCCCGCCATTTCGCTTCTCGCCTGGCCCACCAGTCGCCAGGCCTATGGCGGGCTGTGCCGGCTGCTGAGCCTCGGCCAGCGCCGGGCGGAGAAGGGCCAGTGCCTGATCACGCTGGAGGATGTCTATGCCCATGCCCCGGGCATGATCTTTGCGCTGCTCCCGGACGGAGCCGATCGCCTCGCGGAAATCCGCAGGCGCCTCAGGGCGCCGCTCTACCTCGCGGCGAGCCACCAGTATCGCGGGGACGACAGGGAACGCATCAACCGCCTTGCCGAGCTGGCGGAGCGCAACCGGACGGGGCTCCTGGCCACCAATGACGTGCTCTATCACCATGCCTCGCGCCGCGTGCTGCAGGACGTGGTGACGGCGATCCGCGAGGGCGTCACCATTGCGGAAGCAGGCTACCTGCTGGAGGCCAATGCCGAGCGCCACCTCAAGACGCCCGACGAGATGGCCCGCCTGTTCCGCGGCCATCCTTCGGCAATAGCCAACACGCTGGCCATCGCCAGGGTCTGCCGCTTCTCGCTGGAGGAGCTGAAATACGAATATCCGGAAGAGCCGGTCCCGCGGGGTTCGACGCCGCAACAGCACCTCGCGCACCTCGCCTGGGAGGGCGCGAAGGAACGCTATCCGGAGGGCATTCCGCCAAAGGTGAAGGAGAACATCGCCAAGGAGCTCGCCCTGATCGAGCGGCTCAACTATGCGCCCTATTTCCTCACCGTGCACGACATCGTCCATTACGCCCGGACGCAGGATCCCCCGATCCTCGCCCAGGGGCGGGGGTCGGCCGCCAATTCCACTGTGTGTTACGCCATTGGGATCACGGCGGTCGACCCCAACCAGATCGAGCTCCTGTTCGAGCGCTTCATCTCGGAGGAGCGCAGGGAACCCCCCGACATCGACGTCGACTTCGAACATGAGCGGCGCGAGCAGGTGATCCAGTACATTTACCGGCGCTATGGCCGCGAGCGGGCGGGGCTTGCCGCCACCGTCATCACCTACCGCGGCCGCTCCGCCATGCGCGAGGTGGGCAAGGTGATGGGCCTGTCGGCGGACGTGACGGCCACGCTCGCCGGCATCGTCTGGGGCCAGATGCGCGAGGAGATGCACAATGGCCGGCTGAAGGAGGCGGGGCTCGACCCCGACGATCCGCTGCTGGCGAAAGTGATCGAGCTCGCCGATGGCATCCAGGGCTTCCCGCGCCACCTCTCGCAGCATGTGGGCGGCTTCGTCCTCGCCAAGGGGCGGCTCGACGAGATGGCGCCCATCGGCAATGCCGCGATGGCGGACCGCACCTTCATCGAATGGGACAAGGACGACATCGGCGCGCTGGGCATCCTGAAGGTCGATGTGCTGGCGCTGGGCATGCTCACCTGCATCCAGAAGAGCTTCGGGATGATGGAGGCCTGGTACGGCCTCAAATATTCGCTGGCCAGCCTGCCGCGCGAGGATGCAGCCGTCTACGACATGCTGTGCAGGGCGGATTCGGTGGGCGTCTTCCAGGTCGAGAGCCGGGCGCAGATGAACATGCTGCCGCGGCTGAAGCCCCGCTGCTTCTACGACCTCGTCATCGAGGTGGCGATCGTCAGGCCCGGCCCGATCCAGGGCGACATGGTGCATCCCTACCTGAGAAGGCGCGACGGGCTGGAACCCGAGGACTATCCCGCTCCGCACCCGGATTTCGGGCCGCCGGATGAATTGCGCCAGGTGCTCGGCCGCACCAGGGGCGTGCCGCTGTTCCAGGAACAGGCGATGAAGCTCGCCATGGTGGCCGCCGAATTCACCGCGGGCGAACTCAACGAACTGCGCAAGGCCATGGCCACCTTCAGGCGGCGCGGCACCATCGGGCGGCTGGAGCAGAAGATGGTGGGCCGCATGGTGGAGCGCGGCTATGATGCGGCGTTTGCGGCGCGCTGCTTCAGCCAGATCAAGGGATTCGGCGAATATGGCTTTCCCGAAAGCCACGCCGCGAGCTTCGCGCATCTGGTCTATGTCTCGTCCTGGCTCAAGCATCATTATCCGGAGGTCTTCGCGGCGGCCCTCCTCAACTCGCAGCCCATGGGCTTCTATGCCCCCGCGCAGATCGTGCGCGATGCGCGCGAGCATGGCGTGGAGGTGAAGCCGGTGGACGTCAGCTTCTCGCGCTGGGACTCGATCCTGGAAACATCCTCACGGGGTGACCGCGCCGCGATCCGTCTGGGCCTGCGCGAGGTCGATGGGCTGAAGGCGCAGGATGCCGCGTTGCTGTTGCAGTATCGCGCGCAGAAGAAACCGCTCGGCATTGCCGGTCTCCATGGCTTCGGCGTTCCTGCCGGTGGCCTCGAGAAGCTCGCCGCCGCCGACTGCTTCCGCTCGCTGGGCCTCGACCGGCGTGCCGCTCTGTGGGAGGTGAAGGCGCTGACCAAGGCCAGTGCGCTGCCGCTCTTCGCCTTCGCCGATGCGCGCGAGCAGGGGGATGAGGCGCATGTGGCGCTTCCCGGCATGCCGCTCTCCGAGCATGTGGTGCACGATTACCAGACGCTGAAACTGTCGCTGAAGGCGCACCCGATGCAGTTCCTGCGCGGGCTCTGCGCCGGGCGCAAGGTGACGGACACGGCGGGGCTCAAGGCGCTGCGCAATGGCGCACCGGTGACGGTGGCGGGCGTGGTGCTGGTGCGGCAGCGGCCGGGCTCGGCCAAGGGCGTGGTCTTCCTGACGCTGGAGGACGAGTTCTCCGTCTGCAACGCGGTCATCTGGCCGCAGGTGCTGGAAACCCACCGCGCCGTGGTGATGGGCGCGCGGCTGATGCTCATCAGGGGCCGCGTGCAGCGCACGGGCGACATCATCCATGTGGTGGCCGGCGCCATCGAGGATCGTTCGGACTGGCTGGCGCTCCTGACGGAGGAGGGGGCCTTGCTCAGGAACCCCCTGGCCCGCGCCGACGAGGTGGCAAGGCCGGGGCCGGACCCGCACCAGCAGCAACCCCCGGCGCGCCACCCGCGCCAGGTGCGGGTGATCCCCAAAAGCCGGGATTTTCACTGATCAGCTGTTCAGCCGCCAGATCGCGAAGTTGAGGATGGCCGCAAAGCTCACCCAGGCGAGATAGGGCACGAAGAGCCAGCCCGCGGCGGTCTGACGGCCGAAGAAGGCCAGCATGGTGAGCGCCACGGAGCCGACGAGGAACACCACCTCGACCAGCGCCCAGCCGGGCGAGCGCAGGCCGAAGAAAACCAGCGACCACAGCAGGTTGAAACCCAGCTGAGCGGAGAACAGCAGCATGGCGGGCCCGATCCGGTCACGCGTTCGCCACACCAGCCAGGCGGCGACGCCCATCATCACGTAAAGCAGCGTCCAGACCGGCGCGAAAACCCAGTTGGGCGGGTTCCATCTGGGCTTGTTGAGGGTGGCATACCAGGTGTCGATCGAACCCTGGGTCGCGAAGCCGCCGATCGAGCCAACGGCGAGGCAGAGCAGGATGAAGCCCGCCAGAACGAACCATTGGTGACGGCGTGGAGCGTCAGTCCGCATGGCGCCTACATCATTGCGTTGGTGGAGCCCAACGAGCCGAGGAACAGAATCGTTCCGAGAAAAGCTATCGCGGTTCCGCCCGCCAGGCGCAAGCCGATCCCCGCCCAGCCGGGCAGGCCGGACTTGCCGCGCAACATGCCTGCCGCGATCTTCTTGCCATAAACGGCCATGGCGGCGATCGCCGAGACGGTGATGAAGGTGCCGAGCGCCATGGCGAAGGTCGATGCAATGCCGGCCCAGTAGAGCCCCAGGCCATTGGCGAAGACGAGCACCAGGATCGCCCCCGTGCACGGCCTGATCCCCACCGCGAAGGCCAGCGAGAAAGCCCTGGCGAAGGAGACATCGCCCGCGAGGTCCCTGGCCTCCGGCAGATGCGTGTGTCCGCAGCCGCAGCCGGGGCCGTGCACGTGACCGGCGGCTTCGTTCCTCACCGGCTCGAAGCTGGCGAAATCGGACAGCGCGATCGACTGGCGCGTGGCGACGAAGGCAGGCGCCGGCGCGGCGGCGGCGCGCCGCGCGGCCAGCAGGCGCAGCGCCGTCCAGATGAGATAGAGCCCCAGCAGGCCGATCAGCGCATAGCTGGCGCTTTCGAGGACGCCCGCCGCGTCGCGCGCGGTGGAGCCGGCGCTGGCGACGACGAGGAAGAGCGCGCTCACCAGCACGATGGCGGTGAGCGCCTGGATGATGGCGCTCATGAAGCAGATCAGCACGCCCCGCCTGAGTTCGCTCTCCGTGGCCAGCAGCCAGGTGGAGATCACCGCCTTGCCATGACCCGGCCCCGCGGCATGCAAAACGCCATAGGCGAAGCTCAGCAGCATCAGCATCCAGCCCGCCGCCATGGCATTTGGGCCGCGCATGGCCTTGAGGGTGGAGGACATGCGGCCATAGAAATTCTGCTGCTCGTCGCGCGCCCACATCACCGGATCCTCGGTGAAGGGCGTCACGGCGATGGTCCCGTCGGCATTCTTCTTCGGCGCCAGCAGCTGGCTGCGCTTGATCGTCACCTCGGGCTGGGCCTGCCGGGTGGCGGCGCCATCGGTGGGCTGGGCCATCACCCGCGGCGCCGTTGTCAGCAACAGGATGAGCAGCGCCAGAAGCGTGAGGAGGGTGCTCCTCACGCCTTGCATTGGATGGTCACGGGCTGGGCGAAGAGCGAGCCGAACTCTTCGTCCTCCGCGGGCTTCCAGTCGGCGCCTTTGGTGGCCAGCATGGCCCTGGTCTGTTCGATCTCCGCATCGCCCGGCACGGGCTTCACGTTGAGTGCGCAGGTCTTCGGCATGTTGCCGATCACCGACACCGGCTCATCCTTCACATAATCAAAGGCGATGAAGAATTCCGGGTCATAGGTCTTGAGCACGAATTCGCCCCTGGCGGGGTCGACCGGCGCCGCCAGCGGCACCCGGAACTGAAGCCGAAGTTTGTTCCCGGAATAGATCTGCCCGGCATCGACGGGCGTTCCGATCGCCTGCGGCTTGTTGTTGTAGCGGACATAGGTGAAGTAATTATAGTCCTTCAGCGAGTCGAGGTTCTCGCGGGTCAGCGGCTCGAGCTCGGCGGGGTCGTAGACGCCGTCGCCGTTCTTGTCCAAACCGTCGAGCGCCATCTGCGCATAGCCATCGTCGAAGGTCCATGAGACGTTCACGGCGGAGATCAAGCCCTGATCGTTGAACACCAGGCCGGACTGCATCTGGATCCACACATGCGGGTGGGCCTGTGCCGGCGCTGCCAGGCAGAGAAGCCCCACGGCGGGGAGTGCTTTGAGACAGGCAGCTCGCATCGACTGTCCTTCCGATTCGCTGGAGGAATGCTGCGCCAATGCGGCAAAATCGTGAAGGCGTCAGCCGCCGGACAGGCAATCCTTCAGCGCTTTCGCAAGGTCCCGGAGGAGCTGCGGATAGGCCTCAGGCCCCGGTGTGAGGCTGGCGCCCAGCGGATCGAGCACGCCGTCGCGGGCGTCCGTGCCCTCAATCACCGTTTGCACCAACTTGCCGTCATATTGCGGCTCGCGGAACACGCAGGCGGCACGGGCAGAGACGATCTTGTCGCGCACCGCCGCCAGCCGCTCCGCCGAGGGGGCCCTCGCGGAAACATCCGAGATCGAGCCCACGCCGGCGAGGCCAAACCGCTTCTCGAAATATTGGTAGGCGTCATGGAAGACGATGAAGGGCTTGTCCTTCACCGGGGCCAGTTCCGCGGCGATGGCGGCCGTGGTGGCGTCGATCTCCGCTGCGAAGGCTTTTCCGTTGGCGGCATAGGTGGCGGCGTTGGCGGGGTCCGCCCGGGCGAGCCGGAACGCGACTTCGCGCGCCATGGCCTTGGCGTTCCCGGGGTCGAGCCAGATGTGGGGGTCGAAGGCGAGCACGCCCTCGGCGTCATGGGAGTGGTCATGATCGTGATCGTGATCGTGATCGCCGTGCTCCCAGGCGCCGCCCTCCCGGACCGGAAGCTTGCCGATGCCCGGTGCATCCGAAAGCGCGATGAAGGTCTTGCCGTTCACCGCGTCCGACCCGCTGATCTGCGCGAGCTTCGCCTCCAGCCCGCGGCCGGCGATGAACACGAGATCGGCATCGCCCAGGGCCGCAATCTGCGAAGGCGTGAACACCGCCCGGTGCTCCGGCATGCTGCCCTGCAGCAGCAGTTCCGGTGTGCCCGTGTCCCCCATCACGGCGGCGACGATGGACTGGACCGGCGCCACCGAGGCTATCACCCTCGGCCCGGCCAGGGCGGGGCTGGCCATCAGCAGGGCGGCGGCGAGCAACGCGGGCAACTGGCGCATGGGGACCTCGTTATGTAATGTTATAATATAACATATGGAGATTGCGCCCAGGGGTCAAGCCTGACGGAGAGGTGATCGCCTGCGGCCCCGCTGCGAATTGCGATTCCGCCGTCAACCTGCCAGAGGAGGTCCATGAGCCTTGATGTCTCCGTGGGCGCCGCGCTGGTCGCGGGCGCCATCAGTTTCCTCAGCCCCTGCGTGCTGCCGCTGGTGCCGCCCTATCTGTGCTTCATCACCGGCGCCTCGCTCGAGGACCTGGTGGACAACAAGATGAAGCCGAAGGAGGAGCGCCGCCAGGTGCTGCTGGCGGCCCTGCTGTTCGTCCTCGGTTTCACCACGGTCTTCGTGGCCCTGGGCGCCAGCGCCTCCTGGCTGGGCAGCATGCTGCGCACCGAACTCGGCCGCCAGGCGGAACTCTTCGGTTTCTCCTTCAACCCGATCACCGCGGTGGCCGGACTCATCATCATCGCCATGGGCCTGCATTTCCTGGGCGTCTTCCGCATGTTCTGGATCTCGCGCGAGGTGCGCTACCACCACCAGTCGCATCCCGGCGGCCTCGCCGGCGCCTATGTCATCGGCCTTGCCTTCGCCTTCGGCTGGACGCCCTGCATCGGCCCGGTGCTCGGCACCATCCTCACCATCGCGGCGAGCGAGCAGGACGTGATGATAGGGGCGGGGCTGCTTGCCGTCTATTCGCTGGGCCTCGGCATTCCCTTCCTGCTGGCGGCCGCCGGCATTGGCGCATTCATGGGTTTCTTCGCCAGATTCCGGAAGCACCTTGGGATGGTGGAAAAGATCGCCGGCGCGTTGCTCGTTCTTTCCGGCGTCATGTTCATCACCGGCGGCGTGCAGGCCGTGTCCTATTGGCTGATCGAGCGTTTCCCGGTGCTTCTCAACCTCGGCTGAGTTCGACCGGCACCCCATGCGGCATGGCCCTGGCCGCGCGGTTCCAGGCCGCGGCGCGGGCGAGGCCCCCGGCTTCTTGTCAGCCCCGTGAATTCCGCCCATCATGGGCGGCAGTTCCGGCAAGAGGAAGCGGCATGGAGAAGCTCCCGGGCATCAGGGCCTGCGTGTTCGACGCCTATGGAACCCTGTTCGACATTCAGGCCCCGATCGCCAGGCTGGCTCCGGAAATCGGCCCTCACGCGGAAGAAATTTCCGCGCTGTGGCGGCGGAAGCAGCTCGAATATTCCTGGCTCCGCAGCCTCATGGGGGTGCATGCCGATTTCTGGCGCGTGACGGGTGACGCGCTGGACTATGCGCTGGATCAGTTTGGCGTGAGCGGGCCTGGCCTGCGCGACGAGATCATGGCGCTTTACCTCAAGCTCGATGCCTATGCGGAGGTGGCGGACGCGCTCGCCGCGGTGAAGGCCAGGGGCAAGCTCACGGCCATCCTCTCCAACGGCAGTCCGTCGATGCTCAAGGCAGCCGTGCGCCATGCGGGGCTCGACAGGCTGTTCGACATGGTGCTGTCGGTCGAGGACGTCGGCATCTACAAGCCGTCGCGCCGCGTCTACCGCCACGCCATGCAGAAGCTGCAGATTTCCGATGCGCCGTCGGTGTGCTTCCTGACGTCGAACACCTGGGACGCCCACGGTGCTGCCACCTTCGGCTTCCAGGCGGTGCGGGTCGACCGCTTCGGGCTGAAGGACGAACGGCTGCCGGGAAAGCCCGCGGCGCTGGTGAAGGACCTGAGCGGGTTGGCGGGAATCGTCTGAACTACCGCCGCGCCTCGATCGCATCCCAGATCAGCGCCGCGATGTCCGCGCCGCCGAACCTCTTCACCTCGCGGATGCCGGTGGGCGAGGTCACGTTGATCTCGGTGAGACAGCCGCCGATCACGTCGATGCCGGCGAAGATCAGGCCGCGCGCCTTGAGGTCCGGCCCCAGCGCCTCGCAGATCTCGTGTTCGCGCGCCGTCATGGTGGTGGGCTCGGCCTTGCCGCCCACATGCATGTTGGAACGGTTCTCGTTCACCGCCGGCACGCGGTTGATGGCGCCCGCCGCCTTGCCGTCGACAAGGATGATGCGCTTGTCGCCCCTCCTCACATCGGGCAGATATTTCTGCGCGATGAAGGGCTCGCGGAATGTCTGCGTGAAAAGCTCGAGCAGGGAGGAGAAGTTCTGGTCGCCCTCGCCCAGCCGGAACACGCCCGCACCGCCATTGCCGTAAAGCGGCTTCAGGATGATGTCGCCATGCTCGCGGCGGAAGGCGGCAATCTCCACGGGGTCACGCGTGACGAGCGTCTCCGGCATGAACTGCGGGTAGTTGAGGACGAAGAGCTTCTCCGGCGCGTTTCTCACTTCCTTCGGGTCGTTCACCACCAGAGTCCCGGGGTGGATCGTCTCCAGCATGTGGGTGGCGGTGATGTAGGCCATGTCGAAGGGCGGGTCCTGGCGCATCAGCACGACGTCCTGCTTGCCCAGATCGCAGCGGTCTTCGCCGCCCAGGGCAAAGTGATTGCCCTGCTCGTCGCGCACGGCGATGGCGTTGCCCGTCGCGAAGAGAGAGCCCCCGCCCAGCGCCAGCGTCCTGGTCTGGTAATAGAACAGCCGGTGCCCGCGGCGCTGCGCTTCGAGCATCATGGCGAAGGTCGAATCGCCCGCGATGTTGATGGACTGGACGGGGTCCATCTGCACGGCAACCTTCAGGGCCATCTAGCCGTCTCCCTCGAATGCGTTCTCGACATGCCGGGGCCAGTGGTAGGGGGTCACCGCCACGATGTCAAAACGGCAGAACTGCTGGGCAGCCTTGCGGTCCTCCGCCATGAACTGGCGCGCCGCGGCGGCAATGCGCCGGGCCTGCCGCGGCGTGACGGAGGCTATCGCCTCGTCGAGTCTCTTGCGCGACTTCACCTCGATGAAGGCCGTCACCGCGCCGCGGCGCATGATCAGGTCCACCTCGCCCTGATGCGCCTTGTAGCGCCGGGCCAGCAGCCGCCAGCCCTTCAGCCGCAGCGCCCACAGCGCGATCAATTCCGCCGCGCGGCCATGCTCCTCGCGGCGGCGGCGGTCATTCGCCATAACCATCCTTGCGTGCGAGAATGCGCTGATAGACGACGGAGCGGCCGAGGTTGAAGCGCCTGGCCACCTCGGAGGCGGCCTTGCTGGCAGGCATGCCCGCAAGAGCATCCGATATGGCGGCGTCAAGATCGGCTTCGGATATTTCGTCCCCGCCTCCGGGCGGGCCGACAAGCAGGGTGATCTCGCCCTTGACGCTGGCGCGCGCCTCAAGCTGCGCGGCGATGTCATCCGCCGTTCCGCGCAACACCTCCTCATGCAGCTTGGTGAGCTCCCGGCTCACCGCCACGTGGCGGCCGGGAAGCGCCGCCGCCAGATCGCGCAGTGTCCCGGCGATGCGGTGCGGGCTTTCGAAGAAGATCAGCGTGGCCTTGAGCGCCGCGAACTCCGCAAACAGCCGCTTCCGCTCGCCCTGCTTCTGCGGCACGAAGCCGGCGAAGAGGAAGCGGTCGGTGGGAAGGCCGGAGAGCGCCAGTCCCGCGAGGACGGCCGAGGCGCCGGGGCAGGCGGTGACGGGAATGCCCAGCTCCGCTGCCTCCCGCACCAGCCGGTAGCCGGGGTCGGAGACGAGCGGCATGCCGGCATCGCTGATGAGCGCAATGGCGGCGCCCTGTTCGAGGCGCGCGAGAATCCCGGGCCGCACATCCCGCGCATTGTGCTCATGGTAGGGTGCGAGCCTCGTCTTGATGGCGTAGCGCTCCATCAGCTTTCCGGAGGTGCGTGTGTCCTCGCACAGCACGGTCTCGGCGGCGGCGAGCGTCGCAAGCGCGCGCACCGTTATGTCGCCCAGGTTGCCGATGGGGGTCGCCACCACATAGAGCCCCGGCGCCAGAGGCTCCGCCTCGAAGCGGTGCGCGCCGATGATGTAGGTGGGGCTGGCGGCGGTCATGTGTGCCGCCTCCCCAAACAAGCCGTCATCCCGGCGAAAGCCGGGACCCCGCTTCCTTGGGGCCGGCAAAGCGGGGCCCCGGCTTTCGCCGCGGTGACGGAACAGTTGGGACGGGGTGACGCCATTGAACGAAGCGTAGTGTCAGCTCGCCAGTTCCGCAATCACCGCATTGAGCAGCTTGCGGCCGTCCGCCGTCGCCATCAGCCGCTGGCCGTGGCGCCGGACGAGGCCCATGGATTTCAGGCCCGCGATCCTCGACGGGTCGATCTCGCGCCCCGCCAGCGCGGCATAACGGTCCATGTCGATTCCTTCGGCGATGCGCAGGCCCATGAGCAGATATTCGCTGGCCTGATCCGCGGGCACAACGACGGAGTCGGAGACGATGCCGTGGCCCTGGCTGCGCACCAGCGCGCGCCATGTTTCCGGGTGACGTTCGGCGATGAGCGCGCGGCGGTTCTCGGCCCCGGCGAGGCGGCTGTGCGCGCCGGGACCCACGCCGGCATATTCGCCATAGCGCCAGTAGAGCAGATTGTGGCGCGATTCCTGGCCCGGCACGGCGTGGTTGGAAACCTCGTAACTGGCAAGCCCCGCCTTTTCGGTGAGCTCCTGCGTGAGGTCATGGAGATCGGCGGCGCGGTCATCGTCCGGCGTCTGCAATCGGCCCTTCTCGAAGAGGTCGAAATATGCGGTGCCGGGTTCGATGGTGAGCTGGTAGAGCGACATGTGGCCTTGCTGCTCGGCCAGCGCGCGGGTGAGTTCGGCGCGCCACTGCTCCGGCGTCTGGTTGGGCCGGGCATAGATCATGTCGAAGGAGCAGCGCGCGAAGACCCGCGCCGCAAGCCGGAAGGCGGCGATGGCCTCCCCGGACGAATGCTGGCGGCCAAGCGCCTTCAGGTCCGCGTCGTTCAGCGCCTGCACGCCGACGGACACGCGGTTGACGCCCGCCGCGCGATAGCCGCGGAAGTTTTCGGCCTCGGCCGAGGTCGGGTTGGCTTCGAGCGTGATCTCGGCTTGCGGAGACACCGGCCACAGCCTGGCGATGCTGTCGAGCACGTGGCCCACCGCCAGCGGCGGCATCAGCGAGGGCGTGCCGCCGCCGAAGAAGATGGATGAGACGGTGCGGCCCGGCGTGCGCTCCGCGAACCAGGCGAGTTCCTTGCCCAGGGCGCGCGCGAAGGACAGCGCGTCCACGCCTTCGTGGCGCACATGGCTGTTGAAGTCGCAATAGGGGCACTTGGCCTTGCAGAACGGCCAGTGGACATAAATGCCGAAGGCGTCAGAAGAGGTCACGGACCAGCTGTTCCAGCGCCCGCGCACGGTGCGAGATGCGGTTCTTCTCCTCCGGTGCGAGTTCGCCAAAGCTGCGCGTCCCGCCGTCGGGCACGAACATCGGGTCATAGCCGTGGCCCAGCACGCCGCGCGGCGGCCAGACAAGCGTTCCCTGTGCGCGTCCCTCGTAGAGGCGCTCCCCGCCATCGGGCCAGATGACCGAGAGCGTGCAGGAGAAACAGGCGCGGCGCTGCTCCGGCCTGGTGGCGCCCCTGGCCTGCAGCATTTCTTCCACAAGGCGCATGGCGCGGTTCCAGTCGCGGTCCGGCCCCGCCCAGTCGGCGGTGTGGACGCCCGGCGCGCCATCGAGCGCTTCGACGCAGAGGCCGGAGTCATCGGACACCGCGATGAGCCCGCTCGCCTTCATGGCGGAGAGCGCCTTGATGCGGGCATTGCCGGCGAAGGTGTTCTCCGTCTCGGCGGGTTCGGGCAGGCCAAGCGCACCGGCGCCCACCGCTTCGACCCCATGGGGCTTCAGCAGTGCCGCGAATTCCGCGAGCTTGCCCCTGTTGTGGGTGGCGATGACGATCTTCTGGCCGCGGAGGCTGCGCATCAGGCGATGGCCTCTTTCTGCCTGGCCACGAGTTCGCCGATGCCCTTCCTCGCCAGCGCCAGAAGTTCGGCGAGTGTTGCCTCGGAAAAGGGCTCGCCTTCCGCCGTGCCCTGGATTTCGACGATGCCGCCGGAGCCGGTCATCACGAAATTCGCATCCGTGCCGGCGGAGGAATCCTCCGGATAGTCGAGGTCCAGAACGGGCGTGCCGCCGTGGATGCCGCAGGAGACGGCGGCGACATGGTCCTTGAGCGGCCAGGTCTTGAACATGGCGCGCTGCTCCATCCACCTGAGGCAGTCGAAGAGCGCGACCCACGAGCCGGTGATGGCGGCGGTGCGGGTGCCGCCATCGGCCTGCAGCACGTCGCAGTCGAGCGTGATCTGGCGTTCGCCCAGCGCCACGAGGTCGACCACGGCGCGCAGGCTGCGGCCGACGAGGCGCTGGATTTCCTGCGTCCGGCCGGACTGTTTGCCCGATGCCGCCTCCCGCCTTGTGCGTTCGTGAGTGGCGCGCGGCAGCATGCCGTATTCGGCGGTGACCCAGCCCTTGCCGCCGCCCTTCAGCCAGGGCGGAACCCGCTCTTCCAGCGAGGCGGTGCACAGGACGTGCGTGTCCCCGAAGCGCACGAGGCAGGAGCCCTCGGCATGGCGGGTGAAGCCGCGGGTGAAGCTGACGGGGCGCAATTCGTCGGGTTTCCGTCCGGAGGGACGCATTCTGCTCATTCCTTGTCCGAAAGCGGGGCTTCTACCCCGCCGATTGACCAGCGCCAACTTGATTCCTACATTGCGGCCATGAGCGTGATCCCGCCCAAAACAGTCTCCGAGGAGCGGCTTTCCGGCATCGCCGGGCTCGACCAGCGCTCGCGCGATGTGTTCCGCCGCCTCGTCGACACCTATCTCGCCACCGGCGAGCCGGTGGGTTCGCGCACCATTTCGCGCATCCTGCCCCAGAACCTGTCGCCGGCCTCCGTGCGCAATGTGATGATGGACCTGGAGGACGCGGGGCTGATCTTCTCGCCCCACACGAGTGCCGGGCGCATGCCCACCGAGCAGGGCCTGCGCTTTTTCGTCGATGCCGTGATGGAGGTGGGCGCCATGCCCGCCGACGAGCGCACCAGGATCGACGCGCAGATCGCGGCATCGAACCGCCAGCGCCGGGTGGAGGACGTGCTGGGCGAGGCGACGACGCTTTTGTCCGGCCTGTCGCACTGCGCCGGCGTCATCCTGGCGCCGAAGATGAATGCCAGGCTGAAGCACATCGAATTCGTCAATCTCGGGCCGGGCCGGGCGCTGGTCATCCTGGTGGGCGAGGACGGCAGCGTCGAAAACCGGGTGATCGAGGTGCCGCGCGGGCTGCCGCCCTCCACCTTCGCGCAGGCGTCCAACTATCTCTCGACGCGGTTCCAGGGCAAGACCATCGACGAAGTGCAGCGCTTCGTGCGGGGCGAGATGGCGCAGCTCCGGTCCGAGCTTGACGAAATCTCGGCCCGCATCGTCGAAGCCGGCATCGGGCAATGGTCCGGCGGGGGCGACAGCGAGGACAAGACGCTCATCGTGCGCGGCCAGGCCAACCTGATCGAGAACGCCACCGCGACCGCAGATCTCGAGCGCATCCGCAAGCTGTTCGAGGACATCGAAAACAAGAAGGAGCTGGTTCAGCTTCTGGGCGCAGCCGAGGTGGGCGAGGGGGTGCGCATTTTCATCGGCTCGGAAAACCGGCTGTTCTCGCTGTCGGGGAGTTCGATCATCGTGACGCCCTTCCGCAACGCCGAGGAGAAGATCGTGGGCGTCATGGGCATCATCGGGCCGACCCGGATGAACTATGCCCGCATCATCCCGATGGTCGATTACACCGCCAAGGCCATCGGGCGGCTGCTCACTTGATTTTTGCCGCCGGGCAGCCGATATGGCTTCCAACTGACAGCTCCAGAGAACTGGAAAGCCCTTGGAATGGCCGAAGACAGGAACCCCGGCGACGAGCCGAATATCGACCTCGCCCTTGAGCAGGCGCTGGCCGAGGAACTGGACGAACGCGACCTCGAGATCGCGAAGCTCAGGGAAGAGGCCGCCCTGCTGAAGGACCGGCTGCTGCGCACCGCCGCCGAGATGGACAATCTCCGGAAGCGCGCCGAGCGCGAGAAGGCGGAGGCAACGCTTTATGCCGCCACCAATTTCGCGCGTGACCTCCTGAGCGTGTCCGACAACATGCAGCGCGCGCTGGCCCACAAGCCCGAGGAAACCGCCAGCGAGGAGACGAAGAACCTCTTTGCCGGCATCGAGATGACCGAGCGCGAACTGCTCAAGGTCTTTCAGCGTTACAACATCCGCAAGGTGGAGACGGTGGGCGCCAGGTTCGACCCCAACTTCCACCAGGCGCTGTTCGAAATGCCGACCAGCGAATATCCGCCGGGCACCGTCACCCAGGAAATGCAGTCCGGCTTCGCCATCGGCGACCGCTGCCTCAGACCCGCCATGGTGGGCGTGGCCAAGGCCGAGGGCTGACGGCGGCCGCGCAGACGTCGCGTGCGGGGCAGCCCGCCCCGCAATGGATCCGTCACAGGCCTTGTGTTAATCTTGCGGTTTCATCCGGGAGGTTCCCATGATCGAGAACGGCGCGGTCGTCTGGTCGGAATTGATGACCCGTGACGTGGACAAGGCCATGGCTTTCTGCGGCGCAACCCTGGGTCTCGGCTTCGAGGCCACCGGCGCGGGCAATCCGGGCTATTGGATCGCCAAGATCGATGGCCGACCGGCCTGGGGCATCATGGACATGGCGGGAAAGCCCGGCGGCCCGTCCGGCTGGTTCACCTATATGTCGGTCGATGATGTCGATGCGAAAGTGGCAGCCGCGCTGGAAGCCGGGGCCGAACTCTGCATGCCGGTGTTCGGGGTGCCGACGGTGGGCCGCATCGCCATCCTTCAGGACCCGCTTGGCGCGATGATCGGCTGGATGACGCCGGAAATGGGTGGTAAGGGGTAGCTCCAAGACGAAGAGGCATTTTGGGTTAAACTTTGAATCTTTGTGTGTAATATGTCGTGGTCAGCCCCGTACACCGCTATATATAGTGTGTCGAGACGGGCGTCGACATACTACATGTAGGAAAATGCGCCAGATTGAACTGCCTTTTGAGGGACCCTTTTCGGCGTCGGATTCTCCATCATTATGGACCCCGCGCGAGATTTGGGTTCGTCTTACTCCCCAAATGATGCCGTACTTCGCGGAAGGTCGGCGTATCGACTACAAAGGCGGGTCCCGGATCGATTTCGCTGACATGGCGAAATACCTCAGCGCTTTTTCCAATACCCCCGAAGGCGGAGTGTTGGTGTTCGGGGCAAACTCTCATGGACATCCTACCGGATGTAATCTGCTTTCGGTCGATGTGCAGAACAGGATCGAATCCTGTCATACGCAACTATGCCCGGAAGCCCGTCCCGAGTTCAGAAGAATTGAGGTCTCAGTCGAAGGGAAACCGGACTTCTGTATTGCGGTATACGTGCCATGTATTGGCCGCTTGGTTGAGACCAACAAACAGGAATCCTACATTCGGTACGGAGACACGATACACAAGATGAGTGATGAAGAGCGTCAAGACTTTCGCTCGACACGTCATGAGTTGAGTTTCGAATTCTTGCATGCCCCATACGAGTTTCCCTCAGAGTTTGATTCCGAGATTGTGAAGGATTTCTGCGACGGTTTCCGCACTCGAGAGCGTCGGGACAATTGGAGTGACCAAGAAATCTTGCGAGATAGGTTTCTTCTTGCTGAACATGGAGGAAAGCTGAAGCCCACTAATGCATTTGTGCTTCTTGCCGCCTTAAATCCCCGCAAGAGCATTCCCGGATGCAGAGTGCGAATTCAGAGATTTGGAGCGGAACAAGAGGGTTCAGGAGATACTTATGCACCATTGCGGGATCGTTTCTTTGAAGGAAACGTTGTGTCCATAATAAGGTCTGCTTCTCAAGAACTGGATGAATTGGTTTACGATGTGACTTGGTTGAATTCCGATGGCAAATTTGAGACTACGCCGGAGTATCCCAAGTGGGCCTGGTTCGAAGCTCTTGTAAACGCATGCGTTCATCGTTCCTACAGTTTTGCGGGCACGGACGTGACCGTCAAGCTGTTCCCCAACAGAATGGAGATTGAGAGCCCTGGAGGTTTTGTTCCTCCCGTAAATGAAATGAATCTATATCATACGCGTGCTTCTAGAAACCCGCATTTAATGGACGCAATGCGGTACCTCGGATATGTGCAAATGGCTCGAGAGGGGACCAGACGCATAAGGGAAAGTATGGCAAAGTACCGCTTGCCAGAACCTGTGTTTAAGCAGGAGGCGCTGCACGGGGTCGTCGTAAAGGTTACTCTTTTCAATGATTATCTTACAAGAAAGCGGGCATCTGACAGAGATGTGGCGGTCTATTTTGGTGTTGAGGTTTGGAAGTTGTTGCAAGACTATGAGATAACTATTGCTGCTCATGCCTATCGGAATAAAGTAATCCATGTGTCCGATGCTTCACGACTGACAGGGAGAACATGGGCCACTTCAAAAAAGGACTTGGACAGGTTGGTTAGAAAAGGCGTTCTCGAATTCGTTTCAGGGACCTATACGCGCGATTCAAAAGCGCACTACCGCCTCGTGGAAAGGACTGCCTCGGCATCGCATTCTGGAGCGCCAAAGTAGTCTCGGCTGGAGCAGTTTCACAGCCTTTTCCGCCTCCGCGGTTCCGGAGAGGTGCGCGCCGTGGACGGTTGAGAAGAGCGGGATCGGGCAGGTGGCTCATGGTTTGGTCACCCGCCTGAGCGTGAGGTTGATGCGCCCGCCGTCCTTCAGCAGGCTGGATGTGCCGGAGAGCACCCGGTCGATGCCGTGGTGGCAGAGGCGGGATGCCCCGCCCATCACCAGCACGTCGCCGGAACGGAGTTTCAGCGTCTCCGTTTTCCCGCCGCGCTCCGGGCCGCCGATGCGGAACACCGCCGTGTCGCCCAGCGAGATGGAGAGCACGGGGGCCGCGAAATCCTCCTCGTCCGCATCGCGGTGCAGGCCCATCCTGGCCCCACCCCGGTAGAAATTGACGAGGCAGGATAACGTACACAATCTTTCGCACTTTTCAAAGACGGCGGCATCTTTCACATTGAAGAAGGAAAGAGGCCATGAAGGAAGAGAACGAAGGCAGATCGATGGGGCAAGTTATCAAGATCGACGCGGCCCGGATCCGCGACCATCTCGGCGAGATAGTCCGTGGAACGGTGGAGGAGACGCTCAACGCGATGCTC
>NZ_JADCDA010000066.1 GCF_020252405.1 Aestuariivirga sp.
ACAAACCGTCTTCATCGCCGGCCTGCCCAAACCGCAACCGAAACAGAAGGAGAGAGCAGAGCCCAGAAAACCTCAAAATCAGATCGCCGCCTGACCCGCATCAGAGAGCGGCAACTGTCAGGTGATTACTGTTCTTGTACAGACAACTTGCAGGGCTGAGGCGCGGGCTGCTCTGTGACGGATGTTAAATTTCTAGTGTTTCTGAGTGGACGAGGTGCTTGATCCAACGCTTTCATCAGGCAACACTTTTCCCACGAGGATGGATAGCGCCCATTGCTCTGCTCTCTTCTGTTGATCTGCAAACGGTGTATCAACCATCGGGCGCGGTGAATGATGATACCACCGAACAGCTTTACCTTGAGCCTTTCGCTTTCCTTTTTCGAAGATGTCTTGATAGCGGAGTGGCGAAATTCCTATGAAGGGTTCGAAGGATATTTTTCCAGTCTGTTGATCCTCAATAGCCACTTCATTTCCGTGAAGTTCTCTTGCACGGCTTTTCGGATAGGGCTCCATGTAAACAACTCTAGTGATCCCTGACGCAAGTATGTGCTTTGTGCAGTTGTGGCAAGGAAACGTGGTACAATACAGAGTAGCCATCGATAGTGACTTACCCAGTCGTGCTGCCTCGCAAATGGCGTTCATCTCGGCATGGACCACTCGGCCATATTCTGTGAGGTCCATCACCAGTGCCTCGCTCAATGCTCCATCCACGCCATCAAGAAGATTTCCAGTGTCCTTTGGAGGCTTTGAAGTCAGACGGGCGACCAGTTCGATATCACTTCCGATGTTTGTTGCCTTCTCGGAGAGCAAACCCCCACGACGCATGCACTCTACTAGATTCCTAAGGACTTCCCTCTTGATTCTATCATTGGGATCGTGGCCAATATTCACATCGCGAAAGTTATCTTTATCTTCGTCCCAGTAATTTCCGCCGTATGCTTTCGGTACTTCGTTGCAGCCAACTGCAATAGTCTCCCCATTCTTCGTCGCAATGTGAGATCCCACTTGGCGGGACAGGTCGGTTGACCGCCAAGATGCGGCTTTCGCCATAAACATTCCGTGTTCGTCTCTCGTTGGACTGACGCTGTTGAGGCCGAAAAGTGCTTCAGTGAAACGCCTCAATGTCCCTCGCATCTTGTCTTGTCTCATTCCGTCAACAAAAAGGTCGGCTAAATGGAAGGTCTCTCTCAGATTCTGTCCCATATCCTGGGATTCGTTCGCATCTCTCCTGATCAGGGTGTTTGCGTGGGTTTCGAGCTCGTCATCGGTGACGGTAGTTTCAAGCTCCGGCTTCATAAGACTGCACAGATAATCCTTTCGGTCTTCTTGTGAGCCATATGCCGAGATTAAGACGAAGCGCTCTCCGTATACATTCCTCATGAGCGCAATTTCTTGCGGCAATTTGAATTGCCTAATGATGTATGCTATGCGAGATATCGGCTGATCTGCGGAACCTCCGCGGGATTCACGAGTTCTGCGGATCGCGTCAATTGCGATCCTTGCCATGGTGTCTGCGCTCCCAAACCTCTTCCGAAGCCCGTTCGCGTAATCCATCTTGGAGTTGAAGGCTTCGAAGGTATTCCTCGGCTTCGCCTGCACTTCCCCAAATCGCGTCATCTCGGAAGTCAGTTTTATGTATCGATGTTCATACCCAAGCGTAATGAGGCAGTTGCTCAATTCAGTGGCGATTTGCTCCATATCGACGCCAATAGCCCCGGAAATTCCGAACACCAATTCTGGGTGGGATTCTTCGGCGTCCATGCGAGAGTTCCATAATTGTTCGATGTCGGAAAATTGTGTGGTCAAGGACGTTAACTTTTGCTTAATCGATTCCTAACAAGATAAAAGAGCCCGGGAGGACGTCATGGCGCAAGATAAACTTCTGATTGACGAACGGAAATCGGAGATTAATCGACTGCAGGCTGCTCTGGAAGACATCGCCCAATCCATGGGTCTGAGGTTTGAAGTGGATCGCGCGCGAGCAGATTTATTCGAGGCTCGGAGAGCTGACGGCTCATATGGGGCATTGGAGGCTGCGCGTAAGCGTGCCTAGCGATGGTGAATTGACGTTATCATTGAAGACTCGGCACGCCCACAATTACTAGATATATCAATCCGTTAATTGGCATTGAGTTGAAGGCTAAGAAGATCCCAAGCGCCTGCTGAGCGTGAGTACGTTCAGGCTTTTGAGCCGCTGGCATCGCCGGACTCGCGGTGGCATAGTGCCGCCATGTCCACATCCTCCCCCCTGAAGCCCGGCGACCATCTCTGTCTCATCGATGGGTCTGGGTATATTTTCCGTGCCTACCATGCGCTTCCGCCCCTGACGCGCAAGTCCGACGGGCTGCCCGTCGGCGCCGTGCAGGGCTTCTGCAACATGCTGTGGAAGCTCCTGAGGGAGACGAAGGCCGGAGAGAAGCCCACGCATCTTGCGGTGATCTTCGATCATTCCTCCAGGTCCTTCCGCAACGACATCTACCCGCAATACAAGGCGCAGCGCCCGGAGCCGCCGGCCGATCTGCGCCCGCAGTTCGGGTTGATCCGCCAGGCCACCCGCGCCTTCAACGTCGCCTGCGTGGAACAGGCCAATTACGAGGCGGATGACCTCATCGCCACCTATGCCCGCCAGGCGGTGGAGGCCGGGGCCACCTGCCGCATCGTCTCCTCCGACAAGGACCTGATGCAGCTGATCCGCCCCGGCGTCGCCCTCTATGACACCATGAAGGACCGCGAGGTGGGCGAGGCCGAGGTGCTGGAGAAATTCGGCGTGACGCCGGACAAGGTCATCGACATCCAGGCGCTCGCCGGCGACTCGGTCGACAACGTGCCGGGTGTGCCCGGCATCGGGGTCAAGACCGCGGCCCAGCTCATCACCGAATATGGCGATCTCGAAACGCTGCTGGCCAGGGCGCCCGAGATCAAGCAGCAGAAGCGCCGCGAGAACCTGATCGAGTTCGCCGGGCAGGCGCGGATTTCCAGGAAGCTGGTCACCCTCGACGAGCACGTGCCGGTGGAGCATGAGGCCAGCGGCTTCGCCGTCGACAGTCCCAGGGCCTCGCAGCTCATCGGCTTCGCCAAGGCGCTGGAATTCACCTCCTTCACCCGGAAGGTGGCGGGCGAGCTTGACGCCGACTCCACCGCCATCGAGCCCATCCCCGTCGAGGTGAAGTTCTGGCCGCCGGAAGGTGGCGGGGCCGCGGCCCTTGCCCCGCCGCGCTTCGCCGCGAAGAAGGCGGCGCCCGCCGCCCGGACGCCCGCCGCCGCCGCCGAAGCCGCGCCCGGCGCGGCGGATGCGGCCCTCCTCGCCATCCCGGTCAGCCACGCCGATTACGAGACGGTGACGACGCTCAGTGCACTGAAGGATTGGTGCGCGGCGGCCCATGACAAGGGCTACATCGCGCTCGACACCGAAACCGACTCGCTCGATTCGATGCGCGCCAGTCTCGTCGGCGTGTCGCTGGCCACCGCTCCGGCCAAGGCCTGCTACATTCCGCTCCAGCACAAGGCCACGGGCGGCGGCCTGTTCGGCGGCGGCGGGCTGGTCGATGGCCAGGCGCCGCTGGCGGACGCCCTCGCCACGCTCAAGCCGCTGCTCGAAGACCCGTCCATTCTCAAGATCGGCCAGAACATCAAATATGACATCGAGGTGCTGAAGCGCCATGGCATCGCCGTTGCCCCCATCGACGACACCATGCTTATTTCCTACGTGCTCGAATCTGGCGATGTGGGCCACGGCATGGACGAGCTGTCGCTCCGCCACCTCAATCACAAATGCATCGCCTTCAAGGATGTGGCGGGCTCCGGCAAGTCGATGATCACCTTCGACCGCGTGCCGGTGGCGGATGCCGCGCGCTATGCCGCGGAGGATGCCGACATCACGCTGCGCCTCTGGCTGCTCCTGAAGCCGCGCCTCGCCGCGATGGGCAAGCTCGCGGTTTACGAGACATTGGAGCGGCCTCTGGTCGCCGTGCTGGCCGCGATGGAGATGGAGGGCATCCTCATCGACCCCGAACTGCTGCGCAAGCTGTCCAACGAACTAGCCACCGCGGCGGCGGCGATCGAGACGGAGGTCTATGCGCTGGCGGGGGAGCGCTTCAACATCGGCTCGCCGAAGCAGCTGGGCGACATGCTCTTCGGCCGCATGGGCCTGCCCGGCGGAAGGAAGACCGCCACGGGCGCCTGGAGCACCGATTCCGACGCGCTGGAGGATCTCGCGGGCCAGGGCGTCGAACTCGCCCGCCGCGTGCTCGACTGGCGCCAGCTCACGAAGCTCCGCTCCACTTACACCGATGCGCTGCCCAACTTCATCAATCCGGAAACGAGGCGCGTCCACACCTCATATTCGCTGGCGGCGACGTCCACGGGCCGCCTTGCCTCCACCGACCCGAACCTGCAGAACATCCCCGTCCGCACCGAGGAGGGCCGCAAGATCCGCCAGGCCTTCATAGCGCCCGAAGGCTCGAAGCTGATGAGCGCGGATTACAGCCAGATCGAGCTGCGCGTGCTGGCCCATGTGGCGGACATCCCGCAGCTGAGACAAGCCTTCGCCGGGGGCCAGGACATTCACGCCATGACGGCCTCCGAGATGTTCAACGTGCCCATCGAGGGCATGGACCCCATGGTGCGCCGCCGCGCCAAGGCGATCAACTTCGGCATCATCTACGGCATCTCGGCCTTCGGCCTCGCGAACCAGCTCGGCATCGGGCGGGAGGAGGCGGGCGAATACATCCGCGCCTATTTCAGGCGCTTTCCCGGCATCAGGGACTATATGGAGGCAGCGAGGCAGGAGGCGCGCGACAAGGGCTATGTCGAAACCATCTTCGGCCGCCGCATGCATTTCCCGCGCATCAAATCGCCCAACCCCTCGGAGCGCGCCTTCCTCGAGCGCGCGGCGATCAACGCGCCGATCCAGGGCGCTGCAGCCGATATCATCCGCCGCGCCATGATCCGCATGCCGGATGCGCTTGGCCAGTCCGGCCTCTCGGCCCGCATGCTGCTGCAGGTGCATGACGAGCTGATCTTCGAATGCGCGGATGCGGAAGCGGAGGCGGCCATGGCGGTGGTCAAAAACGTCATGGTCTCCGCCCCCGGTCCGGTGGTGAAGCTGAGCGTCCCCCTCCAGGTGGACGCACGGGCGGCGCAAAACTGGGAAGCCGCCCATTAGGATTCACAATGTCAATCAGCAGAAGGCACGTTAAGGATGATATACCTAGCATAGGTTGGGAAAAGAGTCAAGAGTTTTCTTGCGTGGAATATCCCGGCTTCTCCACCCTCCAGCCCGTCATCCCGGCGAAAGCCGGGACCCCGCTTTCCTTCCCGGCGCGCTGAACCAAAGCTGGGCCCCGGCTTTCGCCGGGGTGACGGAATGAGAGGGTGACGGAATGAGAGAGTGACTGAATGAGAGAGTGACGGAGATCGGCTGCATCGCCCTTCTCCCGGAACATGCGCCAGGTCATATGCCTGAGCATGATCTTGTCGCAAAAGCGGTTCCACTTTTGCGGATCATGCTCTGGTGCGTGCCGCGACGGGAGAAGGGGATAATCATCACGTCCCGCAGAACGTCCGGTATGCCCCGTCCGGCTCCGCGGGCGCCTCGGCGTAACGCTCCGCGCCCGGCTGCTCTCCGTAAGGAGTCATCAGCACACGGAGCATCGCCTCGAAGGGCGCGAAATCCCGCCGCTCCACCGCCGCGGCGATCATCTCCTCCACCAGGTGGTTGCGCGGGATGTAGGCGGGGTTCGCCGACCGCATCAGCGCGCGTCGCGCCTCTGGCGTCTGCGGGTCGCGCGCCAGGCGGTCGCGCCAGCCGGGCAGCCAGTCCTTCAGCGCTTCCGGTTCCCCGCCATTGCTCAGTATACGGAACGTGATGGTGAAGTCCGCCCGCGCCAGCCGCATGGCGTCGAGCATCGCCTGAATCAGGCCAAGGTCGCCGTCCTCCGCGCCCGCAAGCCCGATCTTCTTCCGGAAGCCCGCCAGCCAGTATTTCGCATAGATCGCGGGAAAGTCCCCGATCCGCTCCGTGGCAATGCGGATCGCCTCCTCGCGGCCGGGGTTGATGAGGTCCAGCAGCGTCTCGGCCAGCCGCGCCATGTTCCACTGCGCAATGGGCGCCTGGTTCTGGTAGGCATAGCGGCCATGGGTGTCGATGGAGCTGAACACCGTGCCGGGGTCGTAAGCATCCATGAAGGCGCAGGGGCCATAGTCGATGGTTTCGCCGGAGATCGAGCAATTGTCGGTGTTCATCACGCCATGGATGAAACCGACCTGCGCCCATCGCGCGACGAGCGAGGCCTGCGCCTCCATCACCGCATCCAGCAGGGCGAGCGCGGGGTTCTCCGCGCCTTTCGCCTGCGGGTGGTGCCGGTCGATCACATGGCCGGTCAGCAGCTTCAGCGCCTCGAAATCCTGCCGCGCGGCGAAGAACTGAAAGGTGCCCACCCGGATGTGGCTTGCGGCCACGCGCGTCAGCACCGCGCCCGGCAGCGCGGCGTCGCGGTGGACGCGCTCGCCCGTGGTGGCGGCCATCAGGGCGCGGGTGGTGGGAATGCCGAGGGCGTGCATTGCCTCGCTGACCAGATATTCGCGCAGCACCGGCCCCAGCGCCGCCCGCCCGTCGCCGCCGCGCGAAAAGGGGGTGCGGCCGGAGCCTTTCAGCTGGATGTCCCGGCGCTTGCCGGTCACGTCGATGACCTCGCCCAGCAGGATCGCCCGGCCGTCACCCAGCTGCGGCACGAAATTGCCGAACTGGTGGCCGGCATAGGCCTGGGCCAGCGGGCTGGCGCCGGCGGGGATGGCATTTCCCACCGCCACCTCGGCCGTGAGCAGGGCGGGGTCGATCCCCAGCCCGCGGGCCAGCGGTTCGTTCACCTTGATCAGCCGGGGGGCGGAGACCGGGGTTGGGTCCACCCCCACATGCATGGAGCCGGGCAGGCGGGCATAGCTGTTGTCGAAGGGAATGGCGTTCATGACCGGCAATATAGGGCAGGCCGGGCGGAAGTTCCTCTTTAACAGGACATAAAGAATTCTTTATGTCTTCATGGACAGACTCCCGCCCCGCTGCTATAGACGCGCCCAAATTCAGGACAGAGGACAAGACCCATGACCCGGACCCATGACTATCACGTTGCCGACATCACGCTTGCCGGCTGGGGCCGCAAGGAAATCGACATGGCCGAGGTCGAGATGCCGGGCCTGATGGCGACGCGCGCCGAATACAAGGCGCTGCAGCCGCTGCGGGGGGCCCGCATCTCCGGCTCGCTGCACATGACGATCCAGACCGCGGTGCTGATCGAGACGCTGGCGGCGCTGGGTGCGGAGGTGCGCTGGGCCTCCTGCAATATCTATTCGACGCAGGATCACGCCGCGGCGGCGATTGCCGCCGCCGGCATCCCCGTCTTCGCCTTCAAGGGCGAGACGCTGAAGGAGTATTGGGACTTCACCGCGCGGATCTTCGACTGGCCGGACGGCCAGCCCACCAACATGATCCTTGATGACGGCGGCGACGCGACACTTTATATCCTCCTTGGCTCCAGGGCCGAGAAAGACGCGGGCCTCATCGCCCACCCCAGAAGCGAGGAGGAAGAGTGCCTCTTCGCCGCCATCAAAAAACGCATCAGGGAACAGCCGGGCTGGTTCGACAGGGTGAAGGCCTCGATCAAGGGCGTCTCGGAAGAGACGACGACCGGCGTCCACCGCCTTTACGAGCTGCAAAAGAAGGGTGAGCTGCCCTTCCCGGCCATCAACGTCAACGACTCGGTCACCAAGTCGAAGTTCGACAACAAATACGGCTGCCGCGAATCGCTCGTCGATGCGATCCGCCGCGGCACCGACGTGATGATGGCCGGCAAGGTGGCCGTGGTCGCGGGCTATGGCGACGTGGGCAAGGGTTCGGCGGCCTCGCTGAAGGGTTCCGGCGCCCGCGTCATCGTCACCGAAGTGGACCCGATCTGCGCGCTCCAGGCCGCGATGGACGGCTTTGCCGTGCAGACCATGGAGGACGTGGTGTCAACCGCCGACATCTTCGTCACCGCCACCGGCAACAAGGACGTGATCACGGTGGATCACATGAAGCAGATGAAGGACATGGCCATCGTCTGCAACATCGGTCACTTCGACAACGAAATCCAGGTCTCGGAACTCCGCAACTTCAAGTCCACCAACATCAAGCCGCAGGTGGACATGATCCATATGCCCTCGGGCGCCCGCATCATTCTGCTGTCTCAAGGGCGTCTGGTGAACCTCGGCAACGCCACCGGCCACCCGAGCTTCGTCATGTCGGCCTCCTTCACCAACCAGACATTGGCCCAGATCGAGCTTTTCACCTCGGCCGGGACGGACAAGTACAAGAACGAGGTCTATGTGCTGCCCAAGCACCTCGACGAGAAAGTGGCACGCCTGCATCTCGACAAGCTGGGCGTGAAGCTGACAAAGCTCCGGGACGACCAGGCCGCCTATATCGGCGTCGCCCCGCAGGGTCCGTTCAAGCCGGAATATTACCGCTACTGAGGATTCCGGCCCGCCCCGCTTTTGGTTATACCGGGGCGGGGCGGATGGCCTGCTGATTCGCAGGCCATCCCGGCACTTGGACCGGAGAAGACATGGACGCCGGGTTCGGCAACAGCTTGGCGGGCGATGGGGCCGCCCTCATTGCCGTTTTGGCCGCCTTTGGCTTATTCTTCCTCGCCCGCCGCCTGCTGCGCCATTGGGGCGTAACGTCAACCGGGCAACGCATCGCCGATCTTGAGGCGCGGCTGAACGAGGCCGAAACCGCGATAGCGGCCGAGGCTCATGTGCTGGTCATCTGGCGCGGCAAGCAGACACTGCCGGACCGTGTGATGGGCTCCATGCACGGCGCCGCCATGCTGCCCGAAGCTCCCGGGGTCCTCATCGATTTCGCGTCCTGGCTCGACCGCGATTCGGCCTCGGCCCTTTCCGATTGCCTGCACGACCTCCGCCAGGACGGCACGCCCTTCAACATCGCCATCAAGAGCATCGCGGACGAACTGCTGGAGGCCGACGGCCGCACGGCCGGCGGTCTCGCCACCCTGCGCTTCCGCCCGCTGGCCGGCGAGCGCCGCAAGATCGCCGATCTCGCGCACGAGGCCCACCGCCTCGGCAAGCAGGTGGAGCGCCTGAGCGCCGTGCTGGATGCCGCGCCCCTGCCGGTCTGGCTGCGTGGCGCGGAAGGAAAACTCCTCTGGGTCAACCGGTGCTATGCCGCGGCGGTCGATGCGGCGGACCCCGATCTGGTCGTGTCGCAAGGCACCGAGCTTGTCGGCCGCGCCGCCATGGACCGCACGGCAACGGGCGCGGCTGCGGGCTGCCTCGGCCGCATCCATGCGGTGGTCTCCGGCTCGATGCGCGCGCTCGATGTCTTTGAGGCGCCCGTCACCGGCGGCACGGTCGGCTTCGCCATCGACATGACGGCGCTGGAGAAGGCCGAGAAGGAACTCGACCGCCATATCAAGTCCCATACCTCGACGCTGAACAAGCTCGACACCGCAATCGCCATCTTCGGCCCCGATCAGCGCCTGCGCTTCCACAATGCCGCCTACGCCGCACTCTGGCCGCTCATCCCCGAATGGCTGGCCAGCAACCCCTCCGATGCCGAGATCCTCGACCGGCTCCGCAACCAGCGCTGCATCCCCGAACAGGCGAACTACCAGGAGTGGCGGGCCAAGCAGCTCAACGCCTATACGACCATCGATCCCTGGGAAGACAGGTGGCACCTGCCCGATGGCCGCACGCTGCATGTCGTCTGCGAGCAGCATCCCTTCGGCGGCCTCACCTATCTCTACGAGAACGTCACCAACGAGCTGGCGCTGGAAAGCCGCTATAACGAGCTGATCGGCGTGCAGCGCGAGACTTTGGACAATCTGGAGGAAGGCATCGCGCTTTTGGGTTCCGATGGCCGCCTCAAGCTCTACAACCCCGCCTTCGCGCGGTTCTGGCAGCTTGACCCGGAAGCCCTCGACGCACAGCCCCACATTGAAGAGCTTGCCCGGCACGGCAGCCAGATCGCGGCGGACTCCAGCACCTGGGACGAAGTGCGCTACAGCGTGACGAGGCTCGATTCCGAGAGGAAGCCCGTGGCGGGCAACATCGACGTCGGCGGCCGCGTGCTGCAATTCGTCGCCGTGCCGCTGCCCGACGGCAACACGCTCCTGACCTTCGCCGATATTTCAGACTCCGCCCGCATGGAGCGCGCGCTGCGCGACCGGGCCGATGCGCTGGAGGCCGCCGACCGCCTCAAGAACATGTTCCTCTCCAACGTGTCCTACGAAATCAGGACGCCGCTCACCTCCATCCTCGGTTTCGCCGAGAGCCTGCAGATCGGGCTTGCGGGGCCCCTCAACGCGAAACAGCAGGACTATGTGCGCGACATCCGCCGCTCCTCGACCGACCTCAAGACCATCATCGACGCCATCATCGACCTGACCGCCATCGATGCCGGCGCCCTCGAGCTGAAGCTCGAGCATGTGGAGGTGACGGGCCTGCTCGAAGCCGTGGCCGAAAAACTGGCGAACCAGATCGACGAACGCGACCTCACGCTCAACATCGAGGTGGGCGCGGATGTGAACAGCTTCGTGGCCGACCCGAAGCGCGTCGAGCAGATTCTCTCCAACCTCCTCTCCAACGCCATCGGCTTCTCGGACCGCGGCGCCACCATCCGCATGGGCGCCAAGAAGACGCGTGGACAGCTGCAGCTCTGGGTCTCCGACCAGGGCCGCGGCATCGAGCCCGAGTTCCAGAAACAGGCCTTCGACCGCTTCCAGTCGCGCCCCGTGCCCGGCGGTCACCGCGGCCCCGGCCTTGGCCTCGCCATCGTCAAGAGCCTGGTGGAGCTGCATGAGGGGCAGGTGTCGCTCCTCTCCAAGATCAACCAGGGCACCACCGTCCTCTGCACCTTCCCGCTGGACGGGCCTGGGGCCGCGCAGCGGGCGGACCTGCGCAAGTCGGCCTGACCGGAATGAACCTCACCCGCCGCTTCGGGTCTGCCGCCGAGCTGGAAGGCTTCGCCGCCGAACTCTCGCTTTTCGCCCGGCCTGGCATGGTGCTGCTGCTGCAGGGTGTCCTCGGCGCCGGCAAGTCCACCTTCGCCCGCGCCTTCATCCGCGCCCTGTCGGATGGCGCGGAGTTCGACGTGCCGAGCCCCACCTTCACCCTGGTCCAGACCTATGACGAGACACGCGTGCCGGTGGCCCATGCCGATCTCTTCCGCATCGGCTCCGCGCAGGAGCTCGACGAGCTGGGCTTCGAGGATCTCATCAAAACCCGCGTGCTCGCCGTCGAATGGCCCGAGAAGATACTGGGCGAGCGCCATGCCGACCGGCTGCTGATCGAACTCTCCGGCTCCGGCAGCCAGCGCGATGCCGCGATCACCGCCAGCGGCGCGTGGCAGCAGGCGCTGGCGCGCAACGATGCAATCAACGCCTTCCTCTCCACCTCGCGCTGGGCCAGGGCCGGGCGCCGCTTCCTCGAGGGTGACGCGTCCTTCCGCCGCTACGAGACGCTGCATCTGCCCGGCGAAGCCGCGATCCTGATGGACATGCCGGCCAGGCCCGACGGGCCGCCGGTGAAATACGGCAAGCCCTACAGCGCCATTGCGCATCTGGCGGAGGACATCCGCGCGGTGATCGCCATCAACCGTGTGCTCTGCGAGCGCGGCTACAGCGCGCCAAAGGCCGAGGCCTATGATCTGGACAATGGCTTCGCGGTGATGGAGGATCTTGGCCGCAGCGTCTATGGCGCCATGATGCGCGCAGGCCAGGACATGGGCGAACCCCTGCGCGCGGCTGTCGCCGTACTCGCCCACATGGCGGCGCGAGACTGGCCCACGGACGTGCCGCTCGATGGCCAGACCTATCGCGTGCCGCCCTATGACGTAGGGGCGCAGCTGATCGAGGCCGATCTCCTGCCCTCGTGGTTCTGGCCGCACCTCAACGGCGGCGAAATTCCGGCTGCAACACGCGCCGATTTCGAAGCGCTGTGGATGGACCTGCTGCCGCTCACGCAGGCGGGCCACCGCGTCTGGGCGCTGCGCGACTATCACTCGCCCAACCTGCTGTGGCTGCCGCAGCGCCAGGGCCTCGCCCGCGTGGGGCTCATCGACACGCAGGATGCGCTGATGGGCCACCCCGCCTATGACCTCGCCTCCATGCTGCAGGATGCGCGCGTCGACGTCGATGTCCGTCTGGCCGATGAGCTCTACGAACACTACTGCCTGTTGCGGACGGACGACCCGCACTTCGACCGCGCCAATTTCGACATGGCCTATGCCATCCTCGGCGCGCAGCGGGCGACCAAGATCCTCGGCATCTTCGCCAGGCTGTCGAAGCGGGACGGCAAGCACGGCTATCTCCACCACATCCCGCGGGTCTCGCGCTATCTCGAGCGCAACCTCGCGCATCCGCGCCTTGCCGGGCTGAAGCACTGGTTCGACACCCACCTGCCGCCCGCGCGGCGCGAGGCGCAATGACGCCGGGCACGCACGCCATGGTGCTGGCCGCGGGCCATGGCCTGCGCCTGCGCCCGCTCACGCTGGCCAGGCCCAAGCCGCTGGTCGAGGTCGCGGGCAAAGCGCTCATCGACCATGGCTTCGACCGCCTGCGTGCCGCCGGCGTGGAGACCGCGGTGGTGAATGTGCATTATCTGGCCGCCCAGATCGAGGCCTGGGCGCGGCGCCAGTCCGCGCCCCGCATCGTGATCTCGGACGAGCGGGCGGAACTTCTCGACACCGGCGGCGGCGTCGCGAAGGCCCTGCCACTTTTGGGCAACGGGCCCTTCTTCGTCATCAACAGCGACAGCTTCTGGCTGGATGAGGGCGCCCCCGCGCTTGATCGCCTGCGCGCCGCGTGGGACGATCGGGCGATGGATTGCCTGCTCCTCCTCTCGCCGCTGGACCGCACCGTGGGTTATGACGGAAAGGGCGATTTCACGCGCGCCGAGGATGGCAGGCTTTCCCGCCGCGCCACGTCGCAAGGAACCCCGCTCGCCTATATCGGCGGCTATCTCGCCTCGCCCCGCATCTTCGCCGCCGCGCCGCGGGGCGCCTTCTCGATGAACCTGCTGTGGGACCGCGCCATTGCCGCGGGCCGCCTTTTCGGCGTGGAGCACGCCGGGCGCTGGCTGCATGTGGGAACGCCCGGGGCGATCGCGCTCGCCGAAGCGGCGCTCGGTGCGTGAGCCATGACGCGGGAACTGGCGGGAGACATCCCGCGCCTCCTCACCATCGCGCCAGACAAACCCTTTCTCGAGGTTCTCGCCGAAGCCGTGCTCAACGGTTTTCCGTGTACGGACGGAAAGGCGCCGGGCGCGCTCGACCTGGCGCGCTGGACCATCCTGCTCCCCACCCGCCGCGCCGTGCGCGAGCTGGAAGAGATCTTCCTCCGCCTCGCCGGCGGTTCCGGCCTGCTGCTGCCGCGCATCAGGCCTCTGGGCGACATCGACGAGGACCTGCTGCATCCCGAGCATGGCGTGGAGGAACTCGGCACGCCGGTGAGCGCGCCCGGCCAGCTCCTGCTGCTCATCGACCTGATCGATGAATGGGCGGCCGCTCACCCCGCCACGCGGCTGGCGCAGGAGATTGCCGCCGCCCCGCACCAGGCCGGCGGCCTTGCTCAGTCGCTGGCCGAGCTTCTCGACGCGCTCGAGACCGAGGATGTGGACGCCGCCAGGATCGCCGGTCTCTACGGCCTCGAATCGGCCCGCCACCGCGAGGCGATCCTCGAATTTCTGAGCATCGCGCGGGAGAAATATCCCCAGCGCCTCGCGGCGGAACGGGCCATCGGCCCGCAGGCCCGCCGCTCCGCCATCCTGAAGCGCGAGGCGCGGCGGCTGGAGTTCACCCGCACCCTTCGCCCGTTCATCGCGGCGGGCTCCACGGGGTCCATTCCCGCCACCTGCACGCTGCTCAAGGCGATTGCAGGGCTTCCCAATGGCGCGGTGGTGCTGCCCGGCCTTGACCGGTTCATGGACGAGGCGAGCTGGACCGCCGTGGGCCCCACCCACCCGCAGCATGCGATGAAGCAGCTCCTCCAACGCCTCAACGCCACCCGCCCGATGGTGCGGGAACTGGGGGCTGAGCCCGGCTCCCGCGCCTGGCTGGCGGGCGAGCTGATGCGCCCGGCGGAAGCCTCGCATCTCTGGCATGGCGCGCTGAGGGGCCAGGGCGCGCGCGTCGCCGAAGCCATGCAGGGGGTGGAGCTGGTCGAGGCGCGCTCGGTTCCCGAGCAGGCGGTGGCCGCCGCTCTGATCCTGCGCGAATGCCTGGAGACGCCGGGCCGCACCGGCTGCCTCGTCACGCCGGACCGCCAGCTGGCCCGCCGCGTCAAGGCGGAGCTCGGGCGCTGGAACATCGCCATCGACGATTCCGGCGGCGAACCGCTGATCCGCTTCGGCGGCGCGTCGCTCCTCAACCTGCTGCTCGAAGCTCTGCTGGAGAATTTCGCGGCGGAGCCGCTGGCGGCGCTGCTGCGCCACGGCCTCGCCACCTTCGGCCTGCCGCCGGATGAGGCGCGCCGCCTCGTCAGCCTCATCGATCTCGCGCTGCTGCGCACCGGCACGGGCGCCCCTGACATCGGCAAGCTCTCCCATGCGCTGCGCATCGCCACCATGAAGGACAATCGCCAGAGCCTGCCGCTGGCCGCGAGGCAGGTCACCGACGCGGAATGGGAACGGGCCATCGCGCAGGCCAGCCGCATATCGGAGGTTCTGGCCCCGCTCGCCCTCAACCCGCCGCACACGCTTGCCGAGCATCTCGACCGGCTGACCGGGGCCTGCGAGGCGATGGCGGGCGAGGCCTTTTGGGCAGGCGAGGCCGGGGACGTGCTGGCCGACGCCTTCGCCCTGCTGCGGCAGGAGGAGCGCTTCCTCCGGCGCTGCGACCTCCGGCGCGCCGCCGCCATTCTGCGCCACTGGCTGCAAGGCCTGCCGGTGCGCAGCCGGCAGCACAACCCCACGCCGCTGTCGATCCTCGGCCTGCTCGAAGCCCGCCTCATCCGCGCGGATGTGATGGTGCTGGCGGGCCTCAACGAGGGCGTCTGGCCCGGGCCTGCGGATTGCGGCCCCTGGCTCAACCGCCCGATGCGCGACGTGCTGGCGATGAGGCAGCCCGAAGCGCAGATCGGCCAGACGGCGCATGACTTCGTCCAGGCCTTCGGCAACAGGCAGGTCAGGCTCCTGTGGTCGCGCCGCATCGGCGATGCGCCGGGCACGCCCTCGCGCTGGCTGCACCGGCTGCTGATGATCCTCGAAACCGCGCGGCTGAAACCCCCGCCGGGTCCGTGGCCGCTCCATGCCCGCCAGCTGTCGGAGCCTGCCGCCGTCACACCTGTTTTTATGCCGAAGCCGCGGCCCGCCGTTGCGCTGCGCCCCACAACGCTGAGCGTCACCCGCATCGAGACGCTGATCCGCGATCCCTATGCCATCTATGCGCGCGCCATCCTCGGGCTCGAACCGCTGAAGCCCATCTCCTCCGTGCCGGACACGGCGCGGCGCGGCATCATCGTCCACGCCGCCATCGGCGATTTTCTCAATCGCTTCCCCAAGCGCCTGCCGGCCGATGCCGCCGCCGAACTCGAAGCGGATGGTCTCAGGCACTTCCGGCAGATCGCCGATTATCCGGGCCTCGTCAGCTTCTGGTGGCCACGCTTCCGCCACGTTGCGGCATGGATCGCCGCGCAGGAGCCGGCCTGGCGCGACGGCGTCGAGCGCGTGGTGGCGGAGTGCAACGGGTCTGTCACCTTTCCGGTGGCGGGCGAGGACTTTACGCTCACCTGCCGGGTGGACCGCATCGACCTGATGGCCGACGGCACGGCGCGAATCGTGGACTTCAAGACGGGCGACGTGCCTTCCGCCAAGGAGGTCGAAACCGGTTTTGCGCCGCAATTGACGCTGCAGGCGGCGATCCTGGCGCGCGGCGGCTTCACCGGCTTAAACCCCAGGCAGGCGGTTCAGCTCCGCTATGTGAAGCTCAGTGGCGGCAATCCCCCTGGCGAAACCAAGGACCTTCCGAAACTCAAGCACCCCGTGATGGAAGTGGCGGAAAGGCATTTTGCCGATCTGCGGAGGCTGCTGGCGAAATACGCCACCGCCGGGCAGCCCTATGTTCCCCGTTACAGCCTGCGGAAGGACGAGGACCCGAGCGACTACGACCATCTCTCGCGCTATCAGGAATGGACGCTGTCGGGAGACCTGCCGTGAGCCTCAACCCCGCCGCCAGCAGGGCGCAGCTCAGGGCGTCCGATCCTGCCGCCACCGTCTGGGTCAATGCCAATGCCGGGTCGGGCAAGACCCATGTGCTGGTCGACCGCGTGGTGCGCCTCATGCTCGGCGGCGCCGGGCCCTCGCGCATCATGTGCCTCACCTTCACCAGGGCGGCGGCCGCCGAAATGGCCAACCGCCTGTTTGACCGCCTGAGCAAGTGGACCGCGCTCGATGACCAGGCCTTGCGGGATGAGCTGAGGAAGCTCGGCTCCCCCGATGCCGATCAGGCCCTGCTCGAGCGCGCCCGCCAGCTTTTCACCCGGGCGCTGGAAACGCCGGGCGGGCTCAGGATTCAGACCATCCATGCCTTCTGCGAACGCGTGCTGCAGCTCTTCCCCGTCGAGGCCGGCATCGTGCCGCATTTCGCCATGCTGGACGAGCGCGAGCAGCTGGCCCTGCTGCGGGAGGCGCGCAACGCCGTGCTGTCTTCCGCCACGGACGGGACGACGGAGACCGGCGCGGCGCTCGGCGATGTTGCCAACCGCGTCAGCCCCGATGACTTTGACAAGCTGCTCACCGGCCTTCTCGCCAGGCGCGCCAGCCTGCGCGCGCTGTTCGAGGAGGAGTGCGGGCTGGAGCGCGCGGAGGCCCTGCTGCGGCTTCACCTGTCGCTCGGGCAGGGTGTCACGCGGGAGAGCATCGTCTCCGGCCTCGCCTGCGATGCAACGCGCTATCTCGAACTGGCCGAGCTTCTCGGCAAGGGCACCCCGAGCGAGAAGGAGACGGCGGCCGAGATCAGGAAGGTTTGCCATGGCGGGGCGATCACGCTCATGGAGCTTCGCACGGTCTTGCTGACGGGCAAGAGCGAAGCGCTCAAGTGGGTCGCCAACAGGACCACGCATGAACGCCATGGCTGGATCGATGAATTGGTGAGGCCCGACCAGGCCCGCCTTCTCGACGCGCTGGGCACGCTGGGCGATCTCGAATGCCTCGGCGCCACGCTGTCGCTTTTGCGGCTGGGCGCGGCCATCACCCGCGGTTTCGAGGCGGCCAAGCGCGCGCGCGGCGCCTATGATTTCGATGACCTCATCATCAAGACCGGCGAATTGCTGCGGGAGAGGCCGGATGCCGCCTGGGTGCTGTTCAAGCTCGATGGCGGCATCGAGCATCTGCTCGTCGACGAGGCGCAGGACACGAGCCCCATGCAATGGCAGATCGTGCAGGCGCTGACGGGAGAATTCTTCGCGGGCGAGGGCCGGCACGGAACGAAGCCCCGTACCCTCTTCGTGGTGGGCGACAGGAAGCAGTCGATCTATTCCTTCCAGGGGGCCGATCCCAATGTCTTGGAACAGGTGCTCGCGCAAGCGAGGCAGCAGGTCGAGGGCGTGGGGCAGGAGTTCCGCGAGGTGGATTTCAGCGTCTCCTTCCGCTCGCTGGGCGAAATCCTGAAGGCCGTCGACGGCGTGTTTCCGCCGGGTTCCGCCGCGCGCGCCGGGCTCGATGGCGGATCGCCCCGCGAATGGGAACATGTGCCCAACCGCCGCGATGCGCCCGGCGCCGTCGAGCTCTGGCCGCTGGTCGAACCGGTTGCAAAGGAAGACCCCAAGCCATGGCAGGCGCCGGTCGACCGCGAGCCCGCAACCTCGCCGCGCCGCAGGCTGGCGAGGAAGCTCGCGCGGACCATCAGGGGCTGGATCGGCAAGCGGCTGCTGCCGGCGCGCGGGCGCGCGGTGCAGGCGGGCGACATCCTGATCCTGGTGCGCAAGCGGGACAGCTTCTTCGACGCGATGATCCGTGCACTGTGGAACGAGCGGGTGCCGGTGGCCGGGGCGGACCGTCTCAAGCTGGGCGAGAACATCGCGGTGCTCGACCTCGTGGCGCTGGCGCAATTCGCCATCATGCCGGAGGATGACCACGCGCTGGCCTGCCTGCTCAAGAGCCCGCTCCCTGGTCAGGCGCTGACCGAGGACGAGCTCATCGCCGTCGCGGCCGGGCGTGGAAGCCGCTCGCTGTGGCAGAGCCTCGCGGGCCGCGGCGAGGAGCCTTTCCGCGGTGCGGCCGCGTTCCTCCGCCCGCTGATTGACGCGGCGCCCTCCGCCCGGCCCTTCGAATTCTTCTCCGCCATCCTCGGCAGGGCGCGGCTCAGCATCGTCTCGCGGCTCGGCAGCGAGGCGAATGACGCGATCGATGCCTTCCTCGACAGCGCGCTCCAGTACGAGGAGGCGCATGGCGCCTCGCTCGCCGGCTTCGTCAACTGGTTCGAGGCCGGCGAAATCGAGATCAAGCGCAACATGGAGCAGGGCGTGGGCGAGGTGCGGGTGATGACCGTGCACGGCGCCAAGGGCCTCGAGGCGCCGATTGTCATCCTGCCGGACACCACCGGCAACGAGCACGGAAAGTCAGACTCTCTCCTGATGTTGGAGGGGGGCGTCGGCCACGCCAGGGCGCCGCTCTGGGTCGTGCCGAAGCTCGGCCTGTCGAAGGCCGTCAAGGCGGTCAAGACGCTGCAGAAGGACGTAACGGCGGCGGAGCATTGCCGCCTGCTCTATGTCGCCATGACGAGGGCCTGCGACGAGCTCTATGTCTGCGGCTACCGCGGCAAGCAGGACCCGTCGCCCCACTGCTGGTACAACACCATAGCCGATGCGCTGAAGCACAAGATGACGCCGCTCGATGCGGGTGCGGGCTGGCGTCTCGGCGCGGGTCCTGTCATGGCGGAGGCGCGAGCCGGGGCGAGGCCCGTGGAAGCCCCCGCCCTGCCCGGCTGGATCGCGCGGCAGGCGGCGGCCGTGCCGGTGCGGTCAGCGCCGGCCACGCGCAAGCGGGCGGAGGCGCGGGTGGCGCGCGGCATTCTCATCCACCGCATCCTGCAGAACCTCGCCGATCTGCCCGCGGGCGAGCGTGCGGGCCATATCGACGCCGCGGTGCGCCGCGCCGGGCATGACGCATCACTTGCCTTGCAGCTCAAGGCGCTCATCGCCGAGCCGGTGGTGGCCGAGCTCCTCTCGTCTGACGGCCATTCCGAGGCCTCGATCATCGCCCGGCAGGCGGACGGCAGCCCGGAGCGCCGCCGCATCGACCGGCTGGTGATGACGCGGGAGGGGATTCTCGTCGCCGACTACAAGACGGACCGCGATGTGCCCCGGTCGGCTGAGGCCTGCAACCCGGATTATCTCGTGCAGCTCGCCATTTACCGCGCGGCGCTGCGGCGCGCGGCCCCCGGGCTGCCGCTGCGCTTCTGCCTCCTCTACACCGAGGCGCCGAGGCTGATCATGGTGCCGGACGCGCTCCTCGATCAGGATCCGCAAAGGTGGAACCCGCTTTTGCAATAAGATCATGCTCAAGCTTTTGATCTGGCGCATGGCGGCCCCGCAGGCGGCCCGGCCTTGACCCCCGGCAGGGGGGCTCCTACCTTCCGCCACTCGCAACGGCGAATTCCCGCCACAGCCTGAAAGAGGTTCCCATGGCCACCCACGAGGTCTCCGACGCGTCCTTCGAGAAGGACGTCCTGCAGTCCGATACGCCCGTCGTCGTCGATTTCTGGGCGGAGTGGTGCGGCCCCTGCAAGATGATCGCCCCGGCGCTGGAGGAAATCGCCCGGAGCCTCGGCCCCAGGGCCAAGATCGTGAAGATCAACATCGACGAGAATCCCGCAATGGCCGCGCGCTATAATGTCCGGAGCATTCCCACCCTGATGGTGTTCAAGGGCGGCGGCGTCGCTGCCAGCCGGATGGGCGCTGCCCCCAAGAACCAGCTCCAGACCTGGATCGAACAATCGATCTGACCGCTCCGGTCGTTCATGCGTGACTGTGGCCGCCCCGCTCGGGCGGCTGAAGCATGTTCCGTTCAGGCAGAATCGCCTGGATGGAACATGCGCAAGATCAACAGGCTGAGCATGATCCTGTCGCAAAACCGGTTCCACTTTTGCGGCTCATGCTCTGAAGCACTTTCGAGCCAGGTGGACACCGGTTGACCGTCGAAAGTGCGGCCAAACAAAGACATAGAGCAGGTTTCGAGTCCGCTGAACCGAAACCTGCTCTATTCTCATTTGCCGCAGCGCGCCGCCTTTTTGCTGCCATGCATTGATCTTCATACGGTTGTCATGAACTTGTCGGGTGGGTAGGCTGCCCGCCGGGAGGACGAAGACGTGACGATCGCTGAGGCGGGCGCCCGGCCCGCGCCGGACCGTGGCTGGCTGTTGCCGGAGTGGATGGCCATTGCGGGCCGCCCCGTCCTGCAGCTTTGCGCCGTCTATCTGCTGTTGCTGGCCATCCACGCCTATCTGGGCGGGTGGTCTCCTGAATTCCTCGGGGGCCGCAGCCTGTGGCACTTCTGGTTTTCGCGCATGATCGTTCCGATGGTCATGTTCGGTTGCTTCGCCGCTTTTGCCCGGCCGCTGCCGGCAGGTGCGATGCTGGGGGCGGGGCTGCTCTTCGTGGGCACGCTGTCGCGGATCAAGAAGAACGCGACGGGCGAGCCGTTCCAGATCAGCGATCTCTTCCTTGCCGGCCAGTCGGTTCACCTGCTGCATTACGTTCACTGGCATCACTGGCTGCTCGCCGCGCTGATCGTTCCCGCCGGCATCTGGTATGTCCGCAATCTCCGCATCCGCCGGTGGAGCCTGCCGGTGGCGCTGTGCTGCGCGGGCCTTCTGTCGACCTACCGCATCGAGGCCGTGGCCAACTGGATCCACGACAATTCCTACTGGGTGGGCGTCGAGAACCTGACCTTCAGCCAGGCCGAAAGCGAGCGCATGAACGGGCTCGGCACGCATCTCTATTTTTCCACGGCGGGCCTGCGCCTGAAGACCTATACGGCGGCGGAAGTGAAGCAGGCGATGGATGCGCTCGCCGTGCCGAAACCGCCCGTGGCCGCTGCCGCGGGCACGCCGGCGCCCGATCTCTATATCATCCTCGGCGAAGCCTGGTGGCATGACCCCGATGACGCCCGCTCGCCGCTCAACCAGCTGAAGGACTGGGGCTTCACCGAATCCATGGCGGTGTCGCCCGTTTATGGCGGCACCACGCCCAATTCCGAATTCGAGGTCTTGACCGGCATTCCGGTCAAGACCTTCCAGGACGGCATCATCCCCTATCAGCATTATGTGCAGTACATCACCGGGCGTGCGCGCGGCCTGCCGCGCATCCTGTCGGAGAAGGGCTACGCCGCCACCGCCTATCACAACTTCACCCGCCGCTTCTGGCTCAGGGACCAGATCTACCCCAAGCTCGGTTTCGATGACTTTGTCTCGATGGACCAGATGACGCTGACCATCCAGCCCAATGACTGGCCCACCGATGAAGGTCTGTACCGCAGCGTGCTCGCGCGCATCGGCGGCAGCCGCCCGGAGTTCCATTTCATCGTCACCGTGCAGACGCACGGCCCCTATGAGCCGGACGATGCCGACCCCAGGGGCCATGAAGGCGTCCACGATTATCGCACCAGGCTCACGGGCGCCGCTCAGTCGCTCGCCGCCTTCAAGAAGCAACTCGACGCGAAGGGCCGGCCCTATGCGCTCGTCCTGTTCGGCGATCACCTGCCGGGCCTGCGCATGCATCAGTTCCATAACGGCATGGTGTCCGAGCAGGACCCGCGCCTCCACCAGATTCCGGTGCTGATCGCCAGCAACACCCGCAAGCCGCGGGCGCTGGCGGAGGCGATTCACGGCCGCCCGCTCTACTGTCTGGCCCCCTTGGTGCTGGACTGGATCGGCCAGCCGACGAACGAGACTTATCTCAACTATCTCGACGCAAGATGCCGCGGCGCCGGGGACCCGATGGTGCGGCCCGCCGAAGCGGTGATTCAGAACCAGCTCTTCAGCCGGAATTAGCCCCGCCCGCGGCCACGGGCGGATGAGGGCCCTGCCGCGCGCGCGATTACTCCTCGTCGAATTTGCTTTCGACGAGCCGCGCCAGCGCCTCAAGCGCTGTTTCGGCCTGCTTGCCCCTGGCTTCCACCATGATCGAGGTGCCCATGGCCGCACCCAGCATCATCAGGCCCATGATCGAGGTCGCGGGCGCCGACATGCCGTCGCGCGTCACCGTGATCTCGGCATCGAAGCCCTCGGCGCATTTGACGAATTTGGCCGATGCGCGGGCGTGGAGGCCGCGCTGGTTGGTGATGGCGAGTTCGCGGGCGGCCACCGTTTCCGTCATCGTCAGTCGCCGAGAATCTGGCTGGCGACGTTGATGTATTTCCGCCCCGCGTCCTGTGCGGCGGTCGCCGCCTTGTCCAGCACATAGTCCTTGCGGATGCGGGCGAGCTTCACGAGCATCGGCAGGTTCAGCCCGGCGACCACCTCCACCTTGCCGATCTCGAGGAGCGAGATGGCGAGATTCGACGGCGTGCCGCCGAACATGTCGGTGAGGATGATGACGCCTGCCCCGGTGTCGGCGCGCGAAACCGCGGCGGCGATGTCGGCGCGGCGCGTCTCCATGCGGTCGTCCGGACCGATGGCGACGGTCTCGATCGCACTTTGCGGCCCCACCACATGTTCCAGCGCAGAACGGAATTCCTCAGCGAGGCGGCCATGGGTGACCAGGACGAGTCCGATCATGGTGGTGGTGAAACTCCGCGCTTTTCCCGCTCAGCGTGGCGAACAATGCCTCCAACGCCAGGGCGATGCAACAGCGTTTCAGGCCGGCACGAACCGGTCCAGCGCCGCCCGCAGTCGTGCGGGGGCCGAGGCATTGCGCGGGTCCAGCAGGATCAGCGGCAGGCCGATGCCGAGCACCTCCATGCGCGCCGCATTCAAGTCCGGCAGGCGCTCGATTTCGGCGGCGGGCGTGAGCCTGACGGCAAGCCGCAACCGGGTTCTGGCGGCGACGGCAAGTTCCGCGATGCCGAGGCCGCGGATCTCCAGCTTGCCCTTCAGGCAAGCCGGCGCGGAGGCGATGAGCGCGCCCTTGGCCTTGCGGATCACAACCTGGTCATCGGCGACGAGCAGCGCGGAGCGCGCCATGCCGGAGAGGCCCACTCCCGGCTGGTCGATCAGCCGCAGCGCGAGATCCGACTTGCCGCTGCCGGGCTTGCCCACCAGCAGCACGCCGTCATCTCCGATGGCGAGGCAGGTGCCGTGGATGAGGGCTTCCTCATGCATGGGGTGCGGCCGGAATGCGCACGGTGAAGCGCGCGCCGAGCACCGGCTTGCCGCCGGACTCGCCGGTCTTGCCATAGCGGTTCTCGGCCCAGATTTGGCCCTTGTGCGCATCCACGATCTGCCGCGAGATGGACAGGCCGAGGCCGGAGTTGGAGCCGAAGCTGCCCTCCGGCCGGTCGGTGTAGAAGCGCTCGAACACGCGCTGCAGATTGTCCGGCGGAATGCCGGGGCCCGAATCATCCACCCGGAACTCGACGTCCGATCCCACGCGGCGCACCCGCAGCTGCAGCCTGGTGCCGGGCCCGGTGAAGGAGCGCGCGTTGTCGATGAGGTTCCTCACCACCTGGCCCAGCCGCGAGTCGTGCCCCATCACGGTATAGGCCCTGGCGCGGTCCATGCCGGGCGGCGGCTTGGCGAGATCGAACTCCACCTCCGCCTGGCCGTCCTTGCGCGTGTCATTGGCGAAACTGACGATCGATTCGAGCAGCTGCGACAGGTCGAAGGCCTGCGCCTCGCCGCGCGCCAGCTCGGCGTCGAGACGGGATGCATCGGAAATGTCGGTGATCAGCCGGTCGAGGCGCTTCACGTCATGGTTCACGATCTCGACCAGCCGCTCGCGCTGTTCCGGCGTCTTGGCATAGGCCAGCGTTTCGACGGCGCTCCTGAGCGAGGTGAGCGGGTTTTTCAGCTCGTGGCTCACATCCGCGGCGAAGGCCTCGATGGCGGCGATGCGGTTGTAGAGCGCATTGGTCATGTCGCGCACCGCGCCCGAAAGGTCTCCGATCTCGTCGCCACGGCTTGAAAAGTCGGGGATTTCCACCCGCTTGTTGATGCCGCGGCGCACCCGTTCGGCGGCGGCCGCCAGCTTCCGCAAGGGCAGCGCGATGGTGGATGCAAGCAGGACCGACAGCAGAATGGCCACGAGCGCCACGAAGCCGAAGGTCATCAGCACCACCTGGCGCTCGGCTCTGAGCACATTGTCGATCTCGCCGCCGGTTGTGGAGAGAACAAGCGCGCCCAGCACGGCGCGGAAACGCTGGATCGGCACCGCCACGACGACGATGATCTGGCCCCGGTCGTTGAGGCGCACGATGGCGACCTTGGCCCCCTTCAGCGCCGCGGCAACCTCGAGGAAGTCCTTGCCGTTGTCGATGCCGTATTCGATCTGCCTCGGATAATCATAGCTGAAGGTCCAGGTGACGAAGCGGTTCCACAGCGCCCGGAGGCTGAAGCCGTCCCGCTCCCCGCTGAGCGGCGGCAGGTCGGATTGCACGATGTCGCCGCGCGAATAGAGAAAGCGGCTGTCGACGACGAGGTTGCCGTCCTTGTCGATGATCCGTGCACGGACAGTCGTGTTGGCCAGCAGCCGCTTCAGCACCGGGCCCGCCGCTTCCGGGTCGATCGGAAAGTCGAGGCTCGGCATCTGATCCGAGTCGGGCAGCGCCTCGTCGTTGGTGTCCGCGAGCGAGTCGGGGTCGATGACGATCGAGCCGGTGTCGACGGTGGCCGAACCCGCCACCGCCGCGGCGATGATTTGCGCCTGTGTCGTCAGGCTCTGCACCCGCGCGTCGATCAGGCCCTGGCGGAACTGGTTGAAATAGAGAATGCCGGAGACGAGCACGATGAGGCCCAGAAGATTCAGCAGCACGATGCGGCTGGTCAGGCGGCGCGGCCAGATGCGCCGCACGAAGCCCTGCTTCGGCGCGGACCCGCGGTCCGCGCTTTCGGCCTCTTCGGCTTCGGCGCGTTCCGCGGTCTCGGGCGGCGTCACCTTGTCAAGCATCGGCGGTCACCGGCCCCTTCAGGTCCGCTCCTATTGCTCCTTGAAGCGGTAGCCCACGCCATAGAGCGTCTCGATGGCGTCGAATTCGGCGTCGGCCGCGTTGAATTTCTTGCGCAGCCGCTTGATGTGGCTGTCGATGGTGCGGTCATCGACATAGACCTGGTCGTCATAGGCCGCATCCATCAGCGCGTCGCGGCTCTTCACGATGCCGGGGCGCTGGGCCAGCGACTGCAGGATCAGGAATTCCGTCACCGTCAGCGTCACCGGCTTGCCGTCCCAGGTGCAGGAATGGCGGTCGGGGTCCATGGCCAGCTTGCCGCGCTCGATCACCTTGGCGGCCTCGGCGGGCGTCTGGGCCACGTCGCGGTTCAGGGCGCGCCGCATCACCGCCTTGACGCGCTCGACGAGGAGGCGCTGCGAGAACGGCTTCTTGATGAAGTCGTCGGCCCCCATCTTCAGGCCGAAAAGCTCGTCGATCTCGTCGTCCTTGGAGGTCAGGAAGATGACCGGCAGGTCGGATTTCTGGCGGATGCGGCGGAGCAGTTCCATGCCGTCCATGCGCGGCATCTTGATGTCGAAGATCGCCATGTCGGGCGGGTTGTCCTGCAGGCCCTGAAGCGCCGCCGCGCCGTCATTGTATTTCTGCACCGCGTAGCCCTCGTTCTCGAGCGCCATGCCGACGGAGGTCAGGATGTTGCGGTCGTCGTCGACCAGCGCAATGGTGGGCATTCTCTTGTTCATCCCTTCAACAATGTCCTTCTTTTGGCAGTAGGGGCGGAACTGGAACAAAATGTGGCGGTCATGATAGGCATTTCCGGCCATAATTGCGAGGCATGTCGATGAACATCAGCAGAAGTTTCAGTGCAGAAGAGGCCCGCAACCTGCTCCGCCGCGCCCGCACTGGCACGCTGGGCACGCTGAACGCGGGCGAAGGCGCCCCCTATGCCTCCCTCGTCAATCTGGCGACTGACGTCCGGGGCTGCCCGGTCATCCTGGTGTCGACGCTGGCCTGGCACACCCGCAACCTGCTGGCAGACCCCCGCGCCAGCGTCATGGTGGCGGAACTCCCGCCGGAGGGCGATGCCTTGACGGGCGCCCGGGTGACAGTGATGGGCCGGTTTTCCAGGGTGGAATCATGTCAGGTATCGCGCCGCTACCTCGCCCGTCACCCAGCGGCGGAGCTTTATGCCGGTTTCGGCGATTTCGCCTTCTGGCGGCTGGAGCCGGAGGTGGCCCATGCGGTCGCCGGCTTCGGGCGGATCGAGACCATCCCCGCCGATGAGATGTTCCCCTCAGCCGATGAGATGATCGCGCTGGAAGAGGGTGCGGTGCGGCACATGAATGACGATCATGACGACGCCATCCAGCGCTATGCCGAAAAACTGCTGGGCGCGACGCCGGGCGGCTGGAAAATCACGGCAATCGACACGGACGGGGCGGATCTCCGGCGCGGCGAACAGGTTCTCCGCCTGCCCTTTGAGGCGCCGGTCCATTCCGGCGGTGGCCTCCGCCTCCTGCTCGCAAAGCTGGGGGAACAGACGGGAAGCTAAAGCATTTTCAGGTCAAATGGACACCGGTTGACCGTCGAAAATTCAGCAAGACAAGGAGATGGAACAGCGGTTCGATTCCATCATGCCGAAACCTGCTTTATCCGGCGGACGCATGCTCAACACAGATCCGCCCCGCATCGTCATCCGACAGCGCGGCCTCGAACAGCATGCAGAGATGCGGGCCCTTCGCATCGCCGTCGCGCCCCTTCTCGCGGAAGTACCGGCATGACGCGCACAGGCCGAAGCTTGCCAGTCCCGCCCGCTTCAGCTCGCCCTCCAGAAGGTCCTCCAGACCGCGCTGCATGCGCCGCCTGGTCTTGCCGCCCAGCTCCCCGGCCGCGACCGCGAGATTGGCCCATGGGTCGCCATCGAGCACGCCGAGCCCCTTCTCCGTCAGCGACAGGTGAACCGCCTTGCGCGCATTGCGCCCGGCCTTGGCGATATAGCCCTTGCGCTCAAGCGCCATCACCGTCTGCGACACCGTTCCCTTGGTGGCGCCGAGATAGCGCGTCAGCGCGCCGGGCGTGTTGGAGTAACGGTTGGCCCGCGCCAGGTAGCGCAGCGCCTCGCGCTGGGCGGGCGTCAAGCCATCCTCATGCTCGCGGGCGCGCATCACGCGGGCCAGCCGCTCCAGCCGCCAGGCGATCATGCGGCCGTCGCCGCTGTCGTCGTCACTGCTCATGGCCGCGCATGGTTCCACAAAGCCACGTCACGCGCGAGGGGAAATTCAGCCACCCATGTAGCTCTGCACCGCAGCGCGCGCGTCGGATGAAATGTGCAGTCCGTGCTTGGTGCGCCGGTCCAGCACGTCCTCCGCCGTCAGCGCCCATTCCGCGCGGCGCAGATAATCGATCTCCGCCTGATAGAGCCGGGCGCCGAAATGCTGGCCCAGATCCGAAAGGCCGCGCGCCCCGCCCAGCACGTCCTTCGTCCGCGTGCCGTAGAGCCGCGCATAGTGATGCGCCAATTCGGGCGGCAACCACGGATTGGCCTTGCGCAGCCCGGTCAGGAAGCGCCCGAAATCGGCATCCGGCATGTCGCCGCCCGGCAGGGGCGCCTGCGCGGTCCAAGCCCCCTTCATGGCGGGGAAGAAGGGCTTCAGCTTCTCCAGCGCATGCTCCGCGAGCTTCCTGTAGGTGGTGATCTTGCCGCCGAAGACCGAAAGCATCGGCGGCTCGCCCGTCACGTCGAAGACATAGTCGCGCGTCACGGCGGAGGGGTTCTCGGCATTGTCGTCATAGAGCGGCCGCACGCCGGAGAAGGCATGCGCCACCTGGTCTTTCGTCACCGGCGTCCTGAGATAGCGGTTGATGGCGGCCAGCAGATAGTCAACCTCGCGCTGGTCGACCGCCACGTCCTCCGCACGCCCCTCATAGGGGATGTCGGTGGTGCCGATCAGCGCCATGCCGCCTTCGTAAGGGTTGACGAAGATCACCCGCCTGTCGTCGTTCTGGAAGAGATAGGCCTGCGGCCCCTCCCAGAATTTCGGGACGACGATGTGGCTGCCCTTGACGAGCCGCACGCGCCGCGGGGCGTTGGAACCGGCCACGCCATGAAGGACATTCTCCACCCACGGCCCCGCCGCATTGGCGATGGCCCTGGCGCGCACCTTCGACCGCGCGCCGCCGGCCGCCGTGAATTCGACCTCCCACGCGCCATTGATTTGCCGCGCCGCGGTCGCCGCGGTGCGCGTCATCACCACGGCCCCGCGCTCCCTGGCGTCCAGAGCGTTGAGCGACACGAGGCGGGCATCGTCCACCCAGCAGTCGGAATATTCGAAGGCGCGGGTGAACTCAGGCCGGATCGGCCGCCCCTCCGGGTCCCGCGCCAGGTCGATGTTGCGGCAGCCGGGCAATGTCTTGCGCCCGCCGAGATGATCGTAGAGGAAGAGGCCCAGCCGCACCAGCCAGGCAGGCCGCTGCTCCGGCGAATGCGGCAGCACGAAGCGCATCGGCCACACGATGTGGGGTGCCGCGTTGAGCAGCACCTCGCGCTCGATCAGCGCCTCGCGGACGAGGCGGAACTCGTAATACTCGAGATAGCGCAGGCCGCCATGGATCAGCTTGCCGGAGCGCGAGGAGGTGCCTTGCGCCAGGTCGTCCTTCTCGCACAGGATGACGGACAATCCGCGGCCCGCCGCATCGCGCGCGATGCCGGCCCCGTTGACGCCACCCCCGATGACGACCAGATCGACCGGCTTCAGCTCCTGCATGGCGGGCGGCCCGTCAGCACCGGTTGAGCGCGGGCTCACCCGCCAGATAGCGGCGCACTTCCTCCGCCGCGAGGCCCGCGGCATAGCGCACGGTCTTGACCGAGGCGCCGGCGATGTGCGGCGTCAGCGTGACATTCGGAAGCTTGAGAAAGCGGTTGCCGGGCGGCACGGGCTCGACGTCGAAGGTCTCGAGCATCGCGCCCCTGAGCTTGCCCGACACCAGCGCCTCGTGGACATCGTCATAATTCATCAGGGGCCCGCGCGCCGTGTTGATGAGATAGGCGCCGTCCTTCATTTGCGAAAGCGTGTCCTTGTTGATCATCCGCGCCGTCTCGGCCGTCACGCGCGGGTGCAGCGACACGACATCGGACTCGGCCAGAAGGCGCTCCAGCGAACACTGGATCACGCCGTCGTTCAGATCGTCCGCCGGCAGCTGCACATAAGGATCGCTGACCAGGATGCGGCAGCCGAAGGCCTTGAGGAGCTTCACCACGCGGCGGCCCACCTCGCCATAACCGATGAGGCCCACCGTCATCTCGGAGAGTTCCTGCCCGGTGAGGTCGGCGCGGTAGAGATCGCCCCGCCACTCGCCGCGGCGCAGCGCATCGTGGCCTTGCGAGATCTTGCGCGTCTCGGCAAGGATTGCGCCGATGGTGAATTCGGCCACCGCGGAGGCATTGCGGCCCGGCGTATTGACCACCGTGATGCCGCGTTCCCGCGCCGCCGCCATGTCGATGTTGACGGGCCCGCCGCGCGACACGGCGACGAACCTCAAATCCGGCAGGCGGTCCATGATCGAGGCGGACAGCGGCGCCAGCTGCGTCACCAGAATTTCCGCATCGCCCGCAAGCTCCACCACCTCATCGGCCGTGCCCATGTATTCCTTGAGGCCGTCCATGCCCTTCACCGCATAGCCATGTTCCATCGGCTCGTCCGGCCAGGCCATGTCATGGGTGCGGATCGAGATCTCGAACAGGCGGCAACGCCCGCGCAGCGCCTCCTCGAACATGGAGGAGAGCATGAAGCGGTCGCCGATGACGGAGATTTTACGAAGCACGGCTGGCCACCATGGCGCGCCAGACGGGGCGCATCGTCTCGCGGATTTCCTTGTAGATCCCGAAGGCCCCGTCATAGCGGGCCGCCAGCGCGGCGTCGGGCGCTGTCACCGCGCCCAGCAGCGGGTCCACCCACCGGGCGGCGCAGGCGTCCATGCCGGGGTAGAGCTTCTGCTGCACGGCGGCGATCATGGCCGCACCCGCGGCACCGGCCTCCTCGCGCTGCACGCTGCGCACGGGCGCCTTGAGCACGCTCGCCAGCATCAGGCGCAGGGCCCTGGAGCGCGCGGCCCCGCCGGTGATGCGCACCTCGCGCGGAATGTCGCCCATCGCCGAATAGCAATCGCGCGAGGCGAAGCACAGGCCTTCGAACACCGCGCGCATGAGGCCGGCGAAGCCAATGCCGAGCTCAAGCCCGGTGAACATGGCGCGCGCCGCCGGTTCCATGACGGGTCCGCGCTCGCCGGCCTGCGAGATATAGGGGTGATAGATGGCGCGCGCCGGCTCCGCCTCCATGATCCGCCCGTCGAGGCCCTCGAGAAGGTCGCCGCGCGAGCGTTCGACGCCTTGCGACGCAAGCACATCGCGCCCCACATCCAGCAGCCAGTCGATGTTGAGCGTTGACGCCATGTTCGACTGGATCTGCGCATACATGCCGGGCGCGGGGAAGCACATGGTGTAGCCCGACAGCTCGCCGTTGAGCCGCACATCGGCGGCCGAGGGCGCGATCTTCATGTGCATGCCGGTGGAGCCGGCGATGGTGCAGCCCGTCTCGCCCTTCGGGTCATAAAGCCCGCCGCCCAAACCGGTGCACAGCACGTCGACATAGCCAAGCGTGACCGGCGTTCCGGCCTTCAGCCCGGTCAGCGCCGCGGCCTCGGGCGTGAGCTGACCCGCCTCGCGCGTGCCGTCCACCATCTCCGGCAGCAGCGGCCTGGCGCCGGAAGCGCCCAGCACGTCGAGCACGTCCGGCGCATAGCTCCGCGTTCTGTACTGCCCGAAGGTGAAATTGCCTTCCGACGGGTCGGTGGCGCGCACGCCCGTCAGCTTGAAATAGAGCCAGTCCTTGCAGTGGAAGGCGGTGGTGGCGCGGGCCAGCAGGTCCGGCCGGTTGCGCGTCATCCACACAAGCTGCATGCTCATCTGGCAGGCATTCACGCCCGTGCCCGTGCGTTGGTAATGGGCGCGGTGGTGCGGGCTTGCGGCGAAGTCCCCGGCGATGGCGGCGGAACGCGCGTCGAGCCACAGCCAGGCCGGCGCCACGGGTTCGCCCGCCTTGTCGATCAGCCACATGCCGTCGCCCTGGCCCGTCACCGAAATGGCGATCAGCCGGTCCCTGAGGTTCGGCACCTTTCCGGAGAGTTCCTTCAGCGTCGCCGCCGCGCCGGTCCAGGTGCGGGCCATGTCCTGCTCCGCACCGCCATCGGGCAAGGTCTGGTAGCGGTTGGGGATCGCGGCGGCCGCGATCTGCTCGCCCGCCACCGTGAAGGCCACGGACTTGATGACCGAAGTGCCGGCATCGATGCCGATCAGCACGCCATCCGTCATGCCAGCGTGCCTCCATGGGCGATGGCCTTGCCGGAGGCCGGGTCGAAGAGATGCAGGTCCCGCGCCGCCACACTCAGCCCCACGTCGCTGCCGGGCGCCCGCGACACGCGCTCCTGCGACACGGAGACGACGGTGCGGCCCGCGACGTCGACGGCCACATGCGTCTGGTCGCCCAGCCACTGGCAGGCCACCACCTTGCCCCTCACCACGCCCCCGCCGAGGCGCAGCGCATGCGGGCGGATGCCGAGCGCGATCTTCGGCGTCCGCGCCAGCCGCCCGCGCAGCTCCGCGGACAACTCCGCGGCGGGGTAGGCGAGCGCCGCGCCGCCCTCGAGCGTGAAGGTCACCTGATCGCCCGACACGTTCGCATCGGCTGTGAACACGTTCATCGGCGGCTCGCCGATGAAGGCGCCGGTGAACAGGTTGGCAGGCCGCGCTTTCAGTTCGGCGGGCGTTGCATATTGCTGCAGCACGCCGCCCTCCATGACCGCGATGCGGTCGGCCAGCGCATTGGCCTCCGTCTGGTCATGGGTCACCAGGATGGTCGTGCAGTTGTGTTCGCGCAGGTAATGCTTGATGCGCCCGCGCAGCACGGCGCGCAGCTGCGGCTCCAGCTGCCCCATCGGCTCGTCGAGCAGATAGAGCCCCGCATCGCGCACCAGCGCGCGGCCGAGGCTGGCGCGCTGCTGCTGGCCGCCTGACACGGAGGTGGGATATTTGTTCAGGATATCCGCGATCTCCAGCATCTCGGCCATGGATTTCACGCGCCTGTCCTGCTCCGCCTGCGGCAGTTTCGAGGCCTTGAGCGCGAAGGACATGTTCTCGCCGATGGTGAGCGGCGGATAAAGCGAATAGGCCTCGAAGGCCATGGCCACGCCGCGCGCCGCGGGCGGCAGTGTGTGGATGGCCTTGCCGCCCAGCGTGATCGAGCCGCTGGAAACCTCCTCGAAGCCCGCGATCATGCGCAGCGTCGAGGTCTTGCCGCAGCCGGAGGAGCCGAGCAGCGCCACGATCTCGCCCGGCTTCACCACCAGGTCCAGCGCCTTCACGGCATGCACGCTGCCCTTGCGGGAGCGATAGATCTTGTCGACGCGCGCGATGACGAGTTCAGCCATGGAGGCGCTCCCCGCCCTGGCGGTCGAAGATATGCGTGCCGGCGGCGGCGAAGCTGGCCCGCACGCGCGATCCGGCCTCCGGAATGCCGGCGGCGGCCGATGGCAGCGAGGCGAGGAACTCCCAGCCGCTGGAGTTCTGCAGCAGCAGAACGGTGCGCTCGTTGAGCGGCGTCACGGCAATGACCTCGGCCTCCACACCCGTTGACCCGATCTCGACGGCCTCCGGGCGCACGCCGAAGATCACCTCGCGGCCGGCGAAGCCGGCATAGCTCTCCGCCAGCGGAACCCGCGTGCCGCCCAGCACCACATGGGCGCCGCCCCCGGTCCCGATCACGGCGTCCGCCGTGTTGATCGAAGGGTCGCCGAACAGCCGCGCCACGCCGAGCGTTGCCGGGCGCGTGTAGATGTCCTCGGGGCTCGCCGTCTGCACGAATGCGCCATTGGCCAGCACCGCGATGCGGTCGGCCAGCGCCATCGCCTCCTTGTAGTCCTGCGTGACATAGAGAACCGTGGCGCCGGACTGGCGCAGCAGCCGCGGCAGCTCAAGCCGCATCTCGAAGCGCAGCTTGGCGTCAACGTTGCGCAGCGGGTCGTCGAGCAGCAGGATCTTCGGGCTCGCGGCCAGCGCGCGGGCCAGCGCGGTGCGCTGCTTCTGCCCGTTCGAAAGCTCGCGCGGGGAATGGTTCAGCACGTGGTCGATCTTGAGGAGCTTCGCCACCTTGGCAACACAGGCGCTCACCGCGCTCTCATCCGCGCCGGCGGCGCGCAGGGGGGTTGCGATGTTCTCGGAGGCGTTCATGTGCGGGAACAGCGCGAAGTTCTGGAAGGCCATGCCGACGCCGCGGTGCTCCGGCGCGATGTCGGACACGTCATGGCCCGCGATCTCGATCGTGCCCGCGGTCGGCTCCTCCACGCCCGCGATCAGCCGCAGCAGGATGGTCTTGCCGGCGCCGGAGCCGCCGAAGATCACCACGATCTCGCCGCCCCCCGCGGCAAGGTTCAGCCCGTCGAAGACCTTGAAGGCCCCATAGGTCTTGGAAAGGGACTTGATGGCAAGCTGGCTCATCCCTTCACCGCGCCCATGGAAAGCCCCTCGACGAGGTAGCGCTGCGCATAAAGCGCCAGGGCCAGCGTGGGCGTGATGGAGATGATGATGGCCGCCGCGATCTGGCCATACTGGATGCCGGACGCCGTGACGAAGGCCAGCGCCCCCACCGTCACCGGCTGCTTGTCGGCGGACGCCAGGATCAGCGCGAAAATGAAATTGTTCCAGGCGAAGATGAAGGCCAGGAGGCCCGCCGCCGCGATGCCGGGCTTGGCCAGCGGGATCGAGATCCGGGTGAAGGTTTTCCACCAGCTGTTGCCGGCGATGCGGTAGGCATGCTCGATGTCGGGGCTGATGTCCTCGAAATAGCCGCGCACGATCCACAGGATCAGCGGCAGGCAGATCAGCTGGTAAACCCAGATCAGGCCGATATAGGTGTTGGTCAGCCCCAGCGTCTTGAAATACAGGCTCAACGGCAGCAGCACGAGAAGTGCTGGCGCGAAGCGGAAGGAGAGCAGCGTGAAGGCGATGTCCTCGCCCAGCCGGAACTTGAAGCGGGCGAAGGCATAGGCCGCGGGCACCCCCAGCACGAGAGAGAGCGCCACCGAGCACACCGACAGCATCACCGAGTTGAACATGTTCTGCATGAAGTTCAGCTGCAGGCTGCCCGCCGCCGTGCGCAGCTGGCCGGTGATGAGCGCTGTGTAGTTGTCGATGATCGGCGTGAAGGCCAGCGACGGCGGAATGCGCAGGATCGTCTCGTTGGTCTGGAGCGACATGAGGAAGATCCAGGCGATGGGGAAGAGGAAGAACACCAGCACCAGCGCGATCGCCGCGCCGCGCAGGATTTTTTCGAGGCCTGATGTGTGGTCCATGGGGATCAATGCGCTCCGTGGGCGCGTTCGCGAAGCTTCAGCCACTGCTTGATGAACACGTTCGACAGCGCATAGGTGATGGCCCAGAGGATGATCATGAGCGCCGCCGACCGGCCGACATTGGTGGCCTGGAAGAAATCGAGATAGGCCTGCACCTGGAAGACGAGCAGCTTGTCGCCGGGCCCGCCCTGCGTCATCGCATAGATGATGTCGAACTGCTGGATCGAGTCCAGGAGGCGGAACAGCGTGGCCGTGATGATATAGGGCATCAGCATGGGCAGCGTGATGCGGAAGAACACGAAGCTCCGCGGCACGCCGTCAAGCGCCGCGGCCTCGAAGGGCGCCTTGGGCAGCGAGCGCAGGCCCGCCAGCAGCAGGATCATGATAAAGGGCGTGTAGACCCACATGTCGACGAGCACGACGGTGAACAGCGCCGTGTCCGGATCGGACGCCCACTTGAAGTCATGAATGCCGACAAGCGTGAGAAGATAGCTCAGCACGCCGAAATCCGGGTGCGTCATCAGCTTCCACATCAGCGCGGCCAGCGCCGGCGCCGTCATCAGCGGCAGCAGCAGCAGGATCGAGGCGATGTTGTTGAGGCGCGAGGGGCGCTGCAGCAGCAGCGCGATGGCCAGGCCCAGCAGCAGCTCGAGGCTCACCGTCAGGAAGGCATAGGTGAGCGAGATTTGGACGGTGTTCCAGAATTTCGGGTCGGTGAAGAAGTTGATGTAGTTCTGGAACCAGATGAAGCCCTTCATGGCGGGCAGGTTCATCCGGTAGCGCAGCATCGAGTAATAGACGGCGGTGAAGAACGGGATGAGAATCCCGATGCACATCAGCAGGGCGGGAAGCGACAGGATGTAGGGCAGGGCCCGGCGCATGAAGCGGCTCTGCTTCACGGGTGCGCGCGTCTGTGTGGCGGCGGCTGTCATTCGGGGGCCCGGACTTCGAAACTGGACGGCGGGAGGAAAGAGCGCGCGGGGGGCGCCGCAGGGAGACGGCCGCCCCGCGCGTCAGTCAGTTGCTTAACCGAGGCCGGCTTCAGCCAGCTTCTTGTCCATTTCGGCGGCCATCGCGTCGAGGCCTTCATCGACCGCGATTTCCTTGGCCACCATTTTCTGCAGGTTCTCCGCCCACAGCGTGGTGAGGTCGAAGAACAGCGGCTGGGCGGTGAAGTAGATCTTGGCGCCCGGCGCGGAGACTTCGTACTGGTTCAGGTAGCCCGGATAGGACTTGTCGATGCGGGCGCGGAACTCCTCGTCCTTCCAGACGGAGGCGCGGACCGGGTTGACGAAGTCCATCTTGCGGGCGCCGAACAGGTCATGCTCGACGGAGGTCGCCCACTGCAGGAAGTACCAGGTGGCGTCCTTCTGGGCGCCGGCGTTGTTCATGGCCAGCGACCAGATCCACACATTGGGCGTGGGAGCCGCGGCCGCCGGGTTGGCCGCGAACGGCGCAAAGCCCAGGTTGCCCTTCTCCTTGTTGTCGCCGCCGTTCATGAAGTAGCCGAGGATGTCGGCGTCGAAGATCATGGCGGAGGCGCCCGCACCCAGGTCCGTGCCGACCTGGTACCAGGTGTAGGTCGACCAGTTCTTGGGGCCGGACTCCTGGATCATCCTCACCCAGTCCCTGTGATAGGACTTCGATCCCGCGGAGTTCATCGCCGCCTTCAGCTTGCCGTCGGTGACGTTGAAGTCCCTCTCGCCGAAGTTGGCATAGCCCGAGAGGAAGCCCGGGTGGATCGTCGCCCAGCTGCGCGAACCGCGGACGCCGACGCCATAGGGCCCACCGAGATCCTTGGTCAGCTTGGCCGAGATTTCGATCATCTCGCCGATGTTCTTCGGCGGCTGCACGCCGGCCTTGTCGAACATCTTCTTGTTGTAGGTGATGTTGTTGAGCTCGAAGCCCCACGGGATGCACCACTGCTTGGCGTCGGCCGAACCGAGTTCGCCGCCCGGCACGCCGTTCCACGAGGTGGAGGCCCTGAGGCCCGGCAGCACGTCCTCCCAGTTATAGCCGGGGTTGGTCTTGGCCGGGTCCTTGATGAACTCGTTCAGGTCGGTGATCCAGCCGGCCGGACCATAGGTCCAGGTCATGTAGGCGCCGGTCATGAAGGCATCATACTCGGTCGAGCCCGAGGACAGGGCGGCCGTCACCTTGTCGAAGTAGACGTCCTCGGGGAAGATGTCCCACGACACGTCCATGCCCGTCATGTCCTTGAAGGCCTGGATATTGGCGATCATGGCGTCGGCATAGGGGTGCTTGTTGAGCAGCAGCTTCAGCTTCGCGCCCTTGTACTTCATCCAGTCGAAATCCGCCGCCATGGCGCGGGTCTGCGCCTGGGTCAGGAACATGCCGGCGGCCGAGGCGGTGAGGCCAAGCTTGCCGGCGCCGTTGATCACTTCGCGGCGGCTGATCTTCTTCGCCACGAAGGCGTCGAAGAGGCCTTTTTCTTTCTCGAACATTCCAATTCCTCCGTTGGTTGTGGGGTTTTCTCGTTAGCCCGGTGCGGGTTTTCCGTTCTTCTTGCCGGGCTCACGTCCCGGTTTCGGGGAGACGAGACGCCTTGCGGTCGCCTCGTCGGTGATCAGGCCGAAAAGAAGTCCGTGCGCGAGAATGGCGCGGATGGCCCGAGTTTTCGATGTGCCGCCGGCAAGGGCGACGATCCTGTGGTTCTTCAAGTCGGCAAAGCGCGGCGCCATGGCGCGCGCCGAAACCGAGTTCGCCAGGTGCTCGCCCCGTTCGTTGAAGAAATGGCCCAGAAGCTCGGAGCAGGCGCCGGTCTTCATCACCTCGTCGACGTCCTCCTCGTCCACCATGCCGGCGGTGGCGATGAAGCTCTTGGCGTCCACCTCGCCGATGCCTGCGATGTAAAGCTCGGCCTCGCGCGCCATGGCGATGACGCCGGAGACGCCATATTGCGCCTCCAGCACGTGGCGGTCCTTCTCCGTGTTGGCGAAGAAGGGGACGGGCATCACATAGGCCTCGGCGGATGTGCGCTCGGCCAGCCGGTGGATCACATCGAAGGGACTGGCCGCGAACCGCCGTGTGAGGCCGCCGAGCAGCGACACGAATTTCGTGTTGTGCGCCGCAACGCCCGGCATCAGGTCGACGGCGGTGGCCAGCGTGCGGCCATGCCCCATGCCGATCATGCGGTACGTGCCCGACTCGATGAGGTTGCGCAGGTAGCGCGCTCCGGCCATGCCCAGTGTCCGCAATGGCAGCGGGCCTTCATCGATATTGGGAACCACCTCGCAGAAGGTGAGCCCGTAATCGGCCTTGAGCTTCTCCTCAAGCGCGATGCAGCCCGAAATCGGGCCCTCGACGAAGACGCGGATCAGACCCTCGGCCCGGGCCCGGGCGATGAGCCGGTGCGCCTTGGTGCTCTGGACGCCCAAAAGCTCCGCCACCTCCCCTTGCGTCTTGCCGCCGGCGAAATGCAGCCACGCGGCCCGGGCCGCGAGTGCGGCCTCCTCGTCCGCCTGGGGGGAGGGCTGGTGCAGCGTCAACGTCTTCCCATCTGCCTTGTGAAAATTTTTTCTTGAGATGCAATATTTTTCAAGGTGCGCTGTCTGTCAACGGAATTCGTTTCTGCGCTGCACCATGTCAAATCGCGATGCACAATTGAGAATTGCAGAAACTTCCGAAAATCACTTGACGTAAAGGAAGATTTTGCTTAACTTAGTTTCTATCGATTGAAATTTCTCAATCGATTCAACGCAAGCAAAACAGGAGTGACTAAGGGCGATCGAGCTGTTCACATCCATCGACATCGAAGTGCTGCCGAGCTTCCGCCGGGCATCTTGTTGGTGAGACCAGTTGGGCCAGGGACCACCTCCCTGGCCCTTTCGCTCGCGGAGAACGATGATGATCGTTGGTCGTCATGTAATCGCAGACTTGTCTGGCTGCCCTCCCGAACTCCTCTTGGATGAGGACTGGCTCAACAAGACCTTTTCCGAGGCGCTCGGCCGTGTCGGGGCTACAGTGATAACCCTCTCCTCCTACAAGTTTCCGGGTGAGGGCGGCGTCACTGGCCTGTTTCTCCTGTCGGAATCGCACGCCAGCTACCACACCTATCCTGAATATACTTACATCGCGATTGACATCTTCACGTGTGGCAGTTGCGACCCCGAACAAGCTCTCGAGTTCGTAAGCCGCCAGCTCAAAGCGAACGTCTGGGAGTGCAAATCACTCCGGAGGCAGATTCCGTCATCCTCCGCCGCGTGGACTCCGGCCAGTTCCGGAACAGTCTGTAACCTCTAGGAGGCAAGCGATGGACTTGCGGCTCAACAGGACCGGTGCAGGTCGAATTTTCGACAAGCAGTTGCCCGTCTTCAACATCTTCTACCCGTCTCAGCACGATCTCGAACATGGCGACGTGTTCACAGACGGCATCTGTGCCGTCCAGGACAACGACTTCTCGCAGACGAAGAGCGTAGCCCTCTATTTTCACTTCCCGTTCTGCGATACCATCTGCAATTTCTGCCCCTTCACGCGCGGAAAATACACCGATCATCAGATCATCACCGATTACCTCGCAGCTCTCTGTAAGGAAGTCCGATCCAAGAATGCAACGGGAAAGCTGTTTACGCTGCCGGTCTCGGCAATTTTCGTGGGGGGCGGAACACCATCGCTTCTGACAGCGGAAGAGATCCGGGTCTTCGGTCAGTTAGTCCATCAGAACTTCAACCTGGCGGGACTACGGGAGTTCTCGTTCGAGTGCGAAGTCAAGAGTGTGACCGAAGATAAGGTGATCGCATTGAGGGACATTGGCGTCACGAATGCGCGCTTCGGCCTCCAAACCTTCGACCCCTACTGGCGTGACATGTTCGACCTCACCGCCAGCATCGAACAGATTTACGCGGCAGCTGCTCTCTTCGAGCGGCATATCCGGTATACGTCTTTCGACATTCTCTACGGGATGAATGGCCAGAGCCCGGAGATGTTCGAGCGGGATCTCGAAAAGGCGGTGGACGTCGGCAACAGCCTGATCGATGTCTACCCGCTCGACAACGTTGTCACGCAGACAAGGCTACACGAGAAGACCAAGGCTGCAGGCCATGCCCCACTCACGGCCGAGATGCGCCACGAAATGAACGGTATGCTGCGAGCCTTCATGAGGTCCCGTGGCTTCCTTCCGCACAATGGGCACGGCTACGTACAGGCCTCAAAGACTGAATGTGATCGTGATCCCGTGGTGACGCGGGACTATACCTTCGATTATCACAATCATGTCTATGGATATCATGGGTTCGAGGTCGTCGGCTTCGGCGTCAACGCCATCAGCATATTGAAGGAGAAGGTGCTCACCAATCCGAACAACCGGCGTTCTTATATCGACCAGCTCATGAAGAACGGACAGGTCAGCACGCAGCTGAGCCGGCACTCCCGTGAAGTTGATGCGTCGCGGTCGCTCGTCACCAGGCTTCCCTATCATGGATATGTGTCACGGGCCGAAGTGGACTGGGACCGCATGCCAGCAGAGACCCTATCTGCGCTCCATCAGCTCTATGATGCCGGTCTGGTAGAGGATTGCGGCCCCGAGATCCTGCTCACCAGGCAGGGCTGGGAGTGGTACGTCAATCTCATGTATTTCATGATGCCGCTGTCGCAGCGCAAGATACTCGACGGATTCATCGTCCACAGTCTGGGCCAGCCCGGTCGGGAGCTCACGACATCCCAGGTTGTCTTCAGTTAGCAAGCGGAAGTGGGCGCAAGCATGCTGCGTGCGATTGCTGTTGATCATCGCCTGAGGCTCATGGTCTTCAACCAGGCCGCCGACACCATCGGAGCCCGAACCTTTGATACCGCGCTTGTGTGGATGGCACTTCAGGCGGGGGAGACATATGGCAGTGCGGCGCTGCTGGTCTTCCTGCGCTTTAGTCCCTACCTCGTGCTGGGACTTGTCGGTGGCTGGGTGAGCGACCAGGTTGATCGCCGGTGGGTCATCATTCTGGCCGATGGTCTGCGTGCGGCCACGCTGGCAGGGGCGGCGTTGCTGCTGTTAACTGATGTGCCGTCCTCGGTTTCACTCGGTACGGCTGCCTTCGTTCTAACGTCGGTGAGGACGGTCTATCAGCCCGCATTTCAGGGTCTTCTTCCGCAGGTGGCGCCCGCAGGCATGATCGGTGCGGCAAACTCTGCGGTGCATGCGACAAACGAATTTTGCGGGATGCTTGCGCCGCTGCTGGCCGGAAGCCTGCTCGCCTTCGCCTCGCCCCTGGTCGTGGTCCTATTCGCCGCGGCCATGTTCTTGCTCGGTACCCTGAGCCTTGCCGCCCTCGACGCGGCTCAGCCGACCGGCACGAGGCACTGCGTCCGGTGGACCTCCCTATGGAGCGACTACCGGGCCACGCTCATATCATTGACCCGGCGGCATCCCTCAACGGGGCGGGCGATCGTCATTAACGTGATTGCGATCCTGGGCGTTGGGGGCCTGCTCAACCTCGCGATTCCCGCACGCATGGAGAGCGACGTACAACTCGGCGCATCTAGCTTTGGGATGTTCATGGCCATCATGGCGTCCGGAACCATTCCCGGCGCGCTCGCCGCCGCGCTGGTTGCGAGGAAGTCACAGCACTTGGCAATGGGCGCTTCCTGGCTGGCCTACGGCGCGCTGCTTGTCCTGTTTCCTCTGTCGTCGAACATCATGGTGCTCATGGCGCTTGGCCTGGCGCTTGGATTCTTCGGCGCGGTCGCGGATGTGCTGTTTGCCACCATCGTCCAGGAAACAATCGAACCGCGCGACATTTCCAAGACCTTTGCCATATTTTCTACCCTTGCGAACACCAGCGAAGCCATTTCCGGTCCCATGGCTGCAGGTTTCATCGTCCTTGGTTCATTTGGTCTTGCCTTCACTGCCGGAGGAGGATTGGTGATCGTCACCTGCGTCGGCTACATCGCCTTGCGGATCATCGCGCAAACACGCTCGCCGGTCCAGGAGGAGTGATTGGAAACCTCGGCGCATTATCGTCGGCTCCGCGCTGCTTTTCCTCACCCATTGTGTTTCGATGCGGCGACCGGAGTGTTCGTTGCAACGTCGATCGACACGGTCTCGTTGATGCTCAGACACTGCCGCGCGCCCGGGATGGGCCATCTTCGCCTGCCTGAAGGCAGCATTCGGGGCGCATCGGTCATAAACCGCCTGTTTGAATCCGCGCTGCTGCACAATCAGCATCCCTTTCGCATTGGTCCGATAGCTCCAGCTGCTGCGGAGCAGGAAGAGGAACGGCTTGTTTCGCTGCTTCGCAAGCACGCAATGGGCCGTTTCGACGTGATGAATGGCTGGCTGCGGCCGGCCGTGTCCCGTCTTCTGTTTGCCAGCCTCTTTGATGGCATGGACTGGACGCCGGGCGTCTACGCGGGAGCATACCAGGTCGTCAACTTGCTCGATGGCAAGTTTCACGGCACGTCCGAGATTGAGGCGGGAATCGAGAGCCTTTCACAGGCACTTGAGGCGTTCGGCGCCAGCCTGTCGGAGCCGAACCCGTTGCTGGCGCGTTTCGTGATCTTTGCCACGGGGCACGAAACTCCTGCGAACATGGTAGCAAATGCCGTGGTGGGTACCGACTGCACCCTGTCAGGAAACGTGTCGCACCTGCTGCTGGAGGGATTGCGCTACGATCCGCCGATACAATGCCTCATCAGGCGGACGACAGAAGAGGCGGTCTTCGGCGAAGAAGTCATCCCGCCTGGCCGTCCAGTGCGCATTCATCTTGGCCTTGCAAGCAGGGACGGCGCGCGCTACTGTAACCCCACGGGTTTTGACCTCGGTAACGACCGCTCCAGCGCGGGCCTCTACTTCGGCGCCCCGCAGGCGGGCTGCCCGGGTCGGCATACGGCTCTGGATCTCGCGAGTGTTCTGCTCACCACGCTGCAGCGATACATTGAAGGGCATCATTGCGTATACGTTGACTGGCAGTTCAATGACGATGTCAGAGCTATCGATCATCTCTACATCGCAAGACGGGGGCAGGCGACCTGAATGGACAGGCACCGTCCTCATGAGCCGCCGCGGCGCATGGGGTGAAGTTTTTTTCTTGAGATGAAATATTTTTCAGTTCATCATTGCCGCAGTTACGACAATACGCTGCAATAATAGCTGGCTCCGGAAAATGGGATTTTCCCTCTCCGTCAACACCAACCCCTTCGTGAACCGCTTCGCGGAGCCGGAGGACCTGATCGCGACGTTGAGCGAGGAGGTGGGCATCGGCCACATTCAGCTGGTGCATGAGTTCATCAATCCGTCCTGGCCGGCGAACACGGTGAAGCGCCTCACCGACCGGATGGCGAAGGCCTGCGCTCAAAAACGGGCGAAGATCACCTCGGTCATGACGGGCCCCTATGGGCGTCTCAACCACTTCGCCCATCCGGATGCCGAGGTGCGGCAATATTACCTCGGCTGGTTCAGGCGGATGGCCGATATCGCGGCCGATCTCGGCGCGCCCGCCATCGGCACGCAGTTCGGCATCTTCACCTTCAGGGACTATGACGACGGGAAGCGCCGCGCCGGGCTGATGGAGATGGCGCTCGACTGCTGGCGCGGCGTGGCGGAACACGCGAAGTCGCGCGGCCTCGACTGGCTGTTCTGGGAACCCATGTCGGTTGGCCGCGAGCTTGGCCACACGCTGAAGGACGCGCAATCCCTGCAGGACTGGATCGACGCCGCGCGGCTGCCGATCCCGCTCAAACCCATGGTCGACATCGACCATGGCGACGTGACCTCGCCCGACCCAGCCGACGTCGATCCCTTCGCCTGGGCGAAGACCTTCGCCACCCGGTCGCCCATCATCCACATCAAGCAGTCGACCATGAACAAGGGCGGCCACTGGCCCTTCACCGCGCAATACAACGAGAACGGCCGCATCACGCCAGACGCGCTCATCGCCGCGGTGAGGGCGGGCGGCGGCGGCGCCAATGAGCTCTGCCTCGAACTCGCCTTCCGGGAGCGCGAGCCGGCCGACCGCAGCGTGGTTGCGGCGCTGAGGGAATCCGTGGCCTACTGGGCGCCCCATGCGAAGACGGGATATAATTGATGAAGACGCCGTGGATCGGCACAAGCTGGAAGATGAACAAGACGCGAGCGGAGGCCCGCGCCTTCGCCGAAGCCCTCAAGGCCTCGCCCCTCGCCAACACCACGAAAGCCCAGCCCTTCGTCATCCCGCCCTTCCCCTCGATCGCCGACGTGGCGGAGATCCTGTCGGGCGCCCGCGTCAAGGTCGGCGCGCAGAACATGCACTGGGCCGATCAGGGCGCCTGGACCGGCGAGGTCTCGCCACTGATGGTGAGGGACTGCGGCGCCACGCTGGTCGAACTGGGCCACAGCGAACGCCGCGCGCATTTCGGCGAGACCGACGAGACGGTGGCGAGGAAGGTGGCCGCCGCCGTGAGGCACGGCCTCACCGCGCTGGTCTGCATCGGCGACACGCGCGGCGAGCATGAAGCCGGCGCCACGGCGGACGTGCTGGCGAAGCAGACACGCTTCGCGCTGCGTGACGTGGGCAAGGCCGCGCCGGGCAAGGTCATCATCGCCTACGAGCCCGTCTGGTCCATCGGGGAAGGCGGCATTCCGGCGGACCCCGGTTTTGCCAATGCCCAGCACGCGAAGCTCAAAGGTCTGACGGCGGAGATCGCGGGCCAGCCGCTGCCCATCCTCTATGGCGGCAGCGTCAATCCGCGGAACTGTTGCGATCTTGCGGCCATGCCGGATATTGACGGGCTGTTCATCGGAAGGTCCGCCTGGGACCCCTCGGGCTACATCGGCATCATCGACGCCGTCATAAAGAGGTTGGGAGAAACATCATGAAGATCGCCGTGGGCGCCGACAGCGCCGGAAAGCCGCTCCTTGACGTGATCGAGGCGCACCTGAAGTCGAAGCCCGGGCATCAGATCGCCAATCTCAGTCAGCAGGGCTTTTACGCGGACCTCGCCGCCAGCCTCGCCCACAAGGTGAGGGACGGGGAATATCAGCGCGGCATCCTCATCTGCGGCACGGGCATCGGCGTCTGCATCTCCGCCAACAAGGTGCCGGGCATCCGCGCGGCGCTGACGCATGACACTTATTCGGCGGAGCGCGCCGCCAAATCCAACAATGCCCAGATCATCACCATGGGCGCGCGCGTCATCGGCCCCGAACTGGCCAAGTCCATCGTTGACACCTGGCTCGCTTCGGAATTCGACCCGAAGGGTTCGTCCGCGGCGAATGTTGAGGCGATCGACAAGCTGGACGGCAGCCGCTGAAATTGCGGTCCTCTTCCCGCTTCAGCGTGTACAGACCGGGGGGAGAGGAAAGACGGGTTCACCGGCCCTCGTGGCGGGGGAAAAGTTCATGAATTTCCGCAACTGGATCGGCCGCAGCGTGACGCGCGGAGACATGCTCACGCGGCGGCTCTACGATGAGTTTCGCGCCACCATGGGGCCCTGCCTGTTCGAGGCGGGTGAGGATATTGCGCCGCCCGGACTTCATTTCGGCCTCGCACCGGTCACGCCCGGCGCTGGCGAAACGGGTCCCGATGGCGCCGAACTCAAGGGTCTTTTTCTGCCGCCCATCGCTCAGACGCGCCGCATGTGGGCGGGCGGGTCCATCGAATCCTTCCGCCCGCTGCGGCATGGCGCGGCGGTGGTCCGCACCTCGGCCATCACCGGCATTCAGCAAAAGCACGGCAAAAGCGGCGCGTTCTGCCTCGTGAGCGTCACGCATGACATCGGGGATGGCGGCGGCCCCGCCATCCGCGAGCGGCAGGATCTCGTCTTCCGCGATCCGCCGCGCCATGCCGCGCCGGCTCCGGGGCCGGCCGAGCCGCTCGCGGCGGATTGGCAGGTTGACGCCACGCCGTTGCTGTTGTTCCGCTTCTCGGCCTTCACCTTCAACGGCCATCGCATCCATTACGATCGCCGCCACGCCGAAGCGGAGGGCTATCCCAACCTCGTGGTTCACGGGCCGCTGCAGGCCTCGCTGATGCTCAACCTCGCGGCCGGGAGGCTGGGCCATGTGCCGCGGCGCTTCGATTATCGCTGCCTCGCCCCGCTCTTTGCCGGCGCGCGCTTCGGCGTGGCGTGGGATGCAGGCAGGCTCCGTGTCATCCGCTCCGATGGCGTCACAACGGCGGAAGGCCAAGTTCACGTTCGAGAAACAGGCTGAGCAGCACCGTCTTGGCATCCACGATGCGCCCCTCCCGCACCAGGCGGCGCATCGCGTCGAAGGGCATTTCCAGCACCTCGATGTCCTCGCCCTCATGCGCCTCGCCGCCGCCCGCGCCCACGCGCGCGGCGCGGTCGTAATCGGCAATGAACAGCGAGATGCGCTCGGTCACCGCGCCCGGCGAACTGTAGACGGTGGTCATGAAACGCAGGTTGGCGAGGCGCACGCCCAGTTCCTCCCCGGCCTCGCGCATGGCGCATTGCGCGGGGTCGTCTCCGTCCAGAAGGCCCGCGCAGGCTTCGATGATAAAGCCATCGCCATCGTGCAGAAAGGCCGGAAGCCGGAACTGCCGCACCAGCAGCACCGTGCCGCGCCTCGCGTCATAGGGCAGCACCGTGGCGCCATGGCCGTGGTCATGGATTTCGCGCACCAGCCTGTCCTCGCGCCCGTCGCCGCGCGTATAGCGTATGGTGTAGCGGTTGAGCTTCGCCCAGCGCTGCGACAGCGGTTCCACCGTCTCGATCACCACGCGGCGCTTCATGTCTCACGCTCCTGCTTCACGGCTTTCAGAATGTCCTTGGCCAGCGGGCTCTTCGCCAGCTGTTCCACCCGCACCTGCACGCGGCGGCGCCAGTTGGGCCACTCCCTGTCCGTGCCCGGCACGTTGAGCGGGTCGGTCTCGCCCGCCAGGTCGTCGGCCTGCGCCAGCATGATCTGCGCGGCAGTGCCGGCCACGAAACGGTGCGCCGCGGCGCTGGCCGCGTTGTCATCGTCGCCGGTGTATCCGGTGCGCCCGTCCAGCAGGCGCTTTTCGGCCGCGCGTTCCGCCCCGCGGATTTCGGCCTGCGCCTTGCCGGTCTGGCCGATGCTGAGGGCAATCCCGATGTCGCGCCCGGCGCGCCATCCCATGAAGGTCGGCAGATCGTGCGAGGCGAGGCAGGCCAGCGCCCGCGCGGGGTAGGCCGCGGCCGGCCTGAAGCCCGGCCCCTCGCGCTCGAACCAGAGCACTCGATAGGAAAATATACTTGCTGCCGCGAGTGTCTCGCGCAGGCCGGCGGGCACGGTGCCCAGGTCCTCGCCGACAACGAGGCACTGGTGACGCCGGCTCTCGACCGCCGTCACCGCGATCAGCGCATCGAGCGGAAAGCGCACATAGGCGCCGAAGCGGCCTTCGGCTCCCTGCGGAACCCAGAACTGCCGCGCGAAGCCCAGCACATGGTCGATGCGCAAGGCCGCGGCGTGGCGCATGCTGGCGGCAATCACCCGGCGCACCGGCTCCAGCCCAAGCATGTCGGGCGCCAGGGGCGAGAAGGGGGGCAGGTTCCACACCTGGCCCGCGCCCGAGAACGGGTCGGGCGGCGCGCCGATGGACACACCCCTGGCGAATGCCGCCGGGTTCGCGTCGATTTCCCCGCCATCGAAGGCGCAGCCCAGGGCGAGGTCGCCATAGAGATTGCGGCGGCCCGCCGCCTCCGCAAGCTGCGCATCCGCCACCCATTGCAGAAAGGCGCGATAGGCGATGCGCCGCGGTGCGGGCGGCTCGCCCATGCGCAGCGCCTCGAAGCGGCCATGCGCCGCGAGCCGCGCCCCGCCGGCGCGCGCAAAGGCATCGAAGGCAGGGTCTCCCGCGAACTCCGCGAAGGCGCTCTCCAGCAGCCGCGCCTTGGCCTGCCACACCGCCGGGTAATCGACATTCCGCAGCGCGTCCAGCGCCGCGAAGGCCGCGCGCGCCTGCGCGGCCAGCGCGGCCGTGCGCGGCAGCGGCAGCATGTCCAGCAGCCTTGCGATGCTGATATAGATCGGATCGACATAGTGCCGGTCCGACGGCTGATAGGGGCTCGCCCGGCCGCGGTCCGAGGGGAACAGGTGATGCAGCGGATTGAGCCCCGCATAGCGCCCGCCGGTCTCCCCGCTCAAATCCGCAAACCGCCGCAGCGTCGCGAAATCGCCAATGCCCTCGCTGCCCTCATGCCGCAGGGAATAGAGGTGCGAGGCGAGGCCGAAGACTTTGCGCCCCCGCGCAATCTCCTCCGGCAGGTAACAGGTTCCGGGCGTGGCGATCACGCTCAGCGGTTCAACGCCTTCCTCCAGCACGCGATAATGCCCCGGCTCCAGCCGCGCCCGCGCGGCGGCTCCGGGCGGAGCCTCGATCGACTGCCGCCCGCCGCTCTCATCCTCGATCGTCAGCCTGCGCCGCCGCGCGGCGGGTGGCGACAGCACCGCCTCCTTGCCCGCGTGAACGACCAGCGGTTTGGGCCGCGCCAGCACCGCGCGGGACTGCGCCAGCCCATCCTCCGTCCTGAATTCCAGCCCCATCGCCGCCAGCAGCGCCCGTTGGGTCTCGCCGCTCACCCGGTGGTGCGTGCCGTCCACCTCCCACCATTCGGGCTCGATGCCGGCGGCGCGGGCCAGCGCCTCGACCTCGTCATCGCCCGTGCCCGTCACCGCGATCCGCTCCTCGGCGAAGACCGAGACGGAGCGGGCCGGAAGCTCATCGCCCCCAGCGGAGCAGAACAGCCGCGTCCAGCGCCGCCCCTGGCGCATCGGCAGCGCCAGCGCCCGCGCCCCGCCGCGGTTGAAGACGAGTGCGATGCGTTTCGCACCCGCCATCAGCACAAGGCCCAGCACGGATGCATCGGCATTGCGCCAATCGACCGCCCCGCCGTCGGCCCCGAACCACTGCGCGTTCTCCTCCGTCAGGAACGCGTCCGCAAGAAACGGCGACAACGCGCGGCGCAGCTCGCTCAAGGCGGCGGTGAAGCCCGTCAGCCGCCCGTCCGCATTGCTCCAGTCGAGCCATGCCGTCCGGTTGTCCTGCGCATAGGCATTGTTGTTGCCGCGCTGGCTCCGGCCGAATTCATCGCCCGCGGTGAGCATCGGCGTTCCGCGCGACAGGAACAGGCTCGCCAGCAGCGCCCGCGCGTCACCGCCGGGCCATGACGGCTCATGCGCATTGCCGTCGCGGTTGTCCTCGCCATTGGCGTGGTTGTTCTTGGCGGCGAAGGTCACGGCGTCACGCAGCGTGAAGCCGTCATGGGCGGCCACGAAGTTGATGCCGCTCGATGGCGGGCGGTGGCCGCCGAACACATCGGAGGAGCCCGCGATGCGCGTGGCGAAGACCCCGGCCCCGGCGTCGCCGCGCCAGAAGCGCCGCACCTCGTCGCGGTAGCGGTCGTTCCACTCCTGCCAGCGCGCCGGGAACTGGCCGAGGCGATAGCCCCCGGGCCCCACATCCCACGGCTCGGCGATCATGATGAGCCGCGAGAGCAGCGGGTCCTGCTCGATGGCGCAGAGCAATGGCGCATCCGCGGAAAAACCGGAGGCCGTGCGCCCCATCACCGTGGCGAGATCGAAGCGGAAGCCGTCGATCCCGGTGCGCATCGCCCAGCTCCGCAGCGCATCCATGGCGAGCCGCAGCACGGGAGGTTTGTCCAGGGCCAGCGTATTGCCGCAGCCCGTGTCGTTGATCAGCGCATCGCCCGCGCGGCGGTAATACAGCGCCTCGTCGAGCCCGCGCAGCGACAGGGTGGCGCCCTGCGCATCGCTCTCTCCCGTGTGGTTCAGCACCACGTCCAGCACCACGCGGATGCCCGCCGCGTGCAGCGCCTCGACGGCGGCGCGGATCTCTCCAAGCCCGCCGGGGGCGAGCCGCGGGTCGGGTGCGAGCAAGCTCACCGGGTTGTAGCCCCAGGCATTGGAGAGCCCGAGGGCGGGAAGGTGCCGCTCGTCGATCCACGCGGCGAGCGGCATCAGCTCCACCGTATCAACGCCGAGCCGCTTCAGGTGCGCGATGACCGCCGGTTCGGCAAGGGCCGCCACCGTGCCGCGCTTCTCGCGCGGCACATCCGGGTGCAGCATGGTGAAGCCCCGCACCGGTATTTCATAGATGAATTGCGGCGGCTGCGGCGGCAGCGCTTCGGCATCGGCGGGCACATGCCCGGCGATGGCCTTGGGCACGAGCCGCGAGGTCTCCGCGCCGCGCCGCATCAATTCCGGCAGATGGCGGAAGGGCCCGGTGATCCGCGTCGCATAGGGGTCGAGCAGCAGCTTCTCCACGTCGAAGCGCTGTCCCTGCTCCGGCGCCCACGGGCCTTCCGCGCGCAAGCCGTAATGCGCCCCGTTCACGAGCCCCGGCACAAATCCGTAATGCACGTCACCCAGCCGCAGGGTGAGCGGCGTCCGCTCCACCTCCGTGTCGCCCTCGAAGACCGAGACCATGATCCGCGCCGCATGGCGCGACACCACGGCGACATTCGCTCCCCCGGCGGAGGGCGTGACGCCGGGCGGGAAGGGCCGGGCCTGCGCCGCCGTGCTCAGGTGATCACCGTCGGCGCCGCCCGCCCGGTGTGCGTCCCGATCCCGGCGATCGAGCGCGACAGCGCGATGAGGCCGGAGAGCGCGGCTTGCGTCTCCATGCCATGGAGGCCCGCATCGGGCTCATAACGCTCGATGTAGACGCGCAGCGTCGCCCCCGCCGTGCCGGTGCCCGAGAGGCGATAGATGATGCGCGCGCCATCGGCGAAGATCAGGCGGATTCCCTGCTTCGTGGTGCGCGAGCCATCGACCGGGTCGTCATAGGCGAAGTCATCCGCCGTGGCGATGCCGTTCCGCCCCGCCAGGGACGGCAGCCTGGCGCGCAGCGCGTTCATCAGGCCATTGGCGGCTTCGGCGTCCACGTCCTCATAATCGTGCCGCGAATAGAAGTTCCGGCCATATTCCGCCCAGTGCCGCGTCACGATATCGGCAACGCTCAGGCGGCGCCTGGCCAGGATGTTGAGCCACATCAGCACCGCCCACAGCCCGTCCTTCTCGCGCACATGGGTGGAGCCGGTGCCGAAGCTCTCCTCGCCGCACAGCGTGGCCTTGCCGGCATCGAGCAGGTTGCCGAAGAACTTCCAGCCGGTGGGCGTCTCCCAGGCGCCGATCCCCAGCTTCTCCGCCACGCGGTCCGCCGCGCGGCTTGTGGGCATGGAGCGCGCAATGCCGGCGAGCCCTCCGGCATAGCCCGGCGTCAGCGTTGCGTTGGCCGCAAGGATCGCGAGCGAGTCGGACGGCGTCACATACATGCCGCGCCCGACGATCAGGTTGCGGTCGCCGTCGCCGTCGGATGCCGCGCCGAAGTCAGGCCCGCCGCCGGGCAGCACGAGGCGGGCGAGTTCCCCCGCATGGACGAGGTTCGGGTCCGGATGGCGGCCGCCGAAGTCCGGAAGCGGCGTGCCGTTCATCACCGTGCCCCCGGGGAAGCCCAGCATGTCCTCGAGGATGCGGTGCGCGTAGGGCCCGGTGACCGCCCCCATGGCGTCAAACCTCATGGTGAAGCCGGTGCGGATCAGCGCGCGGATCGCCTCGAAGTCGAACAGCGTCCGCATCAGCTCCGCATAATCGGTGACGGGGTCGACCACCTGCACCGCCATGCCGCCGAGCCGCGTTTCGCCGGTGCGTGCGAGGTCCACGCCGGGCGGGGCGGCGATGCGATAGCTCGAAATCGTCCTCGTGCGCGCGTAGATCGCGTCCGTCAGCTTCTCCGGTGCCGGCCCGCCATTGCTGATATTGTACTTGATGCCGAAATCGCCATCGGGCCCGCCGGGATTGTGGCTGGCCGACAGGATGATGCCGCCTGAGGCCTTGTGACGGCGGATGAGGTTCGAGGCCGCGGGCGTCGAGAGCAGCCCGTTCTGCCCGACCATCACGCGGCCGAAGCCATTGGCCGCCGCCATGCGGATCGCCGTCTGGATGACCTCGCTGTTGTGGTAGCGGCCATCGCCGCCGATCACCAGCGTCCGGCCCTGAAAGCCCTCCAGCGAGTCGAAGACCGACTGGATGAAGTTCTCCGCATAATGCGGCTGCCGGAACACGGACACCTTCTTGCGAAGGCCCGATGTGCCGGGCTTCTGGTCCTCGAAGGGCGTGGTGGCGATGGTCAGGATCATGAAACTCAAGCCTTCACGAGAGAGCGGTGGAGCCGGGCATAGGCGGCAGCGCTGCGCGACCATGAGACATCCTGCTCCATGCCGCGCCTCTGCAGGCCTTGCCATAATTGGGGGTCGGAATGGCACTCGGCGGCGCGCGCCAGCGCATGTTCAAGCGCCGCCCCGTCAACGGGCGCGAACTGGAAGCCGGTGGCAACGCCGGCCCGCAGGGCGGCGTCATTGGCGTCGATCACCGTATCGTTGAGCCCGCCGGTGCGCGCCACGACCGGCACGCAACCATAGCGCAGACCACAGAGCTGCGTGAGGCCGCAGGGCTCGAAGCGCGAGGGCACGAGAATGGTGTCGGCCCCGGCCTGCACCAGATGCGCGATGTCCTCGTCATGGCCGGTGATGACGCCGATCCGCCCGGGGTGCCGCACCGAGGCCTCCAAGACCGCATTCTCGATCGCCGTCTCGCCCGTGCCCAGCAGCGCCAGCCGCGCCCCCGCCGCCGCCAGCGCATCGAGCCCTGCGGCGAAAATGTCCATGCCCTTCTGCCAGGTCAGCCGGCTCACCACGCCGTGAATGATGCCATCGCCCGGCTCCAGCCTGAAGGTCTTTTCCAGCGCCCGCTTGTTGGCCGCGCGCTTCGTCAGGCTCCCCGCCGCATAGGTCTGGGGGATGCGCCCGTCCATCGCCGGGTTCCACACATCCGTGTCGATGCCGTTGACGATGCCGCGCAGCGCCTGGCGTCTCGCACGCAGCAGCCCGTCCAGCCCCATGCCATGTTCCGGCGTGCAGATTTCCTGCGCATAGGTCGGGCTCACCGTGGTTATGGCGTCCGCCGCCGCCAGGCCGCCCTTCAGATAGCCGACATTGCCATAATACTCCACGCCGTCGATGGCGAAGGCCTGCTGCGGCAGTCCCAGAATGCCAAACACCGTGGCCGGGAACTGCCCCTGGAAGGCGATGTTGTGCACCGTCATCACGCTCTTGGGCCCGCCCATGAAACGGCTGTAGACCGGCCCCAGCGCGGCCTGCCAGTCATGGCAATGCAGCACGCCGGCGCGGTAGTTCGCATTGATGCCGCCCGCCACGTCCGCGGCGGCCTTCGCCAGTGCGGCGAAGCGCCGGGCATTGTCCGGCCAGTCCTTGCCGTCCGTGCCGAGATAGGGGTTGCCGGGCCGGTCGAAGAGATGCGGCGCATCGATCGCGATGATGTCCAGCCCCCGCGCCGTGCCGCGCATCAGCCGTGCGGGCCCGCCGAACAAATCCCCGTAGGCGTGGAAGGGTGACGCCTTCTCCAGCGCCGCCATCACGGCGGGGTAGCCCGGCACGATGTTCGTCACCTCAACGCCCTCCCCGGCGAGCGCGGCGGGCAGCGCGCCGGTCACGTCGGCAAGCCCGCCGGTCTTCACCAGCGGGAAGAGTTCGGAGGCGGCGGACAGAACCTTCATAATGCGAGGCGGTCGATCATCGGCTGGGTGATGAGGCAGATGCCGCTCGCCGTGCGGCGGAAGCGCTTGGCGTCGAGCTCCGGATCCTCGCCCACGACCAGTCCCTCGGGGATCACCACGCTGGTGTCGATCACCACCTTCTTCAGGCTCGCCCTGCGGTGGATGTGCACCGAAGGCAGCACCACCGCCTCCTCGAGGGACGAGAAGGAGTTCACCCGCACATTGGGCGACAGCATGGTGCGCTTGATCGCAGCACCCGACACGATGCAGCCGCCCGAGATGAGCGAGGCGACCGCGGAGCCGCGCCGGCCTTCAAGGTCATGCACGAACTTGGCGGGCGGCGTGACCTCCGAATAGGTCCAGACCGGCCATTCGGTGTCATAGAGGTCAAGCGCCGGCAGAGTCTCGGTGAGGTCGATGTTGGCCTCCCAATAGGCATCGACCGTCCCCACGTCGCGCCAATAGGCTTCCGTTTCGTGTTCCGACCGCACGCAGCTCGCGGTGAAGCGGTGCGCCACCGCCTTGCCGTTGTTGACGAGGAAGGGGATGATGTCCTTGCCGAAGTCGCGGCTCGAAGCGGGGTTTGCCGCATCCCCGCGCAGCCATTGCGCCAGCTTCGCCGTCTCGAACACATAGATGCCCATGGAGGCGAGCGCCATCTCCGCGTTGCCGGGAATGCCCGGCGGGTCCCTGGGCTTTTCCACGAAGGCGGTGATGCGGTCCTGTCCGTCCACCGCCATCACGCCGAAGCCCGTCGCCTCCAGGCGCGGCACCTCAAGGCAGCCGACGGTCACGTCCGCGCCGGAATTGACGTGCTGCTGCAGCATCAGCTCGTAATCCATCTTGTAGATGTGGTCGCCCGCCAGGATCACCATGTATTGCGGGCCGTAGCTCAGGATGATGTCGAGGTTCTGGTACACGGCGTCCGCCGTCCCGGCATACCACTGGTCTTCCGAAACGCGCTGCGAGGCGGGCAGGATGTCGAAGCTCTCGTTGCGCTCCGGCCTGAAGAAGTTCCAGCCCCGCTGCATGTGGCGGATCAGGCTGTGCGCCTTGTATTGGGTGGCCACGCCGATGCGGCGGATGCCGGAGTTGAGCGCATTGGAAAGCGCGAAATCGATGATGCGCGACTTGCAGCCGAAGGGCACGGCGGGCTTGGCGCGCCTGTCGGTCAGCTCCATCAGCCGGCTGCCGCGCCCGCCGGCCAGCACATAGGCCATCGCATCGCGCGCCAGCGGTCCTGTCCTTCGTTGTGCGGCCATGGGCCTCTCCCTTTGCGTCTACTCTTTTTCTCCCTCCCTCTGAGGCAGGGCTATCGCATATGGGTTCCCTTCTCCCGTCCGAAGGATGGGAGAAGGTGCCCGAAGGGCGGATGAGGGCCTTTGTCCACAGATTCCGATGCGGAAAGAAGCCCTCATCCGGCCTGTCGGCCACCTTCTCCCATCG
>NZ_JADCDA010000067.1 GCF_020252405.1 Aestuariivirga sp.
CCTCAATCTCAGAAAAATAGTCCAGCAAACCAGACATGGCAAACCTCCCAACAGAAGCTGCCTGCCTATCGAGTCCCAATGGCCCTGATCCGCAAGGACTTTTTCAATATGCGATTCGCCTGCCCACAAGGGGGAGGGAAATCCTAATGGAGTCAATTGACCGCCCGCCGCTCTAATGGAATCGAAACCTGCTCAATTCATCTCTTTTGTCACGTTTTCTACGGTCAACCGGCATCCACTTGACCGGAACATGCTCCCGGGAGAACAGGAACGGCCTGTTCGTCGATTGCGAACCGACTGGCATGATCCGCAAAAGTGGAGACCGCTTTTGCGATAAGATCTCAGGCTTTCGATCTGGCGCATGTTCTTTTCGTAAAGGCGATTTCGCCTGAACGGTTCATGCCCTTGCCGGAACCCGTCACCGTGACGCCGCATGGCAGGTCGTGGCTGGTTGCCGGCAGCATTGCGGCGAAGGCGAAGACGCCATCGCTGAGCCATCGCGCCTGTCCTCCTCTCCGGCTTCAGCGGGAAAAGCGGAAGGGGACGAAGACGCAGGCCGTTCACCCGTCCGTTTTGCCGCCGATCCGGTTGGCCAGCGCCCAGCGCAGGCTGTGGATCTGGTCGACGAGGCTGAGGATCACGCCCACGCCCTCGCGGTTGACGCCGAGATCGCCCTGCAGGTCGCGGATCAAACCGGCGCGCGCCAGGTCGGCTTCCGAGAACAGGGGCTCCGCGCCGCCCTGTTCGGGCGACAGCCACTCTTCCTCGATCCAGACTTCGAGCGTCTGCTGGTCGAGTTGGGTGCGAAGCAGGAATTCGGACTTGGTGATGATCATGACTGCATGTCCCTGCGCGGATCGTAGCCCGGCCCCGGCGTCCAGCCGGAGAGGAAGTTTTCAAGGGCGGCATCGGGTTCGGTGGGCGCCATGACCTTGAGCCTCACCAGCCCGTCGCCCGCACCCCCGCCCCTCTTCGGCACACCCTTGCCCTTGAGGCGCAGCGTGGTGCCGGTGTTGGAGCCCTTCGGCACCGTGGCCATCACCGGACCCGTCGTCGTCGGCACTTTCACCTTGCCGCCCAGCACCGCCTCCTGGATGGTGACGGGGAGCTCGCAGAGGATGTCGTCGCCCTCGCGCCTGAAGAAGCGGTGCGGGCGGATGGTGATGGCCACCAGCGCGTCTCCCGGCGGGCCTTCGCCGCGCGACGGCGCACCCTTGCCGCGCAAGCGCAGCACCTGGCCCTCATCGATCCCCGCCGGAATCGCAACGTCGAGCGAGCCGCCGTCGGGCAGCGTGATGCGGCGCGTGGCCCCGTTCACCGCATCGAGGAAATCGACCTCGAGCTCGTAGGAGCGGTCGGCGCCCGGCGCGCGGCGCGCCTGTTCCTGGCGGCGGCGCAGCAACTCGGCGAGGAAATCGTCCTGCGAGGCGAAATCGTCGAAGCCCGAGCCCGCACTCTGATACTGGTAGCGGCGGCCGCCGGGGTCCTGGGCATAGTCCTTGTAGTAGCGCTCATGCTGGCGCTCGGCGCCGGAGGCATCGATCTCGCCCGCGTCGAAGCGGCGGCGCTTTTCTTCATCGGACAGAAGATCGTAGGCGCCCGCCACCTGCTTGAACTTCTCTTCCGCCGACTTGTCGCCGGGGTTCAAATCCGGATGCAGCTTCTTGGCCAGCTTGCGGTAGGCCGACCTGATCTCGTCCGCGGTGGCGGTCCTGGCCACGCCAAGTGTTTCGTATGGATCTTTCAACGAGCCCTCCAGAGGGTGCAGGGGGCCACTATAGGTCAGCGCTAAGCGCGGCTGAAACCGAATTTTGGCTTTATGACGGGCGCGGCCATTCCCCCGCGCCCTGCCGTCTCAATGTCCGGCGATCTGTGCTGCCTTCTCCACCAGCACCTGGGCCTGGCGGATCGAGGCATAATCGATCAGGCGGCCGTCGAGCGACACCGCACCCTTGCCCTGCGCCTCCGCCTCCCTCATCGCCTCGAGGATGCGCCGGGCGCGCGTCACCTCCGCCTCCGAAGGGCTCATCACCTCGTTGGCGAGCGCGATCTGCGAGGGATGAATCGCCCACTTGCCCTCGCAACCCAGCACCGCGGCGCGTGCCGCGGCGGCCCTGAATGCGTCGGGGTCGGAGAAATTGCCGAAGGGACCATCGACGGGCCTGAGGCCGTTGGCGCGCGCCGCCACCACCATGCGGGCAATCGCATAGTGCCACATGTCGCCCCAGTGCACCTGGCGCGAATTGTCGGCGAGCGGCTCGGTCAGGACGGCGTAATCGGCATTGGCGCCGCCGATCGACGTTGTGCGGGCGCGCGTCGAGGCGGCATAGTCGGCCACGCCGAAGTGCAGCGACTCGTTGCGCTTCGAGGCCGCCGATATTGCGTGCACGTTCTGCATGCCGAGCGCGGTCTCGATGATCAGCTCGAAACCGATCCGCTTCTTGCGGTTCTTCGCGGTCTCGACCTGGGTCACCAGCATGTCCACCGCATAGACATCGGAGGCCGTGCCGACCTTGGGGATCATGATGAGGTCGAGGCGGTCGCTCGCCTGTTCCAGCACATCCGCCACGTCGCGGTACATGTAATGCGTGTCGAGGCCATTGATGCGCACGGACAGGGACTTGTTGCCCCAGTCGATGTCGCCGATGGCCTGGATGATGTTCCTGCGGGCCTGCGCCTTGTCGTCCGGGGCCACGGCGTCCTCAAGGTCGAGGAACACGACGTCGGCGGCGGACTTCGCCGCCTTCTCGAACATCTGGGGCTGGCTGCCGGGGACGGCCAGCTCGCTGCGGTTCAGGCGCGGCCTGGCCTGTTCGACGGTGAGAAAGCTCATGATCGGTCCTCGTTCAAAAGGTCAGGCGGCTTTGCGACGGCGCAGGATTTCGGCCTGCGCCGCCTCGGGGTCGAAGAGGCCGTTCTCGAACACATAGCGCACAAGCTGGTGGCGGCGGTAGAGGCCCATCTCGCGGATGGCGCGGGACATGTGGGCCTTCACGGTCGCGCTGCACACGCCGAGGAGATAGGCGATCTCCTTGTCGGCAAGGCCGCAGCACACGAGCTGCAGCACCAGCATCTGCATGGCCGAGAGGCGGCAGGGCTTGGGATCATAGCGGTAGGAGCGGAGCTCCGGCACCACGTTGATGGCGCCGGACGCGGTTCTGCTGCGCCCCAGGCGCACCGGGGTTTCAAGAGGCAGATTCATGACAACCTCACGCCGCCTTGAGAACCTTCTGCGCCGTGCCGCCGATTTCGGCAGGGGTCGGCGCAATGGCCACGCCCACATCGCGGAGCAGTTCGACCTTTTCGGAGGCGCCCTCGCCGAAGGCCTGGATGATGGCGCCGGCATGGCCCATCTTGCGGCCCTTGGGCGCGGAGAGGCCCGCCACATAGGCGATCACCGGCTTCGTCATGTGGTCGCGGATGTATTCCGCGGCCTCGGCCTCCTGCGGGCCGCCGATCTCGCCGATCATCACCACCGCATGGGTTTCCGGGTCCGCCTCGAACAGCTCGAGAATGTCCTTGAAGGAGGAGCCGTTGATCGGGTCGCCACCGATCCCCACCGAGGTCGACACGCCGATGCCCAGCTCCATCATCTGTGCCGCGGCCTCGTAGCCCAGCGTGCCTGAGCGGCCGACGATGCCGACATTGCCGGGGAGATAGATGTTGCCGGGCATGATGCCCATCATCGCCTTGCCGGGCGAGATGACGCCGGCGCAATTGGGGCCGATGAGGCGCATGCGGTTCTCCGCCCTGTAGCGACGCATGTAGCGCTTCACGCGGATCATGTCCTGGCTGGGGATGCCGTCGGTGATGGCGACGCAGAGGCGGATGTTCGCATCCGCCGCTTCCATGATCGAGTCGGCCGCGAAGGGCGGCGGCACGAAGACGATCGAGGCCGTGGCCCCGGTCTTCTCCACCGCCTCCTTCATCGTGTCGAAGACGGGAAGCCCGTCCTGCGTGGCGCCGCCCTTGCCGGGCGTGACGCCGCCAACCACGTTGGAGCCATATCCGCGCATCTCCCTCGCGTGGAAGGAGCCGATCTTGCCGGTGATGCCCTGCACCAGAACCGGCGTCGTACGGTCGAGAAGAATGCTCATGCGTTCACCACCTTCAGGCCAACGGTGTTGGCGTTGTTCTTCCAGGCCGCGACCGCGCGTTCGGCGGCTTCGGCCAGCGTGTTGGCGCGGATGATGGGGAGTCCGGAGCGCGCCAGGATGCGGCGGCCCTCCTCCACATGGGTGCCCGCCAGGCGCACGATGACCGGCACGCCGGCGGGGTTCTTCTCCAGCGCCTGGACCACGCCTTCGGCAACCCAGTCGCAGCGGTTGATGCCGGCGAAGATGTTGACGAGAATGGCCTCGACGTTCTTGTCCATGGTGACGAGCTTGAAGGCCTTGGCCACGCGCTCCGGCGTGGCGCCGCCGCCGATGTCGAGGAAGTTGGCCGGCTCGCCGCCCGCCAGCTTGATCATGTCCATGGTGGCCATGGCGAGGCCCGCGCCATTGACGATGCAGCCGATCTTGCCGGTCAGGCCGACATATGAGAGGCCGCGGTCATTGGCGTGCGTCTCGCGCGGGTCTTCCTGGCTCTTGTCGCGGAGTTCGGCGACGGCGGGGTGGCGGAACAGGGCGTTGTCGTCGAAGGTCATCTTGGCGTCGAGCGCCATGACGTGATCGTCCTCGGTGACGATGAGCGGGTTGATTTCCAGCATCGTCGCATCGAGCTCCTCGAAGGCGCGGTAGCAGCCCATGAGGGCATTGACCGCAGACTGGATCTGCGACGGCCTGAGGCCCAGGGCGAAGGCGATCTCGCGGGCCTGGAATGCCTGCATGCCGACCGCGGGTTCCACGCTCACCTTGACGATGGAGTGGGGCTTCTCCGCCGCGATCTCCTCGATCTCCATGCCGCCTTCGGAGGAGGCGACGACCATCACGCGCTCGGACTTCCTGTCGAGCACGAAGCCCAGATAGAGTTCCTTCGCAATGGCCACGCCGCCCTCGACATAGAGACGGCCGACGATCTTGCCGGCGGGGCCGGACTGATGCGTGACCAGCTTCTTGCCGAGCAGTTCGTCAGCGGCGTCCATGACCTCGTCTTCCGAACGGCAGAGCTTCACGCCGCCGGCCTTGCCGCGGCCGCCGGTGTGGACCTGCGCCTTGACGACCCACAGCTTGCCGCCGATTTCCCGCGCGCGGTAAGCCGCCTGCTCCGGGCTGTAGGCGAGCGCGCCCCTGGGTGTCGACACGCCGAAGCGGGCAAGGATTTCCTTGGCCTGGTACTCGTGAATATCCATGTCGCGCTCCTCAGGCCGCGTTCTTGAGGGCGGTGGCCTCTGTGGCGCCGCGGTAATACTCGATGGCCGCGCCCACGCCCGAGCCCGCCACCACCGGCAGCCCCAGGTCGCGCATCGCCATCTCAGCGCCCGCCAGCGCCTGGAGGCACATGATCTCATTGAGGTCACCCAGGTGGCCGATGCGGAACACCCTGCCCGCCACCTTGTTGAGGCCCATGCCGAGCGACAGGTGATATCTGGTGTAGGCGTGGCGCACGAGGGCCGCGCTGTCGAAGCCCTCGGGCAGCACGATGGCGCTGACCGTGTCCGAATGCCACTTCGGCGCCGCGGCGCAGAGCCGGAGACCCCAGGCGGAAACGGCCTGGCGCACGCCCTCGGCCAGGCGGTGATGGCGGGCGAAGACATTGTCCAGGCCTTCGGCAAGCAGCAGGCCGACCGCGGCCTTCAGTGCACGGAGCATGTGCAGGGGCGGGGTATAGGGGAAGAATCCGTCCTTGTTGGCCTTCATCATGTCATCGAAATCGAAGTAGCAGCGGCGCATGGAGGCCGTCTTGCGGGCGGCAAGCGCCTTTTCCGACACGGCGAGGATGGCGAGGCCCGCGGGCATCATGAAGCCCTTCTGCGAACCCGAAACGCAGACATCGACCTTCCACTCGTCCATGCGGAAGTCGATGGAGGCGAGCGAGCTCACCGCGTCGACGAAGAGGAGAGCGGGATGATGCGCATCGTCCATCGCCTTGCGCACGCCTGCCACGTCGCTGGTGACGCCGGTGGCGGTTTCATTGTGGGTGACGAGCACGGCCTTGTAGGCATGGGCCTTGTCGGCCCTGAGCTTCTCGGCGAAGATTTCGACCGGAACGCCCTCGCCCCATGCCACGTCGACCACGTCGGCCTCGAGGCCCATGCGGGTGCACATGTCGGCCCACAGCAGCGAGAACTGGCCGAAGCGGGCGATCAGCACCTTGTCGCCGGGCGACAGGGTGTTGGTCATGGCGGCTTCCCAGCCGCCGGTTCCGGAAGCCGGGAACAGGAAGACCTGGCCCGTTGCGGTCTTGAACACCTTCTTCACGTCGGCGAAGAGCGGCAGGGTGAAGGACGGAAGATCCGGCGCGCGCTGGTCCTCCATCGCGATGTCCATCGCGAGACGCACCGCCTGCGGCACGTTGGTGGGGCCCGGAATGAAAAGGCCGCGGGTTCCTGGCATTGTGTTGCTCCCATATGTCTTGTTGTCTTGCCGCCTTCATGGGCGGATGGACCGACTTTGAAAACACCCAGAAAACCAGCCTTTCAGCATCTATTGGGGCAGTATTTTTCCCACCCATAAGAGCTGTAAATTTCCCTTGTCAGCGATGCTTCCACCCTATAGGGTAGGTTTATGACACAGGTCCGCAGCGTCATCATTGCCGACCCGAACACCATCATGCTCCAGGCTCTCTCCGAGCTGTTCGAGCGCGACAGGCGCTTCACCCTGGTTGCAACGTCGAAGACCGCAGAGGGGTTCCTCGAAACATGCCTGCGCGTGCCGGTGGATATCGGCATCGTGGACTGGATCATCCCACAGCTTGGCGCCGAGCGGCTCCTCGGCATCCTGCGGGACAGGCCGGATGCGCCGCGCATGGTCGTCTATTCCGGCGCAGGCGACCCGGACGTGCCGCGCCGCGCCATGGCGGCGGGGGCGGCGGCCTTCCTGACGCGCGATGCGCCGGAGCAACAGCTGCTTGACGCCGCCGCCAGCGTGGCGGCGGGCCGCATGGTGTTCCCCTTCATGGATGTGCGCGCCCTCAGGCGCGATCCGCGCGACAGCCTCACCGGGCGCGAGAAGACGCTTCTTGCCGCACTCGCCAAGGGCCGGACCAACACCGAGCTTGCGGCCGAACTCGACATCTCCATCAACACCGTGAAGTTCCACCTCCGGAACCTCTACGAAAAGCTCGGCCTCAACAACCGCTCGCAGGTGATCGCCTTCTATTATGCGAATGCGATGTGAGAAATGACCCGTCACCAAAACGCGACACCGCCAAAACCACGCCGTCATCCCGCAGAACCCCGCTCCCGCCGTCACCCCGGCCTTTGCGGGGAAGACGGTCGGGAGGGTGGGCGCGCTGCATAAAGTGCTGGATGCCGGCTTTCGCTGGCATGACGGCGTTCGGGAGCTGGGGTCAGAGCCCCTTCTCTTCCATCCACCGGTCGAGCTTCTGCATCTCGGGCTCGCCGATGCCGTCCGGCTGGATCAGGGCGCGCCATCCGGCGGCATAGTCGCGCGCCGCATAGACGTGGCCACGGCCCTTCGGCACCGTCGTTGCCGTCATCATGTCGAAGGCGAGCTGGATGAAGCTGATGCCGGGATACCAGGCGAGCGCGGGCGCCACGCGGGGCCCGCGCGGCGCCTTCATCCAGTCAGGCTCCCTGCGCCACATACCGGTCTCGAAGAAGGTGATGGCATCGGAAGGGTACTGCAGATAGGCGATCTTCACCGGCCCCCAGCCGGGCGAGGCGATCTGCCCCCGGTCACCGGCATTGAAGAAGCGGAACACGGCGGGCGTGCGCGCCCGCGGCAGCCAGGCCGGACTCTCCTTCAGCCGCGTCGCCGTCACCTGGTTCCAGGTGCGGCTGGCAAAGGGCGGGCCCACCCACAGCGCGCCCTCGAACGGATCACCCAGCAGCGCATAGGCATCGGTGGCGAGATCGGAGTTGAGCGAGCCGAGCGACAGGCCGAACAGGAACAGGCGCGGCCGCCGGTCCCTGGGGAGGCTGCGCCAGTGGCCATAGACGGTGTCGAACACCTTCTCCGCCGTCTCCTCGCCATAGGCGGGGTCGACGAACAGCGTGAGCCAGCTCGGCAGATAGGAATACTGCACCGACACGGAAGCGACGTCACCTCCCGTCAGCACCTCGAGCGGCAGCATGGAGGCGGGGTCGACCCAGCCCGTGCCGGTGGGCGTGGCGATGATGAGGAACTTGCGGCTGAAGGCATTGGTGCGCTTCAGCTCCGCAAGCGCCAGGTCGGCGCGCTCCTGCGGGGTTTCCGCCGAATTGAGACCGACATAGATCTGCAGCGGGTCCTTCGCGTCACGACCGGTGATGGCCGCGATTTCCGCCGCTGTGGGCTGGGAGAGCACGCGCAGCCGGCCCTGGCGGCCGAGGTCATTCCAGCGGACGAGCGAGGCCGCACTTCCGGCCTTCATCGGATCGGCGGGCTGGGCTTCCTCCGGCGGGATCAGCGCATCGACGCGGCGATAGGACGAGTCGAGCCCGCGCAGCAGCGCATTGAGCAGCACGCCATTGCCGATCGACCAGAACACCCATGACGCCAGCGCCACCGCGATAAGCACCGCGACGCGCGGCGGCAGAACGCGGCGCAGCGGCGCGCTGACGAAGTCGCGCAGCGCCGCGAAGACGCGGCCCGCCAGCATCAGCACCACAATCAGCGCCAGCCCCACGGCAATCAGGATGAAGGGCCAACTGCCGCCATTGGGCTCCATGTCCAGCGCCTTGCGCACCTCGTCCTGCCAGCCCTCGCCCTTGAAGGCCGCGGCCAGCATGATGGCGATGGCGGCGACCGCGGCGAGCACGCGCATGGGCTTCAGCAGCAGCCGCGGCAGCAGCGGCAGGCCAAGCCACACCCACAGCGCGGTGACGGCCACCGCCAGCGCATAGCCGGCACTGAAGCACAGCCCGCCGATCGCCCCCTGCAGCAGCCCATCACGCGGGATGAGGCTCGGCGTCAGCGCGGCGGCCCAGAACAGCGCGCCAAGGATCAATCCCGCGGCCGAAAAGGGGCCGGTGAGACGGTTGTAAAGGGCAAGAGTGAGTTTTCCCAAGGGCGCGGCGCTCCGTGTTTCAACAGGTGGAAGACCACACGCGCGTGCCGCTCCTGTCAAGCAAAGCCAGGGCAAGGGGCGTCCGCCGGCACATCAGGCGATGCGGGACACAGGGTCCCGCACGCAAGGCGCCCAGGCTCCCGGCCCAATGCGCGGGAAGCTTCAGATTCCGGGGCCAGTTGACCGGCCCATTCACTTTGCCGGCGGGTCGTCCTCGAGGGGCACACGGGCCTCCTCGTCGAACTGCTTCTTGCGCCCGGGGTTCAGCGCATAGACCAGCACGGCAACAAAGGCGAGCGGTACGGCCCAAATCCACCAGGACGACAGCATGTCATGCATCGTAAATTCCTCTTTTCGCAACAGGCTGATTACCGGAAAACATAGATACGCTGCAGCATGAATGCCGTTGCGGCCACCGGCAAGGCTGCAAGCAGGCCTGCAACATATGGCCCCAGGCCGAAACGCATGAGCAGCGAGATAATGCCAAGGTTCACGAGATAGAGAAGCATCCAGACCGCGGCAAAACGGAAGAAACGGCCACGCAGCGTGCTCAGGAAGACCAGGCGGCCAAGCGTTGCAAAGCTGAGACAAATGCCGAATGCGAGAGCGCCGAAGCTCGCGGCGGCGACAGGCAGGCCCATCCACGTGAGCAGCGCATAGACGGCGAAACTGCTTGCGGTGTTGAACGAGCCGACCAGAACATAGCGGATGATTTGCGGCGAAAGACTAGGGCGCGCCAATCCTGTCTTTCCGTCATTCTCAGCCAAGGCGGGACACCAGCCGCTCATAGGCGCCGAACAGGCGCCTTTGCTGGCCCACGCTCCAGCAGCGCAGCCGGATCTGCGCGCGACGCGCAGGCGAAATCCGCATCCCATGCTTTGACGCCAGCCGAAAATACTCGTCGGCGGCGCCGAGCCCGCCCCAGGTGCTGTTGCCGGCATGATAGCGATTGGCCATCAGGGCGCGTGGAATATGCCAGGCCGGCTGGAGCCTGGACATCTGCCATGAGAGATCCAGATCGAGGCCATAGCGGAAGGCAGGATCATATCGATAAGGGCCGAGGGCGCTTCTGCGAACGAGCAAGGGGATGCCAAACATGTTGCGCGTCTTGAGAACCGACTGGCGGCCTGCCTCGTCGGCGTCGAAAAGGCCCGTGCGGTGGAAGCGGCGGGTTGCAAGCCTGCGGCGTTTTTCCCCGACATAGGCCAGATCGCAGTAGACGGCGGAAACGCCGCTATTGGCCTCCAGCACCGCTCGCGCCGAGGATATTGCATCAGGCGCATTCAGATAGTCGTCATGGCAGAGGACCATGTAGAACGGATCTTCAACCCGGTCGAGGAGGCCATTGAAGTTCTCAACCATCGAAACCGGGGCGGGCTGACGCACCACCTCCAGCGGAAGGCGCCGCTTCCACGCCTCCAATATGCCGGCTGTGCGGTCAGTCGATGCATTGTCGCTGACGAGGACCCTGTCGGCCGGGTAAGTTTGCATGGCAATGGAGGCCAGAGCCTGCTCGAGAAAATTGTCGCCGTTGCGGACGGGTATACAGACGGTCACACGGGTCATGGGCCTTCTCTCCTGCCCGGTCTTTTTAGCCCAACTTGCAGAAACATACACGCATGCGGCCGCGCCGGATCAAAAGCTTGAGCATGATCTTTTCGCAAAAGCGGCCTCCCCTTTTGCGGATCGCGCTCTAGTGACCAGCTTGGGGTTGGCGATCCCTGTCGTGATCCTGCCGGAGCACATAGAGGGGCCGTTCCTTAACCTGCGAGAATATCCGCCCCACATAGAGGCCGACGATGCCCATGGTCATCAGGTTGATGCCGCCCAGAAGGGAAAGGATCACGACGGTCGAAGCCCAGCCCTGCACGGTGGCGTCATGCAGCAGCCAGTTGATGATCACGATGACGCCATAGGCAAGGGCGGCAACCGAGACTGCAATTCCGAACCAGAGCGCCATGCGGAGCGGTACGTCGGAAAAGCCAATAATGCCGCTCAACGCCAGCCGGATCATCTTCATCAGCGGGTATTTCGTCTGTCCTGCATGGCGGCCCTGGCGAACATATTCCACATAGGTCTGGCGAAAACCCAGCCAGCTGATCATGCCGCGGACGAACCTGTCCTGCTCGCGCATGGACCGGAAGGATTCCACAACCTGGCGGTCGAGCAGGCGGAAGTCGCCGACGTCCGGGTCAATTCCGACCGAGGCGAAACGGCGCAGAATGCGATAAAAGACATGGGCGGAAAGCCGCTTGAACAGCGTTTCGTTCTCCCGGCGGATTCGCCTTCCCGAGACGATCTCCCAACCCTCTTTCCACTTGCCGATCATGGCAAGAACCACCTCCGGCGGATCCTGGAGATCCGCATCCATCACGATCACTGCATCGCCCGATGCATGGTCCAGCCCGGCCGTTATGGCGATCTGGTGGCCGAAGTTGCGCGACATGCGCAACAGACGGTAGCGCGGGTCTTGCCGCGTCTTCTCCCGCAGCATGAAAGCCGAGTTATCACGGCTGCCGTCATCGACAAGAAGGACCTCGACGCCGCCGTCGAGCTGGGCGATCAGCTTGTCAAGCCGGAGAATGAGCTCCGGAATGACTTCCTCCTCATTGAAGATCGGAATGACGATGCTGTAACGGATGTTGTCAGCCATTTTCCTTCCGCCCCGCCCTCTTGCCCACAACGCGACGCCTCGTCATTACGGGATGGTGGGTTCCATATTGGTTAAGGATTCGGTTGCCGGAGACGCGGCGGGATGATGCGTGCCTCAGGGCCTGTGGTTGCAGTGGCGCGGCAGGTAGGCGATAATAAGCGGCTGGGGCTTCATGAGCCCTTTCGACCGGCGCGGCAGGCGGATTGGGGAGTCTGGGCAGGTGATGCGATGAAGGCGGTGATCCTGGCGGGGGGCTACGGCACCCGCATCTCCGAAGAGTCCATGCTCCGGCCGAAACCCATGGTGGAGATCGGAGGCCGTCCCGTCCTGTGGCATGTCATGAAGATATACGCCGCTCACGGCATCACTGACTTCGTCATTTGCCTTGGCTACAAGGGATACATCATCAAGGAGTTCTACGCCAATTACTACCTGCATGGTGCGGACGTGACGGTGGACACCGGCACGGGCTCCATGGAGTTCCACGGGGCGGTGACGGAACCCTGGCGGGTGACGTTGGCGGAAACCGGACTCGACACGATGACGGGCGGTCGGCTCCGCAGGGTGGCGCGCTATCTGGACGACGGTCCGTTCTGCATGACCTACGGCGATGGCGTCAGCAATGTCGATATCGGCAAGCTCATCGCCTTTCACAGGAACCACGGCAAGGCAGCCACGCTGACCGCCGTAAATCCGCCCGGACGTTTCGGGTCCCTCGACCTCAAGAGTTCGCGCGTGGAGCGTTTCACGGAGAAACCCCCCGGAGACGGCACATATATCAGTGGCGGCTTCTTTGTCCTCGAACGCCGCGTGCTGGATGTCATCGAGGATGACCAGACCGTCTGGGAACGCGGCCCCCTTGAAAAGCTCACCGCGGCCGGAGAACTGATGGCCTATCGTCACAATGGTTTCTGGCAGCCCATGGATACGCTGCGCGACAAGCAGCATCTGGAGGCCCTGTGGCAGTCGGGACAGGCGCCGTGGAAAATATGGTAGGCAGGCTTCCGGATGCGGATTTCTGGGAAGGCCGGCGCGTTCTGCTGACAGGGCACACCGGCTTCAAGGGCGCGTGGCTGGCGCTGTGGCTGAAGCGCCTTGGCGCCGTGGTCAGCGCCGTTGCGCTGCCGCCGCCCGCGGGACCCTCGCTCGCCAAGGCAGCGGCTGTCGATGAAGCCTGTTCGGGGATCATGCTCGACATTCGCGATGCCGCGGCGCTGGCCCGTGCGGTGCGCGGGAGCAGACCTTCCGTCGTGTTTCACCTCGCGGCGCAGGCGCTCGTGCGCCAGTCTCTGGCAGACCCGCTGCAGACATTCGAGACCAATGTGAACGGAACGCTCAATCTTCTCGAAGGCTTGCGGAACACGGAGGGCATCGATGCCGCCGTCTTCATCACGAGCGACAAGGTCTATCTCAACGACGGACGCGGGCAGCCGTATCGCGAAGATGACGCGCTGGGCGGGAAGGATCCCTACTCGGCGTCCAAGGCTGCCTGCGAGATCGCCGTCAAGAGCTATGCGGAATGCTTCTTCCCCGCCGGACGGCCGGCAATTGCGACGGCAAGGGCGGGCAACGTGATCGGCGGCGGCGACTTCGCCATCGACCGGATTGTGCCGGACTGCGTTCGTGCCGCCGCGGGCAACAGGCCCATCCTGCTACGCCACCCTCGTGCGGTGCGGCCCTGGCAGCATGTGCTTGATTGCCTGTGCGGATATCTTCTCTTTGCGGAAACGCTTGTCAGCGCCCCGGCAGGCTTGCCGCGCGCGCTCAACTTCGGGCCCGGCGGCAAACACGCGGTGACCGTGGAAGCGCTCGCAACCGCCATGCGGGACGCGCTCGGTTCGTCATCCCGCATCACCCATGCGGCGCAGTCCGACGACCGCGAATCGAGCCTTCTCCTGCTCAACAGCGATCTTGCCCGCCGCAGCCTGGGCTGGCAGGACCGGCTTCCGGCCGATCTCGCCATTGCATGGACTGCCGCCTGGTACCGGCAGTGGTCCAAAGGCAAGGACATGCGCGCGCCAACTCTCGCGCAAATCGAGGCCTATGGCGCTTTGCGGGAGCATGCCGAATGAGCGCGCCCTGCCGCTATTGCCAATCGCCCCTGGCTCTCGAACTCATTGATCTCGGTCGGCAGCCGCTCGCCAACAGCTATCTCGAACCCACCCCTGCCGCCATCGCAGCGGAACCGCGCTTTCCGCTGCGCATCATGATCTGCGAGGCCTGCTACCTCGTCCAGGTCGAGAAGAGCATTCCTGCCGAGACGATATTCGACGCGAACTATGCCTATTACTCGTCCTATTCTTCCTCGTGGGTTGCCCATGCCAGGCGGTTTACCGAAGAAGCGGCCCGGCGTTTCGGGTTGGGCCCGGACTCAATGGTCATCGAGATCGCGTCAAACGACGGTTATCTGCTTCAGCACTTTGTTGCCCGGAACATTCGCTGCCTTGGCATAGAGCCAGCCGCAAACTGCGCGGAGGCCGCGCGGGCCCGTGGCGTCGAGACCATGGTGGCCTTCTTCAACCGCGACACGGCGCGCCATCTCGCCGGCATGGGCATCACAGCTGACCTGATGATTGCCAACAATGTGCTGGCCCACGTGCCCGACATCAGCGGCTTCGTGGCGGGTTTTCCGCTGGTGTTGAAGCTGCAGGGCGTCGCCTGTTTCGAATTCCCCCACCTTCTGCGCATGATTTCCGGCTGCCAGTTCGACACGATCTATCACGAGCACTATTCTTATCTGTCGCTGGCCATCGTGGACCGCATCCTGAAGCAGAACGGAATGCGCATCTTCGATGTTGAGACATTATCCACCCATGGCGGCAGCCTGCGCGTCTTTGCCTGCCATCAGGGCGCAGACCACGCCGAGACCTCCCGCGTGGCGGCGCTCCGGCGGGAAGAAACGGCGGCTGCGCTCGATCAGCCCCGCGGCTATAGCGATTTTGCCTCACGCGCGCGGCTCATGCGCGATGACCTTGTGGACTATCTGGCCGCGATGCGCGGGCGCGGCGAGCACGTCGCCGCCTATGGCGCGGCGGCCAAGGGAAACACCTTCCTCAACTATTGCGGCGTGGGGCCCGCCGATATCGACTTTGTTGTCGACCGCAATCCCCAGAAGCAGGGAAAGCTGCTGCCGGGCTCCCACATTCCCGTGGCGGCGCCGGATGTCTTGCGGACGGCGCGTCCAAAAGCCATTCTCATCCTGCCGTGGAACCTCGTCGGGGAAATCTCCGCCGAGCATGCCTATGTGCGCGAATGGGGCGGCCGCTTCGTTGTTGCTTCGCCGAAGCTGCGGGAGTTGTGACATGAGGATATCCGCCGTGTCCATCCCCGGCCTCGCCGTTGTGACGGCTGACGCCGCAACGGACGAGCGCGGCTCCTTTGCGAGATTCTATTGCGCGGAAACCTTCGCAGCCGCCGGGCTCGGCTTCACGCCCATGCAGGTCAATCTGTCACACAATCCGGCGCGGCACACATTGCGGGGCATGCACTATCAGGATCCGCCCAGGGCGGAAGCGAAGCTTGTGCACGTGACGCGCGGCGCGATCTATGACGTGGCGCTGGATCTGCGACCGGCCAGCGCCACATATCGTCGCTGGTTCGGCATCCGGCTTGATGCCGCTTCACTGACCGGGCTATTCATTCCCGAAGGATTCGCGCATGGTTACATCACGCTGGAACCCGATTCCGACGTGCTCTACCACATGGGACGCATCTTCGAGCCCGGCTTCGGCAAGGGTGTCCGCTGGAATGATCCCGCCTTCGGGATCGACTGGCCGGCGCGCCCGGCGGTCATCTCCGAACGCGATGCCAATTACCCTAACGTTGCAGGCTGAGACGGGTTGACTGCTGCGGATTGATCTGCCGCCAGCAGGCCCATCATCTCGTTCTCCTCAGGAAGCCGTCCGATGCCACCGTGATGAGAAGCTTGGCATCCATCAGCTTGTCGATTTCGAACTCATGATGATGCTTCAGATATTCCCGCACCGCCGTCTTGGGATTGTTGCCTTTGCCCCAGGGGCGGTCCGGGTAATGTCCTTCGGGCATGTCCTCGATCAGTGTGTCGTACACCACACAGTAACTTCCAACACTGGTGAGGGGCGCATAGGCCTCGAGTTCCGCCAGCACATGTTCGTGGGTGTGGTTGGAATCGAGGAGCACCATGATCCGGTCGGATGAGTTTGCCCGGGCCCTGACAGTTTCGATCACCTTCGGATCGGTCGAGGACCCCTCGATCATGTCGATGCGGTGGCGCAGCGGATGAGCCTCGACGGCCGCGCGATTGTGGGGCCGTATGTCTATGTCGACTCCAAGCACGCGCCGCCGCGGTTTGCCCGGGTCAAGCGGTGTGCCGCTCTCGACGGCTTCGGCATACTCGATCAGTGCAAGGATCGACGCGCTCAGGATGAGCGAACCCCCATGCGCAATGCCGGTTTCGACGATGAGGTCCGGCTTCACCCGCCAGATCAGCTCCTGTGTTGCGACGATATCCTGCGGATACTGGATGATCGGGCGGCCCAGCCAGAAGAAATTATAGGGGTAAAGCGCGGCGGAACTGGCGCGCAGGAAAGCCCCGGCCTCGGCAACGAGACTGCTATCCGCCGACCACCGGGTGACCCGCTCAACAACCTCTTTCTCGTGCTGTGTCAAAGCGGATCTCCTTCAGTTGAACGAACCCTGGCGGGGCTTCTGCCCGCGCCGTCAGGCATTGAAAGCAGGCGAGAGACCTTGGTGGCGTCGCCCCAGAAGGCAAGCGGCTCGAGGTCGGAATAGGGAAAATGCCCAAGGTTGAGCTCCATCCGCACGCCACGTTCCCGGATCCAGCCTTCAACCAGACCGCGGACCGAAATGGGCTTGCCCGAACAAACATTGACGGGGCCGGGATCGCCACCGCCCAGGGCAAGCCGGGCAATCATATCGCCCATGACGGGTGCGGGAAGATAGTCGCGCAACTGGTCGCCGGGTGACATGTTGAACAGAGCCTCGCCGCGGGATGCCGCGCGCAGGAACTGCCCGAACAGGGACGTTTCCGGCTGGCCATCGCCGAACGTATAGAAGAGCCGGGCCCATACCAGGGAAAAGGAAAGGCTCCGTTTCAGGAATTCGATCTCGCGGCGAAGCGCATCCTTGGCGAACCCATATGGATTGGAGGGGTGGGTGGGGTCCGTCTCCGCCAGAGCTCCCGGCTGCATGCCGTATTCAAAACAGGTGCCCGTCACCAGCAGCCGCCCAAGGCCGCCCATCAGGAGGTGTTTCAGAAAGAGATATTGCCGCGGAAGTTCGGCCTCGAAATGGTGCGCGGAATTGTAGTTGGGCAGTCCCTGCCACGCCATGTGCAGGACACAGTCCGGACGCCCCAGCAGATCATAGGCGTCGGTCCGCGGTTCCGTGATATCCAGGCGAGCCACGGAGCACCCCTCCAGCCATGGCCTGGGGTTGCTTGCGCTTCGCAGCATGGCGGTGACGCGCGCACCTCTTGACAGCAAGGCAGGAACGACGTGCCTCCCCAGAAAGCCCGTGGCGCCCGTCACCGCGATGTGCATCGTTCTGCCTCCTTGGTCCGAGCGCCGCAGACTGACGATCAACCGTGATGGTGCGGGGTCAGCGGGTGCCCGCGGCTGACAAGCACGCAAGCTGCCAGAATCACCTCCTGAGGTAAAGCGCAGCCGGACCTTCACGGTGAACCTGAAAGGTCCATCACCCCGGAAAATGCAATCGGTTCAACGCAAAGGCGCAGCCGCGCGCAGGTTTCATCAACAGAAATGGCCGGGCACAAACCCGGCCATTGCAATCGCTTGTGCAGAAAGTCTCAGGCCGAAACCGTGACCTTGCCCGGGTGCTTGTCGGCGTAGATGAGGAGCGGCTTGGCCGTTCCCTCCACCACGTCCTTCGAAATCACGACTTCCTCCACGCCGGACATGGCGGGCAAATCGAACATGGTCTCGAGCAGGATCGACTCCATGATGGAGCGAAGCCCGCGCGCGCCCGTCTTGCGCTCGATGGCGCGCCGCGCGATGGCGCCCAGCGCCTCCTCGGGGAAGTTCAGTTTCACGCCTTCCATTTCGAACAGGCGCTGATACTGCTTCACCAGCGCGTTCTTGGGCTCGACCAGGATTTGCACGAGCGCGGTTTCGTCAAGGTCCTCGAGCGTCGCCACCACGGGCAGGCGGCCGACGAATTCGGGGATGAGGCCGAACTTCAGGAGGTCCTCCGGCTCCAGCTCGCGCAGCACCGCGCCGGTGCGGCGATCCTCGTTGGAGCGGATTTCCGCGCCGAAGCCAAGGCCCGAACCCTTGGAGCGCTGGTTGATGATGCGCTCGAGGCCCGCGAAGGCGCCGCCGCAGATGAACAGGATGTTCGTCGTATCGACCTGCAGGAACTCCTGCTGCGGATGCTTGCGGCCGCCCTGCGGCGGCACGGACGCGACGGTTCCTTCCATGATCTTCAGGAGCGCCTGCTGCACGCCCTCCCCCGACACGTCACGCGTGATCGAGGGGTTGTCGGACTTGCGGCTGATCTTGTCGACCTCGTCGATATAGACGATGCCGCGCTGGGCGCGCTCCACGTTGTAATCGGCGGCCTGCAGGAGCTTCAGAATGATGTTCTCGACGTCCTCGCCCACATAGCCCGCTTCGGTCAGCGTCGTGGCGTCCGCCATGGTGAAGGGAACGTCCAGGATGCGGGCCAGCGTCTGCGCCAGCAGCGTCTTGCCGGAGCCCGTGGGGCCCACGAGCAGGATGTTCGACTTCGCCAGTTCCACGTCATTGTTCTTCTGGGCGTGGTTCAGGCGCTTATAGTGATTGTGCACCGCGACCGAGAGCACCTTCTTGGCGTGTTCCTGGCCGATGACATAGTCGTCCAGAACTTTCCGGATCTCATGCGGGGTGGGAACACCGTCCTTGGATTTCGCCAGCGAGGTCTTGTTCTCCTCGCGGATGATGTCCATGCACAGCTCGACGCATTCATCGCAGATGAACACGGTGGGGCCCGCAATCAGCTTGCGGACCTCATGCTGGCTCTTTCCGCAGAAGGAGCAGTACAAGGTGTTCTTGCTGTCGCTCCCCGTTGCTTTACTCATTCCATCTCCTTGGACATGTGCCGCGTGATACACACGCAGTCTCTAAAATGACTTCACCGCCATCGCCGCGGTTCCGTCGCGGGGGCCCGGCGCACCGGGGCACCACGGTAATTCAGCATGGGCGGGCCGGGTTAATCAAGAATTGATTGCCCGGGCCAATCCACCGGCGCAATCGCCGGTGGAAAACGACAGGTTTACTTCCCTTCGGCCGGGGCGGCGCGCTTTTCGATCACCTTGTCGATGAGGCCGAAGGCAAGCGCGGCTTCCGAGGTGAAGAAGTTGTCGCGCTCAAGGGCCTCCTCGATGGTGGCATAGTCGCGCCCGGTGTGGTGGACATAAATCTCGTTCAGGCGGCGCTTCAGGCTTTCCACCTCGCGGGCATGGATCAGGATGTCGGTCACCTGGCCCTGGTATCCGCCCGAGGGCTGGTGAACCATGATCCGCGAATTGGGCAGCGCGAACCGCATGCCTTTTTCCCCGGCGGTGAGCAACAGCGAGCCCATGGACGCCGCCTGGCCCATCACCGTGGTGGAAACCGGGCAGCGGATGAACTGCATGGTGTCGTAGATCGACAGGCCGGAGGTGACGACACCACCCGGGCTGTTGATATACATGGAGATTTCCTTCTTGGGGTTCTCCGCCTCGAGGAACAGAAGCTGCATGCAGATGGAGGCCGCGACAGTGTCGTCGATGGGCCCGGTGATAAAGATGATGCGCTCGCGCAGCAGGCGCGAGGGCAGGTCATACACGCGCTCGCCCCGGCTCTCCTGCTGGATGACGGATGGCCAGAAGGCGCCGGTGGTGAGGTGCTCGACGGGATCGCGCATGGGTAGCCTTCCGATGAATCGGTTTCTGATCTCCTGCTTAGATAGGAGACCCTGCGGGAGGATGGAAGAACTATTCCCGCTGGAGAAAGGTTAACAATGGCCGCTCCCTGCCGGGCAAGCGTGCCCTGCCCTCCGGGGGTCCTCCAGCGCATGTTCCGCTCAGGCGGAACCGCCTGGTCGGAACATGCGCCAGATCAAAAGCCTGAGCATGATCTTGTCGTAAAAGCGGTTCCACTTTTGCGGATCATGCTCTGTGGTGGCAACGAAAGAGGTGTACGGGTTACAGGCATCAGTAACGGACAGAGCACCACCACCCGCTGCCGTCACCCTGGCGCAGGCCGGGGTCCAGCTTTGGATGCAAACAAGCTGGATTCCGTCCTTGGCCGGAATGACGGGCGGTCGGGAGTGACACTTGCGACGATGCCCGGATCAAGTGCGGGCATGGGTGAGGTATGTCTTCACGGCTGGCTGGCGGCCACCTTCACGGCGGATGGCGCGGCGGCGAGGCGGCTCACTGCGAGCTTTAGCGCGGCAAGTTCGGCTTCGAATTTGGCATTGCTTTCGGCCAGTTCGGCCCTCGTCGCCGCAAGCGCCGCCCTGGTCTCGGTGAACTCCGCTTCGGTGGCCGCCAGCTTGGCTTCGGCAGCGGCGAGCTTGCGGTTCTGCTTTTGATATTCGTTGAGCAGCAGGCTGGGCAGGATTTCGTAGGACACCGAGTCCGGACGGCCCTGTTCGTCATAAACGACGAGGGCGGGCATCACCTTGTCCACTTCCTCGGCGATCAGGCCATATTGGATGGGCTTGCTGCCGTCAGCCTCGGCCTGCTTGTAGCGGTAGGTGACGGGGCGGAGGCCCATCAGCGCATTGCTGGCATCGCCCATGCTGTGCACATCCTCCTTGTA
>NZ_JADCDA010000068.1 GCF_020252405.1 Aestuariivirga sp.
CGAGGGCGGGCATCACCTTGTCCACTTCCTCGGCGATCAGGCCATCTTGGATGGGCTTGCTGCCGTCAGCCTCGGCCTGCTTGTAGCGGTAGGTGACGGGGCGGAGGCCCATCAGCGCATTGCTGGCATCGCCCATGCTGTGCACATCCTCCTTGTAGCGCAGCGAGCTCTTGGAGGTGGCGAGCTGGCCATTGGCGTCCACCAGCACCGGGCGCGAGCCCTTGGCCGCCTTCGTGGCGAAAATGCCGGTCACGAAGGTGCGGGTCTGCGTGGTGCCACCGATGCGGATCGTCTTGTCGTCCCCCGCCACGCCCGCATGGCCGAGCGCGATGTTGTTCGAGCCCGTCGTCCACTGCGAGCCTGCCTGATAGCCCAGCGCGGTGTTATTGCTGCCCGTGATGAAGATGCCATCTCCGAAATCGCCACTCCAGCCCGCCTCCGCGCCAAGCCACGTATTGTTGCTGCCCGTCTGCTTGCCTCCGGCCTTGTTGCCAGTCCCGGTATTGCTGCTGCCCGTGGTGTTGTAAGACAGCGCATTAACACCGGTGGCGCTGTTGTAGCTGCCCGTGGTGTTGGAATTCAGCGCAAGAATCCCGGTGGCGCTGTTGAAGCTGCCCGTGGTGTTTGAATACATCGCACCATACCCGGTGGCGCTGTTATTGTAGCCCGTGGTGTTGTAAGACAGAGCAAAACTCCCGGTGGCGCTGTTGCCCTCGCCCGTGGTGTTGGAAGACAGCGCATAATACCCGGTGGCGCTATTGCTGAAGCCCGTGGTGTTGGAAGACAGCGCAGAATACCCGGTGGCGCTGTTGGCGCCGCCTAAGGTGTTGCCTGTCAAGGCGCCAGCGCCGATGCAGGTGTTGCCAGAGCTATCGGACCCCACCCCCGGCGTGCAGCCGGCCTGGGCGGCCTGGGGGAGGCCTGCGAGGGCGGTGAGGGTGAGAAGGGCGGCGGCGAGTGCGCGGCGGGGCATGGATGGTCTCCTTGTGGGTTGGTGTTGCTGGTCAGGCACGGCATGGACCGCGGAGGCAGTCCGGGAGAAAGTCTTATATCCGCAAATCTATATGATGAAGACCTCTTGCGGCAAGCGGCTTTGACTCGCCCTGATGTTGAATGACCAAGCGGCATGCCGCATCGCCGGTTGCCGTCATGGCCAGGCGGATCGCAATTCCCCATCCCGGCAAAGCTGGACATAAGCAAGCCGGAGCCCGGCCCTCGCCGGACTGACGGCCGGTTCACGTCAGCGCCCGCGGTGATGCCCGGATCAAGACCGGGCATGACGAGATGCCGGACCGAAGCTTGACGGGGAAAGCCCTGAGGACGCCCTCAGCCCTTCAGCTTATTGCGGAACGCATTCATTTCAGTCTCCGGCGCCTTCACCAGATGCTGTTCGGCGGGGTAGGCGCCGGTCTGCACGTCGTTGACGAAGGCCCTGAAGGCGTCGATCCGCATCTGCTGGATGCGGGCATATTCCCTGGCGAGGTCGGCATATTTTTTCGCATGGCGCGGCATGTGGCCGGTGTTGGTTCCGAGCACGTCGCAGGCGAAGAGATACTGGCAATCGCCCCCTGCTCCGCCGCCCATCGAGACGAGGAACAGCGAGGTGTGCCTGGCGATTTCCGCCGTCACCTCCGGCGGCACCACCTCGATCTCGACGCCGAAGGCGCCGGCCTCCTCATACTGCTTGCAGCGCTGATAAATCTCCATGGCGCTCTCCACCGTCTTGCCCACGGCCCTGAAGCCGCCGGTCCAGGTGCAGAAATGCGGGATGAGCCCGACATGGCCGATAACCGGAATATTGTCATCCGCCAGGCGCCGCACCGTCTGGAAGGAAGCGGCCGAATAGATCGCATCAGCCCCCGCCTCCATCATCCGGAAAGCCCAGCGCAAAGCATCATCCGTCGTGGCCGGCGCGGAATAGAGCGCCTGGCCGGGAATGGCGAAGATGGAGGGCGCAACATCGCGAAACCGCGTCTCCACCAGCATCTCGGGCGGGACCGAGCACATGTCGATGCCCGCCGCCTCCGCCGCCGCGAGTTCGTCCCAGCCGGTCACCCGCATCATGGTGTACTGGCGCTTGCCCTTGCTGGCGCGGATCTCGGCGATGGTGGGGCGTCTCCTGGCCATGTGTCGCGGTCCTCTGTCCTATGCCGGGTCGATCGATGAGGGGTCCGTCCTGGCGCCGGTGATATAGGCCACCACCTCCTCGCCGGTCGTGTCGCTCTTTCGCAGGTTCGCCGCGATGCGCCCGCGGCGGAACACCACGATGCGGTCCGCGAGGTCGAAGACCTGGCGCATGTTGTGCGAAATCAGGATCAGGGGTTCGCCATTCCGCTTGATGGCGCGGATGATGTTTTCGACCTGCGCGGTCTCCGCCACGCCGAGCGCGGCCGTCGGCTCGTCCATGATGATGAGCTTCGAGGGGAAGGTGGCGGTGCGCGCGATCGCCACGCACTGCCGCTGCCCGCCCGACATGTGGCGGATGGCGGAGGAGAGATTGGGAATTCTGACCGCCGTCTTCTCCAGCGCATGGCGTGTCGCCTCGCGCATGCCCTTGCGGTCAAGAATCGAAAAGGGGCCGAGGTTGAACAGGATCTTCTCCCGGCCGAGGAACAGGTTCGAGGGCACGTCGAGATCGTCGGCAAGCGCGAGGTTCTGGAACACCGCCTCGATCCCCGCCTCGCGCGCGTCCAGCGGCGAGTGGAAGTTCATCTCCCTTGCGAGAAAAATGATCTTGCCGCGGGTCGGGGTCTCGACGCCGGTGATCTGGCGCACGAAAGTGGATTTGCCCGCGCCGTTGTCGCCCATGATGGCCACATGCTCGCCCTTGCGGAGCTCGAAGTCCGCGCCGTCCAGCGCCTGCACGCCGCCATAATGCTTGGTCAGGCCTTCGGTCCTGAGGATCACGCCGGAGTTCGGCTGAGACATGGATCACGCCCTCAGGCTGCGGCGGCGCTGCCGCCATTGATCGAGCACCACGGCGCCCACGATGATCGCGCCCTTCACCATCTCCTGATAGTAAGCATCGAGACGCAGGAAGGTGAAGCCGGAGATGATGACCCCGAAGATCAGCGCCCCCAGCACCGTGCCGGCGATGGAGCCCCTGCCCCCCGCCAGCGAGATGCCGCCGATCACCGCCATGGCGATCGCGTCAAGCTCATACATCACGCCCATGCCCGCCTGGGCGGTGAGGTTCCTTGAGCTCAGCACGATGGCCGCCACCGAGGCGAGTATGCCGGCGATCGCATAGACAAGAACCTTGTGGCGCTCCACCTTGATGCCGGTGATGCGCGCGGCCTCCTCGTTGGAGCCGATGGCGTAGCAGTGCTTGCCGTATTTCGTGTAGGTCAGGATCAGCTGGAACAATATGGCCAGCGCCACGAAGATGAACACCGGGTTCATGCCCTGCCCGATCGCCGCATAGCCTTCGGTGGGAAACGAGACCGGGTTGCCCCTGGACCACCATCGCGCCAGGCCGCGCGCCGCCACCATCATGCCGAGCGTGGCGATGAAGGGCGGGATTTTCGTATAGGCGATCAGGGCGCCGTTGATCAGGCCCGCAAGGAGGCCGCAGCCGAGGCCGACCAGCACCGGCACGATCACGGGGAGGTCAAGCCAGCCCTGCGCCGCGAAGATGGCCTTGGGGTTCGGGTTGCCATTCACCACCGCGACCTGCGCGAAGGACATGGCGATCATCGCGGTGGCGCCGACAACGGAACCCGACGAGAGGTCGATTCCGCCGGTGATGATCACCTGGGTGACGCCGATGGCGATGATGCCGACGATCGACACCTGCAGGATGATGATCTGCAGCCGCTGCCCGTTGAACAGGCCCGGCACGCCCTCGCGCGTGTTGAACAGGAAGCTTTCGCCCAAAAGCAGCCGCCCGAGACTCTCGAAGGCGGCGACGATGAGCATCAGCGCCAGCAGGATATTCAGCTCATTCGGCCAGGCCCGGCGCTTCGCATCGTAGTCCAGGCCGCCAATGCCTGCTTCGGACTTTGCCAAAACTTCCTCCGTAAACCGCAAGGCGCGGTCCCCGCGCCTGCCCCCGCCACGAGAGGGGAATTCAGCCTCATGATATCGGGAGCGGGGCAGCACTCCGCATGCCGCCCCGCCCCGCCCGTCTCAGTTCTTCTTCAGGAACTTGTCAATGTTGGCCGGCGTCACCAGCTGGAAGGGGATATAGACCTTCTTGTCCACCATCTCGCCCCTGGAGAGCTTGAGGGCCGCCTCGAGCGCGCCAGCGCCCTGGCCGGCCGCGTCCTGGAACACGGTCACATCGAGGTCGCCCGCCTGCATGGCGGCCAGCGCGTCCTGCGTGGCGTCGATGCCGCCGACCACGACATTCTTCATGTCGATGCTGGCGGCCTTCATGGCCTGGATGGCGCCGATGGCCATCTCGTCGTTGTTGGCGATCACGCCGTCAAAGGCCTTGCCGGCCGACAGCCAGTTGGTCATCAGGCCCTGGGCCTGATCGCGCGACCAGTTGGCGGTCTGCTCGTCGATGATGTTGAGCTTCACCGCGCACTTGCCGTTGGCCATCACATCATGGATGTCCTTGGTGCGCTGCACGGCGGCCTGGTTCGAGAGCTCGCCCATCATCACATAGACATTGGCTTCGCTCTTGCCGGCGTCCTTGAACAGGCGGCAGACCTCGATGGTCTGAAGCGTTCCGGATTCTTCCTCGTTGGACGCGACGAAGGCCTGGCTGTCGGGCAGCGTGTCGACGTTGATCGGCTGGCGGTTGACGAAGACCAGCGGAATGTTGGCGGCCTTGGCGGCGTCCGTCATCGCCTGGGTGGCGGAGGTATCGACCGGGTTGACGATGATCGCGGCAACGCCGGAGGCGGCGAAGTTCTTGATCTGGTCAAGCTGTTTGGCCACGTCGTTCTGCGCGTCCTCGACCTGCAGCTCCACGCCGTCCATGCCCTTGGCCTGGGCGATCATGCCGTTCCGCAGCACGGTGAGGAAGTTGTCGTCGAACAGCGCCATCGAAACGCCGATCTTGGCGCCGGCCATGGCCGGACTCGACATCAGAGCCGCCATCGCGAGTGCAAGGAATGTCTTCTTCATGTCTCGGGTCCTCCCTAACGGGCGTCCGGTGGCGCCCTGTTTGCCGGAACCCCGTGCGCAGCGGGGCAGAGTCTCGTGCGAAGGGGGAGGATTGAACGGCCCCGCGGCGGTCAGCCCGCCTCGTCCGCCGGTCGGCCCTCCCATCTCTTATTGCCGGCGCTCTTGTGTGGCGCCTCGCCATCCCGCGGATGGAACGTTTGTAGCATTCATTTCAAACGCCGAACAAAAATTCCATCAACCGGGCGGAAGAGTCAAGGGCAATGGGCTATCCGACAGGGCGGAATGATGCAATCCGATGGTTTTCGTAATGGAACTCTTGTTCCGGCCGTCCGCGGAAGTTACGCTTTCGCTCAATCTCCACCGCACACGACATGGACAGCCCGATGGACAGCTCCCTGCCGACACCCCACGACTACAGCCTGACCGGCCCCTCGAGCCGCTATGCGCTGGACCATGGACTCGCCAATGCCGAATGGTACCGCGCCCCCATTCCGCGCGCGAAGATGAAGGAGCTGATGAAGCGGTCCGACGGGCCGGCCATCCGCGACACCGTCATCTGGATCGCCGCCTTCATCGTGACGGGCGGGCTTGCCCTTTATTTCTGGCCCACGGCATGGTGCATTCCCTTCTTCCTCGCCTATGGCGTGCTCTATGGCTCGTCCACCGACTCGCGCTGGCATGAGTGCGGGCATGGCACCGCCTTCAGGACGGCCTGGATGAACGACATGGTCTATCAGCTCGCCTGCTTCATGATCATGCGCGAGCCCACCGTCTGGCGCTGGAGCCACACACGCCACCACACCGACACGATCATCGTCGGCCGCGACCCCGAAGTGGCCGTGATGCGGCCCACCGTCGTGCTCCGGGTGATCCTGATGTTCCTTGGCGTGCCGCAGGTGTGGGGCGCCATCAGGAGCATGGTCCGCCACGCCATGGGGCGGCTGTCGCCCGACGAGGCGGATTACATTCCGGAGATGGAGCGCCCGAAAGTCTATCGCACCGCGCGCATCTGGCTCGTCATCCACCTCGCCATCGTCGCCTTCTCGGTTTACGCGGGTTCGATCCTGCCGATGCTGTTCGTGGGCCCGCTGCCCACCATGTATGGCGCGTGGCTGCACATCGTCACCGGCCTCACCCAGCATGCGGGCCTGCCGGAAAACGTGCTGGATCACCGCCTCAACTGCCGGACCGTCCACATGAACCCGGTGATGCGCTTCATTTACTGGAACATGAACTATCACATCGAACACCACATGTTTCCCATGGTGCCCTACCACCGCCTGCCGGAGCTGCATGAGGCGATGAAGCCCTATTGCCCGCCGCCCTACCCCTCGACCTTCGCGGCCTATGCCGAGATCATTCCGGCCATCATCCGGCAGATCCGGGAGCCGGGATGGTCGATAGAGCGCCCCATCCCGCGCGAATACCCCGCCCATGCCGTGCCTGCCGAATGAGTGGAGACTGACCGACATGCCCAACTGGATTGCCGCCTGCAACGTGGGAGACATCGAGCCCGAGGACGTGATGCGCTTCGACCATGGCGGGCGCACCTTCGCCATCTACCGTTCGCCGGACGACAAATACTACGCCACGGACGGATTGTGCACGCATGAGAAGGTTCACCTGGCCGATGGGCTGGTGATGGACAACATCATCGAATGCCCCAAGCACAACGGCCGCTTCGACTACCGCACCGGAGAGGCCAGGGGAGCGCCCGTCTGCGTCAACCTCAAGGTCCATGGGGTGAGGCTCGATGGCGGCAAGGTGATGATCGACCTGGGCTGAGGGCGCGGCCCACCAACCCCGGGGGCAAAAACCTTGTCTCCGCTTCGGTGATCGGGCGGATGGCCGCTGAGGGCATCGCCTTCAGCCACTTTTTGTCCATCGGCTTTCCGTCAGACCCCGGCTTCGCCGGCCTCCCGCAGGGCGCCCGGATGCATCCGGCGAATCGGCCCCATGGCAGGTCTTGCCGGGCGGCGGGATTGGCAGTGGGCCCGGCGGCTGGCGGCTGCCCCCTTCGAAAACGGCCGGAAACATCGCCCGGCGGGAGTTGACCGGCGCACCGGGCCGTGGCGGCCCCGTTGCGGCACCCCAAGTAGCGGTTGACTTTCTTGACCTAAGGCTGCTTTTATTATGTTCGCGGCATCCGAACGTTTCGGACGCCCCCTACTATGAAAGCGAGAACATATTTTGGCTACAGGCAAGGTTAAGTGGTTCAACGAGACCAAGGGTTATGGCTTCATCGCGCCGGATGACGGCTCGAAGGACGTCTTCGTTCACATCAGCGCCGTGGAACGCGCCGGTCTGCGTTCGCTCAAGGAAAACCAGGCGGTTTCCTTCGAACTGGTGACCGACCGCCGCTCGGGCAAGCAGTCCGCCGATCAGCTGCGCGCTCTCTGAGCCGCTGTTTGATGCCGAGGAAGGCGAAGAAGAAGGTTGCCGCGTCAGCGGCAACCCGCAACAAGAAGAACGGGAAGGCGATTGCCGTGAAATCGGTCAAGGCCCAAAATCCTGCTGCGAAGAAGGCGACCCGCCGCAGCGCGGCAGACGTCGCCAGGCTCCGCAAGGCGGTGATCGCCGGATTGAGGTCCGGCAAAACAGCTGTGGCGGTTGCGTTACAGCTGGGGATCTCGCGTCCTTATCTCTATCGTGTCAAGCGCGGTGGCTGAACTGCGGAACTGGAGCATGATCCGCAAAAGTGGACCCCGCTTTTGCGATAAGATCATGCTTAAGCTTTTGATCTGGCGCATGTTCCGTCCAGGCTATTCCGCCTGACCGGAACATACGCTGATGGGCTCTGCCGGGGACCCTCCCGGCCCGCTCGCGGCGCTCCTCATGGTGGGCTATCTGTCTGCCTTTGCCCCTGACGCCGCCTCCGCATCTCGGGCTGGGCAGCCCGCATGGCCGACGCTCCTGCCGCACCGTCTGGGTTTTCTGGTCAGCGCAGGCCGCAATAGCGAGACAGTACCGGGAGTGATCATCAAGGATGGTGAGCGGGTGCAGCCTTGCGCCATCGCTGAGGCCCACATGGCCCTTGAAGTCCATCTGCCAG
>NZ_JADCDA010000069.1 GCF_020252405.1 Aestuariivirga sp.
AAGTCGGTCTGGCGATGTTACCTCGCGTCCCCTCATCTACCCGTCGCGTGCCGCGCCGGGTCCCTTCTTCTCCCGCTGAGGCGGGAGAAGACATGAGTTGCGCGGATCAAGTCCGCGCAAGGCGATGAAGGCGGCGTGACCGAAGCGTCCTCTCCCGCTTCAGCGGGAGAGGAGGGGGCCCCAACGAAGTTGGGGTAGGTGAGGGGAAGTCGAGTCGGTCTGGCGATGTTACCTCGCGTCCCCTCATCTCCCCGTCGCGTGCCGCGCCGGGTCCCTTCTTCTCCCGCTGAGGCGGGAGAAGACGAGAGCGGCGGTTCATGCGCGCTGAAGGGACGCGTCAGACCTCGGCCAGATCCACCGCCCGATCCGCCGCCCCAGCCTTGCTGCGCCGAACGTCACGCCGGCAATCCACAGCAGCAGCCACAGCGACCACACCACGGCGGTGGTCATCATGCTGGCGAAGGTCAGCACGCCGCCGCCCAGCACCATCACGGCGCGCGTCGCGGTGCCGAAGCGGGCGGAGAGCCTTGCGATCACGCCCACCTCCTCCGCCGATTTCGCGCTGCCGAGTGCGGCTACCGTGGTCCGGTATCCGGCATTGCCGCCGATCGTCGCCACGTCCGCGCCGAGGCCCTTCAGCGTGCTCACGGCTTCGGCCTTCAATACGCGGCCGGATGCCGCGCGCGCTGCGGCAAGGTCCATGCGCGCCACCGATGTTCCCACCAGCCGCAGCGCCTGCCCGTCCAGCGCAGTGGCGGCCACCACGCCAACCTCGCGGGCCAGCAGCGGTGACAGGCGTCCTGCGCGCTTCACCGCCTTCAGCGTGCTCACGCCCGCCTTTTCCGGCACCGTGGCGCCGAATGTCGCCACCGTGGCGGCGGTCAGGCCGAGGCCGACAGTCGCAAGTCCGATCACCAGGGGGTCGATCTCCTCGCCGGAGAGGTAGCGCGAGGCCTGGGCATAGAGGTCGCGCACGTCGCCAACGCCCGTGAGGTCGGCGGCGACGGCGCCCGCGAGTGCCGCTTCGTTGGGCGCATCGCCGGAGAGAAATCCGTTCCAGGCATCGCTGCCCATCCGGGCGGAGGCCTCGTCCTGTGCCGCCGTGATGCGGGTGGTGAGGTCTTCGGGCAGGGATACCCCGCGCTCTTCGGCCAGCTGGGCGATGGAGGCGGCGAGGTCCTCGTCCTTGCTGGCGAGCGCCTGCTCGGCAACGGCGATGTAATCGTCAGCAGTCTTGTGGGTGAGGAGGTAGGATGCGGTGGAGGCCTCATCGCGGGGGCCAGCCAGGAACTGGGCAGCCTCCAGCCCCCGGGGCAGGGCCCAGACGCCGAGCACCAGCAGAACCAGTCCGAACAGCACCCCCAGAAGCCCGTTTCTCAAGTTACCCCTCCGCCATCTCGAACTAAGGAATATAAACCTAAATTAAGCCGGAATTAGGGCCGGAACTGGCCTTTCTGTGGGGATTTTCTGGTTGTTGCCTCAAAGCCCTCGATCAGGCATACCGTCTCGCACCTTCCGGGGCTGGGAAAACGCGGATGATTCCGTGTCAGGGGTTCTGGGGAAACGTGAACAAACACAAGGGTTTATCATGACCACTGCACTCTGGCTGATCGTGCTCGCAGGCGCGCTCTCCATCGTGTACGGCATCGTGACGACGCGCAGCCTTATGGCTGCTGACGCCGGCTCGGCCCGTATGCAGGAGATTTCAGCGGCCGTGCGCGAAGGCGCCAAGGCCTATCTCAACCGTCAGTACACCACCATCGCCATCGTCGGCGTGGCGATCTTCATTCTCGCCTTGCTGCTGCTTGGCATATGGTCGGCCATCGGCTTCGCCATCGGCGCCATCCTGTCGGGCCTTGCGGGCTTCATCGGCATGAATGTTTCGGTGCGCGCCAACGTGCGCGTGGCGCAGGCGGCCACCAAGTCACTCGCGGGCGGCCTTGACCTCGCCTTCAAGGCGGGTGCGGTGACGGGCCTCCTCGTGGCGGGCCTGGGCCTCCTGGGCGTAACCCTCTATTTCGGCTTCCTGAAGGACACGCTGGGCTTTGATCCCACCAGCCGCACCGTCATCGACGCGCTGGTGTCGCTCTCCTTCGGCGCCTCGCTGATCTCGATCTTCGCGCGTCTCGGCGGCGGCATCTTCACCAAGGGTGCGGACGTCGGCGGCGACATGGTGGGCAAGGTCGAGGCCGGCATTCCGGAGGATGACCCGCGCAACCCCGCCACCATCGCCGACAATGTCGGCGACAATGTCGGCGACTGCGCCGGCATGGCGGCCGATCTGTTCGAAACCTATGTGGTGACCACGGTCGCCACCATGGTGCTCGCGGCGATCGCCCTTCCGGCCGAGTTCAAGCTCGCCGGCATGGTGCTGCCGCTCGCCATCGGCGGCGCCTGCGTCGTCACCTCGATCATCGGCACCTATTTCGTCAAGCTCGGCGCCTCCAACAACATCATGGGCGCGCTCTACAAGGGCGTGATCGCCACAGGCGTGCTCTCGCTCATCGCACTCTACCCGGTTATCAACCTGGCGTTCGGCGGCATGGACGTGGCGCTCGGCACGCCGGAAAAGGCCTTCACCCCGATGAGCCTGTTCTGGTGCGGTGTCGTCGGCCTGCTCATCACCGCGGCGATCATCTGGATCACCGAATACTACACCGGCACCGGCAAGCGCCCGGTGAACTCCATCGCCGAAGCCTCGATCACCGGTCACGGCACCAATGTGATCCAGGGCCTCGCGGTTTCGATGGAGGCGACGGCTCTTCCGGCCCTCGTCATCATCGCCGGCATCATCGTCACCTACGGCCTTGCCGGACTCTTCGGCACCGCCGTGGCGGTCACCACCATGCTCGCCCTCGCCGGCATGATCGTGGCGCTCGATGCCTTCGGCCCGGTGACGGACAATGCGGGCGGCATCGCCGAAATGGCGGGTCTTCCGAAGGAAGTGCGCCACAACACCGACGCGCTCGACGCCGTGGGCAACACCACCAAGGCCGTGACCAAGGGCTATGCCATCGGTTCGGCCGGCCTCGGTGCGCTGGTGCTGTTCGCTGCCTACACGCAGGACCTCAAGACCTTCTTCGCGGACGTGCCGGTTGACTTCTCGCTGTCGAGCCCGTGGGTGGTTGTGGGCCTGCTGTTCGGCGGCCTGCTGCCCTACCTGTTCGGCGGCATGTCGATGACGGCGGTGGGCCGTGCGGCCCAGTCGGTTGTCGTCGAGGTGCGCCGCCAGTTCAAGGAGAAGCCGGGCATCATGACCGGCGAGGACAAGCCTGACTACGGCCGCGCCGTGGATATGCTGACCAAGGCGGCGATCAAGGAGATGATTGTCCCCTCGCTTCTCCCGGTGCTTTCGCCGATCGTCGTCTACTTCGTCATCAACGCCATCGCCGGCCAGGCCGCGGCCTTCTCGGCCGTGGGCGCCATGCTGATGGGCGTGATCGTGACGGGCCTGTTCGTCGCCATCTCGATGACGGCGGGCGGCGGCGCCTGGGACAATGCGAAGAAATCCTTCGAGGACGGCTTCGTCGACTCCCACGGTGTCAAGCACTTCAAGGGTTCCGATGCCCACAAGGCCTCGGTGACGGGCGATACCGTCGGCGACCCCTACAAGGACACGGCGGGCCCCGCCGTGAACCCGATGATCAAGATCACCAACATCGTGGCGCTGCTGCTGCTGGCCGTTCTGGCCGGGCACTGAGCCCCGCGATCTGAACGGCAGAGCCCCGTCCGAAGAAATCCGGGCGGGGTTATCTTTTCATGCTCAACCGCAAGCCGGTCCGCGTGAGCCGCGCCACGCCGACGCGCAAGGGCGTCACCTCCGCGGGTTATTCCCTGAACAGCGCGCCGCTGCCGTGGAGCTGTCCGGGTGCGCGGCGATGGCCGCCTCCTTGACCCCGGCAAAGCCCACCCCGCGGATGGCATCGCGCCACTGCGACGGGTCCATGACGCGGCCACCCCCGCGAATGAGATCCATGGGGCGGTTCCCCCTCAGATCTTGCCCTGGAGCATGGGGGCGGTGCGCGCGCCCTTCGAGGTGCGCAGCAGCGCGCTGATGATCGACGTGTCCTCGCCGTAGACGGGGGTCGCATTGGTGTTGATGTCAATCACCCGGCCGTCCTGCAGCCCATATTGGGCATAGCTTTTCACCTTGCCCTGTTCATTGAAGCGGATGGCGATGACGGTGCGGTCGGTTTCCGAGGTCAGGAAGGCTTTGCTGGTGGTGATCTGGGTGATGTAATAATAACCGTCACCCTTGTACTGCACCGAGGCCGTGGTCGATGGCGTGCCCATGATGCCTTCGACTTCCATCTTCGACATGCCGGTGGTGATCTGGTCGAAGGCGCCGGGCTTCGGCATATAGCCGCGGTGCTCGACATCCGGCGAGCAGCCGGTCAGGAAAAAGGCGAGCCCTGCCGCTGCGAAAAGGCTGGTGGCGAAGCGCATCTTGGATATCTGCATCGGCTGCAAGCTTGTTCCTCATCCCCTGACCGGCGGAATCGTATAAGACACCGGTAAACCATACCTTCAGTAAGCTGCAATGACATGATCCTGGAACGACTTTTCAACCGGTCGCCCAAACCCGCACGGCGCTGTTACGAGGCAATTGTGGCTGCCGCGCGGCGCCCCGCCTTCTATGCGCGATGGGGTGTGGCGGACACGCTGGACGGGCGCTTCGATATGATCGCGCTGCACAGCTACCTGGTCCTTGACCGGCTCAAGGGCGTAGAGCCACGATTCCGCCAGGAACTGGTGGACGAATTCTTCCGTGACATGGATTATTCGCTCCGCGAATTGGGGGTGGGGGACCTGTCGGTGGGCAAGAAGGTGCGCAAGATGGCGGAGGTCTTCTATGGCCGTGTCGCGGCCTATGATGCGGCGCTGGCCGGCGAGGCGGATGCGCTTGCCGCCGCCCTTGGCCGCAACGTCTTCCCGGACGAGCCCGGCGCGGCCGGCGCCGCGCCGCTCGCCGCCTATGTGAGGGACCAGCGCCGCCATTTGGCCGCGCAGGATGCAAAGGCCATTGCCGGGGGGCAGGTCAGTTTCAGGGAGCCCACGCCATGAAGAACCGCGCGCCGAACATCGAGTTTTCCCGCCCGCTGCAGGTCGACCGCGTGCCCCAGCCCGGCTCCACCGAAAAGCTCTCGGCTGAGCCCGGCGAACTGGAGGCGCTGGCAAGGCGCTTCAAGATCCCGGCCCTCCATGCGCTGTCCGCCGAGATCCGGGCAACACCCTGGCGCGGCGGCGGCATGAAGCTCGAGGGCCACATCACGGCGGATCTCGAGCAGGTGTCGGTCATCAGCCTGGAGCCCTTCCGGGAGACCGTCTCGGTGCCGCTCGCCCGCTATTTCCTGCCGCATGGCGCGGTGGTGGACAATGACCGGGAGGACGATGCCGACCCCATCGACAATGGCTGGATCGACCTCGGCGAGGTGGTGGCGCAGACGCTGGCCCTCGACCTCGACCCCTATCCGCGGCGGCCGGGGGAGGCCTTCCCCGGCCATGTGGAAGACGATGGGGCTGCCGAAAAGGCCGCTTCGCCCTTCGCCGTTCTGGCCGTGAAAAAGAGCAGTTGACGTTAGGAAACCGCTGTGTTGCCGTTTTTTGGAATGACTTTCACAAGCCAATCTCTTAAGCCCTTAACCACTGTGCGGCGGGCTTCGGCCCGTCTTTGGGGTGCGACGGGCGGGTATCGGCAAGACTTTGACAGCAAAGAGACATTTGACCATTGCGCTGGATGCGATGGGCGGCGACACCGGCCCAGAGGTGGTGATTCCCGGGGCCGCACTCTGCGCCGAGCGCCACCCCGGGCTGCGCTTCCTGCTGGTGGGTGACCGCAGCCGCCTGGCCCCGCTGGTTGAGCGCCATCCCAAGCTCAGGCAGCGCGCCGAGATCCGCCATACGGATGTGTTCGTGACCATGGACGCCAAACCCAGCCAGGCGCTGCGCCAGGGCCGCGGCAAGAGCAGCATGTGGCTGGCCATCGATGCCGTGCGCGCGGGCGAGGCCCAGGCGGCAGTCTCCGCCGGGAACACCGGCGCGCTGATGGCCATGGCCCGCTTTGTGCTGAAAACCCTTCCCGGCATCTCGCGCCCGGCCATCGCCGCCATATGGCCGACGCTGAGGAGCGAGAGCGTGGTGCTTGACGTGGGCGCCACCATCGGCGCTGACGCAAGCCAGCTTGTCGAATTCGCGGTGATGGGCGAAGCCATGGCGCGCTGCCTTCTCGGCCTCGACAAGCCCACGGTGGGCCTGCTCAATGTCGGGGTTGAGGAGATCAAGGGCCAGGAGCAGGTGAAGGAGGCGGGCCGCATCCTTCGCGAATCGAGGCTTCCCATCGAATACATGGGTTTCGTCGAGGGCGACGATATCGGCAAGGGCACGGTGGACGTCGTCGTCACCGAGGGCTTCACCGGCAATATTGCGCTCAAGGCGGCGGAAGGCACGGCCAAGCAGCTCTCCACCTATCTCCGCCTCTGCCTGCAGCGCACGCTGCTGTCCAGGATCGGCGCCGTTCTGGCGCGGGGCGCCTTCGCGGCGCTGAAGGACCGCATGGACCCCAGAAAGCACAATGGCGGCGTATTTCTCGGCCTCAACGGCGTGGTGGTGAAAAGCCACGGCGGCACCGATGCGCTGGGCTTCGCCACGGCGATCGACGTGGCGCTGGAGATCGTGCGCAACGACCTCGTGAGCAAGATCAAGACCGACGTGGAACTGATGACAGGACTGCTGAAACAGCCAGAGGCCCCAGCGGAAGCCAGCCCATGAACGACCTCCCGAAGACCGTGACCAGGTCCGTCATCGCCGGATGCGGATCGGCGCTCCCGCGGCGCGTGATGACAAATGCCGACATGTCGAAGATCGTCGATACCAGCGACGACTGGATCGTCGAGCGAACCGGAATAAAGTCCCGCCATATCGCCGGCGAGGGCGAGACGACGCGCACGCTGGCGGCGCTTGCCGCGAAGCGCGCGCTGGAGCACGCGGGCGTGGCCGCGGAGGAGGTAGACCTCATCATCCTCGCCACCGCGACGCCGGACAACACGTTCCCCGCCACGGCGACGCTGGTGCAGGCCGATCTCGGGATCGTGAGGGGCGCGGCCTTCGACGTTCAGGCGGTGTGCTCCGGCTTCGTCTATGCGCTGGGCGTGGCGGACGCGATGCTGAAGGCGGGGCAGGCGGCCTGCGCGCTGGTCATCGGCTCTGAAACCTTCTCGCGCATCCTTGACTGGACTGACCGGAGCACCTGCGTGCTGTTCGGCGATGGCGCGGGTGCGGTGGTGCTGAAGGCGGAGCAGCATCCGGATGCGCCGGAGAGCCCGGGCATTCTCGTCACCCGCCTCCGCTCCGACGGGCGGTACAGCGACAAGCTCTATGTCGATGGCGGACCCTCGGCCACCGGGACGGTGGGCCACCTGCGCATGGAAGGCCGCGAGGTGTTCAAGCATGCCGTCATCAATATTGCATCGGTCATGGACGAGACGATGAAGCTGGCGCATGTGACGCCCGGCGAGGTCGACTGGTTCGTGCCGCATCAGGCCAACCGCCGCATCCTCGAGGGCACGGCGAGGAAGCTCGGCATCCGCGAGGACCGCATTGTCATGACGCTGGACAAGCACGGCAACACCTCCGCTGCCTCGATTCCGCTGGCCTTTGACGTGGCGGTGAAGGATGGCCGGATCAAGAAGGGCGATCTTGTGCTGTTCGAAGCCATGGGCGGCGGCTTCACCTGGGGCGCGGTTCTGGCCCGCTATTGAAGCTTCAGCCGTAACCCCTTGAGTTACACGATTTTTCCTGTTGACCGGCGGTTGGGCGCACCGTAGTTTCCAAATTCTTGCAGGGGATTCAGAATGGCTGGCAAGACTCTCACCCGCGCCGATCTCAGTGAAGCTGTCCACCGCCATATCGGGCTGTCGCGCAGCGAGTCGGCGGATCTGGTGAAGAGCATGCTCGACATGATGTCGGAGCATCTGGTCAGCGGCGAGACGGTGAAGCTCTCGTCCTTCGGAACCTTCATGGTGCGCTCGAAGAACGGCCGTGTCGGCCGCAACCCGAAGACCGGGGAGGAAGTTCCGATCACCCCCCGCCGTGTGCTTGTGTTCCGTCCCAGCCAGGTGATGAAGAACGTTATCAATGGCCTCGAAGGCGGCTCCGAGGAAGACTAGAGCAGGTTTCGGTTCAGTGGACTCGAAACCTGCTCCATCTTTTTGTTCGGTCGCATTTTCGACGGTCAACCGGTGTCCATTTGACCTGAAAATGCTTTAGGTTTTCGCGGCACGCCGCATCTCAAGGAGGGACGCCGCATGGTGGAAAAATCTCCCGACGCTTTCCGCACCATCAGCGAGGCGGCCGAGGAACTGGATGTGCCGCAGCATGTGCTGCGCTTCTGGGAAACCCGGTTTGCCCAGATAAAGCCCATGAAACGGGCTGGCGGGCGGCGCTATTACCGCCCGGCTGACGTGGAGTTGCTGCAGGGCATCCGCAGCCTTCTCTACAAGGAAGGCTACACCATCCGCGGTGTGCAGAAGATCCTCAAGGAGGATGGCGCCGCCTATGTGGCAGGCGTCGGCCGCGGCGAAATCGAACCGAGGAAGCGCGAGGGCGAGATGGCGTCCGCCCCGCCGCCCGGCATGTCGAAGCCGGCGCCACGATTGAAGGACGGCAAGCCCGTTGCGGCCCCGGTGGCGGCGGGGGCGCCAGTCCAGCCGCTGCTGCCGCTGGGCGAGGTGCGGGTTGTGGTGAACCGCCTGTCCGAAAGCCATGCCGACATGCTGCGCGCGGCTTTGCGGGACCTTGGCGATGCGCGGCGGATTCTCGATCCGTCGCAAGGACGCATGGGGCGCGAATAAGGCTTTCGCCGCGGCCGGAAGAATGCTAGAGCGGCCCGGTGTCGGAGCGTAGCGCAGCCCGGTAGCGCACTATTCTGGGGGGATAGGGGTCGCTGGTTCGAATCCAGTCGCTCCGACCATTAAAAACAAGGACCCGGTGGAAATGCCCGGTCCTTTTTTGTTGTCCGGGACGGAGCCTGCCGCCAGTCAGTGCAGGCCGCGCCGGATCATAAGCTTGGGCATGATCTTATCGCAAAACTGAGTTCCACTTTTGCGGATCATGCTCTCTGGCCTTCCGGACGGGAAGCTCTTTCCGCCGAAGCACTGCGGAAAACCATTGCAGATTAACCACTTATCCTCACCATAGGCGGATGAAAACGACTGCACAAAAAAGTTTCAGGATGTTTTCATCCGCCAGTGACGGTAAATTCTTTCTCAACACGGCAGTGGAAGGATTGCACATGTCCGGCGAACTGGACGCCCGCCTGGCCGGCCTCCTCAAGGCCTCGCTCGGCTTCGTTGATGCCCTGCGCGACATCGGGGTCGAGGGAGACATCGCGGTCAGGATCGACCGCGACGGAGCGCGGCAGCTGGTGAATGTGATCGACGTTTGCGACCGTGGGCGGAACGGCGTCAACATCGCGGGCTTGCGCTTCGAATGGCCGAGGACCGATGCCGTTGAGGCCTTCGCCGAAAATGACAACGACGGCGCCCTGCCCCTGGTGAACGACGAGACGCCGGCGCTCAAGTGAGGCTGGCGCTCAAGTGAGGCTGGCGCGCCGGCAGCGGCTGCTGCCGGTTTGAACCTCAGGCGGTGTCGGGCCGCGACATCCAGCGGATAATCGCCATGACAACGGGCAGCCAGCCGAGGCCCGCCACGATGTAGAAGGGCAGCTCGAAGGCCATGCCGCGGCCCACCACCAGCATGCCGCCCACCGTCATCATCGCCAGAGAATAGACGACGATGAACAGGACGGTGGCGATGGTGCCGATGGCCTTGCGGGTTCGGATGTTCATGGGGGGCTGGATAGGGGTTGGCCGGGTTGGACGCAAGCGCCCCCCACTGCGGCGCTTCATCACTTGAACCGCCGGGCGGCTCCGACGTATTTCGCCTGGATGACTGCTGAAACCCTGAATTTCCGCCAGACCGCCGCTATGCCTTATGTCAGGGCATGGCTCCTCGGCATGGCGGCGCTGATCTTCTGCATGGTGATCGTGGGAGGCGCCACGCGGCTCACCGACAGCGGACTGTCCATCACCGAATGGAAGCCGCTCCTTGGCGCCATTCCGCCGCTGACGGAAGCCCAGTGGCTGGACGCATTCGAAAAGTACAGGCAGATTCCCGAATACCAGCAGATCAACAAGGGGATGTCGCTCGCGGAGTTCGAGTTCATCTACTGGTGGGAATGGTCGCACCGCTTCCTTGGCCGGGTGATCGGCCTCGCCTTCTTCCTGCCCTTCGCTTATTTCGCGGTGACGGGGGCGCTCAACCGCTGCACCGCCATCCGCTGCGGCGTGCTCTTCGTGCTCGGCGGCCTGCAGGGGGCGCTCGGCTGGTACATGGTGGCCTCCGGCCTCGTCGGTCGGGTGGACGTGAGCCAGTATCGCCTTGCCGCCCATCTCTCGCTTGCCACCCTGATTTATGGCGGAATTCTGTGGGTGGCTTTCGGGCTGGGGCTGAAACGCCATTTGCCGGAGACGGGGCGGCAGTGGCTGGCGCTGCTGATCGCCGCGCTGGTTCTGCTGCAGATTGCGGCAGGCGGCTTCGTCGCGGGCCTCGACGCGGGCTTCGGCTACAACAGCTGGCCGCTGATCGACGGCGCGGTGGTGCCCAGGGGCCTGTTCGCCGCCGAGCCATGGTGGCGCAACATGTTCGAGAATGCCCTGACCGTGCAGTTCAATCACCGCAACCTTGCCTATGCGATTTTCCTCCTCGTGGCCGCGCAGGCCTATGCGGGGAGGAGCCGCGCGGACCTGATCCTGCTCCTGGCCGTGCTGGGGCAGGTGGCGCTTGGCGTGTGGACGCTGCTGTGGGCGGTGCCGCTGTGGCTGGGCCTCGCGCACCAGGGCGGCGCAATGCTGGTCTTCGCCGCGGCGATCTGGAGCCTGCACTGCGCGCTCCGGGGCGAGCGCGTGACGGCGCTGAGGGAAGTCCGGGTTTAACGCAAGTTCAGGTCAAGTGGACACCGGTTGACCGTCGAAAATGCGACCAAACAAAGAGATGGAGCATGTTCCGATCGGGTGGACTCGCCTGATCGATGAGAACATGCTCCGGCGGAGGATATTCCCCGCCCCCGCGCGGGTGGGGGCGGGGAAAATAGACAGACGGCGCGTTACGAGATTGCCTGATCGAGGTCGGCGATGATGTCTTCCACATCCTCCAGCCCGACAGACAGGCGAACGACGTCAGGGCTTGCGCCCGCCAGCCTGAGCTGGTCAGGGTTGAGCTGGCTGTGGGTCGTCGAGGCCGGGTGGATGATGAGCGAGCGGGTGTCGCCGACGTTGGCGAGATGCGAGAGCAGCTTGGCCGAGGACACGGCGCGCACCCCAGCCTCATAGCCGCCCTTGAGGCCGAAGGTGAAGACGGCGCCCGCGCCCTTCGGGCAGTATTTCTGCTGCAGCGCATGATGTTTGTCGTCCGGCAATCCGGCGTAATTCACCCACGAGACATTGGGGTGCTTCGTAAGCCACTCGGCCACCTTCAGCGCATTGTCGCAGTGGCGCTGCATGCGCAGGCCCAGCGTTTCCATGCCGGTGAGGATGAGGAAGGCGTTGAGCGGCGCAATCGACGGACCCAGGTCACGCAGGCCCAGCACGCGCGCGGCGATGGCGAAGGCGATGTTGCCGAAGGTCTCGTGCAGCTTGAGGCCGTGGTAGGAGCCGTTGGGCTCCGACAGCAGCGGATAGCGGCCGGACTTCGACCAGTCGAAATTGCCGCCGTCGACGATGACGCCGCCCATGGAGTTGCCATGCCCGCCCATGAACTTGGTGAGCGAATGGAGCACGATGTTGGCGCCATGCTCGATGGGACGGCACAGATAGGGTGTCGCCATCGTGTTGTCGACGATGAGGGGGATTCCTGCCTTCTGCGCGATCTTGGCCACACCCTCGATGTCCATCACGCGGCCGCCGGGGTTGGCGAGCGATTCGATGAAGATCGCCTTGGTCTTGGGCGAGATCGCCTTTTCGAAGGAGGAGAGGTCGTCGCCATCGGCCCACACCACGTGCCAGCCGAAGGATTTGAAGGAGTGGTTGAACTGGTTGATCGAGCCGCCATAGAGCTGGCGGGCGGCCACGAACTCGTCACCCGGCTGCATGATGGTGTGGAAGGCGAGAAGCTGGGCGGCGTGGCCAGACGCCACCGCGAGCGAGGCGGTGCCGCCTTCGAGGGCGGTGACCTTGCCTTCGAGCGCCCCTTGGGTGGGGTTCATGATGCGGGTGTAGATGTTGCCGAAGGCCCTGAGCGCGAAGAGATCGGACGCGTGCTGCACGTCGTTGAAGACGTAAGCCGTGGTCTGGTAGATCGGCGTGATGCGCGCGCCGGTCGCTGGGTCAGGGGCCTGGCCGGCATGCAGCGCCAGCGTGTCAAAACCCGGTTTTCTCTCAGCCATTGTCGTCGTCTCCCGTTTGTTGTGGGGAGTGAGACTATCGCGGGATGTGGCGGAGGACAATTGAGGGATTTTGACGGGAGTTTCACCGCCATCATCAAGCCCGGGCTTGTCCCGGGCATCCTTTGCGCCAGCCGCAAAAGGATCGCCGGGACAAGCAACTGTCGATTTTCAGTAGCTGTGGCGGAACTCCGTGTTGTCTCGCATGATGGCATTGAGGATGGTGAGGAACTTGTGCATGGCTGCGACGAGGGCGACCTTGAAGGGTTTTCCGGCTTCCCGGAGTCGT
>NZ_JADCDA010000007.1 GCF_020252405.1 Aestuariivirga sp.
CCGAAGCCGGCAAAAGCCACGCCTGATCTACTTCCCACGATCGAAATGTCTTGCTCATAACCCGAGTGAATCAAATTCTATCCCCGCCGTCTAGGCTGTTTTCCAGACAGGCTCCTAGGGCAAAATGCGCCAAAGAGGACACCCCTTTGCGCCAAGATTATGCATAAGCCGCCGGGCTCGTGTGCCTTGCTGCCGGCCAGTCGAGCCCATCCGGCAGCAACGCGCCAGATGAGACCGGTCAACGGCCTGCCCATCCGGTCCGGATTGAGAACGTTGTGATCATGAAGTGACGCACCCTTTGCAAAGGCGCGGATTAAGCTTCTCAAACATGCACAGCTGAAAGAAGGCCTATGTTTGGCTATGCCGCAGCGGACGCGCGCGCCGAACATGATTGCGCGCGGTACAAACTCGGATAAATTGTTAGCGCCGGGAACGCGGCTTGCGGTTGTGGTGATGACCCGGCCCGCCACGGCTTTTCGCAGTGCAGTGCCAAGTCAAGCCATCAGCTCCAGAAAGGGTGACATTCATGCTAAAACGCCATCATGCTTTTACCGCCGCGCTTGTAGCTCTCGCCGCCGCAGCGGGGCTTCCCACCGCCGCCGAAGCCGGCCCCTGTGTGCCGGGCACCGGCAGCAATGCAGACAATAACACCTGCATCGGCACGGCAGCGCTGTCGAGCAACACCACTGGTGTCTTCAATGCTGCAATCGGCGTTCAGGCGCTCAATAGAAACACCACCGGCAGCCTCAACACGGCCAGCGGCGCCGGTGCGCTGCAGAACAACACCGGTGGCAGTGGAAATACCGCGAGTGGCGCCAGTGCGCTCACGCGGAACACCTCCGGTAGCTTTAACACCGCAGCCGGCATTTCGGCGCTTTTCAGCAATACGACCGGTGGCAACAATGCCGCCAGTGGCGCAAGCGCGCTCTACTCCAATACGACCGGCGCCCTTAACACCGCGAGCGGCGTCAGCTCGCTTTACAGCAACCAGACTGGGAGCAACAACACCGCGAGCGGCGGCTACGCGCTCTACGCCAACACGACCGGCAGCGGCAATACCGCAAACGGCTACAACGCGCTCTTATACAACACCACCGGCACCGGTAATATCGCACTCGGTTTTCAAGCTGGCCTCAACTTGACGACGGGCAGCAACAATATCGTCATCGGCAACACCGGCACTGCCGCCGATCTGAACACGATCCGCGTCGGCGCGCAGGGCACCCAGACCCGCACCTTCATCGCCGGTATCCGTGGTGCCACGGTCACCGGCGGGCAGTCAGTGGTGGTGAACGCTGACGGGCAGCTTGGCGTGACCTCGAGCTCGCGCCGCTACAAGGACGACATCCAGCCGATGGGCGAGGCCAGCAGCCCGCTGATGCAGCTTCGCCCCGTCACCTTCCGCTACAAGGAGGCTGATGCAGATGGCAGCAAGCCGCTCCAGTATGGCCTGATCGCCGAGGAGGTCGAGCAGGCGATGCCAGGCCTCGTGATCTACAACAAGGACGGCACGCCGGAATCGGTGGCCTATCAGGTGCTGCCCAGCCTGCTGCTCAACGAATACCAGAAGCAGAACCGCGAACTTGCGGGCATCGAAGCCAAGTTGGCTGCTGCCGAAAGCAAGTTGGCTGCCTCGGATGCGAAGGTGGAAGCCATGCAAGCCGAACTGGCCGCGCTCAAGCTGGCGGTGAGCCGCTTTGCAGCCGCGCCATCCGCCATCAAGCTGGCGGCCAGCCAGCCATAAGGTCCGCGCCCACCCGGCGCGCATCGGCCGGCCGGGCGCGGACCGGGATAGTTTGGCTATTGAAGCGAAGGTTGATCCGAAGCCAATCGCTCGCGCAACGCTTCGCCCTCACGTGCGAATGCATATGAGGGCCCGTTGCGCCAGCTGTGATCTCTCAATAGTTTGTCGATCCGGTCCGGATCGAGGAAGCTGTGGTTGTGACACTGCAGTTTCTTCGAAGAGAACCGGATGAGAATTCACAAGACGGCACGATTGACGCCCATTGCCCGAGAGCGGCTGGCGAGTGCGGTAATGCTCGAACTCTTGCAGGAGCGCAGGGTGATGCCGAACCTCAAAACGCTCTCTGGCAAAAAGCAAAAGGGCCGGAAATCCGGCCCTCGCTGGTCATGCGGATTGTCGGCGCGGGATCAATAGTCGAGCTGGTTGTCATCCCCCAGATTGTCCGGCGTTTGCTCCTGGGTGAGGTTGAAGATGTTGCTGTCGAACTGCTTCCTGGCGAGGTTCCGGTTATAGACCTCGGACTGATAGATATCGACCTGGGCGTTGAACTTGCTCTGCTCGCTGTCGAGCGGCGGCGCGGCATCCTTGCCGAGGCCGTAGTCCTGCCCCATGGGGATGAAGTTCTGATCCGCCAGCGCCGGAAGAGCCGAAAGGGCAAAAACCGCCGCGGCGGCCATTATCGAATAACGCATGATCAACTCCAATCACGCATACGATAGCCGAGTATGGTTGAAAAAGCATCTACAATCCGCAACCCGGAACCTTAACTTTTCAGCCCCTCCCGGCGGTCCTCAAAGCATGATCCGCAAAAGTGGAACCGGTTTTGCGATAAGATCATGCTCAAGCTTTTGGTCTGGCGCATGATCCGACCAGGTGACTCCACCTCACCGGAACATGCGCTAATCGTTGAAGCCCACCTCGTCGACCAGCTTCGAGGCTGCGGGCTCCAGCCTGGCGATCTCGGCGACGTTCAGCGTGTCGGGGGTGAAGCTGCCCCATGAGGTGACGACGGCGTTGGCCGGCACCTTGGGGTTCACCGGATATTCGAAATTGCCGTTGGCATAAAGCGCCTGGGCCTCGTCGCCGGCGAGGAATTCCATCAGTCTCAGGGCATTGTCCCTGTTGGGGGCATTGGCGGTGAGCAGCATGCCGGAGATATTCACATGCGTGCCGAAATCGGGCGAGGCGGGGAACACGATCTTCACTGACCTGGCCCAGTCCTGCTGCTCCGGCTCCTTCGTCTCGGTCAGCATCTTGCCCATGTAATAGGTGTTGGCCAGCGCCAGGTCGCATTCGCCCGCAAACACGCTCTTGGCCTGGCTGCGGTCATTGCCCGACGGCTTCACCGCGAGGTTGGCCTTGAGGCCCTGGAGCCACTGGCGCGTATAATCCTCTCCCTTGTGCGCGATCATCGCGGCGATGAGGCCCAGATTATAGGGATGGTTGCCGGGCCGCATGCAGATCTTGCCCTTCCACTTGGGGTCGGCCAGCTCCTCATAGGTGATGGCGGTGACCGGCGCCCGCTCGCGCGAGGCATAGACGACGCGGGCGCGCATCGTGAGGCCGAACCACCGGTTGTCCTTGTCGCGCAGGTTGGCCGGCACCCTGTCGAGAATCGCTCTGTCGTTCACCGGCTGGGCGAGGCCGCGGCCAGCGGCCTCGACCAGGCGCCCGGCATCGGCGGTGAGCAGCAGGTCGGCCGGGCTGTTGCGGCCCTCCTGGGCGAGGCGTTCGACGAGGCCATTGTCGGCGAAGACCGCCTTCACCTCTATTCCCGTCCTGGCGGTGAAGGCGTCGAACAGCGGCTTGATCAGCTCGGGCTGGCGGTAGGAATAGACATTCACCACAGCAGCGGCCTGCGCCGCGCCGCCGCCCCCCGCGGCGACGGCGAGGGCAAGACCGAGACCGATGATCTGGCGGCGGGTGGCAGGCATGGGCAACTCCCTGAAGCGAAACAATCCCTGCGCGCTGTATGACGCGCCGGGGCAGGGCCTGTCAATAAAAACCGAGTAAAATAGTCAGGATTAGAATCGTTCCAGGCTGGAAGCCGGGCGCGGGACCGGCTATGATGGTTTTCGGCCAGCAATCGAAATGGTGGACCATGGCATTCGAGCAACTGAAGGCGCAGATCGGACTCCTGCTGGGCGAGATGAACGACCAGCCGGAAGACCTGCATGAACTCTATCAGCAGGTCCACCAGGAGCTGGCCCAGATGCGCGCCACCGGCATGGACGTGCCCGCCGACCTCGTCGAACTCGAGCAGCGCCTGCTCGCCGAATTCCCGCTGGCGCCGCCGCCTGAAGCTTAAGCCAGCCACGGCAGGCTTGCATCCCCCGTCAAATCACGGCAAAAAGCCGCAAGCAGGAGACGTGGCCGAGAGGCTGAAGGCAACGGTTTGCTAAATCGTCATACGCTTTCAAGGCGTATCGAGGGTTCGAATCCCTCCGTCTCCGCCACTTAACCCCTCGGCGAGGGCAGTGCCCCCGGTCGTGGTGTGGTGTCTGACCGGGCAGGCGCTCGCAAAGCGCGGCCACAGTGAGCACCATCGACAGTGAGAGGCCAAGCACGAAGGTTTCCGCATCGATCCCGGCATTGCGCATGACCGAGGACATGGACCCCGGCCAAAGCGCCGGTTGCGATGCCAAAGGCGATGACGACGGTGGTGTTGGCGGTGCGGGGCGACGGCAAGCCGGGCATCTTGCAACCGTCAGCGCATGTTTCGTTCATTGGGAATCGCCTGGACGCAACATGCGCCGGATCAAAAGCCTGAGCATGATCTCATCGCAAAAGCGGTTCCACTCTTGCGGATCATGCTCGAGCCCAACCGGCCTGCGGGAAGAACGCGGCCCCGCCGGATGGCCGGACCCCTTCGCGAAACGGTCCGTCTTGCGGCGGACCCCGCGGGCCTGAACCCTGTCTTTCCGGCGATTGAGCGCCAGACCGCGGTTTTCCCGCCGATACAATGATCCGAGCCGCGACATTTTCCAAAGCGAAAAGAAAATTGTCATGAGGGCTTCACAAACGGAACAGGCATTGCTACGTAGTAGCTGCGTTCATGACGCGGGATGGAGCAGCCCGGTAGCTCGTCAGGCTCATAACCTGAAGGTCGTCAGTTCAAATCTGGCTCCCGCAACCAAAATCCGAAAGTGAATTCAAAAGCTTACGCAAAGCCCCGCAGGCCCTCGGCCGCGGGGCTTTTGCTTCATGTCCGCACTGTGTCCGTTTTTTGGGGGCATTCGGAAGCACGCCTAGTCAGGTTTGGCAAAGTCTGGCATCCTTTGAGCACTCGAATCGAGAAAGGACGGGTCCATGCCGGACTCCATTCTCACGCTCCCTGAGGTGGCGGTATTGCTGAAGGTTGCCGAGAAGACTGTCTACACGATGGCGCAGCGCGGACAGCTTCCTGCGTTCAAGGTGCGTGGGCAGTGGCGTTTCAAGCGATCCGATCTCGAACAGTGGATTGAAGATCAAAAGGCGGCGGTTAAAGGCGAAGCCTCGAAAGGTGACGCGCATGACTGAGCATTTCTTCGAAAAGCCGATCCTCAATACACCCTACGCTTTTCCTGCGCGGCATTGGGAGTTCGATGCCGATGGGCAGCCGACGAACCAGATTATCGAGACGCGCCGACGTTCGGACCTGATCACGCCGGTCCCGAAGCCGAAGAAGCGACGGCAGAACCAGAAGCAAGGTTCGCTTGTCCTTGGCGGCGCCGACGACCTTTCGACCGGGAAACAGGAATACAACCCAACACCGATCATCAACGAGATCCGGACCTACGTCGAAACCTGGCGCAATCTGCCGAACTCCGATCAGTGGCTGGTCACACCTGAAACCGCTCGCCTCCTGAAGCATTGGCGACATCATCAGTTCGAAGGCATCCGTCCGTTTTTCTGTCAGATTGAAGCCGTCGAGACGGCGATATGGCTTGTGGAGGTCGCGCCGAAGCTGGGCGCGCGGGTCGCGAAGTTCTGGGCGCACATCAAGGGTGGCAACGAGCAGGCCAATCCGGAGTTGCTTCGCCTCGCTTTGAAGCTCGCGACTGGCGCGGGCAAGACCACCGTCATGGCGATGCTGATTGCGTGGCAAACGGTCAATGCCGTGCGGCATCCGAACAGCAGGCAGTTCTCACGCGGCTTCTTGATTGTCGCGCCGGGCATCACCATTCGCGATCGTCTGCGTGTCCTGATCCCCAACGATCCCGAGAGCTATTACAAGCACCGGGAAATCGTACCGCCCGACATGCTGGCGGATATCGACCGCGCCAAGATCGTCATCACCAATTATCACGCCTTCAAGCTGCGCGAGCGCATGGAGGTTGCCAAGGGCACACGGACGGCGATCGAAGGATGGCGGGGCGAAAAGCTGCAAACCCTCGAAACCGAAGGCCAGATGCTTCAGCGCGTCATGCCCGAACTGATGGGCATGAAGAACGTCGTCGTGCTGAACGACGAGGCGCACCATTGCTATCGCGAGCGCGTGAAGGATGCGACGGGCGAAACCGAGGAGGACTTGAAGGGCGAAGAGAAGGACGAGGCGAAGGAGAACAACGAGGCCGCGCGGATGTGGATTTCGGGCCTTGAAGCCGTCAAGCGCAAGCTTGGCCTGGCGCTGGTCTATGACCTTTCCGCGACGCCGTTCTTCCTGCGCGGATCGGGCTACATCGAGGGCACGCTGTTCCCCTGGACGATGAGCGATTTCTCGCTGATGGACGCCATCGAATGCGGCATCGTCAAGCTGCCGCGCGTGCCCGTCGCCGACAACGTGCCGGGAGGCGATACGCCGAAGTTCCGAAATCTCTGGGATCATATCGGCAAGAAACTGCCGAAGAAGGGGCGTGGCGCATCCGGCAAATCGCTCGATCCGTTGAGCTTGCCCGCCGAACTCCTGACGGCGCTCGAAACCCTCTATGGCCACTACGCGAAAACATTCGAACTCTGGGAAAACGAGGGGATAGGCGTGCCGCCTGTCTTCATCGTCGTTTGCAACAACACATCCACGTCCGAGCTGATCTACAAATACGTTTCCGGGTTCCATCGCGAGAACGACGACGGATCGACCACGCTTGAGAACGGGCGCCTGGCGCTGTTCCGAAACTACGACGACTTCGGCAACCGCATCGCGCGGCCGAACACGATTCTGATCGACAGCGCGCAGCTCGAATCCGGCGAAGCGCTGGACAAGGACTTCCGCGAAATGGCCGCCGACGAGATCGAACGGTTCCGCCGCGAGATGATCGAGCGCACCGGCGACATACACGCGGGCGACGCCATCGACGAAGCCACGCTGCTCCGCGAAGTCATGAACACGGTCGGCAAGAAGGGCAGGCTCGGCGAGCAGATCCGCTGCGTGGTCTCGGTCTCCATGCTGACCGAAGGCTGGGATGCGAACACCGTCACGCATATCCTCGGCGTTCGCGCCTTCGGCACCCAGCTTCTGTGCGAGCAGGTCGTCGGCCGCGGCCTGCGCCGCCAGTCATACGACCTGAACGACGAAGGGCTGTTCAACGTCGAATATGCGGACGTGCTCGGCATCCCGTTCGACTTTGCCGCCAAGCCGGTCGTTTCGCCTCCGGCCAGGCCGCGCGAAACCGTCCGCGTCCATGCCGTGAAGCCGGATCGAGATTCCCTGGAAATCGTCTTCCCGCGCGTCGAAGGCTATCGCGTCGAATTGCCCGACGAGCGGCTGGAAGCCACCTTCGGCCCGGACCATGTCCTCAACCTCACGCCGCAGCTGGTCGGCCCGTCGGTGACGAAGAACCAGGGGATCATTGGCGAAGGCATCGATCTGACGATCGCGCATCTGGAAGATATGCGGTCCTCGACGATCCTGTTCCACCTGGCAAAGCATCTGCTCTACAATAAGTATCGCGATCCCGGCGAAGAGCCGAAGCTTCACCTTTTCGGCCAGTTGAAGCGGATCACGCGCCAGTGGCTCGAAGGCGGTTATCTCAAATGCACGGGCGGCGCCTATCCCGCCCAACTGATCTACAAAGAGATCGCCGATATGGCGGCGGAGCGGATCAAGGCCGCGATCACGCTGAGCCTCGTCGGCGGGAACCCCGTCAAGGCTATCCTCGACGCCTATAACCCCACCGGTTCGACGGCCTATGTGAACTTCACCACCTCGAAGGAAACGCGCTGGCAGACGAACGGCCCGCCGCCGAAATGCCATGTCAACTGGGTGGTCTGCGACAGCGATTGGGAAGCCGAATTCTGCCGCGTCGCCGAGGCGCATCCATCCGTGCGCGCCTACGTCAAGAACCAGAACCTCGGCCTCGAAGTGCCCTATCTGATGGGCTCCAGACCACGCAAATACATCCCCGATTTCGTCGTGCAGGTGAATGACGGGAAGGCGGAGCCGCTGAATCTGATCGTCGAGATCAAGGGTTTTCGCGGTGAGGACGCGAAGGAAAAGGCCAACACGATGCGCAGCCTTTGGGTGCCAGGTGTGAACAACCTGGCCAAGTTCGGCCGCTGGGCCTTTGCCGAATTCACAGCCGTCTACGAGATCGAGGCGGAGTTTGGAAGGTTGATGGCGGGTCTGGCACCGTTGGGAGTGGACCATGCACGCTGAAGCGTCAAAGGCGATGTGATGAGCGAGGATGCAAAGGACCAGGCAGGCCAGAGCAAAAGGCTTGAGATCAGCCGCGCTGATCTCAAGCCGAAGGCGATGGCCTGCCGCAGTGTCGAGAGAAATTCATTGATTTTTAGCACTGCTAAAGGTATGCTCATGTTCATCCGCCCCTTGGCAGTACGCTGCGATCCTCGCGATCATGAACGCAGCCGACCCCTTGGGGCTTTTGCGCTTCTGGGGGCGGCAGCATGACAAAGCTGGCTATCCTTATTGATGGGGGCTACTTCCTCAAGCGATTGCCGACGGTTTTCCCGCACGCCGATATCCAAAATGCAGAGTCGGTTGCAGGCGCGATCCAGCGGTTGATCACCTCCTACCTCAAGCATCGCAATAAGATTGAAAGATTGCCGCACGAGCGTGCGTTGCTCTATCGATCATTCTATTATGATGCGAAGCCATATCTGGGAAAAGAGCATCTCCCAGTGTCAAAGCGGGCGGTTGACTATTCCCGCACGCCTGAAGCCGTCTTCCGGCTTGATCTTTTTGAAAAGCTCCGGCGCATGTCGCATATGGCCGTGCGGCTGGGTGAAGTGCGTCGCGAACGCGGATGGATCCTTCGCGAAGACGCTCAGAAGCGCCTTCTCAAGAACGAGATCAATGTCGCCGAATTGACCGACGAGGATTTTACGACCGGTCTTCGACAAAAGGCAGTCGACATGCGGATTGGCACCGATATCGCGTCTGTCACCCTGAAGCGCCAGGTTGACACGATCGTGCTGGTGGCAGGCGACAGCGATTTTGTTCCGGCGTCGAAGCTCGCCCGGCGGGAAGGTGTGCGCGTCATCCTTGATCCCCTCTGGCGTAGTATTTCACCAGAGCTTTTTGAACATATTGACGGCTTGCGCAGCGGTTTCCCCAAGCCCGGAACACCCGCCGCGAACGCACAAGTGCCGGCGGACGATGATGAGGACGAAGCCACGTGACCAAGAAACCCCTTTCCGTTGAAGCGCTGAAGCACGACGCGGCCACGCGCCGCAACATCCCGACGGCGGAATATGAAAGCGTGATGCGCGAGGAGGAGAAATCTCCGGTTCAGCTTAGCTACGAGCGCCGCATTCCATATGACGCGAATGGCCCAAGGGCCACGCGCGACCGCGATCTCGATCCGCAGCTCGTCTGGCGCGGCAAGGATGAGCAGGACTGGTCCGATCTGATCGTCGCAGCACCGCCCCTCTTCATTCAGGAGAAGGTGCACCCGAAGGTCATCATCGATGATCTGAAGCGCGAGGCGAAGAAGCGCGCTGACGAGGCCGCACCGCCACCAGCCGATCTCTTCGCCGATTTCAACGGGTTGAAGGACAAGGAAGCCGCGACCGAGTTCTACCAGCACGACCAGCACTGGTCGAACCGGATGATCTCGGGCGACAGCCTTTCGGTGATGGCGAGCCTGGCCGAGCGCGAGTCCTTACGCGGTCAGGTGCAATGCATCTATTTCGATCCGCCCTATGGCATCAAATTCAACTCGAATTTCCAGTGGAGCACGACATCGCGCGACGTGAAGGACGGCGCGAAGGACCAGATCACGCGCGAACCTGAGCAGGTGCGCGCCTTCCGGGATACGTGGAAAGACGGTATCCACTCCTACCTCACGTATTTGCGCGATCGGCTAACCGTGGCGCGCGATCTCTTGCATGAGAGCGGGAGCATATTCGTCCAGATCGGTGATGAAAACGTGCACCGGGTAAGAGCATTGTTGGATGAGGTGTTTGGCGATGAGAATTTCATCGGCTTGATCTGGTTTCGTAAGAAAACCATGCCTCTCGGAGCCACGTATCTTGAGAGAATGGGCGACTACATAGTTTGGTTTGGAAAAAACAAAGAAAAAACCAAATTCAGGCGGCTTTACAAGAGCATCGATATATCTGGCGATTTCCATTGGAATTGGCGACAGGTAGATAACATCACACGCACCAAATTCTCTAAAGCTGATCTAGCTGGAAATCCAGCAGGCGATCCGTTGAGGCTCGTTTCGATGTGGCCTCCTTCCTTCAGTGCGAAGGATGTCTATGATCTTCCCTACCAAGGGAAGAAATGGCCACCAGCGCCGGGACAATGTTATCCGTCGGGTACTGAAAAACTTGAACGCGTCGCAAAGGCGGGGCGGTTTGAGATCGAAGGGAAATTTCTTCGATATGTTATGAAATTGTCGGACGATGATACGACAAAACTGAATTTGACTTGGACCGACACGGTTGGCGCTCGCGATCAGAGGTATGTAGTAGAGACGAACGAGTTTGTAGTTCAGTGGTGTCCTTTGCTCACAACTGATCCCGGTGACTTGGTTTTGGACCCCACCTGTGGATCTGGAACCAGCGCCTATGTTGCCGAACAATGGGGACGGCGCTGGATCACCATTGATACAAGTCGCGTGGCTGTCGCGCTGGCGCGGTCGCGTTTGATGGGCGCTCGATATCCTTACTATCTGCTCGCTGACACTCCGGAAGGACAGCGCAAAGAAGGTGAAGTCACCCGAACTCCGCCGAAGACCACGCAAACTCGTGGCGATATTCGTCACGGTTTCGTCTACGAGCGCGTTCCGCACATCACTCTGAAAGACATCGCCAACAACAAAGAGATCGATACGATCTGGGAGACTTGGCAGGAAACCCTGGACCCCTTGCGGGCCAAACTTAACGCCACGCTCGGCAAAGCATGGGAAGAATGGGAAATCCCGCGAGAAGCTGCGGCAGGGTGGTCCACCGAGGCAAAATCAACTCATGTCAAATGGTGGGAAGCACGCATTGCCCGGCAAAAGGAGATCGACGCCTCGATCTCAGCCAAGGCAGAATCCGAATTTCTTTACGACAAGCCATATCCGGACAATAGCCGCGTTCGCGTCGCGGGACCATTCACGGTCGAAAGCCTCTCGCCGCATCGCACGCTGGCGGTCGATTGGAACGATGAACTCGTCGATGTGCTCCAAGCCGCCAACGGCAAGCGCAAGGCGGCGGAGAAGGGCGATGCGGTCACCGACTTCGCGCACATGATCCTTGAAAACCTGAAAGCCGCTGGCGTGCAGCAAGCGCACAAGGAAGACCGGATCACCTTCACCGCGCTCACCGGCTGGCCGGGCCGCTTCATCTGCGCGGAAGGGCTCTTCACGGAGGGCGAGACTCCCGCCGCAGGCGGCAAGGGCGACCGCCCGCCGGCCGGTCAGGCCGCCCCCGCGGAGGCGTCGGCGCAGCCGATTGCCGCGAGCGCAAAAATGAAGCGCGCGGGCATCTTCATCGGCCCGGAATTCGGGACCGTGTCCCGCCCCGATCTTGTCGCCGCCGCGCGCGAGGCGGGCGATGCGGGCTTCGACGTGTTGATCGCCTGCGCCTTCAACTATGATGCCCATTCCGCCGAGTTCGACAAGCTCGGCCGCGTGCCGGTGCTCAAAGCCCGCATGAACCCCGACCTGCACATGGGCGCCGACCTCAAGGCGACAGGTGCTGGCAATCTGTTCGTGATCTTCGGCGAGCCCGACATCAAGATCGAGGATGCGGGCGACGGCCTCATCCGCGTGAAGGTGTTCGGCGTCGATGTGTTCAAGCCGCAGACCGGCGAGGTGATTTCGGAGGGCACCGACGGCATCGCGCTGTGGATGCTCGACACCGACTACAACGAGGAGAGCTTTTTCGTCCGCCACGCCTATTTCCTCGGCGCGAACGATCCCTACAAGGCGCTGAAGACGACGCTGAAGGCGGAGATCGATCAGGAAGCCTGGGACAGCCTCCATTCCGACACCTCGCGCCCCTTCGCGAAACCGGCCTCGGGCCGCATCGCCGTGAAGGTCATCAATCACCTCGGCGACGAGGTGATGAAAGTGTTCGGGGTGGAGTGATGAGAATTGGCGATCTGGTTCGGCACTACATCCCGTTCATCCTTGAATACTGCGAAAAGCATGATCATTCAGAGTTTTATCGGTTGTGTGATCGCGCCTATTCGACGGACACGCTGGATGTGAATTTTCCGTTCTGTAAGCCGGTTGCGGAAATTTCGGCATTGGAAAATCGGCGCTTTTGGTCACAGGTTTACGTCGTGAGCGGCATTTCCGTCCGTGTCATCAGCCAATGGTATGACCCGCCAATCAGCAAGAGCCGACCCAGTCTTGTCCAATATCAGGAGCGCTGCGGGATCGAGATGATCGACGCAGCCCGGGTTGTCGCGGGTGCTGAAAGTGCCGAGGATATGCCAGTCGAAAGGGCCCCGCGCGCCGCCCGCAGCCGGTTCAAGGGCAACGCGATCGGCAATGCCCAGAATCCGCTGGTGCGGAACATCTTGAGCAATCTGGGCATGGAGAGTTTTGGACAAAATCATTGGCTGCAGGTGATCGACGCCTTTGGTGGATGCTGCGCCTATTGCGGGCAGGAGGGCGATGTGGTGATGGATCACGTGGTGCCTATCAACAAGCAGTCACTTGGCGAACATCGTCTCGGCAATATCGTCCCCTGCTGCCGTGCATGCAACGACCGCCTCGTATTCGACGGCAATTTCGGCTTCGATGTGGTCACGGACTTCTCGGCCGGCGTCGGCGAAGGCGACGTGCTTCAGCTCTCACTTGGAAGCGCCTGCGACAGCTATGCCGAGGTGATGGCGGTGGCGAGCCAGGTCAACGCGGATACGGTCTTCGATTTTGGCGGTCTTGGCAGTATCACTTTGCAGGGCGTGAGCATGGCGGCCCTCAACCCGGACGACTTCCTGTTTGCGGCGTAGAGGTCGCCCCCGTCGCTCTTGCCGGCTTCGACAAGGATGATGCGGCCGATTGTCTTCTGCTCCAGCGCATGTTCCGTTCAGGCGGAATCGCCTGGACAGAACATGCGTCGGGTCAACAGTTTGAGCATGATCTTGTCGCAAAAGCGGTTCCACTTTTGCGGATCATGCTCCAGCCGCCGTGCGGCAGCGGTTCCGGAGGAACCGCCGCCGATGATCAGGGCATCGCACTGTGCCGCCAGTGCCGGCGGGGGCGGGGCTCAGGCCTCTCCCGCGCCAGGCGATCGGTCCGTGCGGTCAGTTCCCGAAGACGCGGGCCGTCCATTTGTTGGCGATCGAGCCATTGGATTCATTGAAGCAGAGCCCGCGGTCCGGATAGCAGACCACGCTGGCCACCGGGCTGAAGGGCCTGGCATAGGCGGGGCGATAGACCGGCTGCGGATAATAGACCGGATAGGGCTGCGCATAAGCATAGGGCGGCGGCGGGGGATAGGGCTGGTAGCGCGGCTGATAATCCCTGCGATTGCGGTTGGCGCTGTCGGCGATGGCGGCGCCGATGGCAAGCCCCGCGATGCCGCCGACGATGGCCGCGCCCGTGTTGCTGATTTTCTTGTCGGCGCGCGCGTCCGGGGCCGTGGCCGCCAGCAGGCTCACCGCGGCGGCTGCGGCGATAAGGCGTGAGGGGACGGCGGAGATAAGCGGATGAAACAAGTTAGCCTCCTGTGCTGCTCGCGAAGATGACGTTCCGTTGCGGCCTGACCGCGACGGTAATGTGGCAGCGGCATGGAACGGGCCGCTTCGATTCTTGTTCTAAGGGATCGCCGATGAACCGCCGATGAATGGCTCAGGCGGCCTTTGACTTCGGCCGCACCGCATTGGCGTAGCTGTCCATCATGGTGCGGCTGATGTTGCCGGGCTTGAAGCTGTGGGGGCCGATTTCGGCGACCGGCGTCACCTCCGCCGCCGAGCCGACGATGAAGCATTCATTGAAGCTGGGAAGTTCTTCCGGCAGGATCCGGCGCTCGATCACCTCGAGGCCCTGTTCCCTGGCGAGAGCGATCACCGTCTGGCGGGTGATGCCGTTGAGGAAGCAGTCGGCGATCGGCGTGTGTATGGCGCCGTCGCGGGTGAAGAAGATGTTGGCGCCGGTGCATTCGGCAACACGGCCCTGCCAGTCCAGCATCATGGCGTCGGCACAGCCCTTCTTCTCCGCCTTGTGCTTGGAGATGGTGCAGATCATGTAAAGGCCCGCCGCCTTGGCATGAACCGGCGCACAGGCGGGGTCGGGCCGGCGGTAGTCCGCGATGTCGAGCCTGATGCCCTTCATCTTGGTTTCGGGATCGAACATCGAGGGCCAGGCCCAGGTGGCGATCGCCACATGGATCCTGCTGTGCTGGGCGGCGACCGCCATCATCTCGGAGCCGCGCCAGGCCACGGGGCGGACGTACTGGTCGCCGCCGCCGTTGAGCGCCACCACCTTGTCCTTGGCCGCGTTCAGTTCCTCGACCGAATAGGGGATCTCGAAGTCCATGATCTCGGCGGATTTCCTGAAGCGGATCGAATGCTCCGCCGATTTGAAGATCGCGCCGTCATAGGCGCGCTCGCCCTCGAACACGGAGGAGCCGTAGTGCAGGCCGTGGGTCAGCACATGCACCCTGGCCTCTTTCCAGGGCACGATTTCGCCATTGAACCAAATCCAACCGTCGCGCTGGTCGAAGGGAATGGTTGCCATGCTGAGCCGCTCCTGTCCGGGGTAGAAGGGCGCCAAGGGGCTGATTTTTCAGCCTTTCGCGCCCTTTCTTAACTTTCGACTGGCAAAGCGTAGCGATCCGGGGTAAATATGTCAATATGGCTGACGTAATTTCTGCCCAGGGAACGGGCGAGCAACTCCTGAGCGAGCAGGAGACGGTGGCGCTCATCGAGCTGATGTTCTTTGCCTACCGCGATTTCGTGTCGGATCCGGATGAGATTCTCGGCACATACGGCTTCGGCCGGGCTCACCACCGGGTGCTGCATTTCGTCGGGCGCGACCCGGGCATGACCGTTCAGCGGCTCCTCGATATTCTGCGGATCACCAAGCAGAGCCTCGGCCGCGTGCTGAAGGAGCTGATCGGCAAGGGCTATATCTTCCAGAAGGAAGGCGAGGCCGACCGCCGCCAGCGCCTGCTTTATCTCACCGAGGCAGGCGAGGAATTGCGCCAGCGCCTGATGGACCCGCAGATCGGCCGCATCCGGCGCGCCGTGGCGCTGCCGGAGGGCGATGCCGCGCATCTTTACCGCACGGTGCTCTACCGCATGGTCTCGCCCGCCAACCGCGAGACGGTGCGCGACTGGATCGGCCGCGCGGGCCTGCCGGGTGACGCTCAAGATGGTGGATGACATTCCGCACATTCTGGTGGTCGATGACGACCGCCGCATCCGCAACCTGCTCCAGGCCTATCTCATGGACAACGGCTTCCGCATTTCCGTGGCGGCCAGCGCGGCGGAGGCGCGCGGGCACATGCGCATCGTGGCCTTCGACCTTGTGGTGCTCGACATCATGATGCCGGGCGAGACCGGCCTGTCCTTCACCGGCTGGCTGCGCGCGGAGGGAAGTTCCGTTCCCGTGCTGATGCTCTCGGCGCTGGCCGAAACTCCGGACCGCATCGCGGGGCTCGAGACGGGCAGCGACGACTATCTTGCCAAGCCCTTCGAGCCGCGCGAGCTCCTGCTGCGCATCCGCGGCCTGCTGAAGCGGCAGGAGCAGCCCGCCCGCGGCCGGCCGGAGGTGGTTTTCGGTCCCTTCACCTTTCATATCCAGCGCGGCGAATTGCGCCGCGGCGCCGGGCTCATCCGCCTCACCACGCGCGAGCGGGAGTTCCTGCGCATCCTCGCCGCCAACGCCAGCACCACGGTGACGCGCGGCGACCTCGCCCCCGAAGGCTCGGAGGAGGGCGCGCGCAGCGTTGACGTGCAGATCAACCGGCTGCGCCAGAAAATCGAGGACGATCCCTCGAACCCCGTCTATCTCCAGACGGTGCGCGGCGCGGGCTATGTGCTGCACACCGGCTGAGCGCCATGGCAGGGAACTGGTTCTACAGCCGCTTCAACACCTTCCTCGAGCGCCACATGCCCGAGGGTCTGTTCCCGCGCGCCCTCATCATTCTTGTGGCGCCCGTGGTGCTGCTGCAGACCATCATGACCGGCCTCATTCTCGAGCGGCATTTCGAGAACGTGACGCGCCTTCTGGCGCGGAGCTATGCGCGCGACGTGGCCATGCTGGTGCAGCTCTACCACGACTCGGACAGGAGCGCGGCGGCCGAGGACAGGATCGAGAATCTCGCCAACAACACCCTGGGTCTCGGGCTCACCATCACGCGCGGCGAGTTGCCGGAGCCGCTGCCCACGCCCTTCTTCTCGCGCGCCGACACACGCCTCACGCGCGAACTCACGGTGCAGATGAACCGCCCCTTCTGGCTCGACATCAGCCAGCAGCCGGATTTTGTCGGGGTGAAGGTGCTGGCCGCGCCCGGCGTCATCTTTGACTTCCGCACCAGGGGCGAGCGCACCTTCGCCACCTCCACGGGTTTCCTGCTTGTCCTTATGCTGCTGTCCTCGGTCTTGCTGCTCGGCATCGCCATCGTCTTCCTGCGCAATCAGATCCGCCCCATCACCGATCTCGCCCGTGCGGCGCAGAGCTTCGGCACGGGGCGCGATCTTGGCGTCTTCCGCCCGCGCGGCGCGCGCGAGGTGAAGGCGGCGGGCGAGGCCTTCCTCGACATGCGGGACCGTATCGCAAGGCAGGTGGAGCAGCGCACCGCCATGCTGGCCGGCGTGTCGCATGACCTGCGCACCATCCTCACCCGCTTCAAGCTGGAGCTCGCGGTGCTGGGCGATGGCCCCAGGGTGCAGCCCCTGAAGGAAGACGTGGACGAGATGCAGCGCATGCTCGAGGCCTATATTGCCTTCGTCAGGGGCGACGCCGGGGAAAGCCCGCGGGAGGTCGATCTTGCGGGCCTCGTCCAGAATGCCGCGCGCGCCTGCCGCAATGGAACTTGCGAGATCGACGTGCCGCGGGGCCAGATGGTGCGCGTCAAGCCCAACGCCTTCGGCCGGCTCCTGGCAAATCTCATTGGCAATGCCGTGCGCTATGCCAAAACCGTGAGGGTGACGGCCACGGTGGCCAATCACATGCTGACGCTGCTGGTCGATGACGATGGTCCGGGCATCCCGCCGGACAAGCGGGCGGATGCCTTCCGGCCCTTCGTTCGCCTCGACAATGCCCGCAATCTCGACGAAACGGGAACCGGCCTCGGTCTTGCGATCGCGCTCGACATTGCCCGCGCCCATGGCGGCGAACTGCACCTGGGCGACAGTCCGAAAGGCGGGCTTCGCGCCGTGGTGCAAATTCCTGTATAGGGGACGCATGATGGATTTCCGCCTCGACCCGCTCTGGCTCAGGCTCAACCTGATGAATTCCGAAGGCCTGCAGGCCTTCGCGCCGCTTATGGACGTGATGCGGAGGCAGATGGGCCAGAACGCCGAAATGGCCCAGCGAGCCATCGAGGAATACCGCAAGTTCCTGTTCCTCGCCATGCGCGCCGGCCACCAGGTGATCCCGCCCGGCCCCGTCAACGACGCCTGGATGCTTCATCTCCAGAACGCCCAGAACTACTGGGAAAAGCTGGGCCAGATGATCGCCGAGCCCCCGGGGGTCCAGGGTGCGGGCGTCAGGGAGTTCGCCTCCATGGCCGATGCCTGGAAGGCAACGCTCGAGAGCTACGAGAAGATCTTCGGCATGAAGCCCCCCATGGACATCTGGGGCCAGGGCCCCGCCGCCGGAAACCCGTGGATGCAGGCCATCAACGGCTGGAAAAAGATGTTCGGGATGGGCTGAGACGGCAACGCCCCGCTCCTTGAATTCCATCATGCCCGGGTTCATCCCGGGCATCCTTTTCCGCCACCCCCAAAAGGATCGCCGAGACAAGCCCGGCGATGATGAACCGCGAGCGAGTGCTGCTGTCGGTGGCTTCCCAGCAATGACAGCAACCAGGGCAAAGAGCGCCACCACCATGCGCCACACCGTAGCGAACATCACACCTCCCTACTGACCGCCGCACACCCCAATGCCAATTCCATCACCCCGGCCTGCGCCGCGATGACTTCCCTGAACGGATTTTCGGAGTATGCGCCTTCCTACCACACCGAGCGCGCGCTGTCAAGGACTAAATTCCAAAAATGGATTTCTATCCAGCTGCGCCCCTCATTGCCGTCACCCCGGCGGAAGCCGGGGCCCAGCTTACCCCGCACGCCACTGCCAGAAGCTGGATCCCGGCCTTCGCCGGGATGACGGTGCTGGGGGAGTATGGTGTTGATGAGCGCGTCCTTGATCGCCTTGGGCCGCACATCCAGTCGTTCAAGCTCCTGACACGCAGCCCAGCAAAATGTCAGCGTCGCGTCGTGCGGCACAATAGCCTCGGGCGGATTGTCGAACACAATCTGAAAACAGTGCTCAAGCTGCGCGATCAGCGAGCCGTCATGTTCGAAGGTATTCTCGAATGCACAAAGCCTGCGGCCCACCTGCACGTCCCAACCAAGTTCTTCCATAAACTCGTGGGCGAGCGCGGCCTCGACGGTTTCTGCATCTTCCACCCGTCCGCCGGGCAGCGCCCAAATCGTCTCGTGAACTTTGCGCTGCAGGAGAACCTTGCCCTCATGAACCAGGATGCCGCAGGCCCGGGTGCGCACGGCCAGCCCTAATACAGCCTTCCGCCGTTCGGCACCGCCCGTTCCACCGCTGCCAGCACCACGTCGCCCTCGCCGTCGGGAAAGCCCAGGGTCAGCACTTCCGACATGAATTTGCCGATCTGGCGCGGCGGGAAGTTGACCACCGCCGCGACCTGGCGGCCCATCAGCGTCTCCGGCGTATAGTATTTCGTCACCTGGGCGGAGGATTTCCTCACCCCGATCTCCGGCCCGAAATCGATCTTCAGCTTGAAGGCGGGCTTGCGTGCCTCGGGGAAGGGCTCGACCCCGATGATGGTGCCGACCCGCACATCGATCTTCAGGAAATCATCGAAACTGGCCGTCATCGCTGCTCTCAGCTGGCCAGTTCGCGCGAGCGGCGAAGGGCGGCGGCCACGGCCTTTTCGAACAGCGGCTTCATGCCGGTGTCCTCCGCCATCAGCACCTGGAGGGCCTCATGGGTGGTGCCCCTGGGCGAGGTCACGTTCTGGCGCAGCACGGCTGCGTCCGTGCCGGACTGGCGCATCAGCTCGCCCGAACCCGCCACGGTGGCGCGGGCCAGCTGCGCGGCCAGCTCCTTCGGCAGCCCGATCTTCTCGCCCGCCGCGGCGAGGCATTCGGTGAGGTAAAATACATAGGCCGGCCCCGAACCCGAAACCGCCGTCACCGCATCGATCATCGCCTCGTTCTCGACGGTCACAACCTCGCCCACCGCCTCCAGCAGCCTGCGCGCCAGGGCCAGCTGGCCGGGAGTCACATTGGCGTTGGACGCCATGGCGGTGATGCCGCGGCCCACCGCGGCGGGCGTGTTGGGAATGGTGCGGATCACCGCGGCGTCCGCGCCGAAGTGCCGCTCATAGGATGCGATGGTCTTGCCCGCCGCCACCGTCAGCACCAGCGGCTTCGAGGCCTTGAGCGGGGAGATGCTGAGAAGAACCTCCTCCATCAGCTGCGGTTTCACCGCAATCACCACCACCTCGGCGTCCGGGATCGCCGCGACATCGGGGTTGAGACGGATGCCATGGCGCCCGATCAGCTGCTTCGTCTCCGGCGGCGGCGCGGGGTCCAGCGCCACGATCCTCGCAGGGTCCGCCCCGCCGGCAAGCCAGCCTTCCAGCATCGCGCCGCCCATCTTGCCCGCCCCCACCAGCACCAGCGTTCCGGCGAGCGTCACCATCAGGCCTCACCCCATGTATCGATCATTGCGGCCTCCAGCGCGTGGCCGGCCGGCTGGCCGGCCCACACGACGAAATGCACGGCGGGAAAATAGCGCTCGCAGGTTTCGACGGCAAGACGGATGAGCGCCTCGCACTGCGCGTCATTGGCCTCGGCATTGCCGGAGAGGAGAAGGCTGTTGCGGAAGATCAGGCTGCCGTCCGCATGCCACAGGTCGAAATGGCCGACGAGGAGCTGCTCGTTGATGCGCGCCAGAAGCTTCGCGACCTCGTCGCGGCGGCCCGGCGGCACTTTCGCCTCGAGGCTCGCCGCCACATGCAGGATCTCGAACTCGTCGCGCCAGCTGAGCGAGATCGACATGCCGCTCCAGCCGCCGGACACGTCCATCGTCACCTCACGGGCGTCGGTGCGCGAGAAGGCCCACTCATGGGCCTCGGCGATGCGTTCCACCCGGTCGAGCGGATTGCCCGGCTCCGCGTCGCGTTCAAGGGCCTCGAGGGCCATCGTCGTTCCTCCGCTGGCTGACGAATCATCCGCCGGGCCACGGAGCGGAAACTGCCCAACACATCGAGTCGCATCAACAGCCGACCGGAGGGCGGAGGTGATTCCTCCACAGGGGAATGATTTTTTTCCGCAGCGCCCGCAGAAACGATTGCGCCGCCCGTCGATGACGGGAAGTGCCCGGGCGGCGGCTCAGTCGGCCCGTGAACCGTCGGCCCCGCCGGCGCCGAACCTGGCTTCCAGCGCCGCGATCCGGGCATGAAGCGCCTCGTTCTCCTCGCGGGCCTTTGCGGCCATGGCCTTCACGGCCTCGAATTCCTCGCGCTTCACCAGTTCCATGTTGTTGAGCAAGCGCTCCATCTGGGACTGGACGAGGGTGTCCACCTCGCGGCGCAGGCCCTGGGCAGCTCCGGCGGCATTCGTCATCAGCTTGGCCAGTTCGTCGAAGAAGCGGGTCTGCGTGGTGGTCATGGCGGTATTCCTCCCCTGACGTGTTAGCTATGGGTTCTGGCCACCGAGTTCAAGATGCGGCCTTGCCGCGCCCCCCGCCGCCTTGACGGGGCAGGGGCCAGACCCCAGTGTCCGCCGCCATGAGTATCCCAGGCCTTTTCGCCGTCCTCGCCTACCCTCATGTCGATCCGGTCATCGTCCAGTTCGGCCCCTTCGCGGTGCGCTGGTATGCGATGGCCTATATCGCCGGGCTGGTCTTCGCGTCCTGGTACATGAAGCGGCTGGTCACGAACTCCAGGCTCTGGGGCGCTCAGAGGCCTTCCATGACGGTCCGGCAGGTCGATGATTTCTTCATCTGGTCCATCCTCGGCGTGGTGCTGGGGGGCCGGCTCGGCTACGTGCTGTTCTACAAGCCCCTGTTCTATGCCGCACACCCGCTTGAAATCGTGAAGATGTGGGATGGCGGCATGTCCTTCCATGGCGGTTTTCTCGGCGTCGTGGTGGCCTGCATGCTCTATGGGCGTTCGATCGGCTGCAGCCTTGACCGGATGCTGGACCTCGGCGCTGCCTCGGTGCCGGTGGGCCTCGGGCTGGGGAGGCTGGCCAATTTCATCAACGGCGAGCTCTGGGGCCGGCCTGCGGACCTGCCCTGGAGCGTCGTCTTCCCGCATGACGAGCTGCAGGTTCCGCGCCACCCCAGCCAGTTGTACGAAGCCGCGCTCGAGGGCCTCGTCCTGTTCCTCGCCGTGCGGACCGCCACCCACCGTTACGGCGCGCTTCAGCATCCGGGGCGGGCGTCGGGCATTTTCGCGCTGGTCTATGGCCTGTCGCGCATCTTCGCCGAGTGCTTCCGGGAGCCTGATCACTTCCTCGGCTATTTCGGCGGCTTCCTCACCATGGGCATGATCCTGTCGCTGCCGCTCTGCGCGGTGGGCATCTGGCTTCTCCTCAGGTCCCGGCATGACCCCGCTTGAGACTTTCCTCACCGGCCTGATCGGCGCCGAGGGTCCGCTCAGGATCGACCGCTACATGGCCCTCTGCCTGGGCCACCCCCGCTATGGCTATTACATGACCCGTGACCCGCTGGGCGACCGGGGCGATTTCATCACCGCCCCCGAGGTCAGCCAGGTTTTCGGCGAGCTGATCGGCGTCTGGGCGGTGGGGGCCTGGGGCGCCATGGGCCAACCGGAGGCAATCAACCTCGTGGAACTCGGCCCGGGCCGCGGCACACTGATGGCCGATGTGCTGCGCACGGTGCGCAAGGCCGCGCCCCGCTTCGCTGCCGCGGCCAGCGTCCACCTCGTCGAGACCAGCCCCGTGCTCCGCGCGAAGCAGCACGGCGCAGTGGGCGAGGCCGCCACCTGGCACGACCGCCTCGGGGACGTTCCTGACAGCCCGATGATCCTCATCGCCAACGAGTTCTTCGACGCGATCCCCATCCGCCAGTTCGAGCGCCGCGGGGGTGCGTGGCGCGAGCGGGTGATCGGCCTCACCGATGGCGGGCTCTCGATGGGTCTGGGCGGAATCGTGCCGGGCTCGATGGGCAAGGACGGCGACGTGATGGAATTCGCCCCCGCGCGGGACGAGATCGCGCGGCACATCGGCGGGCGGCTCGCCGCACATCCGGGTGCCGCACTCCTCATCGACTATGGCCATCTCCGCACCGCGCCGGGCGACACGCTGCAGGCCATGCGCGCGCACCGCTTCGTGCCCCTCACAGAAGCGCCGGGCGAGGCCGACCTCACGTCGCATGCCGATTTCGAAAAGCTGGCCGCCGCGCTGCGCGAAGGCGGCGCCGTGGCGCATCACGCCATGACCCAGCGCGGCTTCCTCATGGCCATGGGCCTTGAGCAGCGCATGGCGCAGCTGGCGCTGCGGGCGGATGACCAAACCCGCGCAACGCTCGCCCGCCAGATGGCGCGGCTTGCGGACGGGGCGCAAATGGGTAACCTGTTCAAGCTGCTCTGCGCCACCTCGCCGGGCATGAGCGCGCCCTATCCCTTCGGATGATCCATGATCGCATCGGACGCACTGGCCCTCGGCGGCATTTCCCACGGCTTCTTCACCCGCGAGGGCGGCCATTCGACCGGCCTGTTCTCATCCCTCAATTGCGGCATGGGCTCGGGCGACGACAAGGAGGTGGTGGCCAAGAACCGCGCCGTGGTGGCGGAAAGGCTTGGGCTTGCGCCCGATAGTCTGCTCTCCGCCTGGCAAATCCACAGCCCCGATGCCGTCGTCGTGTCTGGTCCATGGGACGGCGGGCAGCGCCCGCGCGCCGATGCGCTGGTGACGAAGACGCGCGGCGTGGGCCTTGGCGTGCTCACCGCCGACTGCGGCCCCGTGCTCCTCGCCGATCCGAAGGCCAAGGTCATCGGTGCGGCGCATGCGGGCTGGAAGGGCGCGCTCACCGGCGTCACGACCAGGACTCTCGCGGCCATGGAAGAGCAGGGCGCGGACCGCGCCAATGTCACCGCCGTCATCGGCCCGACGATTTCGAAGGCGGCCTATGAAGTCGGTCCCGAATTTCCGGGCCATTTTACTGAAACTGACCCTGGCAATGCGCGCTACTTCACGCCGTCGCCGCGCGCGGGGCATTTCATGTTCGATCTTCCCGGCTACCTCGCCGGTCGCCTGCGCGCGGAAGGTGTGGGCGCCGTCGTCAATCTGTCGCTCTGCACCTTCAGTGACGAGCGGCGCTTCTTCAGCTACCGGCGCGCCACGCACCGCAGCGAAAAGGATTATGGCCGCCTGATCTCGGCCATCGCGCTCACCTGAGGCAGGTTCCGGTTCCGGGGGAATCGAAACCTGCTCCATCTATTTGTTTGGTCGCATTTTCGACGGTCAACCGGTGACCAATTGACCAGAAAATGCTTCAGGAACGACCCATGGCACTGCATGTCGGACGCGCCGGATACGCCCGCCGCATCAAGGGCACACTCGCCGCTGTCTCGGAACCGGCGGCAAGCTGGCGCCCGGCCGCACCCATATCACTGGGGAAAAGAGGGCGGAGCCCGTTTCAATGGCGCCGCTGAAAATGATAATCCGGCAGGTCATGGGCGAATTGTGTGCGATCCGCGGGGCGGAAGGGCGCCGGGGCTTTCTGGCCACGGCGCTGCTGGCTGTGTTTGCCCTGCTGCTCACCGCCTGTTCGGCGGGTTCGATCCTCACCGATTCCGGTCCCTCGGCCAAGGGCAACCCCAAGGGCAAGACCGTGCCGCCCGTCGCCCTCCAGCAGATCGCCGGCATTCCGCCGGATATGCTCTCGTCGTTCAAGCAATCGCTTTCAGCGGCCGGTGGCCAGCATGACATCGGCTTCGTCGAGGGCAATCTCGGGCCTGGCGCGTTCAGCCTCGGGGGATCGATCCGCGCCATTCCCGGCAATGCGGGCGTGCGCGTTGTTTATGAGTGGCAGTTCCGCGATGCCGACGGCGTGCTGATCGACACGCTGACCGGCGAAGACAATGCGGGCGTCTATTCCGGCCCCGACCCCTGGGGCGCGGTCACGCCTGACGTGCTCGACCGCGTGGCGCGGCGCACGGCTGGCCTGATGGCGCAGCGGCTGTCTTCCATGGGCTATGCCGCGCGGCTCGCCAGCCTGACGTCGCCGCCGCCGGAGCTGTTTGCCAGGGCCGGCCCCGCGGCGGGCCGCCAGATCGACTTCGAGACCGTGCATGGCCCCGGGCTGGCCGAGATCGGCGCCGCCCAATTCGCCACCGCCGACCAGGTGGTGGAACACGAGGACATCACGCCCCAGGAGGCCGGCATGTCGCCCATCCCGGGCGAGGCGCTGATGCCGAAGGTCACCGTCTCGGATGACGGGCGCGCGGCGGAGCCGCCCGTCACCGGCGATACGGGTGAGACGGCGCTCGCCGCGGCCCAACCGGCAAAGACCCCGGGGGTAAAGCCCGTCAGGCAAGCGGCGGCGGCGCCCGCCTCGGCGAAGCCCGGCCAGCAGGCGATCCGCGCCGTGGCGGTTGTGCCGGTCAGGGGCTCGCCCGGTGGCGGTGACGCGGAACTGACCACCGCCATGCGCAAGGCCCTTTCCGAGGCGGGCTGGCCGGTGGTCAGCAAGCCGCAGCCCGATGCGCTGACCATCGAGGGCCATGTGAAGCTCGCAGCGAAGAACGGCGACACCCAGCCGGTGGCGTTGCGCTGGCTGGTGAAATCGCCCGCGGGCGAGGTGCTGGGCGATGTGAAGCAGGCCAATGACGTTCCGGCAGGCTCGCTTGACGGCGGCTGGGGCGGGGCCGCCACGGCGGTGGCCGAGGCCGCCGCGACCGGCATTTTCGACGTGGTCAAGCGCTATCGCTGACGTGCGGTTTTCCCATAAGCGGGCGCTATGGCTGCATGAGCGAAATGCCCCTTTGCATTGCGTCATACGGTTGTTATAGACCCCCGCACCCGGGGCGGATCAAGGAATTTGGGGCATGATGAAGATCGTGGCAGGCAACAGCAACCGGCCGCTTGCCGAGGGTATTTGCTCCTATTTGGGCACGCCGATCACCCAGGCGGTGGTGAAGCGCTTCAACGACATGGAAGTCTTCGTCGAGATTCAGGAGAATGTCCGCGGCCAGGACATGTTCGTGGTGCAGTCGACCTCGTTTCCCGCCAATGACCACCTGATGGAACTCTTGATCATCATCGACGCGCTGAAGCGGGCCTCCGCCAGGCGCGTCACCGCGGTGATCCCCTATTTCGGTTATGCCCGGCAGGACCGCAAGACCGGCTCGCGCACGCCCATCTCCGCCAAGCTGGTGGCCAACCTCATCACCCGCGCGGGGGCGGACCGCGTGCTGACCATGGACCTCCACGCCAATCAGATTCAGGGCTTCTTCGACATTCCGACCGACAATCTCTTCGCCGGTCCGGTCATGGTGCGCGACATCAAGAGCCATCTTGATGTGCATAACACCGTCGTCGTCTCGCCGGACGTGGGCGGCGTGGTGCGCGCCCGGGCGCTGGCCAAGCGCCTCGACACGCCCCTGGCCATCGTCGACAAACGCCGCGAGCGAGCGGGCGAATCGGAGGTTATGAACATCATCGGCGACGTGAAGGCCAAGTCCTGCATCCTGATCGACGACATCGTCGATTCAGGGGGCACGCTGGTCAACGCGGCCGAGGCGCTGCTGACCCAGGGCGCGAAGGACGTGACCGCCTATATCACCCACGGCGTGCTGTCAGGTGGCGCGGTCTCGCGCATCACCAACTCGAAGCTGAAGGAGCTGGTGATCACCGACTCGATCCAGCCAACCGAGGCCGTGAAGGTTGCCCGCAACATCCGCACCATGCCAGTCGCCTCGCTGATCGGCGAGGCCATCGGCCGCACCAACCGCGAGGAGAGCGTGTCGAGCCTGTTTGAGTGACGGTCCGCCGCCCGCTGTCGACGGCACATCAATCTGTCCGGTGCAGGTGGCGCATGAAATGTCCGTGTCCTGACGGTGTTTCGCCCGTGGGACAGGGTGGGCTTGAGCCGCGAAACTGCGATCGGTGGGCGCTCCTGTCCGGCCGCGGCGTCCGAGGCGGAGCGGACCGTGGAAGAGGGCATGGCTGCCATGCGAGGCGGGACAGCGCGGCCCATAAACGGGCACGCAAGCCCGGCCGGGGCGGCAGCCTCGCCCCCGGAACCAGAGCAAGATCCGCAAAAGTGGAAGCCGCTTTTGCGACAAGATCATGCTCAAGCTTTTGATCTGGCGTATGGTCCGTCCAGGCGATTCCGCCTGAACGGAACATGCGCCAGGAAGGACATTCCATGACCCGCCGCCAGATTTCATCCGGATCGAAGTTCGAGGCCGAGATCGGCTATTCCCGCGCCATCGTCGACGGCGACTGGATGTGGGTCTCCGGCACCACGGGTTTCGACTATGACACGATGACCATTTCTGAAGATGTCGCCGAACAGGCCGACCAGACCTTCCGCAACATCAGGGCGGCGCTCGAAAAGGCGGGCTTCAGCCTCGCCGACGTGGTGCGCGCAACCTATATCTTCCCGAAGGCGGAGGACTTCGCGCCGTGCTGGCCGGTGTTCCGGAAATATCTCGGCGATGTCCGGCCTGCATGCACCGCGATCGTCGCCGGCCTTATCGATCCGCGCATGAAAATCGAGATCGAGGTCACCGCGAGGAAACGTTGAAGGCTCGCTTGACAGGCCAAGGGGGTTCCCCTATCAGACCGTTCACCGAATTGCGGGTGTAGCTCAGTTGGTTAGAGCGTCGGCCTGTCACGCCGAAGGTCGCGGGTTCGAGCCCCGTCACTCGCGCCAACTACTTCAACGGGTTGGTTAATACCGCGGTTCGAATTTCCAACTTTCCCAGCCGACGTGTCCAACTTTTCGATCATTTTTCGTTCTCGCGCAGGCGCCGCCGGTTGATCTTCCGGGCATCTTCCACCTGGTGGACATGTCGGTCTGCCCGTGATCCCGAAACCGCAGCTGAGGGCGAAACCGCGCCCTGTGCGCGTCACCCTGTCACATTTGTCATCAAGCTTTGACATCTGTGCCGAAAAACTTGCGGGAGCGGGGGCGGTGCGCTACCAAGCGGCGGGGTCTTGTCCGCCGCTCCGGCGGATCGGGAGGCGAGAGCAACATGCCAGAACTGTTGAGAGAATATCTGCCGCTGGTCATCTTCCTGGGGGTGGCACTCGGCTTTTCCCTGATCCTGCTGATCACGCCGATTCTGATCGCCATCCGCAACCCCGACCCCGAGAAGCTCTCGGCCTATGAGTGCGGCTTCAACGCCTTTGACGCTGCGCGCCTGAAGTTCGACGGGCGCCTCTACCTGGTGTCCATCCTCTTCATCATCTTCGATCTCGAGGTGGCCTTCCTGTTTCCCTGGGCGATTTCGCTGAAGGAGGTTGGCGTCTTCGGCTTCTGGTCGATGATGATTTTCCTCGCCGTCCTCACCATCGGCTTCATCTATGAGTGGCGAAAGGGAGCTCTCGAATGGGATTGATCGAACAGGCGGCCCCCGGGCAGCGCGAGTTCTTCAGCGGCATCAATGCCGAACTCGCCGACAAGGGCTTCCTCGTCACCGCATCCGATGACCTCATCAACTGGGCCCGCACCGGCTCGCTGATGTGGATGACCTTCGGGCTGGCCTGCTGCGCTGTCGAGATGATGCAGGCCTCGATGCCGCGCTGGGACCTCGAGCGCTTCGGCTTCGCGCCGCGCGCCTCGCCCCGCCAGTCGGACGTGATGATCGTCGCCGGCACGCTGACCAACAAGATGGCGCCGGCGCTCCGCAAGGTCTACGACCAGATGCCGGAACCGCGCTACGTCATCTCCATGGGCAGCTGCGCCAATGGCGGCGGCTATTATCATTATTCCTATTCCGTGGTGCGCGGCTGCGACCGCATCGTGCCGGTTGACATCTATGTGCCGGGCTGCCCTCCCACCGCCGAGGCGCTGGTCTATGGCGTGCTGCAGCTGCAGAAGAAGATCCGCCGCACCGGAACGATCGAGCGTTGATGATGGCCGGAACCCTGCAGGACCTGGGCGCGCGCATCGCGCAGGAGCTTGGAAGCGCGGTCACGGGCTTCGGCGTGGAATATGGCGAGCTGACGGTGGGGGCGCAAGCCGCGGAAATCATCAGCGTGCTGAGCTTCCTGCGCGACGACGCCGAATGCGGCTTCGTGTGCTTCATCGACATCTGCGGCGTCGACTACCCCGGCCGCGGGATGCGCTTTGACGTGGTCTATCATCTCCTCTCGCCCCACAAGAACCGCCGCATCCGCGTGAAGGTGGAGACGGATGAGGATACGGCTGTCCCCTCCGTCATCTCCGTCTTTCCCGCGGCCAACTGGTATGAGCGCGAGACCTTCGATCTCTATGGCGTGCTCTTCTCCGACCACCCGGACCTGCGCCGCATCCTCACCGACTATGGCTTTGCCGGCCACCCGCTGCGCAAGGACTTCCCGCTCACCGGCTATGTCGAGGTGCGCTGGGACGACCTCGCCAAGCGCGTGGTCTATGAGCCCGTCAAACTCACGCAGGAATTCCGAGCGTTCGATTATTCGAGCCCGTGGGAAGGCGGCGAATACATGCTGCCCGGCGATGAAAAGGCGAAGTGAGCGAATAGCGAGTGGCGAATAGCGAACAGGGAAGATGATTGGCGAAGGGGTAGACTGATGGGATCGATGTCTCTATGGCACTGGCTAATGGTGGCTGTTTGGTTGGCCACATTATCATTCCATTATGGCGCGTGTTGCCTAGGGCGGGCATTCCTTCTTGGGTCTCTTTGCTCGGTATCATCCCGCTCGCCTCTATTGTTCTATGGTGGGTCATCGCTTTCAAGGCTTGGCCTGGTGACGACATGAAGAAGATCACATGATGTCCGACACGTCTTCCGTCCGCAATTTCTCCATCAACTTCGGGCCGCAGCACCCGGCTGCGCATGGCGTTCTTCGTCTGGTGTTGGAACTCGACGGTGAAGTCTGCACCCGCGTCGACCCGCATATCGGCCTGCTTCACCGCGGCACCGAGAAGCTGATCGAGCACAAGACCTATCTGCAGGCCGTTCCCTATTTCGACCGCCTGGACTATGTGGCGCCGATGAACCAGGAACATGCCTGGTGCCTGGCCATCGAGAAGCTGCTGGGCCTCACGGCGCCGCGGCGCGGCCAGATCATCCGCGTGCTCTTCTCCGAGATCGGCCGCATCCTTTCGCATCTCCTCAACGTCACCACCCAGGCAATGGATGTGGGCGCGCTCACCCCGCCGCTGTGGGGCTTCGAGGAGCGCGAGAAGCTGATGGTGTTCTATGAGCGCGCCTCGGGTTCGCGCATGCATGCCGCCTATTTCCGCCCCGGTGGCGTTCATGGGGATCTGCCGCCGGAACTGGTCGAGGACATCGGCGTCTTCTGCGAGCACCACAACAAAGTGCTCGATGACATCGAGGGCCTGCTCACCGACAACCGCATCTTCAAGCAGCGCAACGTCGATATCGGCGTCGTGTCGCTGAAGGAGTGCTTCGCGTGGGGTTTCTCCGGCGTCATGGTGCGTGGCTCGGGTGCCGCCTGGGACCTGCGCAAGGCTCAGCCCTATGAATGCTATGACGAGATGGACTTCGACATTCCCATCGGCAAGAACGGCGACTGCTATGACCGCTATCTGATCCGCATGCGGGAAATGCGCGAGTCGGTGAAGATCATGAGGCAGTGCGTCAACCTGCTGCTGGGTGCCGAGAAGTCCGGGCCGGTCTCGGCGGATGACGGCAAGGTGGTGCCGCCGAAGCGCGCCGAGATGAAGCGCTCGATGGAAGCGCTGATCCATCATTTCAAGCTCCACACCGAAGGCTTCCACACGCCGCCGGGCGAGGTCTATGCCGCCGTCGAGGCGCCCAAGGGCGAATTCGGCGTCTACCTCGTGTCGGACGGCGCCAACAAGCCTTACCGCGCCAGGCTGCGCGCCCCCGGCTTCGCGCATCTGCAGGCGATGGACCACATCTGCCGCGGCCACATGCTGGCGGACGTCTCCGCCGTGCTCGGCTCTCTGGACATCGTTTTTGGTGAGGTGGACCGGTGAGCGTCCGTCGCCTCCATACGGAACAGCCGGATCAGGCCTTTGCCTTCAACGCGGAGAACCTTGCCTGGGCCAGGCAGACCATCGCGAAATACCCCGCGGGCAAGCAGGCCTCCGCCGTTATCCCGCTGCTCTGGCGCGCCCAGGAGCAGAACGGCAACTGGGTTTCGAAGCCGGCGATCGAGTACATCGCGACTATGCTCGACATGGCCTATATCCGCGTGCTTGAGGTCGCGACCTTCTACACCATGTTCCAGCTTCAGCCGGTGGGCAAGTTGGCCCACATCCAGGTGTGCGGCACCACGCCCTGCATGCTGCGCGGCGCCGAGGCGCTGAAGGAGGTCTGCCAGAACCGCATCCACCACGAGCCGCATCATTTGTCCGGGGACGGACGGTTCTCCTGGGAGGAGGTCGAATGCCTCGGCGCCTGCGTGAATGCGCCCATGGTGCAGATCTTCAAGGACACCTACGAAGACCTGACGCCGGCCACGCTCGAAAAGCTGATCGATGACCTGGCCGTCGGCCGCAAGGTGAAGGCGGGCCCGCAGATCGGCCGTCACTTCGCAGCGCCTGAGGGCGGGCCGACGACGCTCATCGACCAGATGCTCTATGAAGGCAACCGCACATTCACCCGTGTTGAACCGCCTCCGCCGCCTCCGGCGGATGAAGCTGCGAAGAAGTGAGGAGCACACATGCTCGCTGACAAGGACCGTATCTTCACCAATATCTACGGCTTTCATGACTGGGGCCTTGAAGGCGCGAAGAAACGCGGCTGCTGGAGCGGCACAAAGGGCTTCATCGACAATGGCCGCGACTGGATGATCAACGAGATCAAGGCCTCGGGCCTGCGCGGCCGCGGCGGCGCGGGGTTCCCCACCGGCCTCAAATGGTCGTTCATGCCGAAGGTGATCGGCGAGCGGCCGCATTACCTTGTCGTCAATGCGGACGAGTCAGAGCCCGGCACCTGCAAGGACCGCGAGATCCTCCGCCACGAGCCGCACCTCCTGGTCGAGGGTAGCCTGCTGGCGGGTGCGGCGATGGGCTGCCACACGGCGGTGATTTATGTGCGCGGCGAATTCATCCGCGAGCGCGAGCATCTGCAGGCCGCCGTCGAGCAGGCCTATGAGGCGCGCCTCATCGGCAAGAACAATGTCCATGGCTGGGACTACGACATCATCGTCCACCATGGCGCCGGCGCTTACATCTGCGGCGAAGAGACGGCCATGCTCGAATCGATCGAGGGCAAGAAGGGCCAGCCGCGCATGAAGCCGCCATTTCCGGCCAATGTCGGCCTCTATGGCGCGCCCACCACGGTGAATAATGTCGAGTCGATTGCCGTCGCCGGCACCATCATGCGGCGCGGCGCGACCTGGTTCAACTCCATCGGCCGCCCCAACAATGCGGGCACCAAGCTGTTCTGCATCTCTGGCCACGTGAACAAGCCCTGCGTGGTGGAGGAAGAACTCGGCATTCCCTTCCGTGAGCTGATCGAGAAGCATGCCGGCGGCGTGCGCGGCGGCTTTGACAATCTGCTCGCCGTCATCCCCGGCGGCTCTTCCGTGCGCATGGTGCCGGCAGACCTCATCATCGACACGCCGATGGACTTCGACTCGCTCTCGAAGCTGCGCTCCGGCCTCGGCACCGCGGCGGTGATCGTGATGGACAAGTCCACCGACCTCATCAAGGCCATCGCGCGGCTTGCCTATTTCTACAAGCACGAGTCCTGCGGCCAGTGCACGCCCTGCCGCGAGGGCACGGGCTGGATGTGGCGCGTCATGACCCGCATGGCAGAGGGCCGCGCGGAGAAGCGCGAGATCGACATGCTGCTGGATGTGACCAGGCAGATCGAAGGCCACACCATCTGCGCGCTGGGCGATGCGGCGGCCTGGCCGATCCAGGGACTGATTGCGCATTTCCGCCACGTGATCGAAGAGCGCATCGACCAGTATGCGGCGAACCCCGATCCTGACGGCGCTGTCGCCAAGATTGCGGCGGAATAAGTGATGCACCTCGCTGAACTCAACATCGGCAAGTTCAAGTACCCGACCCATGACCCGCGCATGGCCGGGTTCATGGACAATCTCGATCGCGTCAACGCGATTGCCGAGCGTTCGCCTGGCTTCGTGTGGCGTCTCAAGGGCGACAACAACAACGCCACCGATTTCCGCATTGGCGACGACATGGCCGTGAACCTGTCTGTCTGGACCGATGCGAAGTCGCTCGAAGACTATGTGTTCAAGACCGTGCATGTGCAGTTCTACCGCAAGAAGGCCGCGTGGTTCGACTTGATGGAGAAGCCGCACATGGTGTTGTGGTGGGTTCCCGAAGGGCGCCGCCCGACGCTTGATGAGGCCTATGCGCGTCTTCTGAAATATGAGGCAGAAGGCGCCACGCAGGAGGCCTTCGGCTGGAAAGAAGTGATGGATGAACACCGCATGCGGGCGCTCCGCTGTGCGTGAGGAATAAGCAAGATGCCAAAAATCAAGATCGACGGCACCGAGATCGAGGTCGAGAACGGCCTCACCCTGCTGCAGGCCTGCGAACTGGCGGGCGCGGAGGTGCCGCGCTTCTGCTACCACGAGCGCCTGTCGATCGCCGGAAACTGCCGTATGTGCCTTGTTGAGGTGAAGGGCGGGCCGCCCAAGCCGCAGGCATCCTGCGCCATGTCGGTCAATGACCTGCGCCCCGGCCCCAATGGCGAGCCGCCGGAGGTCTTCACCAAAACCGCGATGGTGAAGAAGGCGCGCGAAGGCGTGATGGAATTCCTGCTCATCAACCACCCGCTCGATTGCCCGATCTGCGACCAGGGCGGGGAGTGCGACCTGCAGGACCAGGCCATGGCCTATGGCATCGACAAGAACCGCTTCCACGAGAACAAGCGCGCCGTCGAGAACAAATATCTGGGCCCGCTGGTCAAGACGTCGATGAACCGCTGCATCCAGTGCACGCGCTGCGTCCGCTTCACCACCGAGGTGGCCGGCATCGAGGAGATGGGCGCCACCGGCCGCGGCGAGGACATGGAGATCACCACCTATCTCAACAAGGCGATCTCCTCCGAGCTCCAGGGCAACATCATCGACCTCTGCCCGGTGGGCGCGCTGACGTCGCTCCCCTATGAGTTCAAGGCGAGGCCGTGGGAACTGCGCAAGACCGAGACCATCGACGTGATGGATGCGGTGGGCTCCAACATCCGTGTCGATGCGCGCGGCCGCGAGGTGATGCGCATCCTGCCGCGCACCCATGAGGACGTGAACGAGGAGTGGATCTCCGACAAGACGCGCTTCGTGTGGGACGGCCTCAAGGCGCAGCGCCTCGACCGTCCTTATGTGCGCGAATTCGGCAAGCTGCGGCCGGCCTCCTGGGCTGAAGTCTTCCAGCGCATCGCACAGCGCATGAACGGGGTGAACCCGGAGCGCATCGGCATCATCCTCGGCGATCTCGTCTCTGCCGAGGAGGCGTTTTCGCTGCGCCAGATGGCGGACCAGTTCGGCATCAAGAACATCGACTGCCGCCAGGACGGCACGCCGCTGGGCGAGAGGGGCGGCCGCGCCGGCTATCTCTTCAACAGCGGCATCGCCGGCATCGATGAGGCGGACCGGATCCTCCTCATCGGCGCCAATCCGCGCCTTGAGGCGCCGGTGCTGAATGCCCGCATCCGCAGGCGCGTGGCGCGCGGCGGCTGCCCTGTTTCGCTGATCGGCGAGAAGGCCGATCTCACCTATGGCTATGACTGGCTTGGCGCCGGGCCGGAGACGCTGAGCAAGTTCCTTGGCTCCGAGGTCAAGGCCGGCGGCAAACCGATGGTGATCGTGGGGCAGGGCGCCATCGCGCGCCGTGACGGCGCCCAGGTGCTCGCCGCCGCCTATAGGGCCGCCGATAAGCTCGGCGCCATCACGGATGGCTGGAACGGCTTCAACGTGCTGCACACCGCGGCGGGCCGCGTGGGCGCGCTGGACGTCTGTGCGCTGCCCTCCAAGGATGGCGGCAAGACCACGCGCGGGATGCTGGAGTCCGCGAAGCAGGGCGAACTCGACATCCTCTTCCTCATCGGCGCGGATGAGATCGACACCCAGGCGCTGGGCTCAACCTTCGTCGTTTATGTCGGAACCCATGGCGATGCCGGCGCGCACCGCGCCGACGTGATCCTGCCGGGCGCGGCCTATGTCGAGAAGCAGGCGACCTATGTGAATACCGAGGGCCGGCCGCAGCTGACCGGGCGCGCCTCCTTCCCGCCGGGCGAGGCCCGCGAGGACTGGGCGATCTACCGCGCCCTGTCCGAGGCGCTTGGGCTTGCGCTGCCCTGGAACAACCTCGATGAGCTGCGCGCCGCCATGTACAAGATCGCCCCGCAGCTGATGCGCATCGACCAGCGTACGCCCGCGCCCACCAGCGAGCTCGCCGATCTCGGCAGGACTGAAGGCGCGATGTCGGGCGAGGCGTTCCGCTCGCCCATCACCGACTTCTACATCACCAACCCGATTGCCCGCGCGTCCCGCATCATGGCCGAATGCTCGGCCCTGAAGAACGTGCGGAAGCTCGAGGCCGCCGAGTAAATCATGATCGAGGCTCTTCTCACCCTGCTGTTCTTCGCCGTCGTGAGCTTCGGCTTCATGGCGGGCTTGCTTCTGATCGTCGCCTATCTGTTGTGGGCCGACCGCAAGATCTGGGCCGCCGTGCAGATGCGCCGCGGCCCCAACGTCGTTGGCCCCTGGGGCCTGTTCCAGTCCTTCGCCGACCTGATCAAATTCGCGCTGAAGGAAGTGGTGATTCCGGACGGCGCCAACAAGGGCGTCTTCGTGATTGCACCCCTCGTCACCGCCACGCTGGCGCTCGCCGCCTGGGCGGTGGTGCCGGTCTCCGAAGGCTCCTTCTTCGGCCTCGCCGAAGGCAAGTGGGTGATTTCCGACATCAATGTCGGCATCCTCTATCTCTTCGCGCTCTCGTCGCTTGGGGTTTATGGCGTCATCATGGGCGGCTGGGCGTCGAACTCGAAATATCCCTTCCTCTCGGCGCTGCGCTCCGCCGCCCAGATGGTGTCCTATGAAGTCTCGATCGGCTTCGTCATCGTCACCGTGCTGCTGTGCGCGGGCTCCTTGAACCTCACCGAGATCGTGCGCTCGCAGCACACGGGGCTGGGCACCATGCTGGGCCTGCCGGGGTCCTTCCTCGACTGGTATTTCATTCCGCTGTTTCCGATGTTCATCATCTTCTTCGTGTCCGCATTGGCGGAGACGAACCGCCCGCCCTTCGACCTCGTCGAGGCGGAATCGGAACTCGTGGCGGGCTTCATGGTGGAATATTCCTCCACGCCCTACCTTCTCTTCATGCTCGGCGAATATGTGGCGATCACGCTGATGTGCGCGATGACCGTCATCCTGTTCCTCGGCGGCTGGCTGCCGCCCCTCGACCTGCCGCCGCTGAACTGGGTGCCCGGCTTCATCTGGTTCTTCCTCAAGGTGGCGCTGGTGTTCTTCATGTTCGCGCTGGTCAAGGCCTTCGTGCCGCGCTACCGCTATGACCAGCTGATGCGCCTGGGCTGGAAGGTGTTCCTGCCGATCTCGATCTTCTACGTGGTGCTGACCGCCGCCGTGCTCGTCGGCTTCGGGTGGGCGCCATGACCGGCGGCATCATCCGGTCTCCCGTCTTCACCGGCATCTCAAGTTCCGGAGCCTCATTCTCATGCCGGTCCTCAGGCTTCGTGCCCGGTGGCCGGATGAAACTGTTCGGGTGAAACACGCATGAAACTCGCACAAGCCGCCCGCTCGCTGTTCCTGAAGGAGTTTATCGACGCCGCCGTGCTGTCGATGCGCTACTTCTTCGCGCCCAAGGCGACGATCAACTATCCCAACGAAAAGGGCCCTGTGTCGCCCCGCTTCCGCGGCGAGCACGCGCTGCGCCGCTATCCGAGCGGTGAAGAGCGCTGCATCGCCTGCAAGCTGTGCGAGGCCGTGTGCCCCGCGCTCGCCATCACCATCGAGGCCGGCCCCCGCCGCAACGACGGCACCAGGCGGACCACGCGCTACGACATCGACATGGTGAAGTGCATCTATTGCGGCTTCTGCCAGGAAGCCTGCCCGGTCGATGCCATCGTCATGGGCCCCAATTTCGAATTCGCCACCGAAACCCGCGAAGAGCTGCTCTACGACAAGGAGAAGCTGCTCGCCAACGGTGACCGCTGGGAACGCGAAATCGCGCGAAACATCGCGATCGACGCGCCCTACCGCTGAAGGATCCCGTAATGGCCGCCGCTCTGTTCTTCTATCTCTTCTCGGCCATCGCGGTCGCTTCCGCGGTCATGGTCATCTCGGCGAGGAACCCGGTTCATTCGGTGCTCTTCCTCATTCTGTGCTTCTTCAATGCCGCCGGCCTCTTCGTGCTGCTGGGGGCGGAGTTCCTGGCGATGATCCTGGTCGTCGTCTATGTCGGCGCCGTCGCCGTGCTGTTCCTCTTCGTCGTGATGATGCTCGACGTCGATTTCGTGGAACTCCGGCAGGGCTTGCTCAACTACCTGCCCATCGGCGGCGTGATCGGGCTCATCGTGCTGGTTGAACTGGCGCTCGCGGTGGGCGGCTGGGTCATCAGCCCGGCAAGCCTCAAGTCGCGCGTGGCGCCGCTGCCCGAGGGTGTCACCAACACCGAGGCGCTGGGCCGCGTGCTCTACACCGACTTTATCTTCTATTTCCAGGCGGCGGGCTTCGTGCTGCTGGTGGCCATGGTGGGCGCCATCGTGCTGACGCTGCGCCACAAGGAAGGTGTGAAGCGCCAGAACATCTCCGTGCAGGTGGCCCGCTCCCCGGCCACCGCCATCGAGGTCGTCAAGGTCAAGCCGGGGCAGGGGATCTGAGCCATGGAAATCGGCCTCTCGCAATATCTCACCGTCGCGGCGATCCTTTTCACCATCGGTATTTTCGGCATCTTCCTCAACCGCAAGAACGTCATCGTCATTCTGATGTCGGTGGAGCTGATCCTGCTGTCGGTGAACATCAACCTCGTGGCCTTCTCCGCCTTCCTCGGCGATCTCGTGGGCCAGGTCTTCGCGCTGCTGGTGCTGACGGTGGCCGCCGGCGAAGCGGCCATCGGCCTTGCCATCCTCGTCACCTATTTCCGCAACCGCGGCACCATCGCGGTTGAAGACATCAACCTCATGAAGGGCTGACGGGCATCATCATGGACACCGTCCTTTCCGCCATCGTCTTCCTGCCGCTGCTCGGCGCGCTGATCGCCGGGCTTTTCGGCACCAGGCTGTTCCGCCAGCTTGGCCAGGATTCAGAGGTCTATGGCGAACACCATGCGCATGACGGCCACGCCGATGAGGCCCACGGCCATGACGGCGACCACGGCCACCATGGCCACTACGACGGGCCGGTGTGGCCGATGTACCTGACGACGGCGTTGCTCTGCCTCTGCGCCGTGCTCTCCTGGTATGTCTTCGCCGGTTTCCTGCACGAGCCGCGCGTCGAGAAGGTGGAAGTTCTGCGCTGGATAAACTCCGGCGCGCTCTCCGCAAACTGGATGATCCGGGTGGACACGCTCACCGCCGTCATGCTGGTGGTGGTCAACACGGTGTCCGCGCTCGTCCACATCTACTCGCTCGGCTACATGAGCCATGACGGGTCGCAGCCGCGCTTTTTCGCCTATCTCTCGCTCTTCACCTTCGCCATGCTCATGCTGGTGACGGCCGACAATCTGGTGCAGATGTTCTTCGGCTGGGAAGGCGTCGGCCTCGCGTCCTATCTGCTCATCGGCTTCTGGTACCAGCGCGACAGCGCGTGCGCGGCCGCCATGAAGGCCTTCATCGTCAACCGCGTGGGCGACTTCGGCTTCGCCCTCGGCATCTTCGGCTGCTTTCTGGTTTTCCAGACGGTCGATTTCGACACGATCTTCGCCGCAGCCCCCGGCATGACCGGCAAGCCCATGCAGTTCCTGGCCTGGGAGCCCGATACGCTCACCGTGCTGTGTCTGCTGCTTTTCATGGGCGCTATGGGCAAGTCGGCGCAGTTCCTGCTGCACACCTGGCTGCCGGACGCCATGGAAGGCCCGACGCCGGTTTCGGCCTTGATCCACGCCGCCACAATGGTGACGGCCGGCGTCTTCATGGTGGCGCGCCTGTCGCCGATGTTCGAACTGGCGCCTCACGCCAAGGACTTCGTGGTCGTCATCGGCGCCATCACCGCCTTCTTCGCGGCCTCCGTCGGCCTCGTCCAGAACGACATCAAGCGCGTCATCGCCTATTCGACCTGTTCGCAGCTCGGCTACATGTTCGTGGCGCTGGGCGTCGGGGCCTATGGCGCGGGCGTGTTCCACCTTTTCACGCATGCCTTCTTCAAGGCGCTGCTGTTCCTCTCGGCGGGCTCCGTCATCCACGCCGTCTCGGGCGAGCAGGACATGCGCAAGATGGGAGGCCTCGGCCCCTTGATCAGGATCACCTTCGCCATGATGGTGATCGGCAACCTGGCGCTTACGGGCTTCCCCTATACATCGGGTTACTTCTCCAAGGATGCCATCATCGAGGCGGCTTATGTCTCCGGCTGGGGCTTCGCCTTCTGGGTGCTGCTCGTTGCGGCTGTCTTCACCTCCTTCTACTCCTGGCGCCTCGCCTTCATGACCTTCAGCGGCAGGCCGCGCGCCAGTCATGAGGTGATGGAGCATGTGCACGAGAGCCCGCTGGTGATGCTGATCCCGCTCTTCGTGCTCGCCGCCGGCGCGCTGTTCGCGGGGCTGGCGTTCAGGGACTATTTCATCGGCCACCACTTCAGGGAGTTCTGGGGCGAGTCGCTGGCCAATGGCCCGGTGATGGAGGAGATGGAGCAGGAGGGCGCGGTTCCCGCCCTTGTCAAGTGGTCGCCCTTCGTGGCCATGGCGCTGGGCTTCGTCACCGCCTGGGTCTTCTACATCCGCGACGCCTCGATCCCGAAGCGCCTCGCCGAGCGGCACCAGCCGCTCTACAGGTTCCTGCTCAACAAGTGGTACTTCGACGAGCTCTATGAACTCATCCTCGTCAAGCCCACCATGCGGCTTGGCCGCTTCCTGTGGAAGAAGGGCGACGGCTTCATCATCGACGGCTTCGGCCCCGATGGCGTGTCCGCCGTGGTCAATGACGTGACCAGGGGCGTCGTCCGGCTGCAGACCGGTTATCTCTATCACTATGCCTTCGCCATGATGATTGGTGTCGCCGCGTTGACGTCCTGGTTCCTGTTCGGGGGCGCGCACTGATGAACTGGCCCATTCTTTCGGTCATCACCTTCCTGCCGCTTCTGGGCGTGCTTTTCATCCTGCTGGTGCGGGGCGATGACGAGACGGCCCTGCGCAACATGCGCTGGGGCGCCTTCTGGACAACGCTGGTCACCTTCCTCGTCTCGCTGCTGATCTGGGCGGGTTTCGATTCCAACGCGTCAGGATTCCAGTTTCTCGAGGAGCGCTCGTGGCTCGGCGCCGCGGCCACCTACAAGCTGGGGGTTGACGGCATTTCCATGCCCTTCGTGATCCTCACCACCTTCCTGATGCCGATCTGCATCCTCGCCTCGTGGCGCGTCACGAAGCGGGTGAAGGAATACATGATTGCCTTCCTCGTGCTGGAGACGCTGATGATCGGCGTGTTCTGCTCGCTCGACATCGTGCTGTTCTACCTGTTCTTCGAGGCGGGCCTGATCCCGATGTTCCTGATCATCGGCATCTGGGGCGGCCCGCGCCGCGTCTACGCCAGCTTCAAGTTCTTCCTCTACACGCTGCTGGGCTCGGTGCTCATGCTGCTCGCCATCATCTACATGTACTGGACGAGCGGCACGACGGATATCATCCAGCTTCTCGCCCACCCCGGCTTCACGCCGGAGGCGCAGAAGTGGCTGTGGCTCGCCTTCTTCGCCTCCTTCGCGGTGAAGATGCCGATGTGGCCGGTGCACACCTGGCTGCCCGACGCCCACGTCGAGGCGCCGACCGCCGGCTCCGTCATCCTGGCGGCGATCCTGCTGAAAATGGGCGGCTACGGCTTTCTGCGCTTCTCGCTTCCCATGTTCCCGGATGCCAGCCTCTACTTTCAGGACTTCGTCTTTTTCCTCTCGGTCATCGCCATCGTCTACACCTCGCTGGTGGCGCTGATGCAGGAGGACATGAAGAAGCTGATCGCCTATTCCTCCGTCGCCCACATGGGCTTCGTGACCATGGGCATCTTCGCGCTGAACCGGCAGGGCATTGACGGCGCCATGTTCCAGATGATCAGCCACGGCCTCGTGTCGGGCGCGCTGTTTCTCTGCGTGGGTGTCGTCTATGACCGCATGCACACGCGCGAGATCGCGGCCTATGGCGGTCTCGTCAACAACATGCCGCTCTATGCCTGCATCTTCATGGTCTTCACCATGGCGAATGTCGGCCTTCCCGGCACGAGCGGATTTATCGGCGAGTTCCTGTCGCTCATGGGCGCCTTCAAGGCGGCGGGCTGGGTGGCCTTCTTCGCCACCACCGGCGTCATCCTGTCTGCCGCCTATGCGCTGTGGCTGTACCGCCGCGTGGTCTTCGGCAAGCTGACCAAGCCGGCGCTCATGCGCCTGCCGGACGTCACCCCGCGCGAACTGGCAACGCTGCTGCCGCTCGTCATCCTCACCATCTTCTTCGGCGTCTATCCGGCCCCGATCCTCAACGTCTTCGGCCCCGCGGTCGAAAGCATCATCAAGCCCTTGAACGAGGCCGCCGCCGCAGCGCTCCTGCTGGCGGATGCCTCGCTGAAGTAAGGACAATCGACCCATGTGGCTTCTCCAACAGGCCGATGCCGTCGCCGCCCTGCCCGAAATCGTGCTGGCGGTGCTGACTCTGGCTCTGCTCATGCTCGGCGTCTTCCGCAAGGGTGATCCATCGGACACGGTGACGCTCGGCGCGCTCATTGCGCTCGGCATCACCGCGCTTCTCGTCATCTTTGCGGCGGATCACCAGGACACCGCTTTCCACGGCGCGTTGATGGTCGATACGTTCGCCAGGGTGATGAAGGTGCTGGCGCTGTTCGGCTCGGCCGCGGCCCTGGCGCTTTCGGTGAGCTTCATGAAGCGTGACGGCTCGCAGCGCTTCGAATATCCGGTGCTCATCCTGCTCGCCGCCCTTGGCATGATGCTGATGATCTCGGCCAACAGCCTGATTGCCCTCTACATGGGCCTCGAGCTGCAGTCGCTGTCGCTCTATGTGCTGGCCGCCATCAACCGTGACTCGGCGCGCGCCTCCGAGGCGGGCCTCAAGTATTTCGTGCTGGGTGCGCTCTCCTCGGGCATGCTGCTCTATGGCGCCTCGCTGATCTACGGCTTCACCGGCACCACCGGGTTCCCCGGTATCGCCGCCTATCTCACCAACAGCGGCGCCGACCTCGGCGCGATCTTCGGCCTCGTCTTCGTCATCGCCGGCCTCGCCTTCAAGATATCCGCCGTGCCCTTTCATATGTGGACGCCGGACGTCTATGAAGGAGCGCCCACGCCGGTGACGGCCTTTTTTGCGGCCGCGCCCAAGGTGGCGGCGATGGCGCTCATCACCCGCACCATGATGGCGCCCTTCGGGGCCATCTACCCCGCCTGGGGCCAGATCATCATCTTCGTGTCGATCGCCTCCATGTCGCTCGGCGCCTTCGCCGCCATCGGCCAGACCAACATCAAGCGCCTGCTGGCCTATTCTTCGATCGCCAATATGGGCTATGCGCTGGTTGGCCTCGCCGCGGGCACGCAGGAGGGCGTTCAGGGTGTGGTCGTCTACATGATTATTTATATGATCATGACGCTCGGCTCCTTTGCCTGCATCCTGTCGATGCGCCGCAAGGGCCACATGGTGGAGGAGATCGCCGATCTCGCCGGGCTGTCGCGCAACAACAAGGGCCTGGCTTTTGTCTTTGCCATTCTGATGTTCTCCATGGCCGGCATCCCGCCGCTCGCGGGCTTCTTCGCCAAGTACTTCGTGTTTCTCGCGGCGGTGAAGGCGGGCCTCTATGCGCTGGCGGTCATCGGCGTTGTCACCTCGGTGGTTGGCGCCTACTATTACCTGCGCATCGTCAAGATCATGTATTTCGACGAGCCGAAGGAGGCTTTCGAGCCGATGGACGGCGAGGTGAAGCTCATTGCCTATGCCTCGGGCGCCTTCACGATTGCTTTCGTGCTGCCGTGGATCGCCAGCCCCGTGATCGCGGTCGCGGCGGCGGCGGCCAGGTCATTCTATTGAAGTCCTTCTGTTGACCCTCGCGACGGGACATCCGGTCCGCCATTTCGACCGGATCGATTCCACCAATCTCGAGGCCCGCAGGCTTGCTGAGGAGGGCGAGCGCGGGCCTCTCTGGCTCGTGGCGGATCAGCAGACGCTGGGCCGCGGCCGCCTCGGCCGCAGCTGGGTGAGCGAGCCCGGCAATCTTTACGCTACGTTCCTGTTCGCCATCGCCGCGGACCCGCAGGCGGCAGCCGAGGTGAGCTTCGTGGCGGCGCTCGCCGTGCATGACGCCGCCGTCGCGCTCCGACCCGGGCTTTCGCCGCGCATCAAATGGCCCAATGACGTGCTCATCGGCGGCGCCAAGTTCTGCGGTGTGCTGCCGGAGGTGGTGGGCGGGAGTCCCACCCGAATCGCCATCGGCTGCGGCGTCAACATCGCCCATGCACCGCAGGGAACACCCTATCCGGTCACGTCACTGGGGGCCGGTCTTGCCGTCGCCTCCGTGCTGGCGGAACTCGATGCCAGCCTCGCCCGCCGCCTGGCGCAGTGGGACGAGGGCCGGGGCTTCGCCGCCATCCGCGCCGCCTGGGCCGCGCATGCGCTGGGCCTTGGCGGCAAGGTGACGGCAATGGCGGGAGCCAAACAACTCACCGGAACCTTCACGGGCCTCGCCGCCGATGGCGCGCTGATGCTCCAGGAAGCGGACGGCACGCTCACTCCCATCCACTCCGGCGAAGTCTCCTTCGCCGAACTTGAAGCCCTGAGGCGGAAACACGCATGAACGCGCGGCGCAGAGCCCAACTCCCCAGCGAACTCGTCTTCCTGCCGCTTGGCGGCACGGGAGAGATCGGCATGAACTGCTACGTCTATGGCCATGGGCCAGCGGATGACCGGCACTGGCTGATGGTCGACCTGGGCGTCAAATTCGGCGAGGAGACGGACCCCGGCATCGATGTGGTGCTGCCCGACGTGGGCTTCATCACGGCGGAGAAGTCGCGCCTCCACGCCCTCGTGCTCACCCATGCGCATGAGGATCACCTCGGCGCGGTCGCATGGCTGTGGCCGCAGCTCGAATGCCCCGTCTATTGCACGCCGTTTGCCGCGCAGATCCTGGCGCTGAAGCTGAAGGAGGCGG
>NZ_JADCDA010000070.1 GCF_020252405.1 Aestuariivirga sp.
AAACCGACGGCGCCTACCACGTCCATTACCGCCACCAACGCATCGCCAGCTTCGATCTCGCAAAGCCAACCCAACAATGCTAAAACCGTTACCTATGTCCCCGAACACCCGTTACCTATCTCCCCGGTCTGTACACCCACAAGGGGGAGGGGGAACCTTATGGAGCCAATTGATCGCCCGCCTCTCCGAGATAGCCTACTCTCCGACAATAGTTCAACCAAATCATAGTCAGAAAATGTGACGTTCACACACTGGCACACCTTTCGCAAAACTCTGCTACGTAAGCAGTCCCACGCAATGAAGAAGACTTTTCAATTCGACTTCAACTTTTGCCGCACGGAGTAGACTCTGATGATTCAGCTTCTGCTTCAGTGCAGCTCGGCTCATCGGCTTTTCGTAGTTAGGCCATTCCCGTCTGAGAGCCTTTTCGGACGCCGATTTGTCTAACGGTTGCTTTGTGGCGCAACCTTCAATATGCCTTAGCAGTAACGCCTCAAAACACGGTTCCTGCCAGATAACCCTTATCTTATGTTCAGCCGCAAGCAAAGCCGCCTCGCGCATACGCTGAGGATTGCCGGACAATTGGTCCGTGTCCAAGAACACAAAGCGGTCCTCGAATGCATAGCCATCACTTATCAACCTTCTCAGCTTCTTGATTGCAACTTGAAGCCTTGCGTTCGGATCTCCAGCCCGCAAGACCTCAATGCGAAGGTGGACATGGAGAGCCTCCTCTCGAATGGTGTCCAAGATGAAACTTGCATAACTCTGTTCAGACTCGCCTTCGCATCCAACAAAAATTGGTTTGCGTTGCTGTATGAATGGTCTGCGTGACTTCATCCCACCTGAGGAATCCCGCCAAAGGCACCATTCAAGTATTTACGATAGAGATTGTCGTCTCGACGGCTGTGCACATCCATAAGGCTGTGGGCTGTCGTTCTGCCTTGACGATCTTTCTCGCAGATAATGACTTCTTCCTTGTTCAAAGTTTCGAGTAAGGAAACCGAATGGCACGTGAACCATAGCTGCGCATCTGCCTTGTTACGTATATGTTGGTCATAGAACCATCCAACAATCTCAAACAACACTAGCGGATGAAGTGATGCATCAAGCTCGTCAATCAGGCATATACTCCCCTCTTGAAGGGCATAGGAGATCAACGGGAACATCCTTATGAAGGATTGTGTCCCATGGCTTTCACGGGACCAAGGCATTTCGGCTTGCAAGCCCGAATGCCTGAAAACTAGCTGCGGCCCATTCGACAACTGCTGAACTCGCATACCTTCGACGCCTACATCTATTCTATTCAGTTCCCTGTTTATCTGATCCATCACAACCGGGACCTGTTGAAGATATGCGAGAAGAGGCTGGTCCTGCTCTCGTGATGTGGGCGACATCTGGAGCATGATCTTCTCAGCCTGCTCTATGAACAGCATAGCCGTGGGATGCTGAAACAGAGCGAAAGACGACAGCAATGAGACGTTCGGCTGTAGAGTGTTCAATAGATGGCCAAACCCTCGGAGAGAGAAAGTGTGGGAATCCTTCACCTTCCCGTCAGCGTCCCGCTCAAACACTCGCTGCCACTTACCCCGACCGCCAGGCCTTTGCCTAAGGGCCTCCTTAAGAACTTTACGTGTGTTCCCCTCCGAGACCTCAACCTCAAGCTCGTAACGATAAATGCCAAATTCCCCCTTTTCTCCTGCCTCGGCCCTTTCTAGAATCGCAGGGCTCAGGTCCATAAGGCCGCCAAACTCAACTGCTAACTTTACTGGGCGACTTATCGAGTCCTCATCGTTGAAGGTTTGGCACGGGAACACTAGGCCCGTTTGTCGGGCACTGTCCCGCGCGAAAGCTGTGAGAAACTGCAGCGCCCTAAGAACCGTGGTCTTGCCCGATGCGTTGGCCCCGTAGATGGCGATTACCTTTGGAGCGCGAATCTTTGATCCAGGAAATACCGGTGAATAACGTCCTTCTTCATCCGGAACATTCAGAGCGATGGAAAGGTCGATCACCTGCGCGTCTCGAATGGAAAAGAAATTGTCGATCTCAACTCTGTGTAACATAGCTCCAGCTTTCTAAGGCCCTAATATACATTTCCACAGAAATCCGTCAATGTTTGGAATACAGTTTCGAAATGCCGTGCTTCAGGGGCACTTCCAGTAACAAAACCCCGCGCGCCTTGCGGCGCGCGGGGTTCAGAAATGAGCCGACGAAGCGGTTACTTCGGGGCCTTGACGCCGAAGGCGGACATGGAGGCTTCGAAGGGCTTGTAGGCCTCCTTGGCGGTGGCGATGTACATTTCGTTGAGCTTGGTCATCTGGGCGACCAGCGACTCATAGTGCTCCTTGACGAGGGACTGCTGGACTTCGAGGGCCTTGTCAAGCGACTTGGAGGCCGAGAGCTTCTCGAAAGCCGCGGTGCCCTTCTCGAAGGACTTGCGCGAATAATCGGCGGCTTCCTGGGCGATCGCCTGGAAGCCCTTGGTCAGAGCGTTCGAGGCGGCAACATAGGCCTCGAAACCGTCTTTGCCGAAGGACTGGAACTCTTCAAAGGACTTCATCATGGTGCGTCTCCGTTTGCCGCAGGGTGAATGGGCCTAATATGTGCGCTGCAACATGGTTGTCAATATCTATTTTGCAATGCACCATAACTTTCTCGGTGGAAATGTTCAGGCCTTTGATTTACTCCCCGGTAACGGTGCTTGGCTGAAAAGCTCCAAAAACCTTGCGAAGTGAAGTTGGCCGGGCCGGAGGGGTGGCTGGACCGGGCGGAATATGACAGCGGGCCCCGCCTTCGGGCCGGGCCGATTTGGTGGAGTTGGCATGCAGTTTCCTGGGCTCCGCGGCAATCGACCGAGGCCGTGCGCAAAATCTTCTGGATTCCGTTTTTGGCGTCCGGCGGTGGCTGCCGTCCTGGCGGCGGGACTGGACGCAACCGCCGCATATGCCGGACCCAAATTCGCGGCCCTCACCGTCGATGCCCGAAATGGCAAGGTACTCTATGCCAGTGACATCGACGGCATCCGCCACCCGGCCTCGCTGACCAAGATGATGACGCTCTATCTGCTGTTCGAGGACATGAGTGCCGGCACGCTGAAGCTCAGTTCCCCGATCACGGTCTCCGCCCGCTGCACCGGCATGGCGCCCTCGAAGCTCGGCGTGAAGGCGGGCGGGAGCATCACCGCCGAGACGGCGATGCGCGCGCTCATCGTCAAATCGGCCAATGACATTGCCTGCGCGGTTGCCGAGACCCTCGGCGGCAGCGAGAGCGCCTTCGCGCAACGCATGACGCGCACGGCGCGCAGTCTCGGCATGTCGCGCACCACTTTCCTCAACGCATCGGGCCTGCCCAACCCAAACCAGGTGACCTCGGCGCGCGACATGGCCACGCTGGGCCTGCGCCTGATGCGCGACCACCCGCAGTATTATCCCTATTTCAATACACGGAGCTTTGTTTTTCAGGGCAAGACCATCAAGGGTCACAACCGGTTGCTTGGCAGCTATGAGGGTGCTGACGGCATCAAGACGGGCTATGTCGCCGCCTCGGGCTTCAACCTCGTCACCTCGGTGCGCCGCGGCGACAAGCGCCTCGTCGGCGTCGTCATAGGCGGCAAATCCGGCGCCTCGCGCGATGCCTACATGAAGCAGATGCTGAGCCAGTATTTCGATGATGCCACAGGCGGCCAGACCATTGCCGCCTATGCGGGTTCCGCCAAGGGCGCCAAGCCCACGGACGAGACTGAGACCGCCGCGGCGGGCGATACCGGAGCCACACCCGCCGCCAAGCCGCCCCGCAAGGATGCCGCGGCAAAACGTCTGGCCCAGCGCAAGAACAAGGCTGCGCAAGCCAAGGCCGCCGGAACGGGCGCTGGCGAGCCTGCCGAGCAGGGAGACACCGAGGACGGCGTGGACCAGATGGCGAGCCTCGCCGCGCAAGCTGCCCGGCCCGCAAAACCCGCGGCGGCGCCGGTCGCCACGGGCACGGCCACAAAGGCCGCGGAGGAAGCCCCGCAGGTCGAAACCGTTCCTCCGCCGATACCGAACGGGACGGTGGCAGACGCGCCGTCAACCGCGCCTTCGGAACAGAAAACGCAGGCCCAGCAGCAGGCCGATCAGGCCCGGATGGCCACGATCGCCGCCGGTGCGGATGGCGGCTGGATCATCTCGCTGGGCGATTATGCCACCAAGGCGGATGCGACGGCGGTGCTGCAGCAGATGCGCAAGCGCTCGCCCGACATGCTCGACGGCCGCACCGCACAGACGGTGATGGTGGAGAAGAAGGGCAAGATCACCTATCGCGCGCGTTTCACCGGCTTCGACCAGGCCTCGGCCGCCATGGCCTGCAAGACCATCAAGAAGCAAAAGGCGCCATGCCAGCCGGTGGGACCGTCGTGAGCCCTTCGCCGCGGCTCATGGCAGCAGGAATTCCTTCGCCTCGTTGATCTTGGCGGCGAGATAGTCCGACCCGCCGAGATCGGGGTGGGCCGTCTTCATCAGGCGGCGGTGAGCGGCACGGATGTCATCGGGCGCAACTCCCTCCTTCAGGCCCAGAATGGCCAGGGCCTCGGCGCGGGTCATTTTCTGCGACGTGGTGACGGGCGCGCCGTCTGCCCCGCCGTTCCACTGCTTGCGCCATTCCGGATGCGCGCGCTCGATCCAGGCCTCGAACAGCGCGCGGCTTTGGTCGGGAGCGGCCACGCATTGCGCGTGCAGCGCCTGCGCCTCGGCCAGCGTCAGGCTCGACAGCCTGCGGCCCCTCAGCGGACCCGCCAGCACATCGCCATCCATCCGGCCCGAATCATGATCGAGCTGCATGGCGATCAGGCTGGTCGACACCTTCGAGGCCTGGCCCGGGCTCTTGCGCTGCCACGGCATGCCATTGGGGAACATGGCCTGCTGGCCCATGAGGCCCAAGCCCAGCATGAACAGCGGGATCGCGACATTGACCTCGCCGCGCAGCGTGAGCAGGCCCGCGAAGGCGATGACAGCGATGCCGCCCACCTTGCGGATGAGCCCCCGCACCTGCGCCGGCTGGGCATTGGCGAAGGACTTGATGAGGTACCAGCCGCCCACCACGATCACCAGGCCGAGGATGAAATTCATCATGCGCCGTCCGTTATTTCATCTGGCCAAGCAGAAGGGCGGCCGCGCCGCCGCGCCGGGCGGAATGGTTTTCGAGCGCCGCGAAGCCGCCCGCGGCATAGACGGCAACCGCCGCCAGCAGCTCGCGCAGGATCTTCCCGGCATCGCTGCCGAAGCGGAAATAGGCCCCGCGGGTGAGCCGCGCAATCTCCCGGAAGCCAGCCTCGGCGGCGGGATCGCCGCCCTCCTGAAACATGAAGACAGGAATGCCAAGCAGGCCGATCTCGCCGGCAAGCTGGGCCAGCGGGTCGATCGCTTCCTCCAGCGCGTCGCCGATATAGATGCAGGCATTGACCTTGCCGGCCGCGGCTTCGCCTTTGAGGTGCTTCAACACGCGGCCGATCTGGGTGCGACCGCCCTGGCAGCGGATGCCGGACATCATCCGGGCGAGCACCGCCGTGTCCGGCGTCCACTTCGAGGCGCGGCATTCATTGAAGCCGCGGAAATAGACGAGCTGCACGTCAAGCCCGCCCACCCGGCCCGCTTCGGCGAACATGTCGCCCTGGATCGACAGGGCCATGTCCCAGCTGGGCTGGCGGCTCATGGTGGCGTCCATGGCAAGCACGAGGCGGCCCCTGCCGCCGCCAGTGGCGGGCGCCGGCATGGCGCGGACGCGGGCGAGGAAGGCTTCGACATCGCCCTTGCCGCCCGGCTCTTGGCGCTTGATGCTCGACATGGACCGCCGCGCTCTCAGTTGCAGCCCGGCTTGTCGAGCAGCTTCAGGTCGGTGAGCGTGCCGGCGAGCGCAAAATCGCCATAGTCGAGCACCAGGCCGGAGGCCACGCCATTGCCGTACATGTCGAAGCTCACCTGGTATTCCGGCGTCTCGGCATTGCCATCGAGCGTGAAGTAGCTCACCGTCATCGGCCAGGCCGCCTCGCCCCTGAGAGCGGCGGCGGCCGGGTTTGCCGCATCGTGCGGGATGCTGCCCGGCGGCTTCCGCCGGCCGACGAAGGAAATGGCGCGGAACGACTTCGCCCCGTTGGAGCCATCGAACACGATGCTCGAATCGCGGCCGCCGCCCGCCTCGCCCAGCGCCATCAGCCTCAGCTGGTGCTGCATGGGAAGGGCCGCACCCGCCGGAACCGTGAAGGGCTCGTCAGGCTTGCTCTTCAGAGTGCCGGTGCCCTCGGCGTCCGGGCTCTTGCGGTTGAGGCTGATGCGGTCGGCCTCCTTCACCGTGCCGTTGACGCTCTCCTTCAGCTGGTGGCGCAGTTCCGTCGCCCCGGCGTTTTCGAAAGTGGTGGTGAGCGTGTCGATGACGGCGATGCTGCCATCCTCCTGGCGATATTTGGTGGCCATGCGGAAGTTCACCGTGAAGCCGTCGCAGGTGGAACCGTCGATCTCGAAAGCGAGCTTGCCCGCCGCCGACTGCAGGGAAGCCCCTTCATTGGCGCGCAGCAGGGTCAGGTCATAGATCGCCCGGTGCGGAACAACCGTGGCGGCATCGGCGGTGCTGGCCACGGCCAGCATGGTCAGGGCCAGAAGGCCGGCGGCGGACAGGACGGTTTTCAATTGCTTCTCCTCTGGCGGGACGGTCCTCGCCCATGTTCCGGTCAGGTGGAATTACCTGGCCGGGTCATGCGCCGGGTCATATGCTGGAGCATGATCTTATCGCAAAACCGGTTCCACTTTTGCGGATCATGCTCTATGCGGGCAATCCTCATCACACCAAGATAATCACCGGACAACAAGAGGCAAAGATGGCGGCAGCAGGGTCGGCGAAACCGCGCATTCTGGTCACCCGGAAGATGATGCCGGACGTCGAGGCGCGGCTCTCGCGCGACTTCCTCGCGACGCTGAACCCGGATGACCGGCCGATGACACGTGACGATATCCTGCGCCTCGCCGCTGCCCATGACGGCCTCCTGCTCACCTCCTTCGACAAGCTGGGGCCGGAGTTCATCCCGGCGCTGCCGCCCTCGATCCGCATCATCGCCACCCATTCGGTGGGCTATGACCATCTCTCGATCCCGCAGGCGGAGGCGAGGGGCATCGCCGTCACCAACACGCCCGGGGTGCTGACCGATGCGACGGCCGATATAGCGCTCCTCCTGATGCTGGGCGCGGCGCGCGGCGCCTCCTGGGGCGACCGCATGGTGCGCGAGAACCGCTGGGGCGAGACGACGCTGGTCTCGCCGATGGGCTTCGACGTGTCGGGCCGGAGGCTCGGCATCCTCGGCATGGGGCGCATCGGCCAGGCGGTGGCGAAACGCGCCCGCGCCTTCGGCATGGCGATCCATTACCACGCGCGCAAGCCCGTGGCGGCGGAACAGGCGCCGGGCGCTGCCTACCACGCGCGCTTTGCGGACATGCTGCCCAACATCGATTTCCTGTCGGTCAACTGCGCCTCCACGGCGGACACGCGCGGCATGGTGAATGCGGAGGCCATGGCGCTGCTCCCCAGGGGCGCCATCCTGGTCAACACGGCGCGCGGCGACATTGTGGAGGATGAGGCGCTGATCGCCGCCCTCGCCTCGGGACATCTCGCCGCGGCGGGGCTTGACGTGTTCAGGGGCGAGCCGCAGATCGACCCGCGCTACCGCAGCCTGGAGAACGTGTTCCTGCTGCCGCACCTCGGCAGCGCCACGCCGCGCACGCGCAGCGCCATGGGGCACAAATGCATCGACAATCTCGAACAGTTCTTCCGCGGCGAGCGCCCGGCTGACCTGCTCACCCGCGCTTGATTCCGGCGGCCCGGGCGGCCAATCTCGCCCCCATTCAAGGGGTGCGCCGCACCCCCCTTCTGACAGGAGACGACAATGGGACAGATCGACCAGCGCCTCGCCGAGCTCGGCATCACGCTGCCTGCCGCGGCAAAGCCCGTGGCCAATTACGTGCCGTGGGTGCGCACCGGGAACCTCGTGTTCATCTCGGGCCAGGGGCCGGTGGAGGACGGCAAGGTGGTGTGGCCGGGCTGCCTCGGCGTCGATGTGTCGCTGGAAGACGGCGCGAAATCCGCGCGGCTCTGCGGCATCAACGTTCTGGCGCAGCTGAAGGATGCCTGCGGCGGCGACCTTGACCGGGTGAAGCGCGTGGTGAAGCTCCTGGGCTTCGTCAATGCGGCGGCCTCCTTCAAGGACCACCCGAAGGTCATCAACGGCGCCTCCGACCTGATGGTCGAGGTGTTCGGCGACAAGGGCCGCCACGCGCGCTCCGCCGTCGCATCGCCGTCACTTCCGATGGGCATCTCCACGGAGGTCGAGGCCATCGTCGAAGTGGAGTGAACATGAACGCAACGAAGAGCTGGCGCGCTGCCGAGGTGGTCACCGCGCGGCCGATCGCCCACCGCGGGCGCCACGACTTCGGCAAGGGCATCGTCGAAAACACGGCATCGGCCTTCGCGGCCGCGATCATCGGCGGTTATCCGATCGAGTGCGACCTGCAGCTGACGCGTGACGGCGAGGCCGTGGTGTTCCACGACGACCATCTGGACCGCCTCACCGAGGGCCACGGGCTGGTGAAGAACATCAGCGCGGCGGACATGCAGGCGCTGACGATTCGCAATTCGCAGGACCGGGTGCAGACGCTGGCCGAACTCCTCGCCCAGGTGCGGGGCCAGGTTCCGCTCATCATCGAGCTTAAGTCCAACTGGGACGGCGATGTGCGCCTTGCCGAGCGGGCAATCGAGGTGCTGAAGGGTTATGACGGCCCCTGCTGCCTTATGTCCTTCGACCCGGATATGATTGCGGCGGTGCGCCGCCTGTCGCCCGCCACCATCCGCGGTATTGTGGCGAAGCGTTGCGATGATCCCTATTATGGCGCGCTGCCGCTGGCCAGGCAGATGGAACTGCGCACCTTCTCGCATATTTCCCGCACCAGGCCCGATTTCGTCTCGTTCCAGTTCGAGGAGCTGCCCTGGGCGCCGATCACCGCGCTGCGCAGTTCCGGCGTGCCTGTCATCAGCTGGACGATCCGAACGCCTGAACAGGCCGTAATGGCGAGGCGATGCTCCGACCAGATCACCTTCGAGGGATTCCCGGCCTGACATGCTGAAAGCCGTGACCAGTGCCCTGGCGATCCCACGGGCGGACTGGGACCGGCTGGCCAATCCGGCGGGCGGCGCGTTCAACCCGCTTGTCAGCCATGACTTCTTCCGCTGCCTCGAGGAGTCCGGCTGTGCGGTGGCGAAGACCGGGTGGACGCCGCGCCACCTCGTGATGGAGGATGAGGGCCGCATCACCGGCATCGTGCCCTGCTACCGCAAGCGCCATTCGCAGGGCGAATATGTTTTCGACTATGGCTGGGCCGATGCCTATGAGCGGGCCGGCGGGCGCTATTACCCCAAGATGCAGGTTTCGGCGCCCTTCACGCCCGTCACCGGACCGCGTCTCCTGGCGGAGACGGAGGCACAACGGCGCGATCTCGCTTCGGCTCTCATCGCGCTGTGCACGCAAGAGGAAGCCTCCTCCGTGCACATGACCTTCCTGCCGGAGCGCGACTGGGAGGCGCTGGGCGGCAAGCTGTGGCTCAAGCGCACCGACATCCAGTTTCACTGGATGAACGATGGCTATGCGGGCTTCGACGATTTCCTCGCCTCGCTCTCATCGGGCAAGCGCAAGAACATCCGCAAGGAGCGCGCCTCGGTGCGCAACGCCGGCATCTCCGTGCATGCGCTCACCGGCAAGGACATCGCGGAGCGGCACTGGGATGCCTTCTTCGACTTCTACATGGACACGGGCACGCGCAAATGGGGTTCTCCTTACCTGAACCGCCGCTTCTTCAGCATGATCGGCGAGGCGATGAGCGAGCACATTCTGCTGGTGATCGCCGAGCGCGGGGGAAAACCGATCGCGGGCGCCCTCAACTTCATCGGCTCGCATGCGCTCTATGGCCGCAACTGGGGCGCCATCGAATATCATGACAATCTCCATTTCGAGACCTGCTATTACCAGGCCATCGATTTCGCGATCGCGCGGAACATGCCGCGCGTCGAGGCGGGCGCGCAGGGTGCGCATAAGCTGGCGCGGGGCTACCTGCCGCAGAAAACCTATTCGCTGCACTATCTCGCCCACCCCGGCCTGCAACGGGCGGTGGCCAGCTACCTCGACGCGGAGCGGGCCGGTATCGAGCAGGAGCAGCAGGCGCTTGCGGCACACTCGCCTTTCCGGCAGGAACAGGATTTCTAACGCCGGTCTCGATTGCCTGGACCCGGAAAGCTGCTCTATCTCTTTGTTTTGTCGCATTTTCCATGGTCAACCGGCTTCCACTTGACCGGAAAATGCTCTACAAGGTCGAGACCGATGAGCTATGACAGCAACAACATCTTCGCCAAAATCCTGCGTGGCGAGGTCCCTTGCCACAAGGTCTACGAGGACGAGCACACGCTGGCCTTCATGGACGTGATGCCTCAGGCCGACGGGCATACGCTGGTGATCCCCAAGATGTCGTCCCGCAACCTGCTCGACGCGGAGCCGAAGGCACTTGGTTCACTCATGACATCGGTGCACAAGGTGGCCAATGCGGTGAAGCAGGCCTTCGGCGCTGATGGCATGCTCATCCAGCAGTTCAACGAAGCGGCCGCGGGGCAGACAGTGTTCCACCTTCATGTCCACGTGCTGCCGCGCCATGAGGGTCGGCCACTCAGGCCCCATACCGGCAGGATGGCGGACCATGCCGTGCTGGCCCAGCATGCGGAGCGGATCCGGGCCGCGCTCGGGGCGGGAGCAGAATGACCAACATCACCGGCGTGTTGACGAGCTGCCGCAGACCGGACCTTCTCGATTCCACATTAACCTCGCTCCTCACCCATGCGCCGGACCTCGCCAGCCGTTTGATCGTGATTGAGGATTCCGACGGCGCCGAGGTAAGCCCGGTGATGGCGCGTTTCCCCGCCACGATCCGCTATATCGTCAATGGTGGGCGCATGGGCCAGCGCCCCAGCATCGACCGCGCCTATGGCATGGTGGAAACCGACTATATCTTCCATTGCGAGGATGATTGGCGCTTCTACCGCAGCGGCTTTCTTGCGGAATCGCTGCAGCTTTTGGAAACATTTCAGCGCGCCAGTGTCATCGGCGTCAGGCGCACGGGGGGCGATGGCGGGCATGACCGGCTGGTGCTGGCCCAGGGCGTGAGCGTGGAACAGGGCCTCGCCTTCCGCTGGCTCGAGGCTGCGGGTGACCGGCCGGGCTGGGGCGGCTATAGCTTCAATCCCGGCTTGCGGCGCAAGGCTGATTGGCTCGCCATGGGCCCTTTTGCGAAATTCGCCTCCGAATATGAGGTCAGCGCCGCCTTCCGCAAGGCCGGTCGCGCTATGATCCAGCTTGAGCATTCCGCCTGCGAACATATCGGCCGCGGCCGCCATGTGGGCGATGTCGGCGAGAAAAAACCTCTCGCCAAGCGGCTGAAACGGCTGTTGGGTCTCGCCAAAAAACCCCCGGTCTGAAGCGAAGGGGTGATTGCAGTCAACTGAAAAGGCCCGGTCGCAAGACCGGGTCTTTTGACGCCGTGTGAAGGCTTGCCTTACTCCGCGGCGGTGATTTCCGTCGCCTTGGCCTGCTCCTCGAGGATCAGCGTGTCGCGCTTGTCGGCGACGGCGCGCAGCCTGGACAGCATGCCGCCGGTGCCGGCCGGGATGAGACGGCCGACGATCACATTCTCCTTGAGGCCTTCGAGCGTGTCCACCTTGCCGATGATCGAGGCTTCGGTGAGCACGCGCGTGGTCTCCTGGAAGGAGGCCGCCGAGATGAAGGAGCGCGTCTGCAGCGAGGCCTTGGTGATGCCCAGGAGCACCGGCTTGCCGGAGGCGGGACGAAGCCCTTCCGCGGCGAGCTTGGCGTTCTCGTGATCGAGCTCCTCGCGGTCGACCTGTTCGCCGACCAGCAGGGTCGAATCGCCCGAGTCGGTGATCTCGACCTTCTGCAGCATCTGGCGGACGATCACCTCGATGTGCTTGTCGTTGATGTTCACGCCCTGCAGCCGGTAGACCTCCTGGATTTCGTTGACGAGATAGGAGGCAAGCTCCTCCACGCCCTTGATGTCCAGAATGTCATGCGGCGCGGGATTGCCGTCCATGATGTATTCCCCCTTCTCGATGAAGTCGCCTTCCTGGACGGGAAGGTGCTTGCCCTTGGGGATCAGATACTCCACGGCCTCGGCGCCATCCTCCGACGGAACGATGCGGATGCGGCGCTTGTTCTTGAAGTCGCGGCCGAACTCGACGCGGCCCGAAATCTCCGCGATGATCGCGTGATCCTTGGGGCGGCGCGCCTCGAAGAGCTCGGCCACCCGCGGCAGGCCGCCGGTGATGTCGCGCGTCTTCGCACTCTCGAGCGGGATACGGGCGAGCACGTCGCCCGCGGTGACCGTGGCGCCGGGATCGACCGAGAGAACGGCGTCGACCGAGAGCAGGTAACGCGCCTCGCCGCCACGGGCGAGCTTCATCGCCTTGCCGTCCTTGTCCTTGACGACGATCGCGGGCTTCAGCGCCGAACCGCGCTGGTTCGAGCGCCAGTCGATGATGACGCGGTTGGTGATGCCGGTGGCTTCGTCCGCCACCTCGTTCACCGACACGCCCTCGACCACGTCCTCGAACTCCACCGTGCCGTCGACTTCCGTCATCAGCGGGCGGGTATAGGGGTCCCATTCGGCCAGACGCACGCCGCGCTTCACCTTGTCGCCCTCGTCCACATACATGCGCGTGCCATAGCCCAGCTTGTGGATGGCGCGCTCCGTGCCGTTGTCGTCGACGAGGACCAGCTGGGAGTTGCGGCCCATAACCATCAGACGGCCCTGCCCGTCCTTCGCGAAGTTCCTGTTGCGGATGACGATCCTGCCGTCCGCATTGGCTTCGATGAAGGATTCGTTCAGCACCTGGGCGGTGCCGCCGATATGGAAGGTGCGCATGGTGAGCTGGGTGCCCGGCTCGCCGATCGACTGCGCCGCGATGACGCCCACGGCCTCGCCCATGTTGACGGGCGTACCGCGCGCGAGATCCCGGCCATAGCACTTGGCGCAGACGCCGAACTTGGTCTCGCAGGTCAGCACCGAGCGGATGCGCAGTTCGCCGATCCCCGACTTCTCGATGATCTCGACATGCGGCTCCAGGATTTCGTTGCCGGCGGCGACGATGATCTCGCCCGAAGCCGGGTTGACCACGTCCTGCGCCGCGGTGCGGCCCAGCACGCGGCTTCCCAGCGAGGCAATGATTTCACCGGCATCGACAATGGGCCGCGTGGTGAGATAGGCCGTGCTGCCGCAATCGACTTCCGAGATGATCGCGTCCTGCGCCACGTCCACCAGACGGCGGGTGAGGTAGCCCGAGTTCGCGGTCTTGAGGGCCGTATCGGCCAGGCCCTTGCGGGCGCCGTGGGTCGAGTTGAAGTACTCGAGAACCGACAGGCCCTCCTTGAAATTCGAGATGATCGGCGTCTCGATGATCTCGCCCGAGGGCTTGGCCATCAGGCCGCGCATGCCGCCCAGCTGTTTCATCTGGGCGGGCGAACCGCGCGCGCCCGAGTGGCTCATCATGTAGATCGAGTTGATCTGCTTCTCACGGCCGGTCTTCTCGTCGACCTGCACCGCCGAGATGCGCGCCATCATTTCCTCGGCGACCTTGTCGGTGGTCTTGGCCCAGGCGTCCACAACCTTGTTGTATTTCTCGCCCTGGGTGATCAGGCCGTCGATGTACTGCTGCTCGAACTCCTTCACGAGTTCGCGCGTGGCGTTGACGATCTTCTCCTTGGTCTCGGGGACGACCATGTCATCCTTGCCGAAGGAGATGCCCGCCTTGTAGGCGTTGTAGAAGCCGAGACCCATGATCTTGTCGCAGAAGATCACCGACTCCTTCTGGCCGCAATGGCGGTAGACGGCGTCGATCATTCTGGAGATGTCACGCTTGGTCATCAGCTTGTTGCAGAGATCGTAACTGATGTTGACGGCCTTGGGCAGAAGCTCGCCGATCTTCATGCGGCCCGGCGTCGTCTCGACGATGCGGGTGACGATCCTGCCCTCCGCATTCATCTCGCTGACGCGGCCCTTGATCCTGGTGGCCAGCGTGATCACTCCGGCCGCCAGGGCGTGGTCGATCTCGGCCATGTTGCCGAAGGCCTTGCCCTCGCCGGGCTCGCCCTTGCGCATGATCGAGAGATAGTAGAGCCCGAGCACGATGTCCTGCGACGGCACGATGATCGGCTGACCGTTGGCCGGGTGCAGCACGTTGTTCGTGGACATCATGAGGACGCGCGCCTCAAGCTGGGCTTCGAGCGACAGCGGAACGTGAACGGCCATCTGATCGCCATCGAAGTCGGCGTTGAAGGCGGTGCAGACGAGCGGATGAAGCTGGATCGCCTTGCCCTCGATCAGCACCGGCTCGAAGGCCTGGATGCCGAGGCGGTGGAGCGTGGGGGCGCGGTTGAGCAGCACCGGATGCTCGCGGATCACCTCGTCGAGGATGTCCCAGACCTCCGGCTTTTCCTTCTCGACCAGCTTCTTGGCCTGCTTCACCGTGGCGGAAAGGCCCTTGGCGTCAAGCCGCGAATAGATGAAGGGCTTGAACAGCTCAAGCGCCATCTTCTTGGGCAGGCCGCACTGATGCAGCTTCATTTCGGGGCCGACGACGATGACCGAACGGCCCGAATAGTCAACGCGCTTGCCGAGCAGGTTCTGGCGGAAGCGGCCCTGCTTGCCCTTCAGCATGTCAGCGAGTGACTTCAGCGGACGCTTGTTGGCGCCCGTGATGACGCGGCCGCGGCGGCCGTTGTCGAACAGCGCGTCCACGGCTTCCTGAAGCATGCGCTTCTCGTTGCGCACGATGATGTCCGGCGCGCGGAGTTCGATCAGGCGCTTCAGGCGGTTGTTGCGGTTGATGACGCGGCGATAGAGATCGTTGAGATCGGAGGTGGCGAAGCGGCCGCCGTCGAGCGGCACCAGCGGGCGCAGCTCCGGCGGGATGACCGGAACCTGGGTGAGGATCATCCACTCCGGGCGGTTGCCGGATTCGAGGAAGCTCTCGACCAGCTTCAGGCGCTTGGCGATCTTCTTGGGCTTCAGGTCGCCGGTGGCGATCTTCAGTTCCTCGCGCAGCTGGTCGCGCAGCTGGTCGAGGTTGATCGACATCAGCATGTCGCGCACCGCCTCGGCGCCGATGCCCGCCGTGAAGGCGTCCTCGCCATAGTCTTCCTGGGCCTTGATGTAATCGCTCTCCGAGAGAAGCTGGTGCAGCTTCATCGGCGTCAGGCCGGGCTCGAGGACGATGTAGTTTTCGAAATAGAGGATGCGCTCCACGTCCTTCAGCGTCATGTCCAGCAGCATGGAAATGCGGCTTGGCAGCGACTTCAGGAACCAGATATGGGCGACGGGCGCGGCGAGCTCGATGTGGCCCATGCGCTCGCGCCGGACCTTCGAGAGGGTGACTTCCACGCCGCACTTCTCGCAGATGATGCCCTTGTACTTCATCCGCTTGTACTTGCCGCACAGGCACTCATAGTCCTTCACGGGGCCGAAGATGCGGGCGCAGAAAAGCCCGTCCCGCTCCGGCTTGAAGGTGCGGTAGTTGATGGTTTCGGGCTTCTTGATCTCGCCGAAGGACCAGGAGAGAATTTTCTCGGGGCTGGCGATCGAGATGCGGATCTGGTCGAAGGTCGGGGCCGGCGTTGCCGGGGTGAAGACGTTCATGACCTCTTGGTTCATCGGCCATTTCTCCATTTTGTGCGGGGCGTGCGCATGGTCCCGCGGGGATGTTCGAATTCTTCAGGGTGACCGACGGGAGGGCTTGCCTCCCGCCGCCGGAACTTCAGCCCGATTGGTTGGCCTGCGAGTTCTGCAGTTCGACATTGAGGCTGAGCGAGCGCATCTCCTTGACCAGAACGTTGAAGCTCTCGGGGATGCCCGCCTCGAAGGTGTCATCGCCGCGGACGATGGCCTCGTAGACCTTGGTGCGGCCCGCGACGTCGTCGGACTTGATGGTCAGCATCTCCTGCAGCGTGTAGGCGGCGCCATAGGCCTCAAGCGCCCAGACCTCCATTTCGCCGAAGCGCTGGCCGCCGAACTGCGCCTTGCCGCCCAGCGGCTGCTGGGTGACGAGCGAATAAGGGCCGATGGAACGGGCGTGGATCTTGTCATCCACCAGGTGGTGCAGCTTGAGCATGTAGATGTAGCCAACGGTGACCTGACGGTCGAAGGGCTCGCCCGAACGGCCGTCAAACAGGGTGACCTGACCAGAGGTCGAAAGCCCCGCGTCCTTCAGCATGGCCGCAATATCCTCCTCGCGCGCACCGTCGAAGACGGGGGTTGCAATGGGAACGCCGCGGCGCAGGTTGCCGGCGGCTTCGACGAGCGACTTGTCGTCGAGGCCCTGCAGCTCCTCGTTCTTGCCGTAGATGCGGTTCATCTCGTCACGAAGCGGCTTGACGTTGCGGGAGTCCCGCACCGTGTCGAGCATGGCGCCGATCTTGCGGCCCATGCCGGCGCAGGCCCAGCCGAGGTGGGTCTCGAGGATCTGGCCCACGTTCATGCGCGAGGGCACGCCCAGCGGGTTCAGCACCACGTCCACATGGGTGCCGTCCTCGAGGAAGGGCATGTCCTCGATGGGAACGATGCGCGACACGACACCCTTGTTGCCATGGCGGCCGGCCATCTTGTCGCCCGGCTGGATCTTGCGCTTCACGGCGACGAAGACCTTGACCATCTTCATGACGCCCGGCGGCAGCTCGTCCCCGCGCTGCAGCTTGTCGACCTTGTCATGGAAACGCGTGTCGAGGCGCTTCTTGGACTCATCATACTGCTGCTTCATGGCTTCGAGTTCGCCCATCGCCTTCCCGTCGCCGAGGGCGATGTTCCACCATTGCGACTGCGGCAGGTCATCGAGGGTCTTCTCGGTGATCTTGCCCTCGATCTTGTGGCCCTTCGGACCGCCCGTGGCCTCCTTGCCCGCGAGCCAGCCCTTGAGGCGGCCGTAGGAATTGCGGTCGAGGATCGCGAGTTCGTCGTCGCGGTCCTTGGCGAGACGGTCGATCTCCTCGCGCTCGATGGCCTGGGCGCGCTCGTCCTTGTCGACGCCGTGGCGGTTGAACACGCGCACTTCGACGACCGTGCCGGCAACGCCGGGCGGGAGCCGCAGAGAGGTGTCACGCACGTCGGAGGCCTTTTCGCCGAAGATGGCGCGCAGCAGCTTCTCCTCCGGCGTCATCGGGCTTTCGCCCTTCGGCGTGATCTTGCCGCACAGGATGTCGCCCGGCTTCACTTCCGCGCCGATGTAGACGATGCCGGCTTCGTCGAGGTTCTTGAGGGCTTCCTCGCCGACGTTCGGAATATCGCGGGTGATTTCCTCGGGCCCCAGCTTCGTGTCGCGCGCCATCACGTCGAATTCCTCGATATGGATGGAGGTGAACACGTCGTCCTTCACGATCCGCTCGGAAAGCAGGATCGAGTCCTCGAAGTTGTAGCCGTTCCACGGCATGAAGGCGACGAGCACGTTCTGGCCCAGCGCCAGATCGCCCAGGTCCGTCGACGGGCCGTCGGCGATGATGTCGCCCGCCTTCACGCGGTCACCCACGCGCACCAGCGGACGCTGGTTGATGCAGGTGTTCTGGTTCGAGCGCTGGAACTTGGCGAGCGTGTAGATGTCGACGCCCGACTTCGACGGATCGGTTTCCTCCGTGGCGCGGATGACGATGCGCTTGGCGTCCACCTGATCGACGACGCCCGAGCGGCGGGCGGCCACGGCGGCCCCGGAGTCGCGCGCCACCACGGATTCCATGCCGGTGCCGACGAGCGGGGCATTGGTGCGCACCAGCGGCACCGCCTGACGCTGCATGTTCGAGCCCATCAGGGCGCGGTTGGCGTCGTCGTTCTCGAGGAACGGGATCAGCGCCGCGGCGACCGATACGAGCTGCTTCGGCGACACGTCGACATAGTCGATGCGGTCAGCCGGAACGATCAGCACGTCGCCGGCGTGGCGGGCGATGACGAGGTCCTCCGCGAAGCCGCCCTTCGGGTTGAGCGCCACATTGGCCTGGGCGATATGGTGCTTCTGCTCCTCGATGGCGGAGAGATAGACGACATCGTCCGTCACCTTGCCGTCCACCACCTTGCGGTAGGGCGTCTCGATGAAGCCGTATTTGTTGACGCGGGCATAGGTGGCCAGCGAGTTGATGAGGCCGATGTTGGGGCCCTCCGGCGTTTCGATCGGGCAGATGCGGCCATAATGCGTCGGATGCACGTCGCGAACTTCGAAGCCCGCGCGCTCGCGCGTGAGGCCGCCAGGCCCGAGGGCCGAGAGACGGCGCTTGTGGGTGATCTCGGAGAGCGGGTTGGTCTGGTCCATGAACTGCGAGAGCTGCGAGGAACCGAAGAACTCGCGCACCGCGGCGGCGGCGGGCTTGGCATTGATCAGGTCATGCGGCATCACCGTGTCGATGTCGACGGACGACATGCGCTCCTTGATGGCGCGCTCCATGCGGACGAGGCCGAGGCGGTACTGGTTCTCCATCAGCTCGCCCACCGACCGCACGCGCCGGTTGCCGAGGTGGTCGATGTCATCCACCTCGCCCTTGCCGTCGCGCAGCTCATGCAGCGTCTTGATGACGGCGATGATGTCTTCCCTGCGCAGCACGCGCATGGTGTCCGGCACGTTGACGTCGAGGCGCATGTTCATCTTCACGCGGCCCACCGCCGAAAGGTCATAGCGCTCCTGATCGAAAAACAGGCCGTTGAACAGCGCTTCCGCGGTTTCGCGCGTCGGCGGTTCGCCCGGGCGCATGACGCGGTAGATTTCCACGAGCGCCTGTTCGTAGCTTTCCACCTTGTCGGCCTTCAGCGTGTTGCGGATGTAGGGGCCGTTGTTGATGTGGTCGATGTCGAGAAGGCGCAGCTCGCCAAAACCGGCCTCCTTGAGCTGAACCAGCAGCTTCTCGCCGATCTCGTCGCCGGCCTCGGCGTAAATCTCGCCGGTCTTCTCGTTGACGAGCTCGTCGGCGAGGTAGAGGCCATGCAATTCGCTGTCCCGCACCAGCAGGTCCTTGACGCCATCATCGGCGATCTTGCGGGCCAGCCGCGGGGTGATCTTCTTGCCGGCCTCCACCACAACCTGGCCGGTCTTGGCGTCGATCAGGTCCACCGACGGCTTGATGCCCTTGAAGCGCTGCGCGTTGAACGGGGTCTTCCAGCCGTTCTTGGTCAGCTTGTAGGCGACGGTTTTGTAGAAGGTGTGCAGGATCCCCTCGCCATTGAGACCAAGGGCATGGAGCAGCGTGGTGATCGGCAGCTTGCGGCGGCGGTCGATGCGGGCATAGATGATGTCCTTGGCGTCGAACTCGAAGTCGAGCCAGGAACCACGGTAGGGAATGATGCGCGCGGCAAAGAGCAGTTTTCCGGAGGAATGCGTCTTTCCCTTGTCATGATCGAAGAATACGCCGGGTGAACGATGCATCTGCGAGACAATGACGCGCTCGGTGCCGTTGACGACGAAAGTGCCGTTCGACGTCATGAGCGGCATGTCGCCCATATAGACGTCCTGCTCCTTGATGTCCTTCACCGACTTCGACTGGGTGTCCGGATCGATTTCGAACACGATGAGGCGCAGCGTCACCTTGAGCGGCGCGGCAAAGGTCATGCCGCGCTGCTGGCACTCGTCGACGTCGAATTTCGGCTGTTCGAACTCATAGCGCACAAATTCGAGCATGGCCTGGCCCGAGAAATCGGTGATCGGAAAAACCGACTTGAACACGGCCTGCAGGCCCTCGTTCGCGCGGCCGCCCCTGGGCTCCGCCATCTGGAGGAATTGGTCGTAGCTTTCGCGCTGAACCTCGATGAGGTTCGGCATTTCGGCCACTTCGACTTTCCTGCCGAAGAACTTGCGGAGGCGTTTGCGGCTGGCAGCGGACTGAGTTTCGGCCATGGGGTCCCCTCGACGGTTCAAAAAAATGCATATTCGACAGCTTGCCGAACCCCCTTTTCGAAAGGAAGTCCGGCAAGCCGTCGCGGACGGCGCAGTGCTGGCCCGGCGGCGCCCTGCTCTTCCGGAGCGGAGCGCCGCCGGAAACGCGTTACTTCAGCTCGACCTTGGCGCCAACCGCCTCGAGCTTCTTCTTCATCGCTTCGGAGTCAGCCTTGTTGACGCCTTCCTTCACGGTCTTGGGCGCGCCCTCGACCAAGTCCTTGGCTTCCTTCAGGCCGAGGCCCGTTATGGCGCGGACTTCCTTGATGACTTCGATCTTCTTGTCGCCAGCCGCGGCGAGAACGACGGTGAACTCCGTCTTCTCCTCGACCGGTGCTGCGGCGGCAGCGCCCGGAGCGGCGGCCACGGCCACCGGAGCGGCGGCGGAAACGCCCCACTTCTCCTCAAGCATCTTCGAGAGTTCGGCGGCTTCCAGAACGGACAGAGCCGAGAGGTCTTCAACAATCTTGGCGAGATCAGCCATTTCAGTATCTTTCTATCGTCGGTTTGGTTTGTCGGTGGTTGAGGCGCGGCGTCTTAGCCAGCGGCCTGTTCCTTGGTGGCATAGGCGTTGAGAACACGCGCCAGCTGGCCGGCAGGAGCCTGAAGCACACCAGCAATCCTGGTGGCCGGCGCCTGGATAAGGCCAATGAGCTTGCCCCGCAGCTCGTCGAGCGAGGGCAGTTCGGCGAGTGCCTTGACCGCGTTGGCGTCCATGACGGTCCTGCCAAGCGCACCGCCGAGGACGACGAACTTGTCGTTGCCCTTTGCGAATGCCGAGGCGACCTTGGGCGCCGAGACGGGATCGGCGGCGTAAGCCACCATGGTCGGACCCACGAAGAGATCCTTGATCCCGGCTGCATCAGTGCCATCAAGAGCAAGCTTGGCAAGACGGTTCTTGGCGACCTTCACGGTCGCCCCCGCCTGGGCCATCCTGTTGCGCAGGTCGTTGACCTGGTTCACAGTGAGGCCCTTGTTGTGGGCCACGACGATCACACCAGTGGTCTTGAACACCTGGTTGAGCGTTGCGACGAGCTCTTTCTTTTCAGCTCTTTCCACTTGCTCTCTCCTTTATGGCGGAAGGGCTTGTCGCCCGCCCGCCGTTGGACCAACCGCTCAGGACGTCCACCACACGAAGGCAGCGGGCGCCCAAAGCGGCGCTTACGTGCCTGTCCCCCTGCCCGGGTTTCCCCGGGACTGGGTCCATGAGGTCCAAACCGACCCGGAGACCCCATATGGGGATCCGAATTCCGTTTTGACACCCATCTCATGCAGGCTGGGCTTTTAAGCGGAAGCCGAGGCCCCCGCGCCTGCAATCTCGGACAGGTAAACCGAAGTTCGATGAACTTCGGGCAGAATGCTGAAATCCTTGAGGCTCTCAGCAAGAAAACTCACTCCCGGCGCATGCTCCGATCAGGCGGAATCACCTGGTCGGAACATGCGGCAGACCAATAGCTTGAGCATGATCTTTTCGCAAAACCGGTTCCACTTTTGCGGATCATGCTCCGGGTTTACGCGCCCGTGCCGGTGACGGAGGCGAGATCAAGCTTGAGGCCGGGACCCATGGACGAAGAAATGGACAATTTCTTGACATAGGTGCCCTTGGCCGCCGAGGGCTTGGCCTTGATGACGGCGTCCACGAAGGCCTTGATGTTCTGGCTGAGCTGCTCGTCCGAGAAGGACGCCTTGCCCACGCCGCCCTGCACGATGCCGGCCTTCTCGACGCGGAACTCCACAGCGCCGCCCTTGGCGGCCTTCACCGCACCGGCAACATCCATGGTCACCGTGCCGACCTTGGGGTTCGGCATCATGCCCCGCGGGCCGAGAACCTTGCCCAGCCTGCCGACGAGGCCCATCATGTCCGGCGTCGCGATGCAGCGGTCGAAGTCGATCGTGCCCTTGTTGACGATCTCGAAGAGGTCCTCGGCGCCGACGACGTCAGCCCCGGCCTTCTTCGCTTCCTCGGCCTTCGCACCCTTGGCGAAGACGCCGACGCGCAGGTTGCGCCCCGTGCCGTTCGGCAGGTTGACGACGCCGCGGACCATCTGGTCCGAGTGGCGCGGATCGACGCCGAGGTTCATGGCGATTTCGACGGTTTCGTTGAACTTGGCATTGGCCCGGTCCTTGATGAGCTTGACGGCCTCATTGAGGCCGTAGAGCTTCTGGCGGTCGATGCCTTCGTTGTTTCTGGCGATGCGCTTTGCGGTCCTGGTCATATCCCTTACTCCGTCACCTGGAGGCCCATGGAGCGGGCGGAGCCGGCAATTTCACGCGCGGCGGCGTCAAGGTCGCGGGCGTTCATGCCCTTGAGCTTCTGCTCGGCGATCTCGCGGCACTGGGCCATGGTCACCTTGCCGACGAAGGCGCCCTTGCCCGGCTCCTTGGAGCCGGACTTGAGGCCGGCAATCTTCTTCAGATAATAGGTCGCGGGCGGCGACTTCATCTCGAAGGTGAAGGACTTGTCCTGGAAGGCGGTGATGACCACCGGAACCGGCATGCCCGGCTCCATCTTCTGCGTGGCGGCGTTGAAGGCCTTGCAGAATTCCATGATGTTGAGGCCGCGCTGACCGAGAGCGGGGCCGATGGGCGGAGACGGGTTTGCCTGTCCCGCCGGCACCTGCAGTTTGATGTAGCCGACGACTTTCTTAGCCATTTTCTTTCCCTCGCCGGCTGATCCGGCTGATTGAGGTTAGTGGTCCGGCTTGTTGAAGGCCTCCCACCGGGTTGAACAGGTTGAAGAGTCTACGTAGCGCCTACTCTTGTCGCCAAAGTGGTACCCACTTTGGCGGAGTATGCGGCCTAGCGAAGCTTCTCGACCTGCCCGTACTCGAGTTCGACAGGCGTGGGCCTGCCGAAGATGGACACGGCGACCTTGAGCCGCGACCGTTCTTCATCCACTTCCTCCACCTGGCCGGAGAAGGACGCGAAAGGTCCATCGGCGACGCGAACCTGTTCGCCGACTTCGAAAGTGATGGTGGACTTCGGGCGCTCGACGCCCTCCGCCACCTGGTTCAGAATGCGGGAGGCCTCGGCATCCGAAATCGGGATCGGCTTCGAGTCGGAGCCCAGGAAGCCCGTGACCTTCGGCGTGTTCTTGATCAGGTGGAAGGCCTGATCGGTGAGTTCCATCTTCACCAGCACATAGCCGGGGAAGAAGCGGCGCTCCGACTTGATCTTGCGGCCGCGGCGCACCTCGATGACCTCCTCGGTCGGCACCAGCACCTGCTCGAACAGATCGCCCAGACCTTTCTGGACCGCCTGCTCCTTGATCGAGTCCGCAACCTTTTTCTCGAAATTCGAGTAGGCGTGAACGATGTACCAGCGCTTAGCCATGTCCGCCCTTTAACCCGCGAGACCGAGGACCCACTGCACGCCGCGGTGCAGGATGGAGTCGACGATGAGGAAGAAGACGGAAGCGATCGCGACCATGATGAAGACCATGGCGGTCGAGATCATGATCTCGCGGCGGGACGGCCAGGCGACCTTGTTGGCCTCCTCGCGGACCTCCTGGAGAAACTCGAACGGATTGGTCTTTGCCACGTTTGCTTCCTTTAAATCTGGCAGGGGCAGTAGGGCTCGAACCCACGACCTGCGGTTTTGGAGACCGCCGCTCTACCAACTGAGCTATACCCCTATCGGCGCGGCGGACCCATCGCCTGACGGACCCGCCTCTCCATTTAATGCTTAGTCAGTGATCTTCGCAACCACGCCGGCGCCGACGGTGCGGCCGCCTTCGCGGATGGCGAAGCGCAGCTTCTCCTCCATGGCGATCGGCGTGATCAGCTCCACGTCAAAGGAGATGTTGTCGCCCGGCATCACCATTTCCGTGCCGGCCGGCAGCGTCACCACGCCCGTCACGTCGGTCGTGCGGAAGTAGAACTGCGGACGGTAGTTGGCAAAG
>NZ_JADCDA010000071.1 GCF_020252405.1 Aestuariivirga sp.
AGCCGAATGGAGCCTGATCTGCACCGCCCACAACCTCTGCAAACTGGCCAAGGCCGCAACATGAGCCAGAACATCCCGCTGAACCCATTGCACAAATGCAACAAAAATCAGATTATCCAGACAGGCTCCTAGAGACTGCCCGCCGAGAAGGTGTCGCAATCCTTCAGGCTCTGGGCGCTGAGGCCCTTCCTGAACCAGTTGACGCGCTGGGCGGAGCTGCCGTGCGTGAAAGACTCAGGCACCACATAGCCCTGGGACTGCTTCTGCAGCCGGTCGTCGCCGATGGCGGCGGCGGCATTCAGCCCCTCCTCGATATCGCCGTCCTCAAGGATATTGGCGGAGGCATTGGCTTCCTGGGCCCAGATGCCGGCGAAGCAATCGGCCTGCAGCTCCATCTTCACGGACAGCGCATTTGCATCGGTCCGGGAGGCGCGCATGCGGGCCTGCTGCACATCGTCGGCAATGCCCAGCAGGTTCTGCACATGGTGGCCCACCTCATGGGCGATCACATAGGCCTGGGCGAAATCGCCGGGAGCGCCCAGCTTGTTCTTCATGTCCTGATAGAAAGAGAGGTCGATATAGACCTTCTGATCCGCCGGGCAATAGAAGGGCCCCATGGCGGCCTGGGCATTGCCGCAGGCCGACTGGACGAAGCTATCGAACAGCACGAGCTTGGGTTTCTGGTAGTTGCCGCCGAGGATTTCGCCCCAGACGCGGTTGTTGGAACCCAGCACGCGCGCCACGAATTCCTTGCCGGCATCGGAATTGGCCGAAGGCACGTTGGGGTTCCGCAGGCCGCCGCCGGAATTGTCCGTCACCTCGGTGCGCGTGTCGGGCAGCGTGATCTGCGTGTCCTGGCTGCCCGGAACCGGCATGCCGCCATTCAGCACCTGGAGGAGGTCGAGGCCGAACAGAAACCTGAAAATGAAATAGATGATGACGAGGACAATGATCGTCTTGATGCTCAATCCGCCGCGGCCCGTGCCAATGGGAATGTTGACGCCGCCACCGCGTCTGCCGCCTGGAAAGCCAAAGCCGCCGCCCTGGCCCCGCCGGTCCTCGATCGAGTCATAATCGGGCTTCTCATTGTCGAGGCGCATGGCGGGCCGTACTTCATCGTCTCAAGGTTGCCGACTGCGGAACTTGCAGAGATCATAGACCAATTGCAAGCCCGGCGTGCCGATGCCGACGATGCGGCCAAGCTCGATCACGACACCCAGCAATGCGTCGAGTTCGGTGGGCCGGCCCGCCTCCACATCCTGCAGCATGGAGGTGCGGTGGGCCCCCACTTTCGCCGCCATGTCCATGCGCTCGCCGGCATCCACCGCGAAGCTGATGCCGAGCTTCTCGGCCACCGCCCGCGCCTCATCCATCATGGTGCGGATGACGCGGCGGGTTCCGGGGTCGGTGGCGAGATCCTGCAGCGTGCCGAGCGTCAGCACGCTCACCGGGTTGAAACAGAGATTGCCCCACAGCTTGAGCCAGATTTCGTTCCTCAGATTGGGCCGCACCGGACTCTTGATGCCGGCGCTGGTCAGCAGCTTGCCGAGCAGCTGCGCACGCTCCGACTTCTCGCCCGCCGGCTCGCCCAGCGGCATGCGGTCGCCATAGTGGTGCGCGATGACGCCCGGCGCCTCGATCTCGGCCGCCTGCCAGACGACGGCGCCCAAAGCGCGCTCCGGCCCGATGCGGTTCCAGATGAGACCACCCGGGTCGACGCTTTCAAGCCGCGTTCCCTCATAAGGCCCGCCCACGCCATGGAAGTACCACCAGGGAATGCCGTTTTGCGCGAAGAGGATCGCGGTGTTGTCGCCGATCATCGGCATCAGCTGGTCGATGACGGCGGCAAGGCCATGGGCCTTCAGCGTGAGGATGATGTAGTCCTGCGGCCCCAGCTCCTTCGGGTCATCGGTGACCCTGGGGTGCACGACCTGCGTCCCGCCGCCCTGCTTCAGCGTGAGGCCCCTGGCCCGCATCGCCGCGAGATGGCTCCCGCGCGCCACGAGCGAGACATCCGCTTCGCCTTTCAGCGCCAGCCTCGCGCCCACATAGCCGCCGATGGCGCCAGCGCCGAAGACGCAGATCTTCGTCATGCCAGACCCAGCTTCTGCGCAAGCCCGATGCGCTGCAGCTTGCCGGTGGCGCCCTTGGGGATCTCGTCCAGGATCACGATCTTCTTCGGCGCCTTGAAGGCCGCAAGCCTGCCATTGGCGAAGTCCTGCAACTCGCGCTCCGTGGCGCTCTGGCCCTCGCGCAGCACGACGGCCGCCGCCACTTCCTCGCCCAGCCTGTCATGCGGCATGGCGAAGGTGACGGCCTGCGCCACGGCTTCATGCGCCATCAGCACTTCGTCCACTTCCATGGGGGCGACCTTCTCGCCGCCGCGGTTGATGATCTCCTTCAGGCGGCCGGTGATCTTGAGATAGCCGTCCCCGTCCATGCAGCCCTGATCGCCGGTGTGGAACCAGCCGAAGGCGAAGCCCGCCTCGTTGGCCTTTGGGTTGTTCTCATAGCCGGGCGTCACATTGGGGCCGCGGGTTACCACCTCGCCCTCCTCGCCCGCGCCGAGCAGCCTGCCGTCGGCGGACATGACAGCAACCTCGGGGCCTGCCGCACAGCCCACGAAGCCCGGCTTGCGCTTGCCCGGCGGCAACCGGTTGGACGCCATCTGATGCGCATTCTCCGTCATCGCATAGGCCTCGATGACAGGGCAGCCGAAAGTCTCCTCCAATGCGTGGAACACCGGCACGGGCAGCGAGGCCGAACTTGAGCGGATGAAGCGCAGCGGGTTGGCCTTGATGATATCGGCATTGCGCCCGGCCCGCGCCAGGATCGCCTGATGCATGGTGGGCACCGCCGTAACCCATGTGGGGCGCGCCTCCTCCATCTGCCCGAAGAACTTGAGCGCGTTGAAGCCCGGCGTGGCGAAGACCGAGGCCCCCGCCGCGAGCGTTGCAAGGATCGCCGCGACGAGCCCGTGGATGTGGAACAGCGGCATGATGTTGAGGCAGCGGTCGGCTTCCGTCAGCTGCAGCGTGTTGCGGATGTTGTTGGCGGAGGCGAGCAGGTTCGCATGGGTCAGCGGCACGATCTTGGGCCGCGAGGTGGTGCCCGAAGTGTGCAGCACGAGCGCCACGTCACCGCCTTCGGCATAGCCTTGCCCGGACGGCGGAGAAACCGCATCGCCCGTGATGGTGAAGGCCCCGGCCTCCCGCCTCGGTGACGCCGTCAGAACCGGAATGCCGAGCCGCCTGGCGGCGGCGATGGCGGGCGAGGCGCTGCCCTCCTCGACCAGCAGGGCCTTGGCCTTCAGGTCATCCATATAGAAGTGGAACTCATCCTCGCGATAGGCGGGGTTCAGGGGTGCGGCGGTCACCGCACAGGCGCAGGCCACGAAGGCCGCCGCCATGTCCGGCCCGTTGGGCAGCACGATGGCGAGCTTGTCGTTGCGGATGAGACCGCGCCGCCGCAGCGCCGCGCATGTGTCCTCCGCCAGGGCGGAAAACCGGCCATAGCCATGGGGCTCCCGGCCGGAGGCCAGAAGGGCGGTATCGCCCGGCGGGCGGGCGTCGAGAAGGCCTTTCAGGATCATTCCGGCAGTCTGCCCATTTCGGCAGCCCCGTCAACGCCGCGCAACTGAAGGTCAGACCTGCATGGTCCGGCGCATGGTCCGTTCACGCGGAATCGCCTGACCGGAAAGAACATGCGCCAAGTCAAAAGCTTGAGCATGATCTTATCGCAAAAGCGGTTCCACTTTTGCGGATCATGCCCTAAGACGGCCTGCATGACCGGCAGACTTATCATTGCCCTCGCCCAGCTCAACCCGACACTCGGCGCCATCAATGCCAATCTGGCGCGGGCCCGCGAAGCCCGGCGCGAGGCGCCGGATGCCGACCTGATCCTGTTTCCGGAGCTGTTCATCTGCGGCTATCCGCCGGAGGACCTGGTGCTGCGCCCGTCCTTCGTGGAAGCCTGCCGCGAAGCGGTCGAGGAACTGGCGAAAGACACACTCACCGGCCCCGCCGTGCTGATCGGCCTCCCCTGGCGCGAGGGCGCCTATCTTTATAATTCTATGGCGCTGCTGGCCAATGGCAGGATCGAGGCGGTGCGCCACAAATTCGACCTGCCCAATTATGGCGTGTTCGACGAGAAGCGCGTGTTCGACGCCGGTCCTGCTCCCGGCCCCATCTCCTTCAAGGGCGTGCGCATCGGCGTTCCCATCTGCGAGGATATCTGGACGGAGGAGACCTGCGAGACGCTGGCCGAGACCGGCGCTGAAATCCTGCTCTCCCCCAACGGCTCGCCCTTCGAGCGCAACAAGGATGACGTGCGCCTCAACCTCGTGGTGGCGCGCGTCACCGAAACGGGGCTGCCGCTTGCCTATCTGAACCAGGTGGGCGGGCAGGACGAACTGGTTTTCGACGGGGCGTCCTTCGTGCTCAACGCGGATCGCAGCCTCGCATGGCAAATGCCGATGTTCGAGGAGCAGTTGGCACTCACCGAATGGCTGCGCGGGGAGGACGGCTGGCGCTGCGTGCCGGGCGAGATCGCCGGGGTGCCGGAGAATGAGGCCGAGACGTGGAAGGCCTGCGTGCTGGGGCTTCGCGACTATGTTTTGAAGAACCGCTTCCCCGGCGTGGTGCTGGGCCTGTCGGGCGGCATCGACTCGGCCGTGGTCGCCGCCATGGCGGTCGATGCGCTGGGGGCGGACCGCGTGCATTGCGTGATGCTGCCCTATGCCTATACGAGCAGGGACAGCCTGGCCGACGCGGGGGAATGCGCAAATCTTCTGGGCGTGCGCTATGACGTGGTGCCGATCAGTGAGCCGGTGGAGGGCTTCCTCCATGCGCTGAAGCCGATGTTCGAAGGCACGCCCGCGGGCATCACGGAAGAGAACCTGCAATCGCGCTCGCGCGGCGCAATCCTGATGGCGATTTCCAACAAGTTCGGCTCCATGGTGCTGACCACCGGCAACAAGTCTGAAATGTCGGTGGGCTATGCGACGCTCTATGGCGACATGAACGGCGGCTTCAACCCGATCAAGGACGTCTACAAAACGGAAGTGTACCGGCTGGCCAACTGGCGCAATTCGCTGGGCTATGTGATCCCCGGGCGCATCATCACCAAGGCGCCGACGGCGGAACTGCGCGAGAACCAGAAGGACCAGGACTCGCTGCCGCCCTATGAGGTGCTGGACGCGATCCTCGAGGGCCTTGTGGAGAACGAGCTGCCGGTGGAGCAGATCGTCAGGGCCACGGGCTTCGAGGAGGCGCTGGTGCGCCGCATCCAGCACATGCTCTACATCGCCGAATACAAGCGGCGCCAGGCGGCCCCCGGCGTCAAGATCACACGCCGCAACTTCGGCCGCGACCGGCGTTACCCGATCACCAACGCTTTCCGGGACGGGCGCTGAGATGACCGCCATCGTCCGCTTCGCGCCTTCGCCCACGGGGCGCATCCATATCGGCAATGCCCGCACCGCCATTCTCAACTGGTTGATGGCGCAGAAAACCGATGGCCAGTTCGTGCTGCGCTATGACGACACCGACACGGCGCGTTCAACGGACGAATTCGCGCAGGGCATCGCCGCCGATGTGGACTGGCTCGGCATCAGGCCCCACCGCGTCGAATGGCAGTCGAAGCGCTTCGGGCGCTATGACGAGGTGGCAGACAGGCTGCGCGCCGAAGGCCGGCTCTATCCCTGCTATGAGACGGCGTACGAGCTTGACCGCAAGCGCAAGCTGCAGGAGGCGCGCAAGCTGCCGCCCGTCTATGACCGCGCCGCGCTGATGCTGACGGACGCGGAGCGTGCCAAGCTCGAGGCCGGCGGCCGCAGGGCGCACTGGCGTTTCCGGCTGGACGGACGTGTGGTGGCGTGGAACGACCTGATCCGCGGCCCGCAGCACATCGACACGCGCTCGCTGTCCGACCCTGTGCTGGTGCGCGAGGATGGCAGCTATCTCTACACCCTGCCCTCCGTCATCGACGACATCGACTTCCGGATAACCCATGTGATCCGCGGCGAGGACCATGTGGTCAACACCGCGGTGCAGATCGAGATCACCCAAGCGCTGGGCGCGAAACCGCCGGCTTACGCGCACCACAGCCTGCTGACGGGGGCGGACGGCAAGGGCCTGTCAAAGCGCCTGGGCTCGCTCTCCATCGCCTCGATGCGCGAGGACGGGCTCGAACCCATGGCGGTCGTCAGCCACGCCGCCCTGCTCGGCACCTCCGGCAATATCCATCCGTATACGGATTACCGCGGGCTGGTCGACGGCTTCGGCCTCGACAAGCTCTCCCGCGCGCCCGCCCGCTTCGACGAGCAGGAACTTCTGATGCTGAACGCGAAGCTGCTGCATCACCTCCCATGGGAAAAGGTGAAGGACCGGCTGCCCGGCGACAGCGAGGCTCTCTGGCTGGCGGTGCGCGGCAACATCGTGACACTGTCCGATGCCGGAACGTGGCGCGAGGTCGTGAACGGCGGCGTCACGCCGGTGGTGGCCCCGGAAGATGCCGAGTTCATCGCCGCTGCACGCAAGCTGCTGCCGCCCTCGCCATGGGATGCCACCACATGGAAGGTCTGGACCGAAGCGGTGAAGGCCGCGACAGGCCGCAAGGGCAAGCCGCTGTTCATGCCGCTGCGCCTGGCGCTGACGGGCCTTGATCACGGACCGGAACTGGCCCAGCTGCTGCCGCTGATCGGGCGTGAAACGGCGCTTGAGCGGCTCGGCTAGACGTCAACACTTTTGTTGACAAACTGGAGATGTTCGCCTATTTGAAAATGACGGAAGGAGTACTGCATCTGCAGTGAGCCGCTGCGGCTCGCCTTTTCAGACCGCTTGGAGTCTTGAAGGTGGAGATGCATGAAGTATTCCGAATTCCGACGCTGGCTCAGGAAGCAGGGTTGTACGTTCGAAACGCATGAAGGTGGCAGCGGTCACATCACAGTGCTCTACAAGGGGCGGCGTTCCCAGCTTCCGGCACATGGAGCGGGCAAGGACTTGAAGAAAGGCCTCGTGGAGGCCATCAAGAAACAGCTCGGATTGAAATGATCTCTTATCGCGTAAAACTTCAGGATGACGACGGCACGGTGCTGGTCACCTCGCCCGACTTTCCGGAACTCGTCACCTTCGGCGATGATCGGGAGGACGCGCTGTCCTACGCGGTTGGCGCCTTTTCCGAAGCGATTGCAGCGCGCATGGCCCATCGCGAGCGGATCCCGCCGCCATCCAAAGGCAAACCCTCCGAACCGCATGTCGTATTGCCGTTGCAGGTCGAACTGAAGGTACGGCTCTACCAGAACATGGACGAACTCGGCGTGCGCAAGGCGGACCTCGCCCGCAAGATGGACCTGCACCGGCAGGAGATAGACCGGCTTCTCGACCTCAACCACGCCACAAGCGTTGCCAGGCTTGAGAAGGCTTTCCGCGCCCTCGGCAAAACCCTCGACATCAAGGTCGCCTGAGGTCCATACTCCGTCAATGATCCTCGTTGGCCAGTTCGACTCTCCCTTCGTGCGGCGCGTGGCGGTGACGCTCAATCACTATCACATGCCTTTCACGCGCAATCCGATCTCCGTCTTCCGCGACATGGACGCGATGCGGCAGATCAATCCGCTGGTGCGCGTGCCGTCGCTGATCCTGGAGACCGGCGAGGTGCTGATCGATTCCTCCGCCATCATCGACCACCTTGACGAGATGGCGGGCCCTGCCCGCGCACTCACCCCGGCGCATGGGCCGGAACGGCGCAAGGTGCTGCAGGCCGTGGTGCTGGGCTTGGGCATTGGGGAGAAGGCCGTGGCGCTGTTCCTCGAGCGGCTGTTCCACATCGACAAACACATCAACCGCGACTTCGAGAAGCGCATGATGGGGCAGATTTCGGCCGCCCTCGAAAAACTGGAACATGACTGCGGCGCGCCATGGTTCTTCGACGGCAAGATGACCCAGGCCGACATCACCGCCGGCTGCGTTTTAGGATACCTCAAAATGCGCGTGCCGGACATGTTCCCGGCGGACAAATACCCGAAGCTTCACCACCTGGCGCTCCATTGCGAAACCAGGGAAGACTTCGTGAAGGCCCGCCCCTCGCCCGAAGAGACCGTGCCGGGCCGGACGCGGCATTGAGATTGGCCCGCGCCGCTTCGGCAGGCCAATCGGGCTGGCGCATGTTCCGGCCGGGCGGTTCCGCCTGAACGGAACAAGCGCCAGCTTTCGCTGGGGTGACGGATTGAGGGGGTGGGGTTACGCCAGCCCGGAACCGTCGAACAGCCGCAAGCCGCCGGCCTCTTCCATCGCGGCTTCGAGATCGGTGATGCGGTCGTAGGCGATGACCGGCAGCTCCGAGAATCCGGACAGCAGCAGCGCTTCGCGCACATCCGCAAGCGAGGGATCGGCGAAGGTCTTTCGCAATGCGCTGCGGAGCGCGGTCACATCGCCGGCCCCCGTGATCCACGGCAGGCCCGGCACGGCGGGCGAGCGCGCGGCCTCCACCAGGCCTTCCAGGGCTGCGGGCCGATAGCGCCTTGCCATCTCCACGCAGACACAGTCGATGGCGCAGACATCGGCCACGCCCTTCTGCACGGCGGCGAGCGAGGCGAGATGGCCGCCGGTTTCCACAGCGCCCGCGAAGAATTGCCCCTGTTCCGCCAAGGCCGAGAAGACCAGCTTCAGCGCCAGCATGCCGGACATGGAATCCGGCGTGTTCACCGCCGCCACGCCGCCGCGAAACGCCTCCAGCGGCCTCGCCTCCCGCGCCATGACGATGCTGCGGTAATTCGGCCCCCCGCAGCCGTCCGCCGCATAATGCGGCGTTCCAACATAGGCCACCTTGCCCTTCAGCGCATGGGTGAAGGGATAGCCGCAGGTCTGGGCGAAGAGCAGGTCATCGCGCAACCACGGCATGGCGAATTCATCCGGACGCGAGAGCGCGATGTCAACGCCCAGGCAATCCGCGACTGCTTTCCACCACAGGTCCGTGGCCTCCCGCACCTCGGGCCAGTCATACATCTGCAGCGCGGCAATCATGGGGGCATGCTATAGCATCCGTGGAAAATGAAACAGCGTAACGGCAGCATGAACAGCATTTCCGTCGTCATTCCCACCCGGGGCCGCCACCGCTTCCTGCGTCAGGCGCTGGAGAGCGTGCTGGCGCAGGGTTACGCGCCACATGAGATCATCGTCGTCGATGACGGCGCCGGCGCGGCGGAGGCCGTGGCCGGCATGCACGAGGCGATCACGGTCCTGGACAATGGCCGGCGCGGCCCGGTGCCGGCGCGCAACATGGGCGTCGCCCATGCAACAGGCGACTGCATCTGCTTTCTCGATGACGATGACTGGTTCACCGACAATGGCTATTTCGCCCAGGTGGCGGAGGCCTTCGGCCGCGGCGCGGACTTCTGCTTCTGCGACGGCATCCTGCGTTTCGAGGACGGCAGGCCGGACCTGCCCTTCGCCTTCGACGCCGATCAAGAGACGCTGACGCGCGACAACACCATCCTTATCTCCGGCGTCGTCTATCGCCGCGCGCTGCATCGAGCTCTCGGCCCCTTCGACGAGACACTGCCCTTCTACTGGGACTGGGACTGGTATCTGCGCGTCGCCCGTGGCGGCCATCCGCTCACCCACATCCGCAAGGCCGTGGTGGCCATCCGCGTCCATGCCCAGAACATGTCAGGCCAATCGCTCGAAGCCCAGCGCCGGGACAATCTGGACAGGTTTTCCACAAAGCACGCGCTGCCGCCGATCCCGCTCAAGAACCATCTCGACATCGCCACGCAAGCGCCAGGCAAGCCGCCCGCGCCGCGGGAACCTTAAGCAAAGCATTGATTTTAAACCGTTTCCAAGGCCGTCCGGGCGGCCACAGGACGCAGACCCCCTATTCTCAAGGGTTTTTCCGCCGCTCGCCCGAAAAAACCCCGGAAAATAAGAGTTTTCGCGAATCGCAATCGGCGTTATCGCAGTGGTCAGCCTAACCCCAACAAGGAGAGAGACATGGCTGACGACAAGATCCAGACGATTGCCCTTTCGAAGCTCGCGGCTGAACTCGCCGAGAAGCACGAGATGTCGAAGAAGGCGGCAGGCGAATTCCTCGGCGCCTTCGTCGAACTCACCGTCAAGAACCTGAAGAAGGGCCACAAGGTGCGCGTCACCGGACTCGGCATCTTCCAGGTGAAGAAGCGCCCCGCCCGCATGGGCCGCAATCCGGCCACCGGCGAAGCCATCAAGATCAAGGCGTCAAAGAAGCTCGCATTCCGCGCCGCCAAGGAAGTCAAGGACGCCATCTGAAATTGCTCCTTTCTTCAATCGAGAGATGGCCCTGCCCAACGGCGGGGCCATTGCGTTTCGGGATGAATTCTTTTCACCCGCGGCGCCGATTGCAGACCCCGCCGAAGAGGCGCTAGAACACTGTTCAAAACCGTTATCTTGCAAGGATATTTTCCATGAAGACCCAGGCTCGTGTCGTGGTGGTCGGCGGCGGCGTTGTCGGCTGTTCGGTGCTCTATCATCTCACCAAGGCCGGCTGGAAGGACGTGGTTCTGGTGGAGCGCGATATCCTCACCTCCGGCTCCACCTGGCATGCCGCGGGCGGCTTCCACACGCTGAACGGCGACCCGAACGTGGCGAAGCTGCAGGGCTATACGATCGCCCTCTACAACGAGCTTGAGCAGATCTCGGGCCAGGCCTGCGGGCTGCACCGAACAGGCGGCCTCATCCTCGCCGACACGCCGGAGCGCATGGAATGGCTGAAGATGGCGCACGCCCGCGCCCGCTACCTGGGTCTGGAGACCGAGATCATCTCCATGGCCGAAGCCAAGAAGATGCATCCGCTGCTGGAAGAGAGATATTTCGCCGGCGCCATGATCGACGCCGCCGACGGCAACCTCGACCCCGAAGGCACCACGCATGCCTATGCCAAGTCGGCCCGCATCAATGGCGCGGAGATATACCAGGACACCAGGGTGGAGGAGCTGAAGCACCGCCCTGACGGCACATGGAACGTGATCACCAACAAGGGCAACATTCACGCCGAGCATGTCGTCAATTGCGGCGGGTTATGGGCGCGCGAAGTGGGCCGCATGGTGGGGATCGAACTGCCCGTGCTGGCCATGGAGCACATGTATCTCGTCACCGACGAGATGCCGGAGGTCGTGTCCTACAACAAGGAGCGCGGCCACGAATTGCCGCACATCATCGACTTCAAGTCCGAGATCTACATGCGCCAGGAGCGTTCGGGGCTGGTGCTCGGCGCCTATGAGCGCGCCTGCGTGCCGTGGAGCCCCAGGAACACGCCGTGGCAGTTCGGCCGGGAGCTGCTCCAGCCCGACCTTGACCGCCTCGCGCCCAACCTCGAGCTCGGCTACAAGCATTTTCCCGCGCTGGCGAACGCCGGCATCAAGCGCGTCATCAACGGGCCCTTCACCTTCACACCCGATGGCAACCCCATCGTCGGCCCGGTGCAGGGTGTCCGGAACTTCTGGCTCGCCTGCGGCGTCATGGCGGGCTTCAGCCAGGGCGGCGGCGTGGGCCTGGCGCTGTCACAGTGGATGGCGAACGGCGACCCGGGCTTCGACGTCTGGGCCATGGACTGCGCCCGCTTCGGCGAATGGGCGACGCGCACCTACACCAACGAAAAGGTGCGCGAGAATTATTCCCGCCGCTTTTCGATCCGCTTCCCCAACGAGGAGCTTCCCGCCGCCCGTCCGCAGCAGACCACCGCGCTTTACGACGTCATGCTCTCCCAGGGCGCCGTGATGGGCGACTCGTGGGGCCTCGAGACGCCCTTGTGGTTCGCGCCCAAGGGTGTGGAGCCGAAGGACATCGTGTCGTTCCGCCGCTCCAACGACTTCCAGCACGTGAAGGCAGAGGTGCTGGCGACCCGCACTGGCGTGGGCGTCACCGAGATCGCCAATTTCGCCAAGTACCGCTTCTCCGGTCCGGGCGCGGAGGCCTTCCTGTCGCGCATGATGACCAACAAGATGCCGAAGACGGGCCGCATCATCCTCACGCCGATGCTGAACCCCTCAGGCAAGCTGATCGGCGACTTCACCATCGCCAAGGCGGCGGATGACTGCTTTTACATGTGGGGCTCGTCCCAGGCGCAGATATATCACATGCGCTGGTTCGGGCAGCACCTGCCGGCGGACGGCTCGGTCAGGATTGAGCGCCTCGACATGGGTCTCGTCGGCCTCTCCATCGCGGGGCCGAAGTCGCGCGGGGTGCTGCAGCAGCTGGTCGACGAGGACGTCTCCAACGCCGCATTCAGGTTCATGGACCATCGCTCCATGGACGTGGCGCATTGCCCCGCCCTCATCAACCGCGTCACCTACACCGGCGACTTGGGCTATGAAATCTGGGTGCGGCCTGAATATCAGCGCCGCCTCTACCGGGAGATCATGCGGGCGGGCGAAGCGCATGGCATCGTCAACTTCGGCATGCGGGCGCTGCTCTGCATGCGGCTTGAAAAGAACTTCCCCACCTGGTTCCGCGAGCTCCGCCCCATCTACGGCGGCTTCGAGGCGGGCATGGACCGCTTCATCGACCTCACCAAGAATGACTTCATCGGCCGCGACGCCGCGATGGAGGAGAAGCGCACGGGCGGCAAGCTGCGCCGCGTGTCCTTCATCGTCGATGCCGGCGACGCCGACGTGCTGGGCGACGAGCCGATCTGGCGCGAGGGCAAGGTGGTGGGCTGGGTCACCTCCGGAGGCTTCGCGCATTACGTCGACAAGTCGATGGCGCAGGGCTATGTGCCGGCGGAACTCGTGGGCGATACCTCCGCCGGGGCGTTTGAGATCGAGATCATCGGCGAAAACCGCAAGGCCACCATCATCACCGAACCGCCCTTCGACCCGGAAGGCAAGCGGATGAGGGGCTGACAAAGGTTGAGGGCCCCGGCTGGTTTCGATTTCACTGAACCGAAGCCTGCTCTGGTGAACATGTCGGGCGCGACAGTGGCGGGTATCCCAAAGCGCTGACCCCCATGCTCGTCATCCCGGCGAAAGCCGGGACCCCGCTTTGGATCAACATGCAGGGCAAGAAAGCGGGGCCCCGGCTTTCGCCGGGGTGACGCCATCAAAAACTCGGCTGTGCTCACGCCGTCCGTCCATAAAAGCCCAGCTGGTCCTCGCGGCTGAACACCACGCCCGGCCTGTCGAAATATGAAAACACCGCGATCATGCGGTCCTTCCCGCCCTTCACCGTGCCCACCTTGTGGGCGGTGTTCTTGCCGCGGAAGACGTTGAGCGTGCCGGCATCCAGCGTCAGCGATTTCACATCCTTGTCCTCGCCGCGCAGCAGGCGCGCGACGCCGTCGTAGTTGGGATCGGAGTCGCTTCTCAGATCGGTGCGGTAGATGAACTCGCCGCCCTGCTCCGGCGCCTGCAGCAGGAGCGTGGTGGTGAACTCGCTGCGGTCGAAGTGCCAGTTCAGCGCCTCGCCGTCACGGTAGCTCATGACATTGACGCGAGCCAGCGCATCGCGCGCCGGGTACAGCGCCTCCTTCTCCATCGTCGCGGCGAGGAAGGTGATGAAGTGCGACCATTCGTAGACCCACACCGGGATCGACTGGCTGATCTGGTCGGCGCAGACCGTGTGGTTAACCGTCTCGCACAAGGCAAGTGCCGGATGGTCGGCGCTGAGGCCGGGCATGTCCTTGCGGAAATAGACATTGTGGCGGCGCTTGTGGGTGAAGGAGAGCGTCTCCATCACCGGGCGGATTTCGTCCACCGCCTGCTTCAGGGCGTCAGGCTTCACGAAGCCCGCGAGATTATACATGCCGTCCTTGGCGAGGTCGGCCCGGCACCTGGCGACCAGCCCCTCCCATTCAGGCGTGCCCGGCTTGTCGAGCGGATAACGGTCGAGATCGAGGATGTCATGTATCGGCATTTGTGCGGTGACCTGCGAATTCGAGCGCCGCATCCGTGACGGCTTCCCACACGTCGAGCGAAAAGGTGCGCATCACGTAGATGTCAAAGGCGTTCCCGGCCGTGCAATGCACGGTGACCGGCGTGTGGTGGAGGCCGGTGAGGGCCACCGTGCCGGGCGTGAAGACCGACGCATCCCAGTCAACCGGCATCAGCTTGGCCAGAACGGCGCGCGCCGGAGCACCTTCCAGCGCGATGCGCACGCGGCTGCTCGTCAGAGGCGTTACCGCGCATTGGCCGTGAAGCCGCGCGGCGGCATCATCCGTCTCAGGTCCAATGATCCAGAACTGCGCCGGGCCGATGCGGAACAGGGCGCGGTCGCCATTCACCTGCGCCCGCGCCACCGTCTCCGGCAACGCTCCGACGACATCGGAGAGCTTCGCCTCGAAATCGGGCGAGAGGCCCGCCACCTGTGTCAGCGTGAAGCCGGGGCGCTCCGCGATCCTGAGCGCCGCGCCCGCATAGGGCCTCGCTGAAGCCAGTGCCGATCTGCGCTCAAGCATGGAGGCGGGCTCCTTCCCTGTCGATGAAATGGGGCGACACGATCTTCAGCCGCGCCTGCTCGTTCTTGAGCGGGAAGGCGGCGATGATCTCCTCGCCTTCGTGCTTGAGGCCACCCTTGTAGAGGCCGAGCGCGATGAACTTGTTGAGCTCCGTCGACCAGGTCACCGAGGTGATGTAGCCGCGGCCATGGCCCTTGATCTCGTCCGATGCCGCAAACAGGATCGACCCGCCGCGCAGCTTCTTGTCAGGCTCCATCAGCTCGAGGCCAACGAGGCTCCAGCGGTCAGGCGCCTGGCAATCCTCGCGGAAGCGCAGCGCCTTGCCCACATAGTCCTTGTCCTTGCCGGCCATCTTGCCGAGTCCCAAATCATCGAGCGTGTTGCGGTGGTCAAGCTCGAGGCCCGCCACATGGCCCTTCTCGATGCGCAGGCTGGCCAGCGCCTCGAGGCCATAGGGCTTGATGCCGGTGGGCGCCGCCGCCTTCAGAATATGCTCCCACAGGCTGATCGCATAATCCGCCGCGACATGGACCTCAAAGGCGAGTTCGCCCGAGAAGGACATGCGCAGCAGGCGCACGGTGACGCCCCCGAAGACGAAGTCCCTGCAGCCCATATGGGGAAGTGCGGCGTCAGAAAGGTCAGCCTCCGGGAAGGCCAGCTCAAGCGCCGCGCGCGCCCTGGGGCCCGAAACCGCCATGCCGGCCCATTCGTCCGTGAGGGAGGCGACCTGCACATTGAGCTCCGGCCACTGCATCTGCAGCAGGTATTCGAGCCACGACATGACCTCGCCGGCCTGGGCGGTTGTCGTGGTCATGTAGAACTGATTTTCGGTGATGCGCGCCGTGGCGCCGTCATCCAGCACGATGCCGTCGTCGTACAGCATCACGCCATAGCGCACCTTGCCGACGGGCAGCCTGGCGAAGCCGTTGACATAGACGCGGTTGAGGAACTCCGCCGCGTCCGGCCCCTGAATGTCGATCTTGCCGAGCGTTGACACATCGGCGAGGCCCACGCCGCGGCGAACGAGCTCCATTTCCTTCACATAGGCCGTCTCGGGCGTGGCGCCGGCCCAGGCATAGAACCAGGCGCGCTTCCAAAGCCCCGCGTCGATGAAGGTGGCGCCGTTCTTCACGTGCCAGTCATTGAGCGGCGAGCGGCGCACAGGGCGAAAATGCGAACCGCGCGTGCGGCCGGCGATGGCCCCCATGGTGAGCGGCGCATAAGGGGGCCGGAAGGTGGTCGTGCCCGCTTCCGGAATGGTGATGCCGCGATATTCAGCCATCAGGGCGAGCGCATTGATGTTGGAGGTCTTGCCCTGGTCAGTGCCCATGCCGAGCGTGGTGTAACGCTTCAGGTGCTCGACCGAGCGATAGCCTTCCTGATGCGCGACCTTCACGTCCCTGATGGTCACGTCGCTCTGGAAGTCGACGAAGGCCTTGCCCTTGGCGCCCTGCGTCGGCGCCCATGTCGGCAGGATCGCGTAGGTGCGGTCCGTCGCATGCTCCGGCGCATAGGCGGGCCGCGTCTTGCCAAAGCCGGCATGGGAAGCAGCGGAGGCGCCGGCATTGGAGCCTTCCGCGATGGCGGCAGAGAGGCCGAAGGTGCCCATCATCGCGCCCGCACCGAAATGCGAGCCAGGGAAGCCGCCCGGCACGAAGCCGGCAACAGCTTCATCATATTTCGGCTTGATGCCGCCGTGGGACGAGAGATGCACCACGGGCGACCAGCCCCCCGCCATGCCAACCGCATCGCACTCGACAGTAACCGCATGGGGCCCGCCGAGTTTCACCGCCTTGACGGTCTTGGCGCCTTCGACATCGACGATGCCGCTGCCGGGAAAGATGGCGATGCCCTGCGCACCGGCGCGCGTGAGAATATCGGCGGAGACGTTGCTGCGATGGTCCGCCACCGTCACCGCGACGCCCGCCGCGGCGAGGTCGAGCGCCGCCTGATAGGCCGTGTCGTTGTTGGTGACGAGCACGGCACGCTTGTCCGGGGCGACCGCATAGCGGTTGACATAGGTTCTGAGCGCCGAGGCGAGCAGCACGCCAGGGCGGTCGTTATTGGAGAAGACCAGCGGCCGCTCGATGGCGCCGGTGGCCATCACGATGGTCCTGGCGCGCAGCTGGGTGAGCAGCATGCGCGCCTCGCCCTTCTGCGCGGAGGGGAAGAGGTGGCTGCGGTTCTGGACGAGCACGGCGAGGTTGCCGTCATAGAGGCCCTGCACGGTCGTGCGGGTGAAGGCCTCGGCATTGGGGAGGCTCTTCAGCTCGTTGATGCAGGCCAGGCGCCAAGCCTCCTGTTCGGCATCATTGCAGGAGAGCAGCGAGCCGCCGAAGTCAGTGTCCTGCTCGGCCAGCACGACGCGGGCACCACTGCGCGCCGCCGTCAGCGCCGCTGCGAGGCCCGCGGGGCCGGAGCCGACCACCAGCACGTCGCAGAAAGCGTAGCACATGTCATAACGGTCAGGATCGGGGAGAGCCGTGGCGCGGCCCAGGCCCGCCGCCTTGCGGATGAACGGCTCGTAGAACATCCACGAGCCCTTCGAGGGGCCCATGAAGGTCTTGTAGTAGAAGCCCGACTGGAACAGGGGGGCGAGCAGGGAATTCACCGCCATCAGGTCGAAGTCCGGCGAGGGCCAGGCATTCTGCGCGCGGGCCACGAGGCCATCCACGAGGTCCACCATGGTGGCCGCGACATTGGGCTCAGTGGCAGCCCCCTCGCCGAGCGTGAAAAGCGCATTCGGCTCCTCGATCCCCGCCGCGACAATGCCGCGCGGGCGGTGATATTTGAAGCTGCGGCCGATCAGCAGCCTGTCATTGGCGAGCAGCGCGGAGGCCAGCGTGTCGCCCGCGAAGCCCGGCAACGGCTTGCCGCCGAGGCGGGCGGATATGGGCCTGGCGCGGTCGATGCGGCCGCCCTGCGGCAGCCTGCGGAAGCTGGTCATGACACCACCCCGCCGATTTCGTTGGTGGCCGTATTCCGCGCGAGCTTGAACCAGCGGCGGCAGCCCAGCACGTGCTGCCAGTATTCCGTGTGCGGACCTTTGGGGTTTTCAAAGACAAAGACATGGTCATGCCAGGTCCTGAGATCACCCGTGCCGTGCTTCGGGCGTTGCTTTGTCGCATCGCCGCCATAGCGGAATTCGGAGACGTCGCGGTCGCCGCAGTGGGGGCACGGGATCATCATTGCTTATAGGTCCAGTTGCCGAGGCCGAATTCGTCGAGCTCCCTACCCTTCCCGAAACGGTCGAGCGAAAAATCGCGCACGAGATCATGTTCCCGGTCATGGGCGATGGTGTGGGAAAAGGTCCAGCCGGAGGCGGGTGTTGCCTTGAAGCCCTGATAGCACCAGCCGCCGTTGAGATAGAGGTTCCTGACGTCAGTCTTGCAGATGAAGGGGCTGCCGTCCGGCGTCATGTCCTGGATGCCGCCCCAGTGGCGCAGCAGGCGCAGGCGCGAGATGAAGGGCATGAGCGAGACGGCGCATTCCGCAACCGTCTGGATGCGGTTGAACTGGCCGCGCTGGGTATAGGTGTTGAAGCCGTCGATGTGGCCGCCGAAGACGAGGCCGCCCTTGTCGGACTGCGAGAGATAGAAGAGCTCCGCGCCCCAGGAGACCACATGGTCCACGATGGGCTTGACCGGCTCGGTCACGAAGGCCTGCAGGATGTGGCTTTCGACGGGCAGCCTGAGGCCCGCCATCTTCGCCACGTGGCTGGTGTGGCCCGCCACCGCGATCCCGACCTTCCCCGCATTGATGCGGCCGCGCGAGGTTTCGACACCGGAGACCAAGCCGTCATTGATGAGGAAGCCCGTGACCTCGCAATTCTCGATGATGTGGACGCCCAGCGCCGAGGCCGCGCGGGCATAGCCCCAGGCCACCGCGTCATGCCGCACGGTGCCCGCGCGCGGCTGCATGATGGCGCCAAGGATCGGCCAGCGGGCGTCCTTCGACCAGTCGAGATAGGGCAGAAGCTTCCGCACCTCGCCCGCATCCAGCAGCTCGGCATCGATGCCGTTCAGACGCATGATGTTTCCGCGCCGGGCGAAGACGTCCATCTGCACCGGGCTGATGGCCAGCACGATCTGACCGCGCTGGGAGACCATGCAGTTGAAGTTGAGCTCGTGCGAGAGCCCTTCCCACAGCTTCAGCGAATGCTCGAAAAAGGCCGTGTTGCCGCCGATCATGTAGTTCGAACGGATCAGCGTGGTGTTGCGGCCCACATTGCCGGAGCCGATGTAGCTCCGCTCGATCACCGCGACATTTGTGATGCCGTGGTTCTTGGCAAGATAATAGGCCGTGGCGAGGCCATGGCCGCCGCCGCCGACGATGACCACGTCATAGGAGGATTTGGGTTCGGGCGACTCCCAGGCCTTCGGCCACGGCATATCCGGGTCGAGGGCGTGGCGCGCAAGGGCTAAGGCTGAATAATGCTTGGACACGGCGGCGTTGGTATCAGACTTGCCCGCTCCTGGGCAAGGTGCAGAAAGCTCACCTCCGGCGCCGTTCCGCCCATTCCGTGACGGCGAAGGCCACCAGTCCCAACCCTGCGAAACCGCCCACCAGGGGAATCACCGTGCCATTATAAAGCTGGCCGATGGACCCCCCGGTCACAATGGCAATGAGGGAGGAGAGCGAGCCGACAATCGCCGCCGCCATGCCGGCAATGCGCCCCATCGGTTCCATGGCGATGGCGTTGAAATTGCCGAACAGCAGGCCCGAGCAGAAGAAGCTGAGGAACAGATAGCCCGCAATGAACCACAGGGGCGGCGGGCCGTCGGCCATGAGGCTCACCACCAGGGCGATGGCCGACAGCGCCAGGAAGGCGCGCAGCGCATATTTCGACAGCCGCCGCATGCCATAGCGCATCACGAGCCGCGCGTTCACCATCATGGCAATGGCCATGCCGCCGGCGAAGAAGGCGAACCACAGCGCGAAGTAGGCGCCCTGACCGTAAAGCTCCGCAAACACCTGCTGCGACGTGCCGAGATAGACGATGAAGGCGCCGAAGATCGTGCCTGCACCCACCGTATAGCCCATGGCAACGGGGTTGCGCAGCACCTGCCCCGCCGCCCGGAGCAGCGAGGATACGGCGAGCGGCGTTCGCTTGGCGCGCGGCAGCGTCTCCTCCTGGCGGAACCACAGCCACAGCCCGGCAATGACGCCCACCACCACGAAGCCCACGAAAATCATGCGCCAGCCGGCGAAGAGCAGCACCAGCGTGCCGATCGAAGGCGCGATCATCGGCACCAGCATGAACACCATCATCACGAAGGACATGACGCGCGCCATGGCGGCCCCCGCCTGCCCGTCGCGCACCATGGCGATGGACACGATGCGCGGGGCAGACGCCCCGAAGCCCTGGATGAAGCGCCCCACGAGGATCATCGGAAAGTTGACGGAGAACAGGCAGATCAGCGCGCCCAGCGCATAGAAGCCCAGGCCGATGATGATGGCGGGCTTGCGGCCAAGCGCATCCGACCACGGGCCATAGATCAGCGTGCCCAGCGTCAGGCCGCCGAAGAACGTGGTGATGATGAACTGGCGGCTGTTGGGGTCCGCCGCGCCCAGCTCGTGGGCGATTGTGCCGATGGCGGGCAGCATGGTGTCAATCGACATCGCCACCATGGCGTTGAGCAACGCCACCAGCAGGATGAACTCGACCGAGAGCTTTGCCGGGCTCCGCATCAGGTCACATAGTTCAACATGCGCAGCACGTCGAAATAATGATTGGTCTCGAAGCGAAGCGTGCGATTGCCGATATGTTCCATGCCGGGATACCACTGGTGGCGCGCCGCAAGCGTTGGGCTGGAATAGGCGATCTCGACGATGACATGCTCCGGCATCGCGAGAAGCGACGCCGCGAGGTCGCCGCGCAGGGCCGTGGCGGCGCCATCTCGGATTGCTTTCACCGCCGCGGCGGGCGTCATGGAAATCGTCGACTGGCCGCGGCCTTGCTTCACGGCACAGCGCCCGACATGCGGGTTCACCTCTTCGACTTCGTCCATCAACCCCTTGTCGCCGCTGACGAACACCGTGGGCACGCCCAGCATGGAGGAGGCGAGCGCATGGATAAGGTATTCGGAAGCCCGGTGGCCGTTGATGCGGATCTCGGCGGCATCAAGCGACAGGGTGTGAGCGAGGCTGTTCTCCTCCGAGCCCGCGGCGGAGTGATAGCCGATCATCATCACCGCATCGAATGTCTCGTCCAGCTCCTGCACCATGCCGAGCGGGTGGCCAGCCCAGGAGCGGATGAGCCGCACATCGGCGGGCAGCATGGAGGCGATGATGTTGCGACCGGAACAATGCGCATCCTTCACCAGAATCTCGGTGGCGCCCGCGATCTGCGCGCCTTCGACCGCAGCCACCGCTTCCCTGGTCATCTGCTCGCGGAATTCCTGCCAGTCGGCATGGTTCTTCTCCGCCTCGTCCCAGTGCGTGATGCCAGCGCAGCCTTCGATATCGACGCTGATGTAGACCTTCATGTTCGTCCCCCAAATCACGGACACTCATAGCCGGACTTGCCATAATAGGCGACTTCGCGGGAAGATGGCAGCCATGCGCATCGATACCGCACGCCGTTCCGTTTTCCTCGATCCGGTCGACCCCGCTTTCTACAACGATCCCTACCCCGCCTATCACGCAATCCGGGCGGAGCTTCCCGTGTTCCGGTGGGAACACTATGGCCACTGGTGTTTCGCCCGCTTCGAGGACGTGAACGCCCTGCTGCGCGACCGCCGCTTCGGCCGCCATATCCTGCACATCGCCAGCCCCGGAGAGCTGGGCTGGCCGGAGACGCCTGCCCATCTCAAGCCCTTCCACGACTTCGAATCGCATTCGCTGCTGGAACTCGAGCCGCCTGTCCACACCAGGCTGCGGAGCCTCATCAACCGCTCTTTCCTGTCCCGCCAGGTGGAGCGGATGAGGCCCGCAATCACCAGCCTCGCCAATGGCTTGATCGACCGCTTTGAGGCAAAGGGCAAGGCGGAACTGCTGAGCGACTTCGCAACGCCCATCCCCGTCATCGTGATCTGCGATCTTCTGGGTGTTCCCACCGACATGGCACAGCAGCTGCTCGCCTGGTCGCATGACATGGTGGCGATGTACCAGGCCCGCCGCGACCGTGCGGTGGAAGACAGCGCCGTGAAGGCCACGGTGGAATTCTCCGATTTCATGCGGGGCTATATCACCAGACGGCGGAAGCAGCCGAAAGAGGATCTTCTCTCCGAACTGATCCGGGCGGAGGAACAGGGCGCGAAGCTGACGGAGGATGAGCTTGTCACCACCGCCATCCTGATCCTCAATGCGGGCCACGAGGCGACGGTGCATGCCATCGGCAACGCCATCAAGTGCCTGCTCGAACAAGGCATCCGCACCGGCATCGAGGAGGCCTGTGTGGAAGAGACGCTCAGATACGACGCGCCCCTTCACCTGTTCACCCGCTATGCGCTGGAAGATCTTGAATATGCCGGGATCCGCCTGAAGAAGGGCGAGAGCGTGGGCCTCTTGCTGGGTGCCGCCAACCGGGACCCGGCGCGATTTCCCGAGCCGGACCGCTTCATTCCCGGTCGAGACCCCAACCCCCAGGTCAGCTTCGGTGCGGGCATCCACTTCTGCATCGGCGCACCCTTGGCACGGCTGGAGATGCAGATCGCCCTGCCGCTGCTGTTCCAGCGCCTGCCCCGGCTGGCGTTGGCGGAGCAGCCGGGATACCGGAACGCCTATCATTTCCATGGGCTGGAGGCCCTGAACGTCACCTTCTGAGGCGTCGTTTCCCGGCCATCCCCTGACGTTTCCCTTCACACCCGGCATGGCTGTTGAGCGTAAACCACGCTTCAGGTGAAAACTTCTCAACAGGCCCTTGACATGACCGACGTCCAGCCCGCCTCCGCCCCATCCTCCAGCCGCCGCGTCCGCGGTGGAGCCGACGCCCGCCGCGCCGCCCGCACCTCGACCACCGTGAAGCAGGCGGGCTTCATCCGCCGCGCCATCAAACCCTATGAACCCTTCACGGACGAGCAGCTGGAGCTGATCGAGCACAACGCGGACATCGTGCTGCAGGAAATTGGCCTCGACATTTATGAGGACGAGGAGGCGGTCCGCATGTGGAAGGACGCAGGCGCCGACGTGAAGCCGTCCGCCACCGACCCGAAACGCTTCCGCCTGCGCTTCCCCAAGGGCCTCGTCCGCTCGCTCATCAAGACCGCGCCGCGCGAATATGTACAGCATGCGCGCAACCCGGCGAACAATGTGACCATCGGCGGCAACAACATGGTTTTTGCCCCGGTCTATGGCCCGCCCTTCATCCGCAACCTCGACGAAGGCCGCCGCTATGCCACGATCGAGGATTTCCGCAACTTCGCCAAGCTCGTCTACATGCTGCCGAGCCTGCACCATGCGGGCGGCACGCTGTGCGAACCGGTGGACATTCCGGTGGCCAAGCGCCACCTGGACATGATCTACACCCACATCAAATATTCCGACAAACCCTTCATGGCCTCGGTGACGGCGGGCGAACGTTCGGCCGATTCCGTTGCCATGGCGGAGATGGTCTTCGGCAAGGAGTTCGTGGACCAGAACTGCGTGATGACCTCGCTCATCAACGCCAATTCGCCCATGGTTTGGGATGGCGTGATGCTGGGCGCCCTGAAGGTTCTGGCGCGGGCCAACCAGGCCTGCGTGATCTCGCCCTTCATCGTGGCGGGCGCAATGTCGCCGGTGACGACGGTCGGAACCCTCACGCAGATCCTGGCTGAGGCCTCCGTCGGCATCGCCTTCACGCAGCTCTGCCGCCCCGGTGCGCCCGTGGTGTTCGGCACCTTCGCGGCGTCCATGTCCATGCAGTCGGGTGCGCCCACCTTCGGTTCGCCGGAGCCCGCCATGGTGACATTCGGCGCGGCTCAGCTCGCGCGGCGCATGGGCGTTCCCTTCCGTTCCGGCGGCAGCCTCTGCGGCTCGAAGCTTCCCGATGCGCAGGCGGCCTATGAGAGTGCGAACACCATGTGGTCGACGCTGCTCTCGGGCGTGAACTTCTGCCTCCATGCCGCAGGCTGGCTCGAGGGCGGGCTGGCCTCCGGCTACGAGAAGCTCATCATGGATGCCGACCAGCTGACCATGTTCCAGAAATTCGCCGGGGGCGTTGACTTCTCGGAGAACGGCCAGGCGCTGGACGCCATCCGCGAGGTGGGCCCCGGCTCGCATTACCTGGGCTGCTCGCACACCCAGGCCAATTTCGAAACCGCCTTCTGGCGCTCTTCTCTCGCCGACAACAACTCCTTCGAGCAATGGCGCGACGAGGGGGAGAAGGACATCGTGGTCCGCGCCAATGAGCGCTGGAAGCAGATGCTGCGCGACTACCAGGCCCCCGCGCTGGACGAGGGCATCGACGAGCAGCTCCAGGCCTTCATGGCCAGGCGCAAGGACGTGCTGCCCGACAATGTGAGCTGAGGCGCCTCAGGCCGCGGCAAGCGGCTCGATGCTGGAAACGTCGATGGTTTCGCGTGCGCGAGCCAGGTCCCAGGCGCGCTGGAGATTCATCCAGTACTCCGCCGTCGTGCCAAAAACCCGCGCAAGGCGCATGGCGGTATCCGCGGTGAGGGAGGTCTCGCCCTTCAAAAGCCGCTCGATGCGGGTGCGCGGCACATGGATGCGCCGCGCGAGAGCAATCGCGCTCAGACCCAGCGGGGCGAGGTAAAGCTCCTGAAGCACTTCGCCCGGGTGGGATGGATTGATGAGCAAGGACATGGCTCCGGATTCCTTCAATGATAATCCACGATCTCAACGTCAGCGGGGCCCTGATCGGTCCAGCGGAAACAGATCCGCCACTTATCGTTTATCCGGACGGAGTGCTGCCCTGCCCGATCGCCCTTCAGTTCCTCCAGCTGGTTGCCCGGCGGAAAGCGCAGATCTTCGATGGCCGCCGCCGCATCGAGGGCGGATAGTATCGCACGGGTTCGCCTCACCAGGTCGGCGGGAAAACCCTTGCCGAACCTGTCCCGTAACGCGTCCGCCGCCCATTTGCCCTTGGTGCCGACGATCATGAATGAATTGTATCATTACGTGATACATTGCGCAAGCATCCCCGCTTACGCATTCTGCCCCTTCAGTTCCCGCCACGTGTGATATCCCACTCCGCCCACCACCAGTGCGGTTCCCAGCGCGTGGGGCCAGGTGAAGGCTTCGCCCAGCAGCATGACGGCGAAACAGATCGTCAACAGCGGCGAGATGTTGGAGATCATGGCGGTGGAAGTGGCGCCGATTTTCGCCATTCCGGCGTTCACGGAGAAGGACGGGATCACGGTGGCCAGCAGCCCCGTGCCCGCCGCCAGCATGAAATAGTGCCACGACATCGACGTATCGAGGTGGCCCCGAACGATGAACACATGGGCGAGCGTCGTCACTGCGGCGGCCGAGAGCGCCACGGATGTGAACAGCGTCGCCCCCATCTCGGCAATATAGCGCTTGGCCATCAGCTGGTAGACCGCGAAGCTCACCGCCGAGCCCAGCACCAGCGCCGTGCCCAACGCCACGTCGGATCCGCCGGCCGAGAAGTCGGTGGCGAAGACGGCCGCGAGGCCCAGATAGGAGATGAAGGCGGCGGTCAGGCTGGTGCGGGAGAGCTTCATGCCGAAGAAGGCCGCCCCGATGAAGATCAGGAAGATCGGATAGGTGAACAGCGCCAGCCGCTCCAGCTGGGCCGTGACGTAGAGGAGCCCGCCGAAGTCGAGGATCATGGCGAGGAAATAGCCGATGAGTCCGATGCCGATGGCGCCGAGCACCGCACCCCGGCGCGGCATGGGCTTTCCCTCCGCCTTCCGCCGCGCGATCTCGACGGCTCCGACCACCACGAAGACCGGCAGCGCGAAAACCATGCGCCAGGCGAGGATCAGCAGCGCGTCCAAACGCTCCTGATAGGCCAGCTTGATGAAGATGGCCTTGGAGGCGAACAGCGCCGAACCCGCGGCAACGAGCAGGTATCCGATGATGAGGGCGCGGCGGTCCATCAAGGCTCTCTATACCGTGAAGACCTGCCCGTCAGCCCGGGGGATTGCAGTTCTGGCATGCGGCGGTAGGCTGGCGCCGACAGGAGTTCGCCATGCCCAACCTTCCCCTTCACTTCCGCTCCGCCACCGGTCTTGCCCGCCTGCTGCGCAGCGGCAAGATCACCGCATCCGCCCTGCTGGAGGATTGCCTCGGTCAGTATGAGGCTCACAACAAGGCGCTCAATGCCGTGGTGGTGACCGACATTCCGCGCGCCAAGCGAGCCGCAAAGGCGGCGGACCGGCGGCTGAAGGCGGGCAAGCCCATGGGCCCCTTCGACGGCGTGCCGATGACGGCCAAGGAAAGCTTCGACATGAAGGGCCTGCCCTCCACCTGGGGCGATCCGCGCTTCAAGGACAACATCGCATCGACCGATGCGGTGGCCATGCAGCGGCTGGAAGCGGCAGGCGCCATTGTCTATGGCAAGACCAACGTGCCGCTGATGCTGGCGGACTGGCAGAGCTTCAACGCCATCTACGGCGCCACCAACAACCCATGGGATGTGACGCGCTCGCCCGGCGGCTCGTCTGGGGGCTCGGCGGTGGCGCTGGCCACCGGCATGTCGGCGCTTGAGATCGGCTCCGACATCGGGGCGTCGATCCGCAACCCGGCGCATTATTGCGGCGTCTATGGCCACAAGCCGACCTACGGCGTCGTGCCCTATCAGGGCCACCTGCTGCCGGGCGTCGTCCAGCCGGGCGACATCACGGTGGCAGGTCCGCTGGCCCGCTCAGCGCGCGATCTTGCGGCGATGTTGAAGCTCCTCGCGGGGCCAGCAGGGCCGGAGGCGCGCGGCTATGCCCTGATGCTGCCGCAGGCCAGGCAGAAGTCGCTGAAGGAGTTCCGTGTCGCCGTGATGGTCACCGACGAGCAGTCGGAGGTGGACCTTCCCGTGCAGGACCTGCTTGGCAAGCTCACCCGGTTCCTGGGCAAACGGGTGAAGAAACTCTCCGCCACCGCGCGCCCCGCCTTCACGACAAAAGAGGCGATGGATGTCTACATCGCACTCCTGCGCTCGGCGACGAGCCGCCGCCAGTCGGATGCGGAGTTCGCGGCCAATTCCGCAAAGGTCGCGGCATCCGACCCGCGCGACGACAGCTACCTCACCAGGATGCTGCGCGCCTATGTGCTGCCGCACCGCGACTGGCTGAAATACAACGAACGCCGCCACCAGATGCGGCTTCTTTGGGAGCAGTTCTTCGACGACTGGGACGTGATGATCTGCCCCGCCGCCGCCTCCGCCGCTTTCCCGCATGACCACGAAGGCGAGCGCCACGAACGCAAGATCACGGTGAACGGCAAGCCTGTTCCGACCACGGATCAATTGTTCTGGGCCGGCTATTCCGGATGCTTCCTGCTGCCCTCCACCGTGGCGCCCATGGGCCTTACACCGGAAGGCCTGCCCGCCGGCGTGCAGATCATCACGAGGTGCTACGGCGACTTGACCTCAATCCACTTCGCCGAATTGCTGGAGAAGGAATACACAGGCTTCGTGCCCCCGCCGGGTTATTGAGGGCGAGAGCAGGTTTCAGTTCAGTGGAATCGAAACCTGCTCCCTCTTTGTTTGGTCGCATTTTCGAGGGTCAACCGGTGTCCACTTGACCTGAAAATGCTTTAGTGTTGGCGCGGAAGAAATCCGCCTCCCGCTCCCACACGCCGCGGTCGAACACGGCGTCGTGCGTGCCGCCGGGGATGATGACGAGCTCCTTCGGCTCATTGGCCATGGCGAAGAGGGCGCGGCCCTGCGCCACGGGGACGATGGTGTCGGCGTCGCCATGATGGATCAGGAGCGGTGCCTTCACCTGTCCGATGTAATCGCGCGAGCGGAACTGGTCCTTCATCAGCAGGCGCACCGGCAGCCACCAGTAGATTTCCGACGCAATGTCGACGGTCGCAGTATAGGGGGCCTCAAGCGCCACGGCGGCGACCGGCTTCCGTGCGGCCAGCTGCACCGCCACGCCGGTGCCGAGCGATTCGCCCAGCAGCACGATCTGCTGCGGTGACACGCCCTTGGCAATCAGAAAATCATAGGCCGTCAGCGCATCGGCGATCAGGCCCTGTTCGGATATGGTCCCCGTGCTCGCGCCATAGCCGCGATAGGACACGAAGAGCACGCCGAACCCTTGAGCCTGAAGGAAGGCGAAGCGCTCCGTCCGGTCGGCGATCTCGCCCGCATTGCCGTGGAAGAACAGCACGGTGGGCCTGTCGGGCTGGGCGGGGACATACCACAGCACGATGGTCTCGCCATCCGGCGTCTTCACCCGCTCCTCGGTGACGCCCGAAAGGCCCATCGCCTGGGGCGGCGTGCCCTTGTGGGCGGGGTGGTACTGCAAGCTGCGCTGCTGCAGATACATGAAGCCGACAATCGCCGCATAGGCCAGCACCGCGACGATGAGGACGGATTTCAACATTGTCAGGCCAACGCGAGGAAGCGCCCGGCCAGCATCACAAGGTCGCCGTCCGTTGGGTAGCGCAGCGTCGACTTGCGCATGGGTGCATTGGCGGGCGCGGCCATCTGCGCCGCCAGCGCTTCGGGCGTGACACTTTCAAGGCCGGGCGCCACCACAATGCCGCTCGCCCGCACAATGCGGTCAAAGGCCACCACCGGATCATCTCTTCCCATGGCCTGTGCTACGCGGGAGAAGGCCGAACGGTTTCCTTCCGCCACCCAATCCATGGTCGCCAGCATGGCAAGGCCGGTGGCTCGTCCATGCGGCATGGCCGCCAGATTGGCCAGGGCATGCGAGATGTTATGCGCCAGGGCCGTGCCGCAATTGTCGATACCGATGCCGCCATAGCAGGAGGCGAGCAGCATGGCGCCGCGCGCCGCGAGGTCATCGGGGTGCGTGACGGCGCGCGCGAGATTGGCGGCAATCAGGCGGATGGCTTCAAGGCAATAGAGATCGTTGCCGGGGTTCGCCTGCTTGTTGGTGGCGGCCTCGATCGCATGCACCAGCGCATCGAGCCCCGTGCCCGCCGTCACCGCGGGCGGAACGCCCACAGTGAGTTCCGGATCGAGGATCGCCACGTCCGGCTTCAATTCCTCGCCCCAGGCCCAGACCTTCGCCTTGTTCGCATCGGCATAGACAGACACGCGCGTCACCTCGGAGCCGGTGCCCGCCGTGGTGGGAACGGCGATGACCGGCAGCCGGTTCTGCGGCAGCGGCGTGGCGCAAAGCGCATAGGCCGAAGCGTCGAGGCCGGTCACGGCGCAACACGCCGCAAGCTTCGCCGTATCGAGTGCTGAGCCGCCGCCGAGGCCGATCACCGTGCCCGCACCATGCCGCCGCGCCAGCGCCGTGGCCGCATCGATGTCGGCCACCGAGGGCTCGGCCGTGAAGCCGTCATAGACATGCGACCCGACGCCCGCCTTGGCGAGCAGCTCCTGCGCCAGTCCGGTTATGCCCTGGCCTTTCAATGCCGGGTCAGCCACCAGCAGCGCCACGGCTCCGGCACCCGCCCGGGCCTGTGCAATGGGGCCGATGTCGGCGAGGCGGCCGGCGCCAAAGCGGATCTCGGGGACGGGGCTCAGCGTGAAACTGGACATGAGGCGCTCTTCAGAAAAATCACGTGATGCCGGGGCCGGTGATCTCGCGGACGAGCTTCCGCAAGATGGCCTCCGCGTAGGCATCATAGTCATTGGCGGGAATGACGAAATGGCCGGGTCCGCCTGCCGCGTTGTTCTCGAAATAGGTGTCGAGCGTCGGCCACTCGTTGAGGATGGTGAGGCCATTGATGGTGACGCCCTGCGCCACCACGTGGTCACGCACCGGGGCCACCGGCGGGCCGCTGTTGTTGCGGCCATCGGTCGAAACGTCGATCACCAGCCGCCCGGCGGTTGGCGCCGCCGCGAACAGGCTGGCGGAGAAGACGAGTGCGGTGGAGAGCGACGTGCCGCCCCCGGTAAGCTGGCGCCGGGTGTTGATGAAGACCTCGCCCAGTTCATCCGCACCGGCATCACCGGACACGACGGTCCACGGCACCACGATCTTCTGGTTCCGGTCATCCGACCATTGCACGACCGCCACCGCAATGCGCCGGCGCAGCCCTTGCGCAATGGCCCTCTTCACGGCTTCGTTCATGAAAGCCTCGCCGAGGCCGCGCATCTGCACATCATATTCACGCGAGTCGACGCTGAAGGAGCAGTCGATCGCCAGCACAAGGGCCAGATCGACCTCATGGTCATAGGCCCGGCCCGCCGGCAGCGGCAGCAGGAAGCAGAAGGAAACGGCAAGGCCCATGAGCCAGCACGCGACGTGTCGAAACCCGCGGCCGGCTGCCATCACCTCACCTCAGTGCCGGAACTCGGCAAAGTCCAGCGCGCGGCAGTCGGCAGCCTTCCAGCCCACCTTCACCTCGCGGCCCTCGGCGACGTCGTTGGAGGCGCCCTTGTTCGGCACCTTGACGATGAAATTGTTGTCACCCGCCACTTCAAGGCGCGCACGGATGTGGTCACCCAGATAAATCAGTTCCGCGATGCGGCCCGACAGGATCACGTCCGCCGTCTGCGCCGTGGGGTTGATCTCGACGCGCTCGGGCCGGACGGACAGAAGCGTGCGCCCGCCCTTCTCGCGCGGGCCGATGACCAGGGCCTTCACCAACTCGCCCGTCTCGAGCTTGACCGATGCGACATTGTCAGCCCCGATCTCGGCCACCGTGCCCTTGAGCTTGTTGTTCTCGCCGATGAACTGGGCGACGAAGGAATTGACCGGGCGCTCATAAAGCTCGGCCGGCGTCGAGAGCTGCTGCACCACGCCGTCGTTGAACACCGCGATGCGGTTCGACATGGTGAGGGCTTCCGACTGGTCATGCGTCACATAGACCATGGTCACGCCGAGGCGCTCATGGATGTGCTTGATCTCATATTGCATCTGCTCGCGCAGCTGCTTGTCCAGCGCGCCGAGCGGCTCGTCCATCAGCACCAGGTCCGGTTCGAACACCAGCGCGCGGGCCACCGCGATGCGCTGCTGCTGGCCGCCCGAAAGCTGGCCGGGGCGGCGGTTGCCCATCTGCGGCAGTTCGACCATCTTCAGCACCCTGGCAACGCGTTCCTCGATCTGCGCCTTCGGCACGTTTCTCACCTGCAGCGGGAAAGCGAGATTCTCGTTGACCGACATGTGCGGGAACAGCGCATAGTTCTGAAACACCATGCCGATGCCGCGCTTGTGTGGCGGCACGTTGTTGATCGGCCGGTCCTTGAGATAGATCTCGCCATGCGTTGCGGGCTCGAAGCCGGCCAGCATCATCAGCGTCGTGGTCTTGCCGGAGCCGGAGGGGCCAAGCATGGTCAGGAACTCGCCCCTGGCAATGTCCAGGTTGAGGTTCTTCACGACGAGCGTTTCGCCGTCATAGCTCTTCTGCACATTGACGAAGCGAACCATCGCATCGCTCAGCGGTTCCTTGGCCATGCTCCTGTGTCCTCGCCCTGTACGTGTCGATGGCTGCTTGAGAAAATATCATAGGGCGCGGACCCGGGGATGCAAGTCCCTCCTGCGCCGCGCCCCATGAAGGCGTCATGAGTTGAGTTCGTGTCTGGCGCGGTATCAGCGCTTCTTCCGGGGCGATTTCCTGGGTGCCGCTTTCCTGCGGGCGCCACCGCCCGCCTTCACGATCAGGTGCTCCGGGCCATAGGGGAAGCCGGTGATGTTGCGGTTGCCCTTCCCGGTGATGACCAGAATGTCATGCTCGCGATAACCGCCCGCACCCTTCTGGCCCTCGGGGATCATGATCATGGGCTCCATGGATACCACCATGCCGGGCTCCAGCACGGTGTCGCAATCCTCGCGCAGCTCGAGGCCGCCCTCGCGGCCATAATAGTGGCAGAGCACGCCGAATGAATGGCCATAGCCGAAGGTGCGGTATTTGAGCAGGTCGTGGCTGGCGTAGATCTCGTTCAGCGCCTTGGCCACGTCGGAGCACTTGGCGCCGGGAACGAGCAGCTTCTTGCCCTCGTCATGGACGTGGCAGTTGATCTCCCACAGGCGGATGTGTTCCCTGGACGCCTGTCCGGCGAACAGCGTGCGCTCAAGGGCGACGTAATAGCCCGCCACCATCGGGAAGCAGTTGAGGCTGAGGATGTCGCCACGCCTGATCTTGCGCGAGGTGACGGGGTTGTGGGCGCCATCGGTGTTGACCCCGGACTGGAACCAGGTCCAGGTGTCCATGAGCTCGCCCTGCGGCCAGACCCTGGCGATTTCGCGCACCATGGCCTGGGTGGAATGCAGCGCCACCTCATGCTCCGGCACGCCCACGGCGATGGCTTCAACGCAGGCCGCGCCGCCGATGTCGGCAATGCGCGTCATCCTGGCGATGTGCTTGATCTCTTCCGCGCTCTTGATCATGCGGAGCCGCATCGAGGGCGCCGCCACATCGACGAACTCGACGCTGGGAAAGGCATCATCCAGCTGCTTGCGGAAGTCGAGGTTCACATGGTCGAACTCGATGCCGATGCGCTTGGCGCCCTTCATCAGGCCCTGGATGGCGACGAAGTAATTCTCTTTCGACCAGTCGGTGTAGGTCAGATTGTCGCCGAAGGTGCGGCGCGCCGGCTGGCCGCCGTCGATCGCCGCCGTCACCGAGGTCGTCTTGGAGGGGGTGATGACCAGGCCGTATTTGCGGCCGAAGTAGCAATAGAGGAAGTCGGAAAGGTAATTGATGTTGTGGTAGCTGGTGAACAGGCAAGCATCGACCTTGGCGGTCTTCATCCAGCCGCGGATGCCGTCCTGGCGCCGCTTCATCTCCGCGTCGGAGAAGGTTGGCTTCGGCTTCTTGCCGTTGTTGCGATAGTCGACGACCGCGGGACGGGCGAGGTTCATGGGGCGTTTCTCCGGGTTTGAGATGCGCGGAACAACTTCCCCGGATCCGGCCTTGTGTCAAAAGACGATCCCTCACATACTGCATGAGTTTTTCTCATGGAGCCGTCCTGGTGTCCCGACTGCCGTCTCTCAATGCGCTTCGCTGCTTCGAGGCCGCCGCCCGCTCCGGCTCCTTCTCCAGGGCGGCGGCGGAACTGAACGTCACCCAGTCCGCCGTCAGCCATCAGGTGCGCCAGCTCGAACAATGGTTCGGCCTCACCCTGTTTGACCGGCTGGGCCGCCAGACCATGCCCACCCAGAAGGGCCAGGAACTGGCCCGCTCGCTGGCGGAGGCCTTCGACATCATGTCCGCCGCCTGCCGCCGCCTGCAGCAAAGCGAGCAGGGCCCGGCGCTCACCATCGCCGCGCTCCCCTCCTTCGCCACCATCTGGCTGATCCCCCGCCTGTCGCAGTTCCTTGGCGGTCATCCGGATATTTCTATAAAAGTTGTTTATGCTTTTGCCGATCACAAGATCGACTTCGGCGAGGTGGATATCGCGGTGCTCTGGGGGCCGGGAGAATGGGAGGGCTGCCGTTCCACGCGTCTTCTGCCCGGCAGCACCGTGCCCATCTGCAACCCCATTTACCTCGAGAAGGAAGGCCCCTTCGACGTGCCGCAGGCCATTCTGGGCAAGCCCCTGCTGCATGACACCGACCGGCTGGACTGGCAGAACTGGATGCGCCATGCCGGCCTTAAGCATGCCGGCCCATCGCCCGGCCCCATCTTTCAGGACTTCAACCTGCTGCGCGCGGCGGCGCTGGCCGGCCAGGGCATCGCGCTGTGCCCCAGGAGCCTCATCGCCGACGACCTGGCCTCGGGCCGCCTCGTCCAGCTCTTCGACACCGACATCAAGCACGACTACGCCTACTCGATCATCGAACCCGCCTCGGGCTCCGGCCGCAGGACGGAGGCGCTGGACATATTCAAGGACTGGCTGCTGTCAACGGCAAAGGGGAAGTAGGACACACCCAAACGGGACTCGTTTCGTCCCGGACTTCAGAGCGCGGCGACGGGAATGATTCCACCCCAATATCCTGCTGACACCATCGGCTATCTGCATCGACCGACGTGAGCCCGGTTTCGCATTGCGATGGATTTAGAGCAGGTTTCTGTTCAGCGGAATCGAAACCTGCTCTCTCTTTGGTTGGTCGCATTTTCGACGGTCAACCGGTGTCCGCTTGACCTGTAAATGCTTTGGTTCGAGCGGACATACTGCCAGATATTCTCCTGCGGATTCAGTTTCAGCGATCGCGGAGGCGGGAGCATTGCGGTGATGTTGGCGGGCATGCGCAGTTGGCGTGTCGTGTGTCACGCTGCCCGGTTCATGAGCAGGACAGCATGGGCATTGGATGCGACGCGGCGGGAGATTTCGGCGATGTGCAGTTGCATCGGTCCGGCGTCCGCCCCGAAAAGATATGCGTTGTCGCAGCGCTGGTCTGCCGGTTGCCGGGGCCTGGAGCATGATCTGGCGCCGGTTCCCGTCAGGTGATTCCGCCTTATCGGAACATGCGCCAGGGGTGGTGGAACGGGAACCCCCCGCCTCAGCTGAACTTGTTGCGCGACGGGAAGCCCTTGGGTGGGAGCCTGCCGGCCTGGGCGCGTTCGCCGATCCATTCCTTAAGGTCGGTGACCACGAAGTTGCGGCCCGAGCTGTCGGTCCAGCTGAGGCCGTCCTTCAGCTTGAAGGCGCGGGCGTCGCTCAGGCCGCCGTCCTTGAACTTCTGCAGACGCACGCCCTTGCCGCGCGCCATCTCCGGCACCTCGGTCAGCTTGAAGATGATCATCTTGCGGTTCTCGCCGATGGTGGCGATGTGGGTGGCATCCTCCGGCGCCACGACGCAGACGCAGGCCTCGGCCGGCGCCTTGACGTTCAGCACCTGCTTGCCCTTGCGGGTCGTCGCCACGCACTCGTCCTCCGCCACGATGAAGCCATCGCCCCCGGTGGAGGCCAGAAGCCGCTTCGTTCCCGCGACATGCACGAAGAGCGAGACGACCGAATCCGCGGCATCGAGATCGCACAGCAGGCGCACCGGCTCGCCGTGCCCACGGCCGCCCGGAAGCTTGCCCACCTCGAGCGTGAAGAACTTGCCGGAGGATGAGAACAGCATCACCTTGTCGGTGGACATGGCGTGGAAGGCGAAAGCGCCCTTGTCGCCGTCCTTGTAGGCGAGGCCGGAGACATCCTCCATGTGGCCCTTTATGGTGCGGATCCAGCCCTTCTCGGAGCAGACCACGGTGACGGGTTCCTTCTCGATCATCGACTGTTCGAGCTCGAGGTCGATCTCAGGGGCTTCCGAGAAGTCCGTCCGGCGGCGTCCGAGCGGCGTCTTCTTGGAGAATTTCTCCTTCACGGCCTTGATCTCCTCCGAAATCGCCGCCCACTGCCCGTCATCCGATTTCAGGAGCGCGTTCAGGGCCTTCTGCTCCCTGGCGAGATTCTGGTGCTCGCCGCGGATCTCAATTTCCTCCAGCTTGCGAAGCGCGCGCAGCCGCATGTTGAGGATGGCCTCGGCCTGCTCGCCGGTGAGCTTGAAGCGCGCCATCAGTTTTGGCTTCGGCTCATCCTCCTCGCGGATGATGCGGATCACCTCGTCGAGATTGAGGTAGGCGATCAGATAGCCTTCAAGAATTTCAAGGCGCCGGGCGATTTCGCCGAGGCGGAAGCCGGTGCGCCGGACGAGCACGTCCTTGCGGTGGTCAAGCCACTCGCGCAGAACTTGCCTGAGGCTCATCACCTTCGGCACCTTGCCGTGGCTCAGCACATTCATGTTGAGCGGGATGCGGGATTCGAGTTCCGTGTTGCGGAACATCTGCTCCATCATCAGGGTGGGGTCCACGGTGCGGCTCCTGGGCTCCAGCACGATGCGCACGTCCTCGGCGGATTCATCGCGCACGTCGGCAAGCAGCGGCAGCTTCCTGGCTGACAGGAGCTCGGCGATCTTCTCGATCAGGCGGCTCTTCTGCACCAGATAGGGAATCTCGGTGATGACGATCTGCCACATGCCGCGCGGCAACTCCTCGACGCTCCAGCGGGCGCGCACGCGGAAGCCGCCGCGGCCGGTTCTGTAGGCTTCGAGGATCGAGGCGCGGTCATCGATAATGATGCCGCCCGTCGGGAAGTCCGGCCCCTGCACCAGCGCGGCGATCTTCTCGTCGGTGGCATTGGGCGTCTTGATGAGGTGAAGCGCGGCGTCGCAGAGTTCGGCGGCATTGTGCGGCGGAATGGAGGTGGCCATGCCGACCGCGATGCCGGAGGACCCGTTGGCGAGCAGGTTGGGGAAGGCGCCGGGCAGCACCACGGGCTCCTGCACCGAGCCGTCATAGTTCGGGCGGAAGTCGACGGTGTCCTCGTCGAGGCCTTCGAGGAGGAGCTTCGCCACCTCCGTCATGCGCGCTTCGGTGTAGCGGTAGGCGGCGGCGCTGTCGCCGTCGATGTTGCCGAAATTGCCCTGCCCGTCGACCAGCGGATAGCGCGAGGCAAAATCCTGCGCGAGGCGGACGAGCGCATCATAGATCGACTGGTCGCCATGCGGGTGATAGCCGCCCATCACGTCGCCGACGATCTTGGCGGATTTCTTGAAGGCCGCATTGGGATCGAGGCGCAAGATCTGCATCACATGCAGCAGGCGGCGGTGAACCGGCTTCAGCCCGTCGCGCACATCGGGCAGCGCACGGTGCATGATGGTGGACAGCGCATAGGCGAGGTAGCGCTCTTCCAGCGCCTCCTTCAGGTCGATCTTCTCGATGTCGTTGGGGCCTTGCGGCGGAGGAACGTGCTTGCTCATGATTCGGCGCTTATAGCATTTTGGGCAGGGGGAATTCGATGCGGGAGCCGTTTAGGCCACAGGCCCGGAAATGCCGAACGGAATGTGAACGCGCTGTCCTCTCCCGCTGCGCGGGAGAGGAAGGGGCCCCAACGCAGTTGGGGTAGGTGAGGGAAAGCAGCGCTCCACACGAGCCGGACCCTGATCCCCTCATCTCCCCGTTGCTTGCGCAACGGGTCCCTTCTTCTCCCGCTGAAGAAGCGGGAGAAGACATCTCACACCTTGGCGACCGAAACCTTCACGATGGGCTTCTTGCCCCATGTCAGGTCCGCCGCGCGGCGCACCGCGGTGCGGATCGTTTCGGCGAGCTGGTCAACATCCTTGCGGCGCGGCTTGGGCGTGGAGCCGAAGGCGCGCTCCGCTGCATCCAGCAATTCGCCGTCGAGGCCTGCGGGAATGCCGTCGGTGATGAGTTCGATATCGGCGGCAAGCTCCGCCCTGGCGTCGATCACCACCGAGACGAAGACGATGCCAACAAAAGACAGCTTGCGGCGCTGCTTCGCCGGGCCATCCTCCGACGGCACGATGAGGCGGCCATCGACATGGAGCCTTCCACAGGGGGCCTCGTCGATGTCCTGCAGCGGGCCGGGCGCCAGCCTCACAATGGCGCCGTCGCGCGGGATCAGCACGTCGCGGATGCCCTTCGATTCCGCGAAGATGCGGTGGGCGCGAAGGTGGCGCGGCTCGCCATGCATGGGGATCAGCGCCCTGGGTTTCACCCACTCATAGAGCATCGCCAGCTCGCCCTGGCGCGGGTGGCCGGAGGAGTGCACGAGGTCGTCATCGCCCGTCACCGTGTCGATGTCGAGGCGCGCGAGGTTGTTGAGCACGCGGCTCACGTCCTTCTCGTTGCCGGGAATGGTCTTGGAGGAGAAGATCACGAGATCGCCCGGCTCCAGAGAAACATGCGGGTGCTGGTCCTCCGCGATGCGGGCGATGGCCGCGCGGGGCTCGCCCTGGCTGCCGGTGCAGAGCAGCATCACCTTGTCGGGCGGCAGGTAGCCGAACTCCTCCTGGTCGAGCAAACGGCCTGCGTCATTCAGCATGCCGCAGAGCCGAGCCGCCTCAATGGTGTTGCGCATGGCGCGGCCGGCGATGACCACCTCGCGGCCCGTGGCGCGCGCGGCGCGGATCGCCGTGGCGATGCGGTCCAGATGCGAGGCGAAGGTGGTGATGGCGACGCGGGCCCTGGCCTGTTTGACGATCTCGGTAATCCGCTCCGCCACGTTCTTCTCGGAGGGCGAATGGCCCTCGCGCAGCACGTTCGTGGAATCGCAGACCAGCACGTCGACGCCCTTGGCGCCAATCTCGCGCAGGCGCTTCTCGTCCATGCCCTGGCCGAGGACCGGCGTACGGTCGATCTTCCAGTCGCCCGAGTGCAGCACCCGGCCCCGGTCGGTCTCGATCAGCAGTGCCGAAGGCTCCGGGATCGAATGGGTGACGGAGATGAGTTCGAGGCCGAAGGGGCCGAGCTTGAACCTGGATCCCACCGGCATGACCTTGACCGG
>NZ_JADCDA010000072.1 GCF_020252405.1 Aestuariivirga sp.
TCGCATATGGCGGCGGCGTGTCTTGTGCCATGTCAATTTTCCCTTCTCCCGTCGCGGTACGCGATGGGAGAAGGGAACCCATATGCGATAGCCCTGCCCACGAGGGGGAGGGAAATCCTCATGGAGGCAATTGACCGCCCGCCGCTTTAGTTTACCGGCGTCATCGCGGCGAAGGCCGGGATCCAGCTTTCCGTCCGCGTGGTTGCCGTCCTCATTGGCAGCCTCCGCCAGGAGTCCATCACGCAACCGCAAGGGCGGCTTCGTGAAGCCGGAGACGGCGACGTTCCTGAAGGGCTTCCTGGAGGCATTCGAAAGCTGGATCGGGAAGGTGAAGGAATAAGCCAGGCACATCCCCAAAGTACCGTCATCCCGGCGAAAGCCGGGACCCCGCTTTCTTTCTCGCCGGAGTTTGCCGAAAGCGGGGCCCCGGCTTTCGCCGGGGTGACGAGCTGAGAGTCGTATTGGAACGCGCCTGAATCGCATTTGAGATTCGCACCCCGAGGCGCTAAAGCCCGTGCATATGACCCTTCCCAACGACACCAAGATCACCCCCGACCTCGTCAGGAGCCACGGCCTCAAGCCTGACGAATACGAACGCTTCGTGAAGCTTCTCGGGCGGGAGCCGACGCTGACCGAGCTCGGCATCTGCTCGGCCATGTGGAACGAGCACTGCTCCTACAAGTCGTCGAAGAAGTGGCTCAAAACCATGCCGACGAAGGGCGCACGAGTGATCCAGGGCCCCGGCGAAAATGCGGGAGTGATCGACATCGGCGACGGCGACGCCATCGTCTTCAAGATGGAGAGCCACAATCACCCCTCCTTCATCGAGCCCTATCAGGGCGCGGCAACGGGCGTGGGCGGCATCCTGCGTGACGTGTTCACCATGGGCGCCAGGCCCATCGCGGCGATGAACGCGCTGCGCTTCGGCGAGCCGTCACACCCCAGGACGCGCCATCTCGTGTCGGGCGTCGTCCATGGCATCGGCGGCTATGCCAACAGCTTCGGCGTGCCGACCATCGGCGGCGAGGTGAACTTCCATGCCCGCTACAACGGCAACATCCTCGTCAACGCCATGGCGGTGGGCCTCGCACGCGCGGATTCGATCTTCTATTCCAGGGCCAGGGGCATCGGGCTTCCCGTCGTCTATCTCGGCGCCAAGACGGGCCGTGACGGCATCCATGGCGCCACCATGGCGTCCGCCGAATTCGATGATCACGCGGAGGAAAAGCGCCCCACCGTGCAGGTCGGCGATCCCTTCACCGAAAAGTGCCTCCTGGAAGCCTGCCTCGAACTCATGGCGTCGGGTGCGGTCATCGCCATCCAGGACATGGGTGCGGCGGGCCTCACCTCCTCAGCCGTGGAGATGGGGGCCAAGGGCGATCTCGGCATCGAACTCGATCTCGACAAAGTGCCCTGCCGCGAAGAGGGCATGACGGCCTATGAGATGATGCTGTCCGAGAGCCAGGAGCGCATGCTCATGGTGCTCGATCCCGCGCGTGAGAAGCAGGCCGAGGCCATCTTCCGCAAATGGGGCCTCGACTTCGCCATCATCGGCAGGACCACGGGCACGCTGCGCTTCCTCATCAGGCACAAGGGCCAGGTGATGGCCGATCTCCCCATCAAGCAGATGGGCGACGAGGCGCCGGAATATGACCGCCCGTGGGTCCCCCCGGAAAAGCAGCCCGTTCTGGACAAGTTACCCGCCCCGGCTGACCTCAGGTCCGCCATCCTCAAGATCGTGGGTTCGCCGGACATGTGCTCCAGGCGCTGGGTGTGGGAGCAATATGACAGCCTCATCGGCTCCAACACCGCGCAGATTCCCGGCGGTGACGCGGGCGTGGTGCGCATCCGCGGCAAGAAGGCCATCGCCGTGTCCACCGACGTGACACCCCGCTATGTCGAGGCCGACCCGTTCGAGGGGGCAAAGCAGGCCGTCGCCGAATGCTGGCGCAACCTGACGGCCGTGGGTGCGGAGCCCATCGCCGTCACCGACAATCTCAACTTCGGCAACCCCGAGCGGCCCGAGATCATGGGCCAGCTCGTGCATGCCATCAAAGGCCTGTCGGAAGCCTGCAGCGCGCTCTCCTTCCCCATCGTCTCCGGCAATGTCTCGCTCTACAACGAGACCAACGGCCAGGGCATCCTGCCCACCCCGGCGGTCGGCGGCATCGGCCTCATTCCGGACGTCGGTCTTATGGCCACCATCGCCTTTAAGAATGCCGGTGACGTGATCCTGCTGGTGGGCGGCCATGGCAGCCATCTTGGCCAGTCGATCTACCTGCGCGAAGTTCTCGGCAGGGAAGAAGGCGCCCCGCCGCCCGTCGATCTGGCGCTCGAGAAGAAGAACGGCGATTTCGTCCGCCAGCTCATCCTCAGCGGCCAGCTCAGCGCCGTGCATGACGTGTCCGACGGCGGCCTCGGCCTCGCGGTGATCGAGATGGCCATGGCCTCCGGTCTGGGCGCAGAGCTCTCTGCACTCGATCATGAAAAGCTCTTCGGCGAGGACCAGGCGCGCTACGTGGTCACCGCCCGGCCCGACAAGGCCGCCGTGCTGCTGGCGGAGGCCGCCAGGGCCGGGGTTGGCGTGGTTGCGGTCGGAACCGTGACATCCGAGGCGACATTGAAGATCGGCGGCGGTCCGGCTATATCTGTGGCCGAATTGCGCGACGCCCATGAAGGCTGGTTCCCGGCCTATATGGCGGGCGGGCTTTAGGGGGAACGATCCATGGGCATGTCCGCCACCGACATCGAACGCTTCATCAGGGAGGCGCTCCCCGATGCGCAAGTGACCATCCGCGACCTCGCCGGTGACGGCGACCACTACGCCGCCAATGTCGTTTCCGCCGCCTTCAGGGGCAAGTCCCGCGTGCAGCAGCACCAGCTGGTCTATGCCGCCCTGAAGGGCCGCATGGGCGGCGAACTGCACGCGCTCGCACTCCAGACCAGCACCCCAGAGGATTGACCGATGACTGACATCGCCACCCAGATCGACAATGACGTGAAGTCCAACGACGTCGTCCTGTTCATGAAGGGCACGCCGGACATGCCGATGTGCGGCTTCTCCGGCCGCTCGGTGCAGATCCTCCAGCACCTCGGCGTTCCCTTCAAGGGCGTCAATGTGCTCGACTCCGCCGAGCTCCGCCAGGGCATCAAGGACTACACCAACTGGCCCACCATCCCCCAGCTCTACGTCAAGGGCGAGTTCGTCGGCGGCTCCGACATCATGATGGAGATGTTCCAGTCCGGCGAGCTGAAGCAGCTCATGGCCGACAAGGGCGTGGCCTAAGCGAGCACCCGTCCCGGCGCCGGCAGGGCGCCCATGCGGACCCCGCCGGAATGCCCATGCGCCAGAGCTATTCGGCGGCCGCACTCTTGCCCTGAAGGCGCTCGATGTTGGCCTGGGCCCTGTCGTTGCCGGCGGCGAGCGCCTGCTGATAAAGGTCGAGCGCCCTGGTCTTGTCGGCTGCCGCACCCCAGCCCATTTCATACATACCGCCCAGATTGTTGAGGCCCCACGGGTCGCGCTGCGCGGCGGCTGCCTGAAACAGGCTGAAAGCCTTGTCGAGATCGCGCGCCACTCCCTTGCCCTCGAGATAGAGCATGCCGAGATTGTTCTGGGCATCGGCGAGTTTCTGGTCGGCGGCCTTCTGGTACCATTCGGCGGCCAAGGTGAGATCGACCCCGGCGCCGCGGCCCTGCTGATAGGCCTGTCCCAGCGCATCCATGGCGGGCGCATAGCCCTTGGCGGCGGCGTCCTGGTAGAGCTTCAGCGCGGTGGGATAATCCTGCTTCAGGCCCCTGGCGCCGCGCGACACGAGCCGGGCCAGGCGGTACTGCGCCTCGACACTGCCTTGCAGCGCCGCCTGGCGGAACCAGCGCGCCGCCTCCGCCTCGTCGGCGGTTACGTTCCTGCCCGTCTCATAGGCAAGCCCCACCTGATATTGCGCATCGACGTCGCCCACTTTGGCCAGCGTCAGCTGCTTGTCGAAGGGAAGCTCCTCCAGCGACTGGGCCGCCGCGGGCGCGGTGGCCAGCAAAAGGGCTGCAAGGACAAAAGCAGGAGTGCGCATGGCAGGGCTTTTCATTTCAGTCGACACGGATGAACTTCATGGTCTTGCAGAAGATGCCCGCCACGCAGCCGCTGACCTTCATGGTCGATGGCCCGGTGAGCTGCATCCAGGAGGAATAGGTGTTGCCGTCGTCCGGGTTATAGATGGTGCCGACCCAGGAGTCCGCCCCATCACTCTGCATATTGGAAAGGATGGTAAGGCCGATCACCGGGCGCTGGCGGAGCGCGGGGTTCGGGTTTTCCTTGTCAAGGCGCGGGCGGCCGTGCCCGTCATGCGGCTTCCTGAGGGCCACCACCTTGCCGCAATAGCCGCCGCCGCAGGGCGATACCTTGACGGTCACCTTGCCGTTGGACATCCGCCAGATCCCGGTGGGGCCACCCGCCGCCTGCGAAGGAACGGCGGCAACCGTCATCCCGATCGATGCCAATGTCAGCGCAACCCAACGCATTCCTCAACCCTCCGCACGCCCGCCATGCGCCCTGCCCCGATCATGCCCGATTGCCGGGATTCATGGGAAGAGATATCGTCGCATGACTCAGCAAAGGAGATCATGATGGGCAACCTCGCGACGTTCAAGACCGCGACAACTCTTGAAACCGACGAATGGCAATTGCGTGTCGACCTGGCGGCGGCTTTCAGGCTGGCCGCGCGCTACGACTGGCATGAGGCGGTGGCCAACCACCTGAGCCTCGCCGTCTCGGCCGATGGCCGGAAGTTCCTCATGAATCCGCGCTGGAAGCATTTTTCCCGCATCAAGGCGTCCGAACTGCTGCTTCTGGACTCCGGCGACCCCGCCACCATGAACCGGCCGGACGCGCCGGACCTCACCGCCTGGTGCATTCATGGCCGCATGCATGCAAGCGTGCCGCAGGCGCGCTGCATCATCCACCTGCATCCGCCCTATACCACCGCGATCGCCTCTCTCGCCAACCCCGAAATCCTGCCGATCGACCAGAATACCGCGCGCTTCCATAATCGCGTGGCCTTCGACATGGACTATGGCGGCATGGCCAACACCGACGAGGAAGGCGACCGTCTGGGCCGCCTTCTCGGCAACAAGCAGATGATGATGATGGGCAACCATGGCCTGCTGGTCTGCGCCGAAACCGTGGCCGAGGCCTTCGACCTCACCTATTATTTCGAACGCGCCTGCCGCAACCTGGCGCTGGCCTATTCCACCGGCCAGAAGCTCCACGTCATGAGCCCCGCCGTGGCCGAGAAGACCGCGCAGGAATGGGAGGCCGACCGCGAACAGTTCAAGTCGCACTTCGCCGAAATGAAGGAAATCCTCGACAGCGAGGACCCCAGCTACGCCGATTGATCTGCCATTGAGCAAACCGGCGAAGGCTGCTAGGGAAACGGCCTTCGTCGGCAGTCACTGGAGGGGTGGCAGAGCGGTCGATTGCGGCGGTCTTGAAAACCGTTGGGGGTTCACGCCCTCCGGGGGTTCGAATCCCTCCCCCTCCGCCAGACAGCCCCTGGGCGACGATCCCGCGCCGCAGGCGACGTGAGCTGATGCGGATTGGTTCGGACCGCCTCCCTTGACCAAGAACAGAACGCGTCCGGACCCCGCCATTGGCATCAACCCTTCGCGATGGCTCATCAGGCGTCTGAAGGAGGCCGCGGCCGGGCAGTCCGCCGCCCGCGCCGATCTCAAACCGGTGGACGGCAACCCGCGGCGCGCACGGTCGATAGCGGATCAGAATGTCCAGTTTAGGCAGCACATCAAATGTCCATGTCTTGGTGAGGGCCCACATGTGTCGCGGCTGAGTGGGCTTGAGCCGCGACACCTGGACCGGTTGGCGCTTCTGTCCCGTCGCCGCGTCCGAGGCGGAGCGGCCCCCTGGAAGATGGCATGGCTGCCATCGGGATACCTGCGCGCCTTGACCCTGGCTTTCACGAAGTGGGCCCTGATCAGGCTTGCGGGACTTTGCAGCCTGAGCCGGTTGAACGACACGCAATTGCCGTTGCCGACCTGGCGCACCTCCCGATCACACGGAACTTCAGCGGGCGCCGGCGCCAGCGTCAACCGGATGGCTTTGCCTCCTCCCGCGGGCTATGCTACCCCGCCATATCATGATTGACCGAGACGCCGGATTCGCCCGCATGCCCGATGACTTGATGCGCTATGACCTGCTCGCCCAGAATGCCCTGAAGGGCGTTGTCCGCGAGGCCTTGCGCATTGCCGAGACGCAGGGGCTGCCGGGCGAGCACCACTTTTACATCGCCTTCAACACCAGGGCGCCGGGGGTGGAGTTGTCGGAGAAGATCGCCGCGCGCTACCCCCGCGAGATGACCATCGTGCTGCAACACCAGTACTGGAACCTGAAGGTGCATGACGACCGCTTCGAGGTGGAAGTCTCCTTCGACAATGTGCCGGAGCACCTGGTGATCCCCTTCGACGCGGTGAAGGGCTTCCTCGACCCTGCGGTGCAGTTCGGCCTGCAGTTCGAGACACAGGCAGCACCCCGGCCGCGCGAGGTGGAGCAGCCCAAGCCCGCCGCCGCAAAAGCCGAGCCGCAGCCTGCCCCGGCAATCCAGTCCGCCGATGGCAAACCTGAAAAAAAGGGGGCGGCGCAGGACGAGGCCGCCAAGGTCGTGTCGCTCGACCAGTTCCGCAAGAAGTGAGGGCTCCGATGAACAAACACATCCTCGCCGCCGTGGCGGTCATCGCCTGCGCACTGGGCATCGGCGCGGCGTGGTCCAGTTCGGCCTATGACCAGCGCGCTCTCGCGGCGCTGTCGGACGCCGAGCTGATGAAGCTTCCGGTCAAGAAGCTTTTCTCCAGCTTCACCACCCCCGCCGCCTCCATGAAGTCCCGTCCCATCGGCTTTTATGCCAAGGGCTGCCAGGCGGGTGCGGAGGCGCTGCCCATCGACGGGCCGGCCTGGCAGGTGATCCGCCTGTCGCGCAACCGCAACTGGGGCCAGCCGGTGCTCGTCGACGTGGTCGAGCGCCTCGCGACCGAGGCCAAGGCCAGCGACGGCTGGAACGGGCTGCTCGTGGGCGACATGTCCATGCCGCGCGGCGGGCCGATGCCGTCCGGCCATGCCAGCCACCAGGTCGGGCTTGATGCCGATATCTGGTTCAAACCCATGCCCGGCCACCGCCTGACAGCGAAAGAGCGCGAAGACATCAAGCCCGATGTGGTGGCGCCAAACCGCCACAGCCTCGACACGTCGCTGTGGACGGAGGCCCATGCGCGGCTGCTGAAGCGCGCCGCCTCCTACCGCGAGGTCGAACGGATCTTCGTCAACCCGCCGATCAAGGCGGAGCTGTGCAAGTGGGCCACGGGCGACCGTTCGTGGCTCGCCAAGATGCGCCCCTATTACAATCACAACTACCATTTTCATATCCGCCTCAAATGTCCGGCGGGCGCCGCGAACTGCAGGGCGCAGGCGCCGGTGCGACCGGCGGACGGCACCGGCTGCGGCAACGAGCTGGCTTACTGGATGGGCGACAAGCCCTGGCCCAAGCCGCCCAAGCAGACAAAGCCGCCCAAGCCCGTGAAGCCTCCGCCTCCCTTGACTCTCGCATCGCTTCCTGCTGAATGCCGCGCCGTCGTTACGGCCCAATAGCCGGTCGGCTTGGAACAGGGGCCGGCGCCGGTGGCGCCCATATATGAACAAAACCGAAGCGCAGCATACCGGCCCCGGCAAGACCTCCGTTAAACTTGCCTATGCCTCGATCGGCGTCGTGTTCGGCGACATCGGAACGAGCCCGCTCTATGCCATGCGCGAAGCGCTGCACCCGGTCGTCGCCTCCGGCGCCGGACTGCGCGAGGCGGTGCTTGGCGTCGCCTCATTGCTGCTGTGGGCGCTGATCCTCATCGTCACCGTCAAATACGTATTCTTCCTGATGCGCGCCGACAACAAGGGCGAAGGCGGCATCCTCTCGCTCGTGGTGCTGGTCGAAAGCCTGCTCAACCGGAAGGGCGGCTTCGCTCTGTCGCTCGGCATCGTCGGCGCGGCCTTTTTCTTCGGCGACGCGATGATCACGCCGGCCATGTCGGTCTTGTCCGCCGTCGAGGGCCTCAAGGTGGTGAACCACCATTTCGAGCCCTATGTGGCGCCGCTGACGCTGGCGATCCTGATTTCGCTGTTCCTGTTCCAGTACAAGGGCACGGGCGGCGTGGCGAAACTGTTCGCGCCGGTCACCATGGTGTGGTTTGCGACACTCGGCGTCATGGGCCTGTTCCACATCTCGGACGACCTTGAGATTTTGACCGCCTTCAACCCGATGCACGGCATCGGCATGCTGATCGACCGGCCGGGCCTGGCGCTGCTGGTGTTCGGCGGCGTGTTCCTGGCCGTCACCGGCGGCGAGGCGCTCTATGCCGACATGGGCCATTTCGGGGCAAAGCCCATCCGCATGGCCTGGCTTGCCGTAGTGTTCCCCGGCCTCATCCTCAACTATCTGGGCCAGGGCGCCTTCATCATCTCGCACCCGGAGGCGGTGACCAACCCGTTCTTTCTCATGGTGCAGGGCTGGATGGTGATCCCGCTGGTGCTGCTCGCCACCGCGGTGACGGTGATCGCGTCCCAGGCCGTCATCACCGGCGCCTTCTCGATCGCCCAGCAGGCGATGTCATTGGGCCTCTTCCCGCGCATGGGAATCACCCATACGAGCGAGACCGAACAGGGCCAGATCTATGTGGGCCAGATCAACTGGATGATCCTCGTGGGCGTGATCATTCTCGTGATGGTGTTCGAGTCATCCTCCAACCTCGCCTCCGCCTATGGCATCGCGGTCAACACCTCGATGCTGGTCGACACCATCCTCGCATCGATCTTCTTCTGGAAGTCGCGCAACCTGCCGCTCTTCATCGTGCTGCCGGCCTTGGCCGTCATCTTCGTGATCGAGGCGACCTTCCTTGCCGCCAACGGCCTGAAGCTCGCCAATGGCGGCTATGTGCCGGTGCTGATGGGCGCCACCATCATCCTGCTGATGGTCACCTGGATGAGGGGCCGCCGCGCGCTCACCGACAAGCTGAAAAAGGAATCGGTGGAACTCGTGCCGCTGCTCGAAAGCCTGGAGCGCCGCCAGCCGGCGCGGGTGGCGGGCGCTGCCGTGTTTCTGCAGACCGATCCGCTCTATGCGCCCTCCGCGCTGATGCACAACCTCAAGCACAACCGCGTGCTGCACGACCGGCTGGTGTTCATCACCGCGGAAACGACGAGCCAGCCGCGCATCGACGGCGAGGACCGCGTGGCGGTGAAGCAATTGCCGCTCGGCGCCTGGCTGGTGGAGGCGCGCTTCGGCTATATGGAGCAGCCGGACGTGCCGAAGGCGCTCAGGGCCTGCGCCGAATTCGGCCTCGAGATCGACCCGCGCCATGCGTCATATTTCCTTGGCAGAAGGGTCATACGCATGTCGGCCCGGTCGTCGCTGCCGTTCTGGCAGCAGCGGCTGTTCATCATGATGGCGAACCAGTCCTCCCGCGCCATCGAGTTCTTCCGCATTCCGCCCGACCGCGTGGTCGAGCTCGGCATGCAGATGAGCGTCTGACCCACCAGCGACAGGATTACGGCATGGCTCTCCTCGCCCCCTTCTCCGCCCCCGGACGCTTCTGGCGCGGCAACCTGCACACGCATTCGAACCTCTCCGATGGCGCATTGGAGCCGAAGCAGGTGATCGATGCCTACAAGGGCGCGGGCTATGACTTCATGCAGCTCTCCGAGCACTTCATCGAGCATTTCGATTTCCCGGTCGCCGACACGCGGCCCTTCCGCTCCAACAGCTTCACCACGCTGATCGGCGTCGAGCTGCATGCGCCGGAAACCCAGGTTGGCGAGCTCTGGCACATCGTGGCCGCGGGATTGCCGCTCGATTTCCCGCGCAATCTGGCGGGCGAGACGGGTGCCGGGCTGGCGCGCCGCGCGGCCGAGGCCGGGGCCTTCATCGGAATCGCGCATCCCGCCTGGTCGCAACTGACGATCGAGGATGGCCGCGCCATCGACGCGGCGCATGCGGTGGAAATCTACAACCACGGCTGCGCCGTGGAGAATGACCGCGGCGACGGCTGGTACCTCGCCGACCAGCTGTTCACCGAGGGCAGGCGCCTGACGGCCTTCGCCACCGATGACGCGCACTTCAAGGGGCCGGACTATTTCGGCGGCTGGGTGCATGTGAAGGCCGCGAGCCTTGACCCCGGCGCGCTGCTCGAGAGCCTGAAGAAGGGCCTCTATTATTCGAGCATGGGTCCGCAGCTCTATGCGATCGAGATGAACGGCAAGGAGATCTCGATCTCCTGCTCGCCGGTCGACACCATCACGGTGGTCTGCGGCACGTCACGCAGCGCGGTGCGGATGGGCAAAGCCATCACCGATGCCAGCTTCGATCTCGCCAGGCTCGAAAAGGGCTGGCTCCTCAGGAAGACCAGCCCGTGGTTCCGCGTCACGGTGATCGATGGCGCGGGCAAGCGCGCCTGGAGCAATCCGATCTGGCGGGACGAGATCGGCTGAGGTCCGTGCCGCTCTGGATCGTCATCTGCGGTCTGGGCCTCACCCAGATCATCGGCTGGGGCACCACCTATTACATTCTGGGGGCGCTTTCGCAGGACATTGCCCTCTCGACCGGCTGGTCCGGCACGCTGATCTTCGGCGCTTTCTCGGCCGCCCTGCTGCTCAGCGCGCTGATCTCGCGCCAGGGCGGGCGGCTGATCGACCGGATCGGCGGCCGGCGCGTGATGATCGCGGGCTCGCTCTGCGCGGTGGCGGGGCTGACGCTGATGGGCCTGATCCCGCACCCCGTCGCCTATGCCGCGGGCTGGTTGCTGCTCGGCCTTGCCATGCGCTTCGCGACCTATGACGCCGCCTTCGCGAGCCTGACGCAGATCGCCGGGCATGGGGCGCGGCGCGCCATCTCCTATCTCACGCTGTTCGGAGGCCTCGCCTCCACCGTGTTCTGGCCGTTGGGCCATTACCTCGCCCTCAACATCGGCTGGGCGCACACGCTGCTGGTCTATGCGGCGCTGAACCTGTTCGTTTGCCTGCCGCTCCACTGGGCCGTGCTGCATGCCGCGAAGGGCGAGCGTGCGGAGGAGCACATCGCGGAGGCGGCGAAGAAAGTGCATGTCCAGGGTCGCGGGCGGCGGGTGGCGATCGCGCTTTTCGCCTCGGCGCTGGCGCTCAACGGGCTGGTTTTCTCCTCGATCTCGGCCCATGCGGTGCCGCTGTTCCAGGGTCTGGGCTTTGGCGGCGGGGACGCGGTGTTCATGGCCGCCCTGATCGGCCCTTCGCAGGTGGCAAGCCGGATGGGCGAAATCCTGATGGGCCGCCGCCTGAGCCCGATGCGGCTGGGCCTTATCGCCTTCGGGCTGCTGCCGGTGGCGGTGGGGCTTTTCGCAATCATGGGCTTCTCATGGCCCGCGGCCATCGTCTTCGCGGTTCTCTATGGCGCGTCGAACGGGCTCGTCACCATCGCCAAGGGGGCGGTGCCGCTGATGCTGTTCGGCGCCAAAGGCTATGGCGAGGTGCTGGGCATGATCTCCGCCCCTAACCTGATCCTCAATGCGGCGGCACCTTTGCTGTTCGCGCTGCTGCTGGGCGTTGCGAGCCCGCAGGCCGCGCTGCTGATCGCGGGTGCATCGGCGCTTGCCTCAACCCTGTTCATGCTGTGGCTGGCCAGGCTTCACCCACAACATGTGCCAGACAGCATCTGATCGGCTTCCGTCTGGCTGGCGGGCAAAGGTTCGGCGTGATAATCAGCCTCCCTGCGCCGTTCCGCAAGGCGGCGAATTTCGGGGAAACCATGGGCAAGACGCGCACCGAGACGGATACCTTCGGCGCCATCGAGGTTGACGCCACCCGCTACTGGGGTGCGCAGGCGCAGCGCTCGATCGGCAATTTCAGGATCGGCTGGGAGAAGCAGCCGCTGCCCGTGGTGAGAGCGCTCGGCATCGTGAAGCGCGCGGCGGCGGAAACCAACATGGCGCTCGGCCGCCTCGACCCCAGGATCGGCGAGACGATCGTCAAGGCGGCGCAGGAGGTGATCGACGGCAAGCTCGACGAGCACTTCCCCCTTGTCGTGTGGCAAACGGGTTCGGGCACCCAGTCCAACATGAACGCCAATGAGGTGATTTCGAACCGCGCCATCGAGATGTTGGGGGGCGTGATGGGCTCCAAGAACCCCGTACACCCCAATGACCACGTGAACATGAGCCAGTCGTCCAACGACACCTACCCCACCGCCATGCACATCGCGGCGGCGGAGGAGGTTGAGCACCGGCTGATCCCGGCGCTCAAGCACCTGCACAAGGCGCTCGACAAGAAGGCCCATGACTGGAACCACATCATCAAGATCGGCCGCACCCACACGCAGGATGCAACGCCGCTCACGCTCGGGCAGGAGTTTTCCGGCTATGCCCAGCAGGTCGAAAACGGCATCAAGCGCATCGGGATGACCATGCCGATGCTGATGGAGCTCGCCCAGGGCGGCACCGCGGTCGGCACCGGCCTCAACGCGCCCGTTGGCTTTGCGGAGATGGTGGCCGACCGCATCGCCATGATCACCGGCATGCCCTTCACCTCCGCCCCCAACAAGTTCGAGGCTCTGGCCGCGCATGACGCGATGGTGATGACGCATGGGGCAATCAACACGGTGGCCGTGTCGCTGTTCAAGATCGCCAATGACATCCGCCTGCTGGGCTCCGGCCCGCGCTCGGGGCTGGGCGAACTCGCGCTGCCGGAAAACGAGCCGGGCTCCTCCATCATGCCGGGCAAGGTGAACCCGACGCAATGCGAGGCGCTCACCATGGTCTGCGTGCAGGTGTTCGGCAATCAGGCGGCGCTGAGCTTCGCGGGCAGCCAGGGCCATTTCGAGCTCAACGTCTACAATCCCGTGATGGCCTATAACTTCCTGCAGTCGGTGCGGCTCGTCTCGGACGCCGCCGTGAGCTTCACCGACAATTGCGTCAGCGGCATCGTGGCGCGCGAGGACAATATCAGGCAGGCGCTCGGCCGCTCGCTGATGCTGGTCACCGCGCTGGCCCCCAAATACGGTTATGACCGCGCGGCGAGGATCGCCAAGACCGCCCACAAGAACGGCGCCACGCTGCGCGAGGAGGCCGTGAAGGACGGCATTCCGGGCGATGACTTCGATGCGATCGTGCGCCCCGAGGACATGATCGGACCGAAGTGATGGGCGAGATCGTCAGCCTCAAGCTCCACCGCAAGCGGAAAGAGCGCGCCGCGAAGGCGGAAACCGCCGCGGAGAACCGCGTGCAGTTCGGCCGCGGCAAGGCCGAAAGGAAGCTGACGGACGCGCTGAACGAAAAGGCCGCAAAGGACATCTCCTCCCACAAGCGCGAGGAGTGATGGGCCGGGACCTCAAGCGTTCGCTCACCATCGCCGGCCACCGCACGTCTCTGTCGCTCGAACCGGAATTCTGGGAAGCGCTGCGGAAAGCGGCGGCGCGGCGCAAGCTGTCGGCGGCCGCACTGGCGGCCGAGATCGATCAGACGCGCGGCGGCAGGAATTTATCCAGCGCGGTGCGGGTGTGGCTGCTGAATGAGGCGGGGGACCGGCGATAGCGCCGGAAGTCCCCGACCCAATTCTCACCTTCGCCCGGCTTGACCGGGCGATCCTTTTTGGCAGCCAGCAAAAGGACACCCGGGACAAGCCGGGGCAAGGTGAAGAAAAGGGCGGAAGCACTCCCCAGTCTCACCTTGCGCGGGCTCGACCCGCGCATCCTTTTTGGCGGCAACACGTCAGGCCCTGACCTTCCCGATCCAGCCCTCGAAGGCCGTCAGGAAATTCTGCAGGAACGTCTTGGTCTCCGGCTTCACGAACCCGCCCTTGCCATCCAGCACCGTCTGCACCTGGGCGATATAGGCCTCGGGCTGCTGGAGCACCGGCATGTTGAGAAACACCAGTGACTGGCGCAGATGGTGGTTGGCGCCGAAGCCCGAGAGCACGCCCTGCGAGACCGAGATCACGGCGGCGGGCTTGCCGTTCCACGACGACTTGCCATAGGGGCGGGAGCCGGCGTCGATGGCATTCTTCAGCACACCCGGCACTGAGCGGTTGTACTCGGGCGTGGCGAACAGCACCGCGTCCGCCTTCTCGATGCTCTGCTTGAACGCCGTCACCTGCTGCGGGGGCGACGCTTCGTGATCGGCGTTGAAAAGGGGAAGATCCCCGATCTCGACGACCCGCAGGCGAAGGCCGGGAGGAGCGATGCCCTGAAGGGTAACCACCAGCTGCCGGGTGAGGGACTCCTTGCGAAGGCTGCCGATGAGGACGGCGACGTCATAGGTCATTGCTTGCTCCATTCTGTAATTGTCGCTGTTACAGATGGGGACGCAACGGGAGTTTTTTAGTCTCTAGTACTACAGTTGCGTCTGCGTGGTGAGTCTTGCGCGGTAGTGGGCCTCGGCGGCATGGGCTTGGTGAACGCGCCGCCAGAGTGACCAACTGAACACGAAGGCGCGTTTGACAGGTGGCGGAAAGACAAGCCGCGCCA
>NZ_JADCDA010000073.1 GCF_020252405.1 Aestuariivirga sp.
GCGTTCACCAAGCCCATGCCGCCGAGGCCCACTACCGCGCAAGACTCACCACGCAGACGCAACTGTAGTACTAGAGCGCCGGGCGGTCAATTGACTCCATGAGGGTTCGCCCTCCCCACAAAGCCCCGCCCTCGCCTTTCCTCTCCCCCATCGGGGGAGAGGGCAGGGTGAGGGGGTCTGTCCCACAAGGAAAGTGTCGGAAATTCTTACGCAAGCGTCTCCCGCGCGGAAACACCCCCTCACCTAACCTCTCCCCCGGTGGGGGAGAGGAATAATACAGAGGGGCAGTTTCAGGCCATATGCGACAGCCGTCTCCGAAAAGGGAGGAAATCATTCCGATTTCAGCTGACCGCCCGGCGCTTTAGAAGAAATTCAACGCCTGCATCCAGAAGCGGTAAAGCATTTTCAGGTCAAGCGGGCACCGGTTGACCGTTGAAAATGCGGCTAAAGAAAGAGACTGAGCAGGTTTCGTTCAAGCGAACCGAAACCTGCTTGTCTTGTGACAGTTGCGGTCGCATCGCACGGGGCCGCCGTCATCCGGCGGCTCCTTCATTGTGCGGCGCGCATCGGCCTGCCCCATTTGTAATCTCACATCCGGCGGTTTTCGATTCACACGCACCTCATCCTGGATTAACCTAGGGGAACTGAGAATGAGGAGGGTGCGATGCGCTCGATATCTTCGCTGTTGTTCGGTCTGTTCCTTGCCGTGGCCTCCGCGCAGGCGGCCGAGCGTGTTCTGCTGGCGCCGCAGGGGCTGACGGCGACGCTGAACGCCACGCCCGCCGCAGCCGCCGGGCTGCAGGCGCTGCGCGTCAAGGCGGCGGCGCAAGGCAAGGTGCGGGTGATCGTCGGGCTCAGGGTTCCCTTCGCCGCCGAGGGAACCCTTCCCCCCGGCGAGCAGGCGGCCCAGCGCCGCGACATCGCCTCATCGGGGGCGAGCGTGCTCCGCCGCTTTGCCGCAACCGTCGCGCGCGATCCTGATGCGGTGAAAAGCTATTCCGCCATCCCCTTTCTCGCCATGCAGGTCACGGCGGACGAGCTGCAGCGGCTGGCGTCCGACCCCGATGTCGTCAGCATCGCCGAAGACGGGGCCAATTCCCCCCAGCTGGCGCAGTCCGGCCCTCTGGTGCGGGCGCCCGAGGCCTGGGATATGGGCTATACCGGCAAGGGACAGACCGTCGCCGTCCTCGATACGGGCGTCGATAGTAAGCATCCATTCCTAAAGGGTAAGGTGGTGGCGGAGGCCTGCTTCACCTGGAGCAGCTGCCAGGGCGGCGCTTCCATTGTCAAGGGACCGGGTGCGGCCCTGCCCTGCGATGGCATGTCCGCTTGCGGGCACGGCACGCAGGTCGGCGGGATCGCGGCCGGACGGAACGGAAGCAGCAAAGGGGTCACCTTCTCCGGCATCGCCAAGGACGCCAACCTGATCGCCATCCAGGTGTTCAGCCGTCTCGGCCGCCTATACATTGCCTGGGACAGCGACATTCTGCTGGCCGCGGACTATGTCTATCGCCTGCGCAACACCTATCGCATCGCAGCCATAAACATCAGCCTCGGCCGTGGCGCCTTTTCCGGCACGTGCGACAAGGAGAGCCCGGCCACCACCTCCATGTACGCGACACTGAACAGCGCCGGCATTGCCGTCATCGCATCCAGCGGCAATGATGGGAGGACAAATTCCATCTCATTCCCAGCCTGCATCTCCACCGTGGTGAGTGTGGGCGCCGTGTCGGATTCGAACTGGGGACTTTGCCAGGGAAAGACGACCGCGGCCGACAAGGTGACCTGCTATTCGAACGTATCATCGCGCCTCTCCCTTTTTGCGCCCGGTTCGGCCATCATCTCCTCCGTTCCCGGCGGGCGCTACGCGTTACTGCACGGCACCTCCATGGCGGCCCCGCATGCGGCAGGCGCCTGGGCCATTCTGAAGTCGGCCGCACCGCATGCATCCGTCGCTGATGTGCTCGACGCCCTCCGCATCAGCGGCAAACCGGTGACCGATGACCGCTCGCCGTCCGGTTACACCGTTCCCCGCATCGACATCGCCGCCGCCCTCGGCCGGTTCCAACCGCTGGAGATCACCCGGAACGACAGTCTGGGCACGGTGGACATCACCGCCAATGGCGTCACCACCCGCTGCGCCCAGCCCGCATGCAGCGTGCTGGTCTATCCCGGAACGCAGGTCACGCTGCTGGCGCACCCCGCCCCGCTCTCAACCCTGACGGGCTGGGGCGGAAGCAGCTGCGGGTCCGCGGGAACCGGCCCCTGCAGCTTCGCCATGCCGAATGGCGCTGCGTCCGTGCAGGCGCTGTTCGATGGCCCGGTGAGCCTCGTTAGCTACACCCGTGCGGGAGCGGGCGAGGGATCGGTTCATGTGGCCACCACCACGGGCGACTATGACTGCGGCACGGGCTGCACGGTGAAGGCAGGCGTCGGCACGCAGGTGACAGTGACGGCGGCCCCTGCGGCGAATTGGCGCCTCGGAAGCTGGTCGGGCAGCTGCACGGGCAATGGCGGCTGCAGTTTCTCCGCCCCGGAAGCGGGAACGGCACTCACCGCCACATTCGTTCCGGGCCATACGCTCACCTTCGTGAAGGCCGGTGCTGGCAATGGCTCCGTCTCCTTCACGCCACCCGGCGGCGGCGCCAGCAGCTGCAGCGGCAACTGCACGCTGGGCTATGATCCCGGCACCGTCGTCACCCTCTCCGCCACAGCGGCGAAGGGCAGCCTCTTCGGAAGCTGGTCCGGCACCTGCACCGGCCGGAGGACCTGCGTCGTCACCATGTCGGAAGCCCGCACCGTGACCGCAACCTTCATCACCCGGTGAGGGAGCGGGATTGTTATGCCGTGCTGTTGTATCCAGCAGCAGGGAAGACCCTGGCGCCGGCCCCGCCGCCGCCGGGCGGATTGCGCCCTTACCGCCGCCGCTTCGGCAGGTTCACCGGGCGGATTGCGGTGGTGTCGATCCCGGCTATCAGCGGGCCGACAGTCTGCTGGAACCACAGCAGCACACCCTGGCCATAGATTGCGGCAACATCGGACAGCACTTGCCAGTTCGTCGTGACGAAGCCGGTGATGTATTCGCCATAGGCTGTGGCGATCAGGTTTGCCGCGACATCGCTTGCAACGCCCAAAGCTGCTGCTGACGCAAGCGTCGCGATTTTCCAGATCAGATTCTGGTGCTTCGCCTTCCACAGTGCCCGTGCCGCCGCCTTGTCGGCGACGCGCTAAAGCAATTCCTCCATCCCGCGCGAATCTGGCCCGTTTGCCTCCTTGTCATCAATGACCGCCTGCGACAGCCGCTGATGCTTGGCGTCATCCTCTGCGACAACCACCACTTCCCGCGCCTCACGGCGACGCTTCAGCATTTCGTCCACGCTCGGATGCCCGACCGTCAGCCCCGGCCCGGCCCGTGTCACATCGGCAATGGCAAGCCGCACCTCGTCTGTATAGGGCTCGCCATCCTCGGCCCCGGTCGCGCGCCGGTCTTCCAGGTCTTCGATTTCCAGATGCACAATCAGCACGTTCAACTCATCGAACGGCCTGTCCAGCAGCACCATCAGCGCGCGGGCGATTTTGGCCAGCCGGGGAAAGCGGTTTCCGGCCAGCACGGAAAGGTCCTGCGCCTTGTCCTTCAACCTTTCATGCAGTACCGCCTTCACCCGGTCGCGCCGTTCCTCCTCGGTCGGCGGGTCAACCTCAATCTCCAGCTTGCCGTCAATCAGGATGCTGCGCAGCAGCGGGTCCGGCTCCAGCGGCACAGGTTCCACCGGCACCGGCGGCACCCACCCCGCCTTCAGCAGCGCAAACAGCGCCTTCGCCCGCGCTGCATCGTCCTCGATTTCAGCAATTTCAGCGATCTTCGGATCGGCTGTGGCAGGGATGTTGCGGAACATCAGGCCCCTAACACGCGGGTCGTCTGCCAGCTTGTGCAGACCGGCAAGGGGCCGCAAATCCAGCACCTGCGTGCGGTCGAGTCTGAGGCGGTGCAACCCCATCAGCCCCTGCAGCGGGGCAAGGTCGCTGACCGGCGTGTTGTAGAGCCTGAGGATCTGCAACCCCGTCAACCTCCGCAGCGGGGCAAGGTCGCTGACCTGCGTGTTCTCTAGGAGCCTGTCTGGATAATCTGATTTTTGTTGCATTTGTGCAATGGGTTCAGCGGGATGTTCTGGCTCATGTTGCGGCCTTGGCCAGTTTGCAGAGGTTGGGGGCGGTGCAGATCAGGCTCCATTCGGCTCTGACGTTCTTCAGTCCCCTGAGGAGGAA
>NZ_JADCDA010000074.1 GCF_020252405.1 Aestuariivirga sp.
CTACCACGTCCATTACCGCCACCAACGCATCGCCAGCTTCGATCTCGCAAAGCCAACCCAACAATGCTAAAACCGTTACCTATGTCCCCGAACACCCGTTACCTATCTCCCCGGTCTGTACACCCACGAGGGGGAGGGAAATCCTAATGGAGTCAATTGACCGCCCGCCGCTTTAAGGTCATCGCGATCAGGTGATTGACGACCGCTCCTTTGCGGGCAGTTTCCGAATAACTGCGGCCTTCGCCAAAGCGGCCCGCTTCGACTTATTGTTTCCCAACTTCCAAATTGCACAGTGATGGGGATTGTCGACCCGTGGATCCCAACCCACCAATAGCTCCTGATCTCTTGCAGCTCCCGTCTCCAAGGTGGCCACACCGTATGCATTGTTTATTGCACGGTATGGCAAAGACAAACCCGACGCCAACATGGACTTTTCAAGGTCTACAGAAACGCTGCTGCGCGGATGAGTGCGTGGTGTGGATGGTGAGAAAGCGGCGCTAGAAAGTCTCCAAGTTCCATCCTCAAAATGAAGATGTTTGTTCAGCTGTAAGTATCGAACTAGCAAATCCTCTGAAGATATCTCCTCGTGATTGTGAGGAATTGTCCCGTCTGCATCATGCGGCGGCGGAAGCATTCGCTTCTGGTTCCTCCCAACTCAATGTTCTCCTTAGAAGATCACTTAGCAAGCCGTATTCATAATCAAAGGACTGTTCGAGCACCTTGTTTTCTAAGTTGTTCACGAATAGGACTTTCACACGATAAGGAGCCTCGATTTCAATTTCCAACTCGCACTGCCTGTTGAACCACTCGAACTGCAGTCCTCCATAGTTCGTAGGCGATAACTTGGGGGCGCGGGCTCCCTTAGGAAGAATGAAATTCAGAAGTTTGAGCCCGAACATGGCAGAGTCGAGGTCTATTGGTCTAGCGTCAAACCCATCCCAACCCTCCCGCAGCTCCAACAAAAATCTCAAACGGTCAGTAGTTTCGTCTTCCCAATCAGGCTTCTCGACCAACACGCTGCTTGCATTGGTTGCAGCAGGGGATGGTGCTCCGAAAGCACGGCCTCCGCCCGTACTTGCCGCGCCATTGCGTGAAAACAGATTTATAACAGCAGAAGGCATGTTCAACCTCGCCACTTCTGTTGGGCTTCGTCGCTGGTGATTTCCTGAAATGTAGTCACTGCCTTCTCGTGCGCAAGGGCGAGACCGTGAACATGTTGTCTTTCGGCAGCGGTGGGTCTCACTCTGCAAGTGATCTCGAGGTTAACGCCCTGTGCGCCTGTATTGCTTGAGATAGGAGAGACATTTACATATAATCTACCGATTGGAGTTCCGCCATCCAGACTTACTAAGTATCTGGCGGCAATACTCGCTGTTTCCATCTCTAAACTGGCGGAGTGTGATGGTGCCAGCGTCAGCCAATCCCTGACTGCGTCCGAAAACTTTTCTCCAGATTCGAAGAACCACTGATTGATGTAGGTTACTTCGCACATGTTCACTTCACACTGGTCCATGTGAAGCTCTACGAAGAAACCGTCCAAGAGCTCAAACAATCTGTCGAATTCTTGTGAAAGTGCTTCAAAACGAGGATAAACGTCGTTGGTTGTTAACCGTCGCCAATTGAGGGCGAGCCGATCCTTTTGAAGTTGGACTAGGCTGGACCCGTCATTTGTCAGAAACCAATGTCTATTGCCAGAGAACCCAGCATGGAACTGGATTGTTGACATTTGGTTTGTGCCAAAAACTTCATCAATTGGACCAAGGCGGGGATGTTCTTGAGCAACAGCGTAAGGAGCCTTGATGCGTTCCCAAAAAAGCCCAGCATGTGCTCCAACAAAATTGGGCTTCTGTCTGAACTGCACAGACAGGGCGACCTCAATGAGAGGCGGCTTCTCAAAAACCGGGCTCACAAAACGACAGTCTTCCATTTGTGGTTGAGGTTACCGAACGGCATCGATTCTTGCAAGTCTCCTGACATTACGCCGCCAGCAGGCTCTCGAACAGCGGGCGGCAGTCCGTCCGTCCGTGCAGCGGTTCGATCATGTTCTCCGGATGCGGCATCATGCCGATCACCGTGCCGGACCCGTTCATGATCCCGGCAATGTCATTGAGCGCGCCATTGGGGTTGGTGCCCTCCGCATAGCGGAACACCACGCGGTTTTCGGCTTCGAGCATCTTCAAGGTCTCGGCGTCGCAGATGTAATTGCCCTCGCCGTGGGCGACGGGGCAGGAGACCACGGCACCCTTTTCCATCCGGTTGGTGAAGAAGGTCCCATTGTTCTCCACCTTCAGCTTCACCTGCCGGCAGACGAAGCGCAGGTTCTTGTTGCGCGCCAGCACGCCGGGCAGCAGGCCCGCCTCGGTGAGGATCTGGAAGCCGTTGCAGACGCCCAGAACCTTCAGGCCCTTTGCGGCCCTGGCCTTGATGTCCTGCATGATGGGCGCGCGCGCGGCAATGGCCCCGCAGCGAAGATAATCGCCATAGGAAAATCCGCCGGGCACGACGACGAGGTCGACCCTGGGAAGCTCCGTCTCGGCATGCCAGACGGAGACCGGCTTCGCGCCCGTCACACTCTCAAGCGCCAGCATCATGTCGCGTTCGCGGTTGATGCCGGGGAAGACGACGACGGCGGATTTCATGGGGTCACGCCAGCTCTATCTCGTAGTTCTCGATCACGGTGTTGGCGATGAGCTTCTCGCACATGGCCTTGACCTGTTCAGCCGCCCTGGCGCGGTCGGTCTCGGCCAGTTCGATCTCGAAATACTTGCCCTGGCGCACCTCGCCGACGCCGCCGAAGCCCAGGTGGCCGAGCGCCCCCGCGATGGCCTTGCCCTGGGGGTCCAGCACGCCGGTCTTGAGGGTGACCCTGATCTTCGCCTTCATCAGTGCAAATCCGTTTTCACCAGCTTGGGCTTGGAGCGTTCGGGCTTCTCGCCCTCGGCGATGATGCCGAGGCGGCGGGCCACTTCCTGATAGGCCTCGACGAGGCCGCCCAGGTCACGGCGGAAGCGGTCCTTGTCCAGCTTGTCCTGGGTCTTGATGTCCCACAAACGGCAGGAATCGGGGCTGATCTCGTCAGCCAGCACGATCCGCATCATGTCGTTCTCGTAGAGCCTGCCGAACTCGATCTTGAAATCGACGAGCTTGATGCCGATGCCAAGGAACAGGCCGGACATAAAGTCGTTGATGCGGATCGCCATGTGCATCATGTCATCGATCTCCTGGGGGCTGGCCCAGTTGAACGCGGTGATGTGCTCCTCGGAGACCATCGGGTCGCCGAGCTGGTCGTTCTTGTAGTAGAACTCGATGATGGAGCGCGGCAGCGGCGTGCCTTCCTCGATGCCAAGGCGCTTGGCCAGGGAACCGGCGGCGACGTTGCGCACGACCACCTCGAGCGGTACGATTTCGACTTCGCGGACGAGCTGCTCGCGCATGTTGAGCGAGCGCAGGAAATGGGTGGGGATGCCGAGTTCGTTGATGCGGCTGAAGATGAACTCGCAAATGCGCTGGTTCAACACACCCTTGCCCTCGATCACCGCCTTCTTCTGGGCGTTGAAGGCCGTGGCGTCATCCTTGAAGTGGACGATGATGGTGCCGGGTTCGGGGCCTTCATAGAGGATCTTGGCCTTGCCCTCATAAATCCGGGTGCGCCTGCTGTTCATCTGAAATATCCTCATCAAATCCCTGGTTCACCCTCCAGAGCTTTAGCCCCGGACGGCGGTTTTCGCCAGTTTTGTTCACGATTCGGGGCGCAATTTCCCCAATCCTGTCCGGCACCCTTAACCCAGAGTGGTGCGCTGCACAACGGACTTTGCCCTTTCGGTTTCCGGGCGGTTGATTTGGCGGGGAGCAGTGGTTATTTCAAGCCTTCGACAGTCAATGGGAGCGCAACATGACCACCTTCGACGACCGCAAAGACGCCTTCGAGAGGAAGTTTGCCCTCGACGAGGAGGTTCTGTTCAAGGCCAATGCGCGGCGCAACCGGCTCCTGGGCCTGTGGGCGGCGGAAAAGCTGGGTCTTTCGGGTACGGACTCGGATACCTACGCAAAGTCAGTCGTCATGGCCGATTTTGCCGAGGCGGGCGATGAGGATGTGTTCCGCAAGGTGCGCGACGATTTCAAGGACAAGGGCCTGGCCGTGAGCGACCAGGACATCCGCGGCGCGATGGATGCGCTGATGGCCAAGGCCGTGCAACAGATCAAGGCTGGCGCCTAGGTGGCCGCTGCCCATTTCGACCTCAGGTCGCGGCTCGCCTCCGGCGGGCCGTTTCTGTTCAGCTGGATGACGGCGCCTTCCGCCGCGCTGGCGGGACAGGTGGCAAGGTTGCCCTTCGACGGCGTCTGCCTCGACATGCAGCACGGCATGATCGGCTTTCCGGATGCGGTGGGCATGATTGCCGCCATCAATGCCGCCGGCCGCCCGGCCCTCGTGCGCTCGCTGTGGAACGACGCCGCCACGCCGGGGCAATGCTTCGATGCGGGGGCGAGCTGCGTCATCGCCCCGATGGTCAACACCCGCGCCCAGGCCGAGCTGCTGGTGCGCGCCGCCAAATACCCGCCCATGGGCTCGCGCAGCTGGGGCGGCTATACCGCGCAGCAGGCCGCCGGCCTGAGCCCCGCCGAATATCTGCGCGGGGCCAACCGCATGACCATGGTCTTCGCCATGATCGAAACCGTGGAGGCGCTGGAGAACGTGGAGGCGATTGCCGCCACGCCGGGCCTCGATGGCCTGTTCGTCGGCCCCTCCGACCTGTCGATTGCGCTGTCCAGTGGGGCGGGGATCGAGAAGACGGGCAAGCACACGCTGGCGGCGATGGCCAGGGTGGTGGCCGCCGCGAAGGCGAATGGCCTCGTGGCCGGGGCCTTCGGCGGCAATGCGGAGGTCATCAAGACCTATCTCGGACTGGGCTTCACCTTCCTGGCCGCGGCGGTGGAGGTGGAGCTGATGCAGAGGGGTGCGGCCGAGCTCAACAAGGCGCTGCAGGTTTGACGCAAGCGGCGTTCCGCGCCAAGGTGGGCAATCATGGATCAGCGTGCCTGCCTTATTCCCGGCGCTGAGGCGATCCTCGACCGCCTCATCGCGCTTGCCCTTTGCGCCGGCCCCGTCGCGGCCCAGACGGACAAGTATTTCACCAACACCAGCCGCATCGTTGCGGCGAACGGCGATTGCAAGGTCACCTTCGCGGTGTTCATGCGCCGCCGCGTGGTCGCGGCGCTGGAGCCGGCGATCCGGCTGATCCGCCATTTCGTGCCGGACGTGGAGATCCGGCGTTTTTGCGCGGAAGGCGACATCGTTCCCTCCGAATCGAAAATGCTGGAAATCACCGGCTCGATGCGGAAGCTCTCCGAGATCGAGACGCTGATGCTGCAGAAGATCGGCTTTCCCTGTGTGTCCGCCAACAATGCCTATGAGATGTGCCGGGCGATTCCGTCGGCGGCCTTCATGGACATGCATGCCCGCCACGGTTCGGGTGCGGAAATGAACATCCTCGCCGCCTATGGCGCGGCGGTCGGCTCCGCCGCGGCCCGCAAGGCCGACCCGGCGGTGAAGGGTTTCATCGGCTCCTCGCAGGACCTTACAGCGCCGTTTTTCGGGGCAAGCGGCGGCATGGGGACGATGCCGCACGCGCTGGTCGGCTACACCGGCGGCGACGTGCTGCAGGCGATGCGGATGTTCGCGACAACGCTGCCGGAGATGAAGAACCTCACGGCGCTTGTCGACTATACGGGCCAGGAGGTGACGGACTCGATCCGCTGTGCGCGCTGGTTCTATGACGAGGCGAAGCTCGACCGGCAGGCCAGGAGTTTCGGCGTGAGGCTCGACACCCATGGCGGCCGCTTCGCCGAGGGACTGGACTACGAGAAGTCGGTCGACACGGTGGGCCAGTGGCTGGGGGTTCAGGGCGAATACAACATCGTCGAGCAGGTGCTGGGGGGCAGGGCCTTCCAGCTCGACCCCAACAACATCCTCGTCGACAAGGTGCGCCGCATTCTGTTCGGCAAGGGGGTGTCGGCGGCGGCCATCATCCATGTGCGCCGCGCGCTGGACGGCGCGGGGTACGGCCAGGCCGTCATTGTCGGCTCCTCCGGCTTCGACCCGCAGAAATGCCAGATCATGGGCGCGGCGCGGGCGCCCCTGGACATGGTCGGAACGGGAAGCTTCCTGCCGGCCACGCTCACCGAAACCTATGCCACCGCGGACATCATCCGCTATGACGGCGTGCGCCGGGTGAAGACCGGCCGGGAGTTTCTGCACCAGGATGGCGGCTGACTGCGCTGATCCGGCGATCCGGGTTGCAACAGGCGGGAGACGGAGTGATGAAGAAGCTGGTTGCCCTGATGACGGGGCTTGTCGCGCTTGTGCTGTCCATGTCGCTGAACGTGGATGCGGTGCAGGCCGTCACCACGGCGAAGCCGCCGCCGGACATCGAAATTCGCATCGACATTTCGGACCAGACCATGACGGTGGACGTCGATGGCTGGGCATACGGGCGCTGGAGAGTGTCAACCGCGCGGAAGGGCTACCACACGCCCGCCGGCAGTTGGCGGCCGTTCATGCTGAAAGAGATGCACTACTCGCGGAAATACGACAATTCGCCGATGCCCTATTCGATCTTCTTCCTCGGCGGCTATGCCATTCACGCCACCAATGACACGCGGCTGCTTGGCCGGCCGGCCTCGCATGGCTGCGTGCGGCTGCATCCGCGGCATGCCGCGAAGCTTTATGCGCTGGTGAAAAAGCACGGGCTCCGGGCCACGCGCATCACGATCGTCAACTGATCACGCCGCGCCGAAAACCCGGCGGAAGATCGTGTCCACATGCCTGGTGTGGTGGCGCAGGTCGAACAGGCTTTCGAGTTCGCCGGGAGAGAGCAGGGCGGAGACGTCCTGGTCCTTCCTGAGCAGGTCGAGGAAGTTTCCCTCGCCGCGCCACACGGGCATGGCGTTGCGCTGGACGGCGGCATAGGCCTCCTCGCGGCTCATGCCCTTCTGGGTGAGCGCCAGCAGCACGCGCTGCGAATGGACGAGGCCGCCGAGGCGGTCGAGATTGCGCTGCATGTTCTCCGGATAGACCAGCAGCCTGTCGATCACGCCGGTCAGACGCTTCAGCGCGAAGTCGAGGTGGATCGTCGCATCGGGGCCGATGCCGCGCTCGACGGAGGAATGCGAGATGTCGCGCTCGTGCCACAGCGCCACGTTCTCGAGCGCCGGGATGACGGCGGAGCGGACGAGCCGGGCGAGGCCGGTGAGGTTTTCCGTCAGCACCGGATTGCGCTTGTGCGGCATGGCCGAGGAGCCCTTTTGGCCCGCTGAGAAATATTCCTCGGCCTCCAGCACCTCGGTGCGCTGCAGATGGCGGATTTCGGTGGCGAGCCGCTCGATCGACGAGGCGACCACGGCAAGGGCCGCGAAATACATGGCATGCCGGTCCCGCGGTATGACCTGGGTCGAAACCGGTTCGGGTGTGAGGCCCATCTTCTCCGCCACATATTCCTCCACCCGCGGGTCGATGTTGGCGAAGGTGCCAACAGCACCCGAAATGGCGCAGGTGGCGATTTCCTTCCTGGCCATGACGAGGCGCCCGCGGGCGCGCTGGAACTCCGCATGGGCCTGGGCCAGCTTGATGCCGAAGGTGGTGGGCTCGGCATGGATGCCGTGGCTCCGCCCGATGCACACTGTGTTCTTGTGCTCGAAGGCGCGGCGCTTCAAGGCTTCGAGCAGGCCGTCCACGTCCCCGATCAGCAGGTCGGCGGCGCGGGCGAGCTGCACGTTGAGGCAGGTGTCGAGCACGTCCGACGACGTCATGCCCTGGTGCACGAAGCGCGCCTCGGGGCCGACGATTTCGGCGAGGTGGGTGAGGAAGGCGATCACGTCATGCCGGGTGACGGCCTCGATCTCGTCGATGCGGGCCACGTCGAATGTGGCGTCCTTGCCCTTCTCCCAGATCCGGGCCGCGGCCTGCTTCGGCACGACGCCCAATTCCGCAAGCGCATCAGCCGCATGGGCCTCAATCTCGAACCAGATCCTGAAGCGGGTCTGAGGCTCCCAGATATGGGCCATTTCGGGGCGGGTGTAGCGGGGGATCATGGCCAGGCTTCTCGGTTGGAATGGCGCCCGCTTAACAAATCGCGAGGTCCTGTGCGAGCGCGAATCAGTCGCTGATCGTAAACGGCACGGCGATGAAACGGTGGTTCAATCCCTCGAAGCCCGGGGCATAGACGCCGATCAGCGCCACCAGCCGGTCGGTGACCGGCATGCCGGTCTGCGCCACCACGGCGGCTACGTCATAGGCGGCGGGGCAGTTGCGGCTGTCGGGGATCGTCTTGTCCTCGTGGATGACGCGGCTGGCGCCGGTCTGAAGGTCCTTGAGGTTCACGCGCATGCCGTGGCTTTCGCCGTCGCCCGGCGGGCACTGGGCGGGGCGGGGGAGCGCTGTCTTCTCGACGGAGAGTTCGAAACGGACGCCAAGCTGGCTCTGCTGGCCCGAACGCGCGCCGAGGCTTTCATACCAGCGGTCGAAGGTCAGGCGTTCGCGCTCCGGCACCACTTCGGTCGATGGGTTGGCGGCAATCAGTTCGGCGGGCTGGGTGATGTCCAGTTCGTTGAGTGCAGGCGCCGCCGCGGCGCGGGCCTGGTCACGGGCGGCGGCGGGCCTGGCCTGTTCGCTTTCGATGAGGGCGCGGTAGGGTGAACCCTTCACCCATTCATTCGCCTTCAAATCGATGACAAAGACATCCCAATAGGGGAAGCCCGAGCCGTCCTGCACGCCATATTGCTCGAAGGCGAAATAGCGGCTGTCGGGCGAATAGCCGATGGGGTTGAAGGCGGCGCCATCCGCCGCAAGGGCCCGGCCGCAGCCGGCGGTGAGGAGAACGAGGAGGAGCAGTGCGCGCATGGCTCAGAATGCCTTGAAGGTGATGAGGGTGTAGGTGTCACGGATGCCCGGGATGGTCTGAATCCGGTGGGAGACGAACTGACCGACGTCGTCATCCTCCTTGAGGTAAAACTTCACCAACAGGTCCCAGCCCCCGGCGGTGGAATGGATTTCCGACGCAATTTCGGCATCGGCGATGGCGGTTGCCACGCCATAGGACTTGCCGAGTTCGCATTTGATCTGAACGAAGAAGGCGCGCATCGAAAGTCTCCGTCAGGGCGTTGTATCGAGAATGGGGGGCTCAAGCGTCCTGGGATCGACCTCGACATAGCGGCTGTCGATCCACTTGAACCAGGCGATGGAGGGGGTTCTCAGGTCCCCCTTGCTGTCGAAGCTGACGGGGCCCACCACCGTATCGAAACGGTTGCCGCCGCGCAGCCATTCGGCAAGGCGGGTGCTGTCGAGCGTGCCCGTCGCCTCAGCGGCGGCGGCCAATGCCTGCACCGCGGCATAGGCATAGAGCGTGAAGCCCTCGGGGTTCTGCTCCGCGTTGCGCAGGCGCTGCACCAGGCCTTGCGCCGCCGGGAATTTGCGGGCGTCATAGGTGAAGGTGGAAAGCGTGCCGCCGGCGGCGTCCTTTGCCTGGTTGCCATAGTCCTCGGTGACGAGACTGTCGCCTGAGACGATCTGCGCCGTCGATCCCGCGGCGCGCAGGGCCTGGGCGATGAGCCCGCCCTCGACATAGGAGCCGGAGAGATAGACGACGCCTGCGCCCGATTCCGCAATCTCCTTCGCCAGCGGGGCGAAGTCCTTGCCGCCGGCCTTGAAGCTCCGCTGCAGGGCGGGGGTCACGCCCTTCTGCCGCAGGGCGGCCGTGAAGCGGGCGGCGAGCGCCGCGAAGGCCGGCGCCTGGTCGCTGACGATGGCCACCTTGCGGCCGGCAAATTTATCGGCCACGAGGGCGGCCGCGGCAGCCGCCTGCGCATCGTCGCGCGGCACAAGCCGGACCACATTCCAGCCGCCCTCGTCGGTGAATTTGGGATTGGTGGAGGCCGGGCTGATCTGGAGGATGCCGGCTTTCTCATAAACCCCGGAGGCCGGGATGGAGGCGCCCGAGCAGTAATGCCCGATCACCGCCTTCACGCCCGCCGAGACGAAAGAGGTGGCCACATCAATGGCCTTGCGCGGGTCGCAGCCATCATCGGCGAACTGGACAGTGAGTTTTTCGCCGCGGATGCCGCCGGTGGCGTTGATGTCCTCGACGGCGGCCTCAACGCCGCGCCGCAACTGCTCGCCCAGGCCTGCATTGGGCCCGGAGAGCGGGGCCGCCGCGCCGATCAGGATATCGGCCAGCGCAGGCGTTGCGCTCAACAGCAGCGGCAGCAGCAGGAGGGGGAGGGTGAGACGGGCTGTGGTCATCATGGTCCTTCGGTTGACCGGAGTATCGGGTTTTCACCGCCAGCGCGCAAGAAAAGACCCGCGCACCGGGGCGCGCGGGTCTCCTGTCTCTCACCGGGGCCAGCCTTGTGGGCAGGCACGCGGATCAAGTGCGGCTTACTTCATGTCGGGAACTTCGGCGTAGTTGCCGTCCTTGAAGTTGTACCAGACGTAGACCGGGTTCATGATATCGCCCTTCTTGTCGAGGGTGATCGTGCCAAGAACGGTATTGGTCGGGTTGCCGGCGCGCAGCCACTCGGCGATCTTCTGGTTGTCGTTGGACTTCACCGCCTCGGCCGCCTGCTTGTACATCTGGAAGGCGGCATAGGTGTAGAGGGTGTAGCCCTCCGGGTCATAGCCAGCCTTCTTGAAGTCATCGACGATCGCCTTGGCTTCCGGAATGTTGCGGGGCTCAGGGGCGAAGGTGAAGAACATGTTCTGCGCAGCCGGACCGGCGATGGTCCACAGCTCGACGTTGTTCATCGAGTCGCCCGAGAACATCTTGGCGTTCAGGCCCTGTTCGCCCATCTGCTTCAGGATGAGGCCGGCTTCCGGATGATAGCCGCCGAAGTAGACGGCATCCACGCCGGCGTCCTTCAGCTTCGACACCAGGGCGGAATAGTCCTTCTCGCCGGCGTTGATCGACTCGTTCAGCGCTTCGGTGAGGCCAGCGGCGTTCAGCGCCTTGCGGGTTTCATCCGCGAGGCCCTTGCCGTAAGCCGACTTGTCGTCGACGATGGCAACCTTCTTGCCGGCGAAGGCCTTGGCGATATAGGCGCCGGCAACCTTGCCCTGGGCGTCGTCACGGCCGCAGACGCGGGCCACGTTCCAGCCACCCTCATCGGTGAGCTTGGGGTTGGTGGAAGCCGGGGTGATCATCAGGATGCCCTCTTCCTCGTAAACCTTCGAGGAGGGGATCGAGGAGCCCGAGCACAGGTGGCCGGCGACGAACTTCACGCCCTTCGAGGCCATCTGGTTGGCGACGTTCACGGCCTGCTTGGGGTCGCAGGCGTCGTCGCCGATCTCGAGGACCAGCTTCTCGCCGTTGACGCCGCCCGCCGCGTTGATGTCGGCAACCGCCTTCTTGGCGCCCTGGCTGTACTGCTCGCCGAGGGCGGCGAGCTGGCCCGAGATCGGGCCCACGGTCGCGACCGTGATGTCGGCCAGCGCCGAACCGGCGCTGAGGGCGGCGGCAAAGCCGATGGCGATGCCGGTCAAGAGGAATTTCTTCATTACTGTCTCCCTGATTGTGCTTAGGCGTTCTGTTGTCGTGGATCGTTCCACGCGAGGTGACGGACCACGGGCCGTCATCTTAGGCGCCATATTTGCGCAAACACGGCGCCTTGGAAAGGGGGTAAATGATTGTTAACCTTTGGTCTTCCAGTCCAGCAGGCCGGTGGCCTCATATTGCCAGGGGTATTGCCGCACCATCTTTCTGGCAATCGTCATCCGGTAGCCCAGCATGCAGAAGGCGAGCAGGATGACGAAATCGACCAGAAAATAATGGAGCGAGGCCAGCTCCTCGCCGAACAGCGCGAAATGCAGGAAGCGCAGGCCCATGGTCAGCGGCAACATGGCGAGGATGGGCATCCAGACCGGACGCCACTTCATCGCCAGGCCGCGGCCGGCCAGGAACGCCGCCCCGCCGCCGCCGATGAGCGTGAGGATGATGAAGATCCAGATATTCTGTTCGCCGATGATCCACAGCATGGCTCAGTGACCTCCCTCGAGATAGGCGGCGCGCACTTCGGGCTTCGCCAGCAGTTCCTTGCCCGTTCCCGACATGGTGATATTTCCGTTGACCATCACATAGCCGCGGTGGGCGAGCTTCAGCGCGTGGAAGGCATTCTGCTCGACCAGGAACACGGTCAGTCCCTCGCTGCGGTTCAGTTCCCTGATCGCCTCGAAGATCTGCTTGACGATGAGGGGCGCGAGGCCCAGCGACGGCTCGTCGAGCAGCAGCAGCCGCGGGCGTGCCATCAGCGCGCGGGCGATGGCCAGCATCTGCTGCTCGCCGCCCGACAGCGTGCCGCCGCGCTGGCCCTGGCGCTTCTCCAGGATGGGGAACATCTTGAAGGCCCGTGCCAGATCATCCTCGAAATACGTCGGATCGCTGACGGTGGCGCCCATCTGCAGGTTCTCCAGCACCGTCATGCGCGGAAAGATGCGGCGGCCTTCGGGCGATTGCGAAATGCCAAGCCGGGCGATCCTGTGCACGGCCATCTTGGTGATGTCCCTGCCGTCGAAGGCGATCAAACCGGCGCGGGCGCGCGGCGTGCCGCAGATGGTCATCATCAGCGTCGACTTGCCCGCGCCGTTGGAGCCGATGAGGGTGACGATCTCGCCGGCATTGACGTCCATGTCGATGCCCTTCAGCGCCTGGATCTTTCCGTAAAAGGTCTGCACGCCCCGGACCTTGAGAAGCGGTTCGGTCATGCCTGGCCTCCCAGGGCTTCGGCAACCGCCCTGGCGGCCAGAGCGTCCCTTTCTTCTTCCTCCTCGTCCACGCCGAGGTAAGCGCGGATCACCGCCGGATCGGTCTTCACGTGCTGGGGCGTGCCGTCCGAAATCTTCTGGCCGTAGTCGAGCACCACGATGTGGTCGGAAATGCCCATGACCACGCTCATGTCATGCTCGATCAGGAGGATCGAGACGTCGTTCTCGGACCTAATGGCGCGCAGCAGCTTGTTGAGTTCCTCCGATTCGCGCGGGTTGAGGCCCGCCGCCGGCTCGTCGAGGCAGAGCAGGCGCGGATCGGTGCACATGGCGCGCGCGATTTCCAGGCGGCGCTGGTCGCCATAGGGCAGGTCGCCCGCCGGGTCATCCGCCCGGTCGATGAGGCGCACCTTCTCGAGCCAGGACTTGGCGAGGTCGATCGCCGCCTTTTCGGCGCGGCGGTAGCGGCCGCTGCCCAGCACGCCGGCGATGGTGTAGCCCGACGCCAGCATCAGCTTGTTGTGCTGGGCCACCATCAGGTTTTCCAGAACCGTCATGCCGGAGAACAGCCGGATGTTCTGGAAGGTGCGGGCCACCCTCGCGTGCTGCGCAATCCTGAAGTCGTCCATGCGCTCGAGCAGGAATTCCGTCCCGTCTGCGTGGCGAAGCGCAATCTTGCCCTCCGTCGGCTTGTAGAAGCCGGTGATGCAGTTGAACACCGTGGTCTTGCCCGCGCCATTGGGGCCGATCAGCGCGGTGATCTCGTTGGGGTAAGCCTCGAAGGACAGGTCCGAAACGGCGGTGAGGCCGCCGAAACGCATCGTCACGTGCTCGGCGGAAAGCACCGGGGTCTTTTTCGCGGTTGCCATGTCAGCCGTGTCCTTCCTTCACGAGATCGCCCGAAACGGCCTTGCGCTGCTTGAGGAAAACCGTGGGCTGCCGGCGTGTCACGAAGCCTCTCGGCCTGAAGCGCATCATCAGCACCATGGCGAGGCCGACGGCCAGCATGCGGAAGTGCACGGGGTCGGTGCCCTCGGGCAGATAGTTATCGAACACCGACAATTCGCGGAACAGCTCGAAGGAGCCCATGATGGCGATCGCCGCGAAGACGATGCCGATCTGCGAACCCAGCCCCCCCAGCACCACGATGGCGAGGATGATGGCGCTCTCGATGAACACGAAGCTTTCAGGGCTGACGAAGCCCTGGCGGGTGGCGAAGAAGCAGCCCGCGAAGCCGCCGAACATGGCGCCGATGGCGAAGGCCGTGAGCTTGGTGTTGGTGGTGTTGATGCCCAGCGACCGGCAGGCGATCTCGTCCTCGCGCAGCGCCTCCCAGGCGCGCCCGATGGGCAGCCGGCGCAGGCGGTTGGTGACGAAATAGGTCAAAAGCGCCAGAAGCAGGATCACGTAATAGAGGAAGATATAATAGTAAATGCGGTCGTGCTGGATGCCGAAGAAATCGGCGAAGCCGCCGGGGCCTGCCTTGAAGGGCAGGCCGAAGAAGGTGGCCTTCGGCACCTCGATGCCCTGCGGGCCGTTGGTGAAGCTGAACCAGTTGATCAGCACCAGGCGGATGATCTCGCCGAAGGCCAGCGTCACGATGGCGAGATAATCGCCCCTCAGCCGCAGCACCGGGAAGCCCAGGATCACGCCCCACAACGCCGCCAGCAGGCCGGCCACCGGCAGGGTGATATAGAAGGCCCACGGCACAATGCCGTCGCCGAACCAGTAGGGGAAATAGACGGTCGACAGCAGGGCATAGGCATAGGCGCCAACCGCGTAGAAGGCGACATAGCCAAGATCGAGGAGGCCTGCGAGGCCCACCACGATGTTCAGTCCCCAGGCCAGCATGATGTAGGTCAGGATGTAGATGCCAAGGTCGATGGGGCGGCGTTCGAAGTGGAAGATGAAGGGCAGCGCCACCGCGAAGGCGACCAGCACCGGAAACACCCAGGGCCCGATCTGCTCCGACAGCGTCGCCTTGGCGGGCGTTGCGGGCCTGGCCGCGGCGGCAACGGGTGAGGGGGCCCGGTTCCACACGAAAAGGTGCATCGCCAGCCGGGTGGCGAGCAGCAGGGCGAGGATGATGAAGACCAGCGTCCACCGTGGCTCAATCTCGAGCGAATACTGGGTGATCTTTGATTTCCAGGCGACGATCGGCCACATGATCAGCATGGCGACGATGGCCGTGCCGATCATGTCCTTGCCGATGGCCCACCAGTCATGGCCCTGGGCTTTGGGCGCGGAGACGTCTTGCACCGGCATGATCAGACCTTCTCCACTTCCGGTTTTCCGAGCAGGCCCTGCGGCATGAAGATCAGCACGATGATCAGCACCGTGAAGGCCGCGACATCCTTGTATTCGACGGTGAAATAGGCCGACCACATGGTTTCGATGAGCCCGATCACGAGGCCGCCGAGCATGGCGCCGGGCAGCGAGCCGATGCCGCCCAGCACCGCCGCCGTGAACGCCTTGATGCCGGCGAGGAAGCCCACGAAGAAATCGGTGACGCCATAATAGAGGAAGAACATCAGGCCGGCGAAGGCCGCGAGCGCGGCGCCCATGATGAAGGTGACGGAGATGGTGCGGTCGACGTCGATGCCGAGCAGCGCCGCCATCTTCTGGTCCTGCTCGCAGGCGCGCTGGGCGCGGCCGAGCGGCGTCTTCTGGATCAGCACGGTGAACACCGCCATCAGGATCAGGGTTGAGACGATGATCAGGATTTGCATGTTGGTGAGCCTGACGATGAACTCACCCGCCTCGCTCACACGGTGCATGATTTCATAGCCGCCGGTGACGATGGGCTGCACCGGCTTCGGCCGGCCCTCCTGGTTCACGCGGACGAATTCCTGCAGCACGATGGACATGCCGATGGCCGAGATCAGCGGCGCAAGCCGGAAGGACCCGCGCAGCGGCTTGTAGGCCAGCCGCTCGATGGTCCAGTTATAGGCCGCCGCCACGATCATGGCGATGGCGGCCACCATGATGAGCGCGAGAAGGATCAGCAGCAGGCCGCTGCCGCCGGTCAGGCCGATCCCCAGCACCACCAGAAAAGCGGTAACTGAACCCACCATGAACACATCGCCATGGGCGAAATTGATCATGCCGATGATGCCATAGACCATCGTGTAACCGATGGCGATCAGGCCATAAATCGACCCGAGCGTAACTCCGTTGATCAGCTGCTGGAGAAAATACTCCATGAGCCCCCCTGTGTGACTGACCGCCGGCGCCGGATTTTTTTGGCTGCCGTAAATTTGTCATAGAGGGATTGGTTTTCGAACACAAGCAGATGAGGCCGCGCGCCGGAACAACTGAAGTCCGCCGGGGTGGCGATAAGAGCATGATCCGCAAAAGTGGAACCCGCCTTTGCGACAAGATTGAACTGCCACCGAACCCGCTCAAAATTCCATGTTGCGTCCTATGTTGACCCGATATATATCGCATCGTTATATCAGACTGGCATATATCGGAACGGAATTGCCATGAACGTCAGGACGCTCTGCCTTGGCGTCCTCTCCTCCGGGGAGGCGTCGGGCTACGAGATCAAGAAGGAGATCGAGGAGGGGATGTTCAGCCACTTCATCGATGCAAGCTTCGGTTCGATCTATCCCGCGCTCACCCAGCTGGCGGGCGAAGGGCTGGTGACGGTGCGCGCCGAGGAGCAGTCCGGCAAGCCGGACAAGAAGGTCTATGCCATCACCCCCAAGGGCAAGGATGCGCTGGCGCGGTCGATTTCGGTCGTGCCGGGGCGGGACAAATACAAGTCCGAATTCCTGTTCCAGATGCTGCTGCAGGAATATATCGCGCCTGCCGCCATGCTGGCGGCCATCGACAAGCACCTTGCCGATCTGCGCGCCGATCTCGCCCGTATCGACGAATGCGAATGCGCGGAGCAGCCCCATGCCGGGGCGCGTTTCGTCGCGGGCTATGGCCGGGCCGTGCTGACGGCGGCGGTCAATGTCCTCATCGAAAAGAAGGCGGAACTCCTGCGGCGGATGGCGCCGCTGGCCGCCGAATAGCACATCCGGGAACGCAACACATGATCCGCCGTATTCTCTATCTGTTTCTCGCCACTGTCCTTCTGGGGGGGCTTGCCGGCGCCATTTATTACTATGCCTTCGACTTCAAGCCGAAGATGCTGGCGGACGTTATCCTCGGCGCCCCGCGCCCGCCCGAGACGGTCTCGGCCGAGCTGGCGCGGACCGACACCTGGCAAACGCGGATTGCCGCCATCGGCACGGTCACGGCCTTTCAGGGCATCGACATCACGCCCCAGGTGGGCGGCATGGTCACCGAGATCAAATTCGAGTCCGGCCAGGACGTGAAGAAGGGCGATCTCCTGGTGAAGCTCGACACCGAGACCGAGGAAGCCGATATCCGCTCCATCTCGGCCGAACTCGCCAACAACCAAACCGAGCTGACGCGCCGCGAGGGTTTGCTCGCCAAGGGCATTGTGGCCGTCACCGAGCTTGACGCGCTGCGGACCAAGCAGCGCGTGCTCGAGGCGACTTTGGACCGCCGCCGCGCCGAGGTTGCGCAGAAATTCATCTACGCCCCGTGGAACGGCCGTGTGGGCCTGCGCGACATTGCGGTGGGCAGCTATCTCGCCCCGGGCCAGAAAATCGTCTGGCTGCAGCAGATCGATCCGATTTACGTCGATTTCAATGTCACGGAAGCCGACTATGCCCGCATCGGGGACGGCCAGAAGGTGACGGTCAGCCTCAACGCCTATCCCGGCCAGAGCTTCACCGGCAAGATCGTCACGACGGATGCCCGCCTCTCCGACACCAACCGCATGATCACGGTGAGGGCCGAGATCGACAATCCGGACAAGAAGCTGGTGCCCGGCATGTATGCCAATGTGCTGGTCGACGTGGGCGCGCCGGAGCAGGTGGTCACCGTGCCGCAGACGGCTGTCACATTTTCGCTCTACGGCGACAATGTCTTCGTGGTCAACGCCACCAGGGCGAAGGACAGGGACGGCAAGGATGTGGACGAACTCGTGGTCGAACGCCGCTTCGTCAAGGCAGGCCCGGTGCGCGACGGGCGGGTGGCAATCGTCAGCGGCATCAAGGATGGCGACAAGGTCGTCACCGCCGGCCAGAACAAGATCGACCAGGGCAGCAAGGTGGTGATCGACAATTCGGTCGCGATGAAGCTGCAGGACACGACGACGGTCCAGTAGGAACAGCGCGATGCATTTCACCGACATCTTCGTCAAGCGACCGGTCCTTGCGACGGTCGTCAGCCTGCTCATCCTGCTCGCGGGCCTCCAGGCCGTTTTCAAACTGCCGATCCGCCAGTTCCCGGAGGTCTCCGACACCAGGATCGAGATCACCACGGTCTATCCCGGCGCCAACGCCGACCAGATCAAGGGCTTCATCACCACGCCCCTGCAGCAGGCCGTGGCCTCCACCGAGGGCGTGGACACCATCGAGTCGCGGTCCTCGCAGAATGTTTCGACCATCACGCTCAAGCTGCGGCTTGACGCCAATGCCGACCGGGCGCTGGCGGACGTTTTGTCCAAGGTGAACGAGGTCAAGGGCGTCCTGCCGGAGGAGGCGAACGATCCCGTGGTCAAGCGCACCACCGGCGCGGGCTTCGCGCTGATGTATATCAGCTTCAAATCCGATGAGATGTCCGCCCCGCAGATCTCGGATTATCTTGACCGCGTGGTGAAGCCGAAGCTGCAGGCGATCAATGGCGTCGCCTCGGCCGAAATCCTCGGCGGCTCCACCTTCGCCATGCGGGTGTGGCTCAACCCGGAGAAGATGGCGGCGCTGGGCATCACGCCGCTCGACGTGCGCAACGCGCTGGCCGCCAACAACTTCACCACCGCCGCGGGCGAGGTGAAGGCGGATTTCACCCAGCAGAACATCAACGCCCAAACCTCGCTCGAAACGCCGGAGCAGTTCGAACAGCTCGTTGTCGCCACCCGCGGCGACACGGTGATCCGCCTGGGCCAGGTGGCGGCCGTCGATCTGGGTCCTGAGAACTATGACACGCGTTCGGCCTTCGATGGGCTCAAGGCGGTGTTCATGGGCATCCAGACGACGCCCGACGCCAACCCGCTCACCGTCATCAGCACGGTGCGCAACACCATGCCGGAAATCCAGCGCCAGTTGCCTTCGGGGCTTGAGGCCAATATCGCCTATGACGCGACGATATTCATCAATGCCTCGATCTGGGAAGTCGGCAAGACGCTGCTGGAAGCCAGCGCGATCGTCATCGTCGTCATCTTCCTGTTCCTGGGGTCCATCCGTTCGACCATCATTCCGGTGGTGACGATCCCGCTCTCGCTCATCGGCGTGGCGCTGGTGCTGGTGGCGCTGGGCTATTCGATCAACCTTCTCACGCTGCTCGCGCTGGTGCTGGCCATCGGCCTCGTGGTCGATGACGCCATCGTGGTGGTCGAAAACATCCACCGCCACATCGAGGAGGGGATGACGCCGTTCGACGCGGCGCTGCGCGGCGCGCGGGAGATCACCGGCCCGGTCATCGCCATGACCATCACGCTGGCGGCGGTTTATGCGCCCATCGGTTTCACCTCGGGCCTCACCGGCGCGCTGTTCCGCGAATTCGCCTTCACCCTGGCGGGCGCGGTCATCGTGTCGGGCGTCATCGCCCTCACGCTCTCGCCGATGATGACGTCGAAGATGCTGAAGCCGCATGCGAAGCTGTCGTGGTTCGGCAGGCTCGTCGAACGCGTCTTCGGCGGCCTGCAGCGCTTCTACCGCCGCCGCCTTGACGGCGCCGTCAGGCAGCGGTCTGTGTTCGCATGGATTGCGGTGTTGACCGTCGTGCTGTCGGGCGTGCTCTACAATGCCCTGGGCCGCGAGCTTGCGCCGGCGGAGGACCAGGGCGTGCTCTTCGTCTTCGTCAACGCGCCGGAGCACACCAATCTCGACTATCTCACCACCTACACCGACGAGCTGACCAGGATCATGATGGCGGTGCCGGAGCGCCAGAATCTCTTTGCCATCGACGGCTTTCCCAACACGCATCAGTCCTTCATGGGCCTGATCCTGAAGCCGTGGGACGAGCGCTCGCGCACCGACCTCACGGTGCTGGGCGAGCTGCAGCCGAAGTTCATGGGGGTTTCGGGCGTCAGTATGTTCGCCACCGCGCCCTCCGCCATCCCGATCGGCGCGGGCGATTTGCCGGTCGAGTTCGTGCTCACCTATCCGGGCGACTACACCCGCCTTGCCGACACGCTCGACAAGCTGAAGGCGGAGGCCGACAAATCGGGCCTCTTCATCTTCACCAACGCCGACCTGCGCTTCCAGACGCCGCAGGTGGAACTGGTGGTGGACAAGGACCGGGCCAACCGCCTGGGCGTCACCATGCAGGACATCGGCGCCACGCTGGCAACGCTTCTGGGCGGCAACAACGTCAACCGCTTCACGGTCGATGGCCGCAGCTATCAGGTGATCCCGCAGGTGCCGCGCACCGAGCGCTCGTCGGTTGACCAGATCCTGGATTTCCGCGTGCGCGCGGCGGATGGGCAGATGGTGCCGCTCTCCGCGTTCACGGAGGTCTCGAAGACGGTGCAGCCCAACGGGCTTGCCACCTTCCAGCAGCTCAACTCCGCCATGCTGCAGGGCGTGCCGTTCCCCGGCCGCACCATCGGCGAGGGCATCAACTTCCTGCGGCAGAAGGCTGACGAGATCATGCCGCAGGGCATGGCCTATGACTTCAAGGGCGAAAGCCGCCAGTTCGTGAAGGAAGGAAACACGCTGACCATCACCTTCGCGGTGGCGCTGCTGCTGATCTACCTCGTGCTCGCCGCGCAGTTCGAAAGCTTCCGCGATCCCTTCATCATCCTCATCGGCCTGCCCGCCACGGTTTTCGGCGCATTGTTCGTGCTGTTCATACTGGGCGAGATCAACGGCGCGATGATGAACAACCCGCCGGTCAACCTGGGCTCCGGCACGATCAACATCTATACCCAGATCGGCCTCGTGACGCTCATCGGCCTCATCGCCAAGCACGGCATCCTGATGGTGGAGTTCGCCAACAAGCTGCAGGAGACCAAGGGCTACGACAAGGACACCGCCATCAAGGAAGCCGCCGCCACGCGCCTGCGGCCCATCCTGATGACGACGGCCGCCATGGTCATCGGCGTCACGCCGCTGCTCGTCGCCAGTGGGGCGGGCGCCAAGAGCCGCTTTGACATCGGCGTGGTCATCGCCGCGGGCATGACCATCGGCACGCTGTTCACGCTGTTCATCACGCCGGCGATCTATTCCTTCTTGGCGCGCGACCGCCGCCATATGCACGACCGCGAGAATGCCTCCGATATGCTGGCCCCGCATGCGGACCGGCCCGCGAATGACATGCGGCCCGTGCCGAAGGCGGCGGAGTAGGGCGCGCGCCGCCCGGAGCGAGGCCCTCATCCGGCCTGTCGGCCACCTTCACCCATCCCTGCGGGACGGGAGAAGGACCCGGTGAGGGAGATCGCGCAACGAGTCCTTCTCCCGTTGGCGAAGCCAATGGGAGAAGGTGGCCGACAGGCCGGATGAGGGCTCTGTCGGCGCGACGGGCGCGTCAGACCAAGCTCCCCGGCGCCTTCTGCATCCGCGCCATGGCCTTCCTGTCGGCCACCTTCTTCCATCCCTGCGGGACGGGAGAAGGACCCGGTGAGGGAGATCGCGCAACGAGTCCTTCTCCCGTTGGCGAAGCCAATGGGAGAAGGTGGCCAAAGGCCGGATGAGGGCTCTGTCGGCGCGACGGGCGCGTCAGACCAAGCTCCCCGGCGCCTGCTGCATCCGCGCCATGGCCTTGCCGATCTCCGCCTCGCTGCCGGCGAAGGACAGCCGGATGTCGGCTCTTGGCGGGATGACCGCCGGAGGGGGAGCAATTCGGTCTGTCAACACAGATTGACAAGTCAAACTGTCAGTTATAGCGTTTCCCTCATGGCGAACCTTGCCTCCACCCGGCCTGTTCCGGTGCTGCCGCAGCTTGCGGCGGCGTTGCAGTTGCTCAAGCCTGTGACGTGGTTTCCGCCCATGTGGGCCTTTGCCTGCGGGGCGGTGTCCTCCGGTCTGTCCCTGGGCGGTCGCTGGGGCCTGGTGCTGGCGGGCATGGCGCTGTCGGGTCCCCTGGTCTGCGGCACATCCCAGGCGGTGAATGACTGGTTCGACCGGCATGTGGACGCGATCAACGAGCCCGGTCGGCCCATTCCCTCCGGGCGCATTCCGGGGCGCTGGGGGCTCTATATCGCCATCATCTGGACCGTGCTGTCGCTGGCCGTGGCGCTGGCCCTGGGGCCTGTGGTGTTCTGGGCGGCCTTATTCGGCATGGCCATGGCCTGGGCCTATTCCGCGCCGCCGTTGCGGCTGAAGGCCAATGGCTGGTGGGGCAATGCGGCGGTGGGCCTCTGTTATGAGGGGCTGCCGTGGTTCACCGGGGCGGCCGTGCTGCTGGCCGCCGTGCCGGGCTGGCCCATCGTGGTGCTGGCGCTGCTCTATTCGCTGGGGGCTCATGGCATCATGACGCTCAACGATTTCAAGGCCATCGGGGGCGACACGCGGATGGGCGTGCGCTCGCTGCCCGTTCAGCTGGGCGTGGAGGGGGCCGCCCGGGTGGCCTGCGCGGTGATGGCGCTGCCGCAGGCGGCGGTGATCGGGCTGCTCTTCATGTGGGGCAAGCCCATGCATGCGGCGGCGGTGATCGCACTGCTCGCCGTGCAGCTCGTCATGATGAGGCGCTTTCTTGGCGAACCGGTGCGGCGGGCGCTGTGGTATTCGGGGCTGGGCGTGCCGCTCTATGTCTCGGGCATGATGGTGAGCGCTTTTGCGCTCAGGGGGCTGGCATGACGTCCTGGGCGGGCATCGCGCGATTCGGGCTGGTGCAGGCGGCACTTGGCGCCATCGTGGTTTTGACGACGTCGACCATCAACCGCGTGATGATCGTGGAACTGGCGCTGCCGGCCATGGCGCCGGGCCTGCTGGTGACGTGGCATTATGCGCTGCAGGTGCTGAGGCCCTCATGGGGCCATGGCTCCGACAAGGGCGGGCGGCGCACGCCGTGGATCGTCGTCGGCATGGGCGCGCTGGCGCTGGGCGGTTTCGGCGCGGCGCTCTCCGTGCATCTGATGCAGCAGAACATGGCGGTGGGGGCGATTGCCGCCATGGTCTCCTTCACCCTGATCGGGGCCGGCGTGGGGGCGGCGGGCACCTCGCTGCTGGTGCTGCTCGCCGGCCAGGTGGAAGAGCAGCGGCGCGCCGCGGCGGCGACCGTCGTGTGGATCATGATGATTGTGGGCTTCATCGTCACCGCGGCCCTTGCCGGGCATTTCCTCGATCCCTTTTCCAGCGGGCGGCTGATGGCGGTCGCGGCCTGCATCTGCACCGCATCCTTCCTGCTCACGCTGATTGCGGTGCGGGGGCTCGAGAAGGACCGCGTGGCGGAAAAGCGGCAGGCGGGCAAGGCGCCCTTCAAACAGGCCATCGCCGAGGTCTGGTCCGACACCGCCGCGCGGCGTTTCGCGATCTTCATTTTCGTGTCCATGCTGGCCTATTCGGCGCAGGACCTGATCCTCGAGCCCTTCGCCGGTCTCGTCTTCGGGCTGACGCCGGGCCAGTCGACCGCGCTTTCGGGCGTGCAGAATTCGGGCGTGCTCGCCGGCATGGTGCTGGTGGGTGTTGCCGCCACGCTTGCGCCCCGGCTGATGACGCTGCGGAGCTGGACGGTTGCAGGCTGCATCGGCTCGGCGCTGGCGTTGCTCGGGCTCGTGATGGCGGCGAAGGTTGGGCCCGGCTGGCCGCTGAGGCCCTCGGTCTTCGCGCTCGGCTTCTGCAATGGCGTGTTCGCGGTGGCGGCCATCGGCTCGATGTTCAACATGGCGGGCAGCGGTGCCTCGCGCGAGGGCGTGCGCATGGGGCTGTTCGGCGCGGCGCAGGCCATTGCCTTCGGCATCGGCGGCTTTGCGGGAACCGCCCTCGCCGACATTTCGCGCCTGGCGCTCGGCTCGCCGGCGATGGCCTATGCGGCGGTCTTCGCGGTGGAGGCGGGCTTGTTCATCTTCGCGGCAGTGCTCGCCGCGGCGGTGGGGGCGAAGGACGGATTTGGACAGGCGGCAAACCCCCTGGTGCTCGCGGCGCGCCACCAGGCAAGCGGGAGTTAGGCTCATGCTGGCGGAGACGGTGTATGACCTTGTGGTGGTGGGCGGCGGGCCTTCGGGCGCCACGGCCGCGCATGATGCGGCGAAGGCGGGCCTCTCGGTCGTGCTGCTCGACCGGGCGGGGCGCATCAAGCCCTGCGGCGGGGCCATTCCGCCGCGCTGCATCCGCGATTTCGAGATTCCGCCGGAGATGCTGGTGGCGCGCATCTTCTCCGCCCGCATCATTTCGCCCTCGGACCGCAAGGTCGACATGCCGGTGACCAATTCCTATGTCGGCATGGTGGATCGCGGACCCTTCGACGAATGGCTGCGCGCCCGCGCGGCCGGGGCCGGGGCGGAGCGGTGCACCGGCACTTACGAAAGCTTCTCGCGCGATGGCCATGGCGCCGCGACCGTCCACTACAGGGACAGGGACGGCGCGGAAATCAAGCTGCGCGCCCGCTGCGTGATCGGCGCTGACGGGGCATTGTCGCGCGTCGGCAAGGACACGGTGCCGGGGGCGCACAAGATCCCTTACGTCTTCGCCTATCACGAGATCGTCGCGGCCCCCGGGACGCGGTCGGAGGAATATGAGTCCGACCGCTGCGACGTCTATTACCGCGGCAGCCTGTCGCCCGATTTCTATGCCTGGGTGTTCCCGCACGGCAAGACCATGAGCGTGGGAACGGGAAGCGCCCACAAGGGCTTCCCGCTGAAAGGCGCTGTGGCGGAGCTTCGCCGGCAGATGGGCTTCGATGGCCAGACCATCCGCCGCGAGGGCGCGCCCATTCCGCTGAAGCCGCTGAAGCGCTGGGACAATGGCCGCGACGTGGTGCTGGCAGGCGATGCCGCGGGCATGGTGGCGCCCGCCTCGGGCGAGGGCATCTATTACGCCATGCTGGGCGGCAGGCTGGCGGCCGATGCGGCGATCGCCTGTCTGCGCACGGGCGATGCGCGCCATCTGGCCACGGCGCGCAAGCGCTTCATGAAGGAGCATGGCCGCATCTTCCTCATTCTCGGCATCATGCAGTATTTCTGGTATCGAAACGACAGGCGCCGCGAGAGCTTCGTCAAGATGTGCGCGGACAAGGACGTGCAGCGCCTCACCTGGGAATCCTACACGGAGAAGAGGCTCTCCCGCAAAGGCCCCATGGCGCATGTCAAAATTTTCCTAAAAGACATGGCGCATCTTCTGGGCATCGCGCGCCCGACATGAACTGGCCGCCCGAGTTCCTCTGGCCGCTGGGCATCGCCTCGGGCGCCGCCATCGTGGTGGCCGTCGCCGGCGCGGTGCTGACCGAGACCGGCCCCTGGTACGACAATCTGAGGAAGCCTTCGTGGAAGCCGCCGGACTGGGCCTTCGGGCCCGTGTGGACCATGATTTTCGTTCTGACGGCGGTCGCCACCGCGCTGGCCTGGCAGGCCGCCGCGGGCACGGGCGCGCGGCCGCTGATCTTCTGGGCGCTCTTCGTCAATGCCGTCGTCAACATCGCCTGGAGCGGCATTTTCTTCAAGCTGCGCAGGCCGGACTGGGCGCTGGGCGAGGTGGCGCTGCTGTGGTGTTCGGTGCTGAGCCTCGTCATCGTGCTGGGCTCGGTTTCCACCTGGGCGGGGGTCCTGGTTGTGCCCTACCTCGTGTGGGTGTCGATCGCCTCCTTCCTCAATCTGCGCATTGTGCAGATGAACGGCCCCTTCGGGTGACGGGGCGATGGAGCAGTTCGTAAGCTCGGGTCATCTCGCAACGGCGATCCTGGTGGCGATCGCCATCGAGGTGGCCGCCGCGGGCTGTTATCTCTGGCGGCGGCGCAACACCCGCCTCCTGTTGTGTTTTGTGGCCAATGGTCTGGCCGGCGCGTCGCTGGTGCTGGCGCTGCGCGCCGCGCTGCAGCAATCGGGATGGCTCTTCGTCGCGGTCTACCTCGTGGGGGGACTGCTTGCGCATCTGGCCGATGTGGTTCTAAGACTGAGCCTCGCGAGACATGCCGATGGCGTGCCTTCGACCGAGTGACCGACAACCCCCGTGAAGGATATTCCGATGATCGAGAAAGCCATCTTCGCCGCTCTGGCCTCAGCCGTGCTGTTCGCCGCCCCGGCCCATGCCGCGGGCGATGCCGCCGCCGGCGAGAAGGTCTTCGCCCAGTGCAAGGCCTGCCACGAGAACGAGAAGGGCGTGAACAAGATCGGCCCGACGCTGAAGGGTGTCGTGGGCCGCAAGGCGGCCTCGGTCGAGGGCTTCAAATATTCCGCCGCCATGACCAAGAAGGGCGAGGAAGGCGTGGTCTGGGACGAGGCGACGCTCACCGCCTACCTGCCCAACCCCAAGGCCTATGTGCCGGGCACCAAGATGGCCTTCGCCGGCCTGAAGAAGCCGGAGGACGTGGCCAACGTCATCGCCTATCTCGCGGCCCATCCCTGATCGCCCGGCCCGCATGACCGGCTCAGGCGCATGACCGCATGAGCGAGATCGGGCGCCGCAAGCGCGACCATATTGACATCGTGCTCTCCGGCGCGGCACGGCACGGCGTGCCCGCCGGTTTCGATGATGTCCGCTTCCGGCACGATGCGCTGCCGGAGGTGGATTTCGGCTCCATCGACCTCTCGACCCGCTTCCTCGGACGGTCGCTGCGGCTGCCTTTCCTCGCCTCTTCCATGACCGGCGGGCCGGAGGTTTCGGGCGGCATCAACCGCGCCATCGCGGAAGCCGCGGAGCAGATGGGCTTTGCCATGGGCGTGGGCTCGCAGCGCATTTCGCTGACGACGCCTGACCGCTCCGGGCTGGGGCCGGAGCTCCGCCGCATCGCCCCCTCCATTCCGATTTACGGCAATCTCGGCGCTGTCCAGCTGGTGAACGGCATGGGGCCGGACGAGGCGCGGCGCGCGGTGGAACAGCTCCAGGCCGATGCGCTGATCCTGCATCTGAACCCGGTGCAGGAAGCGGTGCAGCCCGGCGGCGACCGCAACTGGTCGGGCGTTCAGGCGGCGGTCGGCCGGCTGGTCCGCGCGCTTCCCGTTCCGGTCATCGCCAAGGAAGTGGGCAGCGGCATTTCGGGCGCGGTGGCGAGGCGGCTGGTCGATTGCGGGGTGGCGGCGATCGATGTTGCAGGCGCGGGCGGCACCAGCTGGGCCGCCGTCGAGGGGGCGCGGCTCGCCGGCGCGCCGGACCAGAACCTTGGCGAGATCTTCCGCGACTGGGGCATCCCGACGCCGGTGTGCATTGCCGAGGTGCGGGCAGCCTGCCCGGACGTGCCGCTCATCGCCTCCGGAGGCATCCGCCACGGCCTCGATGCCGCCAGGGCGATCCGGCTGGGAGCGGACCTCACGGCCCAGGCGGCGTCACTTCTGCCCGCCGCAATGCAGGGCACGGAGGCCGTGGTGGCGCATGTTCAGGCTTTCGCCGACGCGCTGCGCATCGCCTGCCTGGCGACGGGGTCGAAGGACCTCACGGCGCTGCGCGGGGCGGGGCTGATCTAAGCCCTCACCACCCCCGGTCATCATGCCCGGACTTGTTCCGGGCATCCTTTCCGCCGCCGCCAAGAGGATCGCCGGGACACGCCCTGCGATGATGATGCCACCACCCCGGTCATCATGCCCGGACTCGTTCCGGGCATCCTTTCCCCGCCGCCCAAAGGATCGCCGGGACACGCCCGGCGATGATGATGCCACCACCCCGGTCATCATGCCCGGACTTGTTCCGGGCATCCTTTCCGCCGCCGCCAAGAGGATCGCCGGGACACGCCCGGCGATGATGATGCCACCACCCCGAGGCGAATCGCATATGGCGGCGGCGTGTCTTGTGCCATGTCAATTTTCCCTTCTCCC
>NZ_JADCDA010000075.1 GCF_020252405.1 Aestuariivirga sp.
CCCATCGCAACTCCGCCCCACAACCCCCAAATCTCAAACCCCGCTCAAACTCCCGCCGGAAAATGCCCAGGCGTCCGATCCGCCAAATCCTCCCGCCATTCAGCCAAGCCAACCTAACCAGAACACGCGCCAGTGCACGCTTCGATTCCACTGAACCGAAACCTGCACTGTCTCTTTGTTTGGTCGCATTTTCGACTGTCAACCGGTATCCACTTGACCTGAAAATGCTTTATTGAACTTATTGGTGAGCCCGGCGGGGTACGATCCCGCGACCCTCTGATTAAAAGTCAGATGCTCTACCGCTGAGCTACGGGCCCACAGCCGGGCGTAAAGCCTGGCGGATGGGCGCGGAACATAGAGGGGGGTGGGGTGCCGGTCAACTGATTTGCAAGCGGCCTTGCTATCGCCCCGGGGCTCGCGGCATGCTACCGGAAACGCATGAGAATCTTCATTCGACCGGAACTGGAATGATGGACATCGCGGTCATCGTCCTCGCCGCGGGCAAGGGCACGCGGATGAAATCCAGCCTTCCCAAGGCGCTGCACCGGGCGGCGGGGCGGAGCCTGCTCGGTCATGTGCTCCATGCCGCCCGGGCATTGGAGCCGCGCGAGGCCGTGGTCGTCGTGGGCCCGGATATGGAGGCCGTGTCACGCGAGGCGCAACGGGTTTTTCCGGATGCCCGGCGGGCGGTGCAGGTGGAGAGGCTGGGGACCGGCCATGCGGTGTCCATGGCGCGGGACGCCCTTCGGGACTTTTCGGGCACTGTGCTTGTGCTCTACGGGGATGTTCCCTTGATCACCGCGGAGAGCCTGCGGCAACTCGCCGGGCTTGCGGGTGCGGGCATGGCGGTGCTGGGGTTCGAGACGGCCAACCCAGAGGGTTATGGCCGCCTGCTGCAGGATGCCGCCGGCCATGTGGTGAAGATCCGCGAGGAGCTTGATGCCAGCCCGCGCGAACGCGCCATCCGGCTTTGCAATTCCGGGATCATCGCCATCGGCGCCGCGTTGCTCTGGTCGCTGTTGCCGAAGCTCCGCAACGCCAATGCCAAGGGCGAGTATTACCTCACCGACCTCGTGGAGCTTGCCGCCGCGGCGGGTGCGCCCTGCCGGCTTGCCACTTGCGCCGAGCGGGAGGTGGCTGGCGTCAACGACCGCGGGCAGCTTGCCGGAATCGAACGGACACTGCAGCAGGCCTATCGCCGCCGCCATATGCTCAACGGCGCAACGCTGGTGGCGCCGGAGACGGTGTTCTTCTCGGCGGACACGGCGATCGGGCAGGATGTGGTGATCGAGCCCAATGTGGTGTTCGGACCGGGGGTCGAGATCGGCAACGGCGTCGAGATCCTTGCCTTTTCCCATATCGAGGGCGCGCGGGTTGCCGCGGGCGCCCGCATCGGCCCTTATGCACGGCTGCGCCCTGGCGCCGACATCGGCGAAGGGGCCCATATCGGCAATTTCGTCGAGGTGAAGAAGGCGGTGATCGGCAGGGGCGTCAAGGCCAATCACCTGACCTATATCGGCGATGCGCGGGTGGGGGCGAAGACCAATATCGGTGCTGGAACCATCACCTGCAATTACGATGGCCACGGGAAGCACCTCACGGACATCGGCGAGAATGTTTTCGTCGGCTCCAACACGGCGCTCGTCGCGCCGGTCAGCGTCGGGGACGGCGCAACGATCGCGGCGGGCAGCGTGATCACCCGTGACGTTCCCGCCGACGCTTTGGCGATGACGCGCGCGGCGCTGGACCTTCGCGAAGGCTGGGCCAGGCGCTATCGCGAAATGAAGGCGGCCCGCAAGGCCGCGCGCAACAACACGTAGGACTTCGAAGTCATGTGCGGCATCGTCGGCATTCTCGGCAAGGAACCCGTGGCGGACAATATCGTCGAGGCTCTGCGGCGGCTCGAATACCGCGGTTATGACTCGGCGGGCGTCGCGACCCTGACGCCTCGCGGCATCGAACGGCGCCGCGCCGTGGGCAAGCTGAAAAATCTCGCCAGCCTGCTGGCCCGCGAACCGCTGGAGGGCGCCTCCGGCATCGGGCACACCCGCTGGGCGACGCATGGCGGTGTCACCGAGACCAATGCCCACCCGCACGCGGTGGGCGATGTGGTGGTGGTGCACAATGGCATCATCGAGAATTTCCGCCCCCTCAAGGAAGAGCTGACCGCCGATGGTTCGGTGTTCACCACCCAGACCGACACGGAAGTCGTTGCCCAGCTGCTGGCGCGGGAACTGAAGCGGGGCAAGGCGCCGCGCGAGGCGGTGAGGGCGGTGCTCGCGCGCCTGCAGGGCGCCTTTGCGCTCGCCATGCTGTTCAGGGGCGAGAACGACCTGATGATCGCCGCCCGCAACGGACCGCCGCTGGCCATCGGCCATGGCGAGGGCGAGATGTTCGTGGGCAGCGACGCCATTGCGTTGTCCCCCTTCACCAGCCGCATCACCTATCTCGAGGATGGCGACTGGGCGGTGCTGACGCACAATGCGGTCGAGATCTGCGATGCGCATGGCAATGCGGTGAAGCGGCCGATGAGCTTCAGCCAGGCCTCCGCCATGCTGGTGGACAAGGGCAACCACCGCCACTTCATGGCCAAGGAGATCGAGGAGCAGCCGGAGGTCATCGGCCATACGCTGGCCGAATACGTCGATTTCGCCGAGCGCACCGTGCGCGTTCCCGATAAGCTTCCCTTCGATTTCGCGGCCCTGGACCGGATCACCATCACGGCCTGCGGCACGGCATCCTATGCGGGCCTTGCGGCGAAATACTGGTTCGAGCGCATCGCGCGGCTGCCGACCGAAGTCGATATCGCCTCCGAGTTCCGTTACCGCGAGGCGCCGCTGCCGAGAAACGGCCTGGCCATCGTCGTGTCGCAGTCGGGCGAGACGGCGGATACGCTCGCGGCGCTGCGCTATTGCCAGCAGCAGGGTCAGCACACGCTGGCCATTGTCAATGTGCCGGAGTCGACCATTGCGCGCGAAAGCGGGATGGTGTTCCGCACCTGTGCCGGCCCCGAAATCGGCGTGGCCTCCACCAAGGCCTTCACCTGTCAGCTGACCGCTCTGGCCTGCCTTGCCATCCTCGCGGGCAAGATGCGCGGAACGCTCAGCCCCGGGCAGGAGAAGGAACTGGTCGGGGCGCTGATCATGGCCCCGCGGCAGATGACGGAGATCCTCAAGGACGAGAGGCATATTGCGGACATCGCCCGCGAGATCGCCCATGCGCGCGACGTGCTGTTCCTCGGCCGCGGGCTCAATTATCCAATCGCGCTCGAAGGCGCGCTGAAGCTGAAGGAGCTTTCCTACATTCATGCCGAGGGCTATGCGGCGGGTGAGCTGAAGCACGGGCCGATCGCGCTGATTGACGAGAACGTGCCGGTGATCGTCATCGCGCCGCATGACGGACTTTACGGCAAGACGGTCTCCAACATGGAGGAGGTTGCGGCGCGCGGCGGCAAGATCGTGCTGCTGACGGATGACCGCGGCATGAAGGACAACGAACACAAGGGCTTCCGAACCATCCGCGTGCCCAGGGCAAACCCCTTCGTCAGCCCGCTGCTCTATGCGGTTCCGGTGCAGCTCCTTGCCTATCACGCGGCGGTGTTCATCGGCACCGACGTGGACCAGCCGCGAAACCTCGCGAAGTCCGTCACCGTCGAGTGACGGCCTGCGGGGCGGCGGTCAGGCTGCGGGCGCCTCCGGCTTGTGGTTCTCCGCCTTTTCCCCGCCGCCCGCACCGTGCACCTTCTCGCGGCCCCACTGGAAGATGACGTAGAGCAGCGGAATGAGGAAGATGCCGAGCACCGCTGCGGCCACCATGCCGCCGAAGACGGTGGTGCCCACGCCGCGGCGGCTGAGCATGCCCGCACCTTCGGCGAAAACCAGCGGGATCAGGCCGGCGATGAAGGCGAAGCTCGTCATCATCACGGCGCGGAAGCGCTCCCTGGCGCCGGTGGTGGCGGCGTCCATGATGCTCTTGCCCTTCCGCCGGGCCTCCATGGCGAACTCGACGATGAGGATGCCGTTCTTGGCGGCGAGTGCGATCAGCACCACGAGGCCGATCTGGGCATAGAGATTGTTGGAGAGACCCGAGACCTTGAGCGCCAGCAGCGAGCCCATGACGCCTGCCGACACGGAGAGCAGGACCGAGATGGGGATCGACCAGCTTTCATAAAGTCCGACGAGGAAGAGATAGGCGAAGAGCACGGCGAGGCCGAGGATCATCGTCGTCTTGCCGCTCGCCTCCTTCTCCTGCAGCGCGGTTCCGGTCCACTCATAGCCGAAGCCCTTGGGGAGCGAGGCCGCGGCGACCTGTTCCATGGCGGCGATGGCCTGGCCGGAGCTGAAGCCGGCGGCGGGGCTGCCGTTGATCGTGGCGCTGCGGACATTGTTGAAGCGGGTGATCGACTGCGGGGCGAGGATCAGGCGCGCCTCCGCGAAGGAGCGGACCGAGACCATCTCGCCCTTCTTGTTGCGCACCGAGATGCGGTAGATGTCATCGACCTTGGCGCGGTCCACCGCCTCACCCTGCACGGTGACCTGCCAGGTGCGGCCAAAGAGGTTGAAGTCGTTGACGTAGGACCCGCCCAGCACCGCCTGCAGCGTGGCGAAGACGTCGGACAGGTCGATACCCAGCGTCTGCACCTTGTCCCGGTCGATGTCGAGGAAGAGCTGCGGCGTGTTGGCGGCGAAGGTGGTGAAGACGCGGCCCAGCTGCGGGTTCTGGTTCGCCGCGAAAACGAGGCCGCGCGCCACGGCCGCCAGATCGCGCGGGGGGGAGCCGGCGAAATCCTGAAGCTGGAATTCGAAACCCGAGCCGGTGCCGAGCCCGATGATCGGCGGCAGATTGTAAAATATGACGTTGGCCTGCTTGATCGCCTGACCCCTGGCCATCAGCCTGCCGATGATGGCGTTGACGTTGAGCGAGGGCTCGGTGCGCTGGGCGAAGGGATCGAGCGTCAGCACGAGCAGCGCGGAGTTGGACTTCACCTGGCCGTCGAGCATGGAGTAGCCCACGACGGTCATGACGCCGGCCACACCCGGCTCCTGGCCGGCCATGTCGGAGACCTGCTTGGCCACCGCGTCGGTGACATTGACGGAAGAGCCCTCGGGCAGCACCACTTCACCGAAGATGGCGCCCTGGTCCTCGGCGGGCAGGAAGCCCGAGGGCGTGACCTTGAACAGCCAGCCCGTCACCGGGAAAATGACGGCGAGCGCGATGAGGCCGATGACCGCCATCCGGACAAGACGCCTGACCACGGCCGCATAGCCATCGCGCGCCATGTTGATGCCGCCAAGGATATGCCCCATGGGGAAGCGCTTGGGGCCATGGCTGTTCTTCAGCAGCACGCCGCACAGCGCGGGCGACAGGGTGAGCGCATTGAGCGCCGAGATCATCATCGACACGGTGACGACCACCGCGAACTGCTTGAACAGCTGGCCCGAGATGCCGGGGATAAAGGCGACCGGCACGAAGACCGACATGAGGACCAGCGTGATGGCGAGGATGGGTGCGGTGATCTCGCCCATCGCCCGGCGGGCGGCTTCCTTCGGCGAGAGGCCGGGGTCCTCCTCCATCTTGGCCTCGACGGCCTCGACCACCACGATGGCGTCATCCACCACGATGCCGATGGCCAGAACGAGGGCCAGCAGCGACACGGTGTTGGCGGAGAAGCCCAGCGCCATCATGACGGCGAAGGTTCCGATCAGCGACACAGGCACGGCGATCAGCGGAATGATGGTGGCGCGGACGGACCCCAGGAACAGGAACACCACGATAACCACCAGCACGAAGGCCTCGAGCAGGGTCTTCACCACCTCGTGGATGCTTTCCTCCACGAATTTGGTGGTGTCATAGGTGACCTTGTAGCTCATGCCTTCGGGAAAACTGGCCTTGGCCTCTTCGAGGATCCTGTCGACGGCTTCGGCACTGGCAAGGGCGTTGCCGCCGGGTGCCTGGTAAATGCCAATGACGGCGGCGGGAAGACCGTCCTGCCGGCCCAGCGTTTCCATCAGGCGGGCGCCGAGCTCGACGCGGGCCACGTCCTTGAGGCGCACGAAAGAGCCGCCCTCGGTGGCGCGGATGACGACATTGCCGAATTCCTCCGGCGTGGTCAGGCGGCCCTGGGCCTGGATCGACAGCTGGAAGGCCTGGTCGGGCAGCGAGGGGGCCGAGCCGATGCGGCCGATGGCGGCCTGCACGTTCTGCTTCTTGAGCGCGTTGACGATGTCGGTCGGTACCATCTCATAATCGGTGAGCCGCTGCGGATCGACCCAGATGCGCATGGAATAGTCGGTGGGGGTCAAAAGGCTCACGTCTCCCACGCCGCGCACCCGCTTCAGCCGGTCGAGCAGGTTGATGGTGACATAGTTGGACAGGAACAGCTGGTCCTGCCTGGGGTCGGTTGAGGTGAAGGCCACCATCTGCAGGATGGCGGAGGATTTCTTCATCACGCTCACGCCCTGGGCGCGGACCTCCTGCGGCAGCTGGGCCTCGGCGAGCTTCACGCGGTTCTGGACGTTGACGGTGTTGAGGTCCGGATCGGTGCCCACGGCGAAGGTGATGGTGAGGGTATAGCTGCCGTCATTGCCGCTCGTCGATTTCATGTAGAGCATGTTGTCGACGCCGACGACGCGGGACTCGATGGGCTGGCCCACGGTGCTTTCGACCACCTCCGCTCCGGCACCCGCATAGCTCGCGGTGACCTGCACCTGCGGCGGCACGATGTCCGGGAACTGGGCAATCGGAATCTGCGTCATCGCCACGAAGCCGGCGATGGTGATGACGAGCGAGATGACGACCGCGAGACGGGGGCGGTCGATGAAAATCGAGGAGAACATGCCGCTCAAGCCTCCGGCTTGACTTCGGTTGCGTCCACGGCCTGGCCGGGTTTGACCTTCTGCACGCCTTCGGTGACCACGAGGTCGCCCGCCGAAAGCCCCTTCGCGATGGCAATGAAGGAATTGTCCTGGCGCAGGAGCTCGACGCGGCGCACCTCGATTTTCTTATCGGAATTCACGATCAGCACGAAGGGGCCGGACTGGTCGATCTGGACGGCGTTGACGGGAACCACCAGCGTCGGCGCGGCGGATGAGGACTCGACCACCGCGGTGACCAGCTGGCCATCGACCAGCAGGCCCTGCGGGTTGGGGAAGGTGGCGCGGACGTTGACGGCGTCCGTTCCGGTGTTGACCCCGACGTCGAGGAAGTCCACCTTGCCGGGATACTGGTAGCGCCTGCCCTTGCCGATCTCGACATAGACGGTGTGATCGCGCAGTCCGGCATCATCCCCCATCTTCTCGCGCACCGCCAGCATGTCGCGCTGGCTGACGGGGAAGGTGACGCCGATCGGGTCCTGCTGGACGATGGTGGCCAGCGTGCCGCTCTGCGGGCTGACAAAGCTGCCCACCGACAGCAGGGACTTGCCGATGCGGCCGTCGATGGGGGCATGGATCTCCGTGTAGGAGAGCTGAAGCTTGGCCTGGTCCAGTTCGGCCATCAGCTTGTCATACTGCCCCTTGGCCTCGTTGCGCGCGGTGCGGGCGTCATCCAGCTTGGTCTGGGCGGAGGCTTCCTTGTTGACCAGCGTGGTCTGGCGGGTGAGCTCGATCTCGGTGCGGTCAAGGCGGGCCCTGGCCACGGCCACGGCGGCCTCGGCGGCGGCGACCCTGGCCTGATAGGGCGCCTGCTCGATTACAAAGAGCAGGTCACCCGCCTTGACCGCCGCACCTTCGGTGAAGTTCTGCTTGTCCAGATAGCCTTCGATCCGCGCGCGCAGATCCACCTTGTGGAGCGCCTCGACACGGGCGGAGAAGCTGACCGCGGGACGCAGGTCCCTGGCCTCGACCTTGACCACGGTGACGGCGGGGATGGGGGCAGGGGCGGCGGCCTGCTGCTGCTTCGCGCCATCGTCGCAGGCCGTGAGCAGGCCCGATGCAAGGAGTGCAACCGCAAGTGCCGCACCGCGTGCCTGGAATGCCATGTCGTCCTCCGTCCAGAAAACCTTGTGCTAGGCATAAGGCAGCCCACGGGCGAAAGGAAGCGGGGTCCGGCTTTCTCCGCTATGATGGCCGCCGGGCCTCAGTGGTGCTGAATGTCCCGCGGCCGGTAGCTCTTTCGGCGGCTGTCATAGCCTTCGAAATACTCGCGCACCTGAGGGTGGCGGACCGGTTCCCCAGTGTCATCGACGAGCAAGTTCTGTTCGGAGACATAAGCCACGTATTCCGTCTCGTCGTTCTCGGCGAGCAGGTGATAGAAGGGCTGGTCCTTGCGGGGGCGGATTTCCTCCGGAATCGCGTTCCACCACTCCTCCGTGTTGTTGAACACGGGGTCGACGTCAAAGATGACGCCACGGAACGGGAACAGCCGGTGGCGCACAACCTGTCCAATCCCGAATTTAGCGGTCGAAGCGTTGCCCATGACGATTGCTTGCCAAGGATAGAGGCGGAAGGCAAGAGGCCGTGCGGGGCAGGCCAAATGGCTGCTTCAAGCGCCCGCGCGGCGGCTAGATGGCCAGATCCGCGGCGCCGGACTGCGCCGGGCGCATGGTGCGCGGCAGGTTGGGTGAGTGCGCGAGGCCATACTGCATCGCCGCGCGGCGCAAGGGTCCGAATTGCGCGAGCAGCGACAATCCCATCGCACGGCCCGTTTCAAGCGCCATGAAGCCCGAGAGCAGCGAGCGGTTCATCAGGTCGATCGCCTGCTGGCGCGGCTGCACGTCGCGCCGGCGCCGCGCATCATAGTCCGCCATGATCGAGGGCGCTCCCGGATCGTCCTCGCCCTCCATCAGATCGGCGGCCTGGGCGGCATCGCGCAGTGACATGTTGAGGCCCTGGGCGCCGATGGGCGGCACCACATGCGCGGCCTCGCCCACGAGGATGATGCGGTTGCGGGCGAAGTCTCTCGCCACCAGACCGTGCATGGGGAAAAGGCGGCGCGGCCCGATGTTCGACACGCGTCCGAGCTCGCCATGGGCGCCGATCTGGATCTCCGCCGCGATTTCGCCGTCGGTGAGCGCCATGAGCCCGGCGGCGCGCGCCGGTCGTTCCATCCAGACGAGTGCTGAACGGTTGCCGGGCATTGGCACGGTGGTGAAGGGGCCGGCCTTCCTGTGGTGTTCGGTCGAGATGCCGTCATGCGGGCCAGAATGTTCGAAGCTCGTCACCAGCGCCGACTGGTCGTAGCTCCACCGGTTGGCGCGGATGCCGGCTGCATCGCGCAACAGCGAATTGCGGCCGTCGGCGGCCAGCGCCACGCGCGCGGTGAGGCGCTCGCCGCCGGTGGTGGTGACGGAGACGGAATCGGCGGCGGTGTGGACGGACGCCGCATCGGCACCGGTGAAGGTGACGCCCAGCGTCTGCGCACGGGCGAAGAGGACGGGGATGAGGATGCCGAGCGGGAAGTTCCAGCCGAAGGCCTCCTCGCCCAGCTCCGCCGGGTCGAAGGTGATGGTGGGGGCCTTGAACAGGGAGCCCGTGTCATCGACAAGGCGCAGCTTGCGCAAGGGTTGGGTTGCCTCCTTCAGCTGGCCGGGCCAGAGGCCGAGATGCATGAGGAGGCGGATCGAAGGCTGCATCAGCGCCACGGTGCGTGGGTCAGTCGTGTCGGCCTGATCTTTCGCCACCAGCGCCACGCGGCGGCCGTCCAGCGCGAGAAGGCAGGCGGCGGAAAGCCCGGCGGGGCCGGCCCCGGTCACGATCACATCGAATTCGCTCATGGCGCGAAAATGGGCTTCTCAAGCGACGGGCGCAAGGGCGCTGGCGCCGCAGCTGGCGCATGATCCGTTCAGGCGGAATCGCCTGAACGTTAAAGAACATCCGCTAGCGGTTGGCGATCGAGGTGTTCTTCATGCTGTCGCGGCCGGAGAAATGCTCATGCCAGCGGCCAAGCCTGGGGTGGCCGTTGCGCCAGTGGATGTCGGGCAAGCGGAAGTCGATGTAAGCGAGCGTCACGGCGGCGGCGATGGAGCCTGCGTTCACATCCTGCAGGAGGTCAATCCAGTTGGATTCGAGCTCGTCGAAGGTGGCATGGAGGCGCGTTTCGGTGCGGGCCATCCAGTCCTCCCACTGCAGGCCCCTGGGGCGGGCGGCGGTCTCATAGCGATAGGCGACGGCGGAATCGGCAAGGCCCTGGCCCAGCGCCTGCAGGGTGAGCACGCGGAAGCGCCTGGCGGGCTCATGCGGGATCAGGTTGGTGTTGCCCGCCGTGTGGGCGAGATATTCGATGATGACGCGCGAGTCGTAGATGCCATGGCCATGGCCCGTCTCCAGCACCGGGACCTTGCCGATGGGCGAGAGGCTGGCGAGCCTGGCATTCACCTCGGTCGGCTTCACCGCCTCGACCACGTGCTCGACCTTGCCGGCCAATCCCACCTCATGGGCGGCGACGATGGTCATGCGGACGAAGGGGGAAATCAGATCGCCGTAGATCTTCATGGGGGCGCACTCCTCGAAAGCCGGTGGAGTCCGGAAACTAAAGCATGATCCGCAAAAGTGGAACCCGCTTTTGCGATAAGATCATGCGCAAGCTTTTGATCTGGCGCATGATCCGCAAAAGTGGAACCCGCTTTTGCGATAAGATCATGCGCAAGCCGTTGATCCCGCCGCTTTCAGGGGCGGCGGGACGGTCTCAGTATTTGCGCATAAGCCCGATGAGGCGGCCCTGCACGCGCACCCGGTCGGGCCCGAAGATGCGGGTTTCATAGGATGGGTTGGCGGCTTCGAGGGCCACCGAGTCGCCCTTGCGGCGCAGGCGCTTCAGGGTTGCCTCCTCGTCATCGACGAGGGCCACGATGATGTCTCCGTTATGCGCGGTGTCGCCCTTGCGGATGATGACGGTGTCGCCGTCGAAGATGCCCGCATCGATCATCGAGTCGCCTTTGACCTCGAGAGCGAAGTGCTCGCCGCCGCCGAGCATCTCAGGGGGAACGGTGATGTTGGCCGTATGGTCCTGGATTGCGGAGATCGGAACACCCGCCGCGATGCGGCCCATCAGCGGCACCACGGCGGCCTTGGGCGCGCCGTCATTGGTGGCGGAGACGGGCTTCACCCGGCCGAGATTGCCCTGGATGACATTGGGCGTGAAGCCCCCGGACTTTTTCGTGGTCAGGCTGGGGGAATGCGCATCGGGGAGTTTCAGCACCTCCAGCGCGCGGGCCCGGTTGGCCATGCGGCGCAGGAAGCCGCGCTCCTCCAGCGCCACGATGAGGCGGTGGACGCCGGACTTGGACTGCAGGTTGAGGGCTTCCTTCATTTCCTCGAAAGAGGGGGGAACGCCTTCCTCCTTCAGCCGCTCATTGATGAACAGGAGGAGTTCGAGTTGCTTCCGCGTGAGCATGGGCCGGGTCTTTCTCGGTGAGTGACAGCGATTTCGATCTTCGTCCGGAATCGGAACAAATCCAAAACAAAGATATCCGTACCCTTTTAGTTCTGCAAGTGTTTACTTTCCGTAACTGTTCAGAAGTCCAGACGTAAAATCTTAATGACGTCACCCTGGGCTGCCACTTTGGCAAAGGGTGGCCTGACGATGAGCGCCTGGGCCTCGCGGAAAGTGCGCTGCATCGAGGAATCCTGCTTCGCGAAGGGGGTTGCCGTGCGGCTGCCGTCGGCGGCCTCCACGAGCGTGGCGCGCACATAATCCTGCCGGCTGTCGTTCTCCTTCATTGATGCGCCGAGGCGGGCCTCGACCTCATCATCGCCGGTTGAAAGCCCGAGCAGCGCATCGATCAGGGGCTTCAGGAACAGGCGCGCGCAGACGAGGGCGGAAACCGGATTGCCGGGCAGCCCCAGAACGTGCTGGTGCTTGCGGCGGCCATACATGAAGGGCTTGCCCGGCCGCATGGCGATCTTCCAGAAGTCGATCTTCACGCCCGCGTTCTTCAGCGCCTCCTGCACATAATCATGGTCACCCACAGAGGCGCCGCCGGTTGTGACGAGAATGTCGGCCTTCGCCGTCCTGGCGATGGCGCGCCCGGTGGCTTTCAGATCGTCCGCGACGATGCCGAAGTTCATCACACGCGCGCCGAGATGCTCCGCCATGGCGGCGAGCGCGTGGCTGTTGGAGGAGACGATCTGATCGGCGCGGGGCTTTCCGCCGGGCAGCACGAGTTCGTCGCCCGTGGCGATCAGGGCGACGACGGGGCGGCGGTGAACGGCGAGTTTCGGCGCGTTTGCGGCGGCTGCGAGCCCGATGTCGCGCGCGCCGAGCCTGAGGCCGGCGGGCAGCAGCGCATCGCCTTTGCGGAAATCAAGGCCGGCGAAACGGATGTTCTGCCCGGGGTTCAGCGGCTGCAGGATTGTGATGTCCTGGCCAGCCGCTTCCGTGTTCTCCTGGATGACGACGGCATCCGCGCCCTTCGGCACGGGCGCCCCGGTGAAGATACGCACGCACTGGCCGGGCTTCAGCCTGCCCGTGAACCCATGGCCGGCGGCGGAAAGGCCGATGAGCTTCAGCGTGGCGGGCGTCTCCGCAACATCGGCAGCGGTCACCGCATAACCGTCCATTGCGGAGGAATCGAAGGGCGGCTGGTTGCGGATGGCCTTGAGGGGCCTGGCCAGCACACGGCCCAGCGCCCGGTCGAGCTTCACCTCCTCCGCGGGGAGCGGCTTCACGCCCTTCAGGATGCGCGCACGCGCCGCTTCGACGGGGATGAGCGCCATGACCTTACTCCGCGGTGAAATGTCCGGATTTGCCGCCGGCCTTCTCGACCAGGCGGAGATTTGCGATCTTCATGCTGCGGTCGACCGCCTTGCACATGTCGTAGAGCGTCAGGCACGCGACCGAGCAGGCGGTGAGCGCCTCCATTTCCACACCTGTCTTGCCCTCGACCTTCACCGTGGCCGAGACCTCGATGGTGGAGGCCTGCGTGTCGGGCGCGAAATCGACGGTGACCCTCGAGATCATGAGCGGATGGCAGAGCGGGATCAGCTCATGCGTCTTCTTCGCCGCCATGATGCCGGCGATGCGGGCGGTGGCGATGACGTCGCCCTTCTTGGCCTTGCCCTCCAGAATGAGCGCGAGCGTGGCGGGCTGCATCTCGACAAGCGCCCTGGCGGTGGCGGTGCGGCTGGTGACGTGCTTTTCGGACACGTCCACCATGTGGGCGTTGCCTTCAGCATCGAGGTGGGTGAGGCGGCTCATGCGGTCGCCGGAGGGGGCTTGGTCAGTATGGCGCGGGTTGCCGCCGCCACGTCCTGCTGGCGCATCAGGCTCTCGCCGATGAGGAAGGCGTTGACGTTGAGCCTGGCGAGGCGTGCGAGATCGGCGGGCGTGAAGAGGCCGCTTTCGGCCACCACCATGCGCTCCCCCGGGATGCGCGGGGCCAGGCGCTCGGTGGTGGCGAGTGTTGTCTCGAAGGTGTGGAGGTCGCGGTTGTTGATGCCGATCAGCCGCGAGCGCAGCTTCAGCGCGCGCTCGAGCTCCGCCTCGTTGTGCACCTCGATGAGGACATCGAGGCCCCAGTGCCCGGCGGCGGATTCGAGCTCGGCGGCGAGCGCGTCATCGATCATCGCCATGATGAGCAGGATGCAGTCGCCGCCCCAGGCGCGGGCCTCGGCCACCTGCCAGGTGTCCAGCATGAAGTCCTTGCGGAGTGCTGGCAGCGGGCAGGCGGTGCGCGCCGCGGCAAGAAATTCCGGGGCGCCCTGAAAGGAGGGCCTGTCGGTGAGGACCGAAAGGCATGAAGCACCACCGGCCTCGTAAGCCCTGGCAAGCGCCGGCGGATCGAAATCGGCGCGGATCAGGCCCTTGGACGGGCTCGCCTTCTTGATCTCGGCGATCAGGCTCCACTCGCCCTGGGCCGCCTTGGCGTCGAGCGCCCTGGCGAAGCCGCGCACCGGCGGCGCGGCCCTGGCGCGGGCTTCCAGTTCGGAGAGCGTGGCGAGGGTCTTGGCCCTGGCCACTTCCTCGCGCTTGTAGGCGGCGATCTTGTCGAGAATGGTGGCCATCAGCCGTTCGATACCTTGATGAGCCTGGCGAGCGCGGCCTCTGCCGCACCGCTGTCGATGGCCTTCTGCGCGGCGGCCACAGCCTGCTTGAGGCCGGGCTCGCGGCTGGCCACCACCAGGGCGGCGGCCGCCGTCATCACCGCGGCGTCACGGAAGGCGGAGGGCTTGCCGGCCAGCACATGGCGCAGTGCATCGGCATTGTGCAGGGCGTCACCGCCCTTGAGCTGCCCGAAGGACGAGCGCTTGAGGCCCGCCTCCTCCGGCGTCAGCGTGAAGGAGGCGATCCTGCCGTCCCTGAGTTCGGAGATCCATGTCGTGCCGGTGGGCACGATCTCGTCCATGCCGCCTTCGCCGTGGCAGATCCAGCAGGCCTCGCAGCCCAGGTTCCGCAGCACCTGGGCGAGCGGCTCCACCCACTGCCTCGAGAAAACCCCCGTCACCTGCCGCTTCGCACGGGCCGGGTTGGAGAGGGGGCCGAGCAGGTTGAAGATGGTGCGCGTGCCGAGCTCGACGCGCGAGGGGCCCACGAATTTCATCGAGGAATGATGCGCGGGCGCGAACATGAAGCCGAGGCCGGCTTCGGCGACGCACTCCGAGATCTTCTCCGGCGGCACGTCGATCCTGACGCCCAGCGCCATGAGTACATCCGCCGCGCCCGAACGCGAGGACAGCGCTCGGTTGCCGTGCTTGGCGACCTTCAGCCCCGCGCCCGCGGCGACGAAGGCCGCGCAGGTGGAGATGTTATAGGAGCCGGAGGCATCGCCACCCGTGCCGACGATGTCGATGGCGTCCGAAGGCGCCTCCACAGGCAGCATCCTCTCGCGCATGATCTCGACGGCGCCGGTGATCTCGTCCACCGTTTCGCCGCGCACGCGCAGCGCCATGAGGAAACCGCCGATCTGCGCGGGCGTCGCATCGCCCGACATCATCACGCCGAAGGCCTCGCGGGCCTCCGCGCGGGTGAGCGGCGTGCCGGCCGCGACCTTGGCGATCAGGGGTTTCAGTTCAGCCATCAGCGGGCCCTCGCCAGTTCGAGGAAGTTCCTGAGGATCAGGTGGCCATGCTCGGAGGCGATCGACTCCGGATGGAACTGCACGCCATGCACATTCCGCGTCCTGTGCCGCAGGCCCATGATCAGGCCATCGGCCTCCGCCGTGACTTCGAGGCAGTCCGGCAGGCTGTCACGCTCGACGATGAGCGAGTGGTAGCGCGTTGCCGTGAAGTCCTGCGGCACGCCTTTGAACACGCCCTTGTCGGTGTGGCGGATCCGGCTGGTCTTGCCGTGCATCTGGTTTGGCGCGCGAACGACCTTGCCGCCGAAGGCCTGCCCCATGGACTGGAGGCCGAGGCAGACGCCGAACACGGGGATCGTCTCCGAGGCCTTCCCGATCAGCTCGAGGCAGATTCCAGCTTCGTCTGGCGTTGCGGGGCCGGGCGAGATGACGATGGCCTCCGGCCTGGCCGAGATCACCTGGCCCACGCTGATCTTGTCGTTGCGGTGGACGGCCGTCTCGGCGCCGATATCGCCCAGGAAATGATAAAGGTTCCAGGTGAAGCTGTCGTAGTTGTCGATCAGGATGATCATTGCGCCCTCCCGGCCCGGCCGGCGAAGCGCACCGCTTCCTCCGCGGCGCGGAACAGCGCCCTGGCCTTGTTCACGCACTCCTGGTGCTCGGACTCAGGCACGCTGTCGGCGACGATGCCAGCACCCGCCTGCACATACATCCTGCCATCCCTGACGATGGCGGTGCGCAGCACGATGCAGGTGTCCATCTCGCCATCGGCCGAGAAATAACCCACGCAGCCCGCATAGACTCCGCGCTTGTTCTTCTCGAGCGCATCGATGATCTGCATGGCGCGCACCTTCGGGGCGCCCGAGACGGTGCCCGCCGGAAAGCCCGCCACCAGCGCATCGATCGCATCGTATTTGTCCGAGAGCCGGCCCTCGACGTTCGACACGATGTGCATCACCTGGCTGTAGTATTCGAGAATGAACTGGTCGGTGACCTTGACCGAGCCGATATCGGCCACACGGCCCACGTCGTTGCGGCCGAGGTCGAGCAGCATCAGGTGCTCGGCGCGCTCCTTGGGGTCCGCCAGCAGTTCGGCCGCGAGCGCGCGGTCCTCGGCGGGCGTTGCGCCGCGGCGGCGCGTGCCGGCGATGGGGCGGATCGTCACCTTGCCGTCGCGCACGCGGACGAGGATTTCCGGGCTCGACCCGATGACCGAGAAGCGGTCGAAGTCGAGGTAATAGAGAAAGGGCGAGGGGTTCACCCGGCGGAGCGAGCGGTAGAGCGCGAAGGGCGGCAGGCTGAACCCGGTCTCGAAGCGCTGAGAGAGCACCACCTGGAAGATGTCGCCCGCCGCGATATGGTCCTTCGCCTTCAGCACCATCGCCTTGTAGTCCTCGGGCGAGGTGTTGGAACGCGGGGCGCCGATGGGCGGGAGGTCCGCCTCCTTGAGCGAGAGATCGAGCGGGCGGTCGAGTGCGTCCACCACCTCGCCGATGCGCCCGCTAGCGCGTGCGTAGGCCGCCTTCGGCGAAACGCCGGGGGCCGGGTAGACGGGAGAGGTGACCGTCACCTCGTCGCGCACGCTGTCGAAGATCGCCATCACCGTGGGGCGGATCATCATCGAGTCGGGAAGGCCCAGCGTGTCCGGATTGGGCTCCGGCAGCTCCTCCATGAAGCGCGCCATGTCATAGCCCATATAGCCGAAGACGCCGGCGGCCATGGGTGGCGCGTCATCGGCGAGCCTGATGCGGCTCTCGGCCAGCAGCGCCCTCAGCGACTGGAGCGGGTGGAGGCCCGTGTCCTCGAAGAAGCCGTCCGGGTCGAGCGAGGCCTTGCGGTTGATCTGGGCCTTGCCGCCTTCGACCTTCCAGATGAGGTCCGGGTTCAGCCCGATGATCGAATAGCGGCCGCGCACCGCACCGCCCTCAACCGACTCAAGCAGGAAGGAATAGCGCGCATTGCGGGCAAGCTTCAGCTTGGCGGAGACGGGTGTTTCAAGATCGGCGACGAGTCTGGTCGATACGATCTGCGCTTCGCCGCGGTCATAGGCGCTGGCGAAGCTCTCGTAATCGGGGGAGATGATCATTGGCCTATTCCGGCAGAAGGGTCACGGGGGGGGGGGCGGCTCAGTTCGTCTGTTGTCCCGCAACCTGTTGCCAGAGGGCGTCGTTGATCTTGACGCCCACCTGGCCCTGCAGCGCGTTGAGATAGGCGGTGAGAATGGCGTCGGCCAGCTGCGGCTCAAGCGCGGCGGCGATGCTTTTCGCGTCGGGCGAATTGGGGTCGAAGGGCGGCAGCAGCACCGGCGCCGACTGCATCACGCGCGCGCCTTTGCCGTCAGGCTCCGCGGCGTAGGCGAAGCCGCTGTCGGGCACCGAGAACAGCGCGCGGACGGCGGCGGCCCCGAAGCCGGCGCCCGTTTCGTTGCGCTTCAGGCCCTGGGCGGTTTGCACCTCCGCATTGACTTCCCTGGCGAGGTCGTCGAGGCTGGCGCCGGACCGGGCGCGCTCCACCAGCTTCCTCGCCTTTTCCTCCGAGCCGGCCCTGACCTTTGTGGCCATGACCGCGGCGCGGGCCTGGTCCTTCACCTGGTCGAAAGGCTTGAGCGCCGCGGGCACGACTTCGCGCACCTCGTACCAGACATAGCCGTTGTCCAGCGAGATCGCGTCATTCTCGACGCCGACGTCGCTGGAGAAGCTGGCCTGCAGCACCTCCGGCGCATGCGGGATGTCGAGGGGCTTGCCCGCCTTGTCATTGCCCTGGGCATCGGCCGCCGCGATCAGGACGAAGGGAATGCCGGCCTTGGCGGCAATGTCCTCGAATTTGGTCTGGGCGGCGCGCGCGTCTTCCACAGCTTCGTAGATGGACTGGATCTGCCCGATCGCCTGCTCCATCCTGACGCGCTCCGAAAGCTGCGGCTTCACCTCCTCGAGTGTGGCCTGGTGTTCCGGCACGATCCTCACCACCTTGAGAAGCGCGGTGGACAAAGCACCCTTGACGGGCTCGCTCACCGCGCCCTCCTGCAGCGCGAAGGCGGCATCGGCAATGGCCGGGTCGATGAAGTCGGCCTTGGTTTTGTCGGCGAAGGTGGCGTCAGCCTCGGTGAGGCCGCGCTCCCTGGCCAGCGCCAGAAAATCCGCGCCGCCCGCCAGCCTGGCCCTGGCGGCGGCGGCATCGGCGAGGCTGGGGAAGGTGATCTGCAGCACGGTGCGCTTCTCGGGCGAGAAATACTCGGCCTTGTGCTTGGCATAGGCGTCGGCGAGGTCCTGGTCGGTGAGGGTGATCCTCGACACGATGTCGGCGGGTTCAACCTTCATGATGGCGATCGAGCGGTGTTCGGGCGCGGTGTAGGCGGCCGGATTGGCGTCATATTCCTTCCTGATCTCGTCGCCGGTCGGGGGCGCCACCTCGCTTTCGGCGGTGGTGACCGTGAAAAAGCGCGCATCGCGCTGCTCATTGTCATAGCGGTACTGCGCCTCGACCAGGCCGGCGCCGGCGGCCACGCCGGCGGTGGCCGTCCCGGTCAGCGCCTCGCGCAGCCTGCGCTTGCGCTCCTCCGCGAAAAAGGTCGCTTCGCTGTAGCCGTTCTGCGCCAGCGCCTGCCTGAAGCGGTCGGCGTTGAACTTGCCCGCCGCATCGAGGAAGGCCGGATTGGCCATCACGTCCTTGGCAAGGAACTGGTCTGACACGCCGAGCTTAAGCCTGGCGGCCTCGTCGTCCAGCGCCGCGCCCTGGATCAGAAATGCGAGCACGCCCTTGTCGATGCCATAGGCGCGGGCCTGCTCGGGCGTGATGCCCTGGCCGGTCTGGCGGGCAATGTCCTGCAGCCGGTCCCGAAAGGCCTTGTCATATTCCGCGGCGGTCACCTTCTGGCTGCCGACGGTGGCAAGCCCGGCGGACGAACCGAAGCGGAACACGTCAGCGATTCCCCATACGCCGAAGCTCACGGCCAGCAAGCCAATGAGGAGCTTCGCCACCCAACCCTTGGCGGCCTTGCGCATGGAATCCATCATGTCAGAACATTCCTCATAAACTGCCGAGCCTCACCGGGCGCGGCGCACTATAGGTAGGCGAACACCCCCTCGCAAGCGCGGGATGCGTCTGCTAAGAGTCTGTTTCGCAAGGGAGTGAGAGCAGTCAATCATGGCAAGCAAAGGGCCGCGGCCGCTGGTCGCCGGAAACTGGAAAATGAACGGCAGCCTGGCTATGCTGAGGGAGCCCCGCCTCCTCGCCGCCATGCTCAAGGATGTGAGGCTGAAGGCCGACGTGATGGTCTGCCCGCCGGCGATTCTCATCCGCCGGGTGAAATCGGTGCTGAAAGGCTCCAAGATCAAGGTTGGCGGCCAGGACTGCCACTGGAACGCGGCGGGCGCCCACACCGGCGACATTTCAGCGGACATGCTGAAGGAGGCGGGCTGCACTGCTGTCATCGTCGGTCATTCCGAGCGCCGCGCCAACCACGGCGAGACCGACGAGATCGTGGCCCGGAAGGCCAGGGCCGTCCAGAAAGCGGGGCTCAAGGCCATCATCTGCATCGGCGAGACGCTGGAGGAGCGGAAGGCGGGCAAGACGCTGGACGTGGTCGCCCGCCAGATCAAAGGCTCCCTGCCGCACGAGTCGGCGGCGTCGGACACGGTGATCGCCTATGAGCCGGTCTGGGCCATCGGCACGGGACTGACCCCCACCACCGCGGAAGTGGCCGAAGTGCATGCCCTGATCCGCAACGAACTGGGTGGCCTGATGAGCAATGACGGAGCGGGGGTGCGCATCCTTTATGGCGGGTCGGTGAAGCCCTCCAACGCCGGGGACCTGATGAGCCTGCCCAATGTGAATGGCGCGCTGGTTGGCGGCGCCAGCCTTAAGGCGGCTGATTTCCTGGGGATTATCAAGGTCTTCGCGTAATGTCAGAAATCCCCACTTTAACCAAGCGCAGGCTCCAGGCGCAGGTGATCGGGCCGATCTATGCCGAGATGGTGGAACAGCTCGGTCAGGAAAAGGCGGCGGCCATCCTCGACGCCGCGATCAGCAAGGCGGCGGTGGCCGAGGGGCGATATTTCGCCGGGAAAACCGGCGGCCAGACCTCCATGGCCGAATTCATCAAGCTCTACGAGCACTGGACGGCGGACGGGGCACTGGAAATGAAGGTGCTGAAGGCGGATGACACGTCCTTCGATTTTGACATCACCCGCTGCCGCTATGCCGAGACCTACAAGGAGATGGGTCTGGGCAAGATCGGTCACCTGCTGTCCTGCAACCGCGACGGGACTTTCTGCGAGGGCTATGACCCCAACATCGTCCTGGAGCGCAAGCAGACCATTATGGAAGGTGCTTCCTGCTGCACCTTCCGCTACCGCTACAAGGGAGCGGCCGGGCAGGACGTGGAGTGACTAAAAGCGGGTGTTCAGAAAATAGTCCTTGACAGCGCGCGCTCGATGTGCTAGAAAGGCGCATCATCCTGAAATCTCCTCACTCTACCCCGGCCAGCCCCTGCCGGTTGCTTTCCCCGGATGAAGCGGGTAAAGCCAGCCCGCAATTTGATCGGAAAAACCCGGAACGCCCATGGAAACCGTCATTCTCGTCATTCACCTCGTTGTTGCCCTGTCGCTGACCGGCGTGGTGTTGCTGCAGCGCTCGGAGGGCGGTGCGCTGGGAATCGGCGGTGGCGGCGGCTCGGGGGGCAATTTGTTCACGGCGCGCGGTGCCGGCAATGCGCTGACGCGGACCACGGCCTGGCTGGCGGTGGCCTTCTTCTCGACCTCGATCGCCCTCACGGTGATCGCCACCCACCGCGTGTCCGGCTCGGTGATCGACAACGTGACGCCGCCGGCCGCCACAGGCCCGGAGCAGGCCAAGCCCGTGCCAGGCGATTCCCCGGTGCTGCCCAAACTGGCGCCCGCCGCGCCGGCCCAGCCGCAGGTTCCAGTCAGCCCGTAAGGCCACGTATTTATTGATTTATCCACAAAGCCCGGAAACGCTGTTTCCGGGCTTTCCAATGTGATGTGAAGCAGATAGGGTGAAGTTCCATGGCGCGATATGTTTTCATTACCGGCGGCGTGGTTTCCTCATTGGGAAAAGGTCTTGCATCGGCCGCACTGGGCGCGCTGCTGCAGGCCCGCGGCTTCAGCGTCAGGCTCCGAAAGCTCGACCCCTATCTCAACGTCGATCCGGGCACCATGAGCCCTTACCAGCATGGCGAGGTCTTCGTCACCGATGACGGGGCCGAGACCGACCTCGACCTCGGCCATTATGAGCGCTTCACCGGACGCCACGCCAACAAGCAGGACAACATCACCACCGGCCGCATCTACCAGGAGATCATCGCCAGGGAGCGGCGCGGCGACTTCCTCGGCGGCACGGTGCAGGTGATCCCGCATGTCACCGACGCGATCAAGGACTTCATCCGCAGCGGCAACGAGGGCCATGACTTCGTACTGGTCGAGATCGGCGGCACGGTGGGCGACATCGAGGGCCTGCCTTTCTTCGAGGCGATCCGCCAGTTCGGCCAGGAACAGCCGCGCGGCGACTGCCTCTACATCCACCTCACGCTGCTGCCCTTTATTCCCACCGCGGGCGAGCTCAAGACCAAGCCCACCCAGCATTCGGTGAAGGAACTGCGTTCGATCGGCATCCAGCCCGACATCCTTCTGTGCCGGGCGGACCGCGAAATCCCGCTGACCGAGCGCCGCAAGATCGCGCTGTTCTGCAACGTACGCCCCTCGGCCGTCATCCAGGCCCTCGACGTCAAGTCGATCTACGACGTGCCGCGCGCCTATCACCATGAGGGCCTCGACAAGGAAGTGCTCGACATTTTCGGCTTCAAGGACGTGCGCGAGCCCGATCTCTCCCGCTGGGACGAGATCATGACCCGCATCACCCAGCCCGAGGGCGAAGTGAACATCGCGGTGGTGGGCAAGTACACAGGCCTTCTCGACGCCTATAAGTCGTTGCAGGAAGCCCTCGTCCATGGCGGCATCGCCAACAAGGTGAAGGTCAATCTCGACTGGATCGAGAGCGAGGTCTTCGAGAAGGAAGACCCGGGACCCTATCTCGAGGGCGTGCACGGCATCCTCGTTCCCGGCGGCTTCGGCGAGCGGGGATCCGAGGGCAAGATCAAGGCGGCGACCTTTGCGAGGATGCGGAAGGTGCCTTATTTCGGCATCTGCTTCGGCATGCAGATGGCCTGCATCGAGGCGGCGCGCTCGCTCTGCGGCATCGAGGGCGCGAGCTCAACCGAATTTGGCGAGACGGGGGAACCCGTTGTCGGCGCCATGACCGAATGGATGAACGGCAACGAGCTTGAAATCCGCAAGCGGGGCGGCGACCTCGGCGGCACCATGCGGCTCGGCGCGTTCGACGCGGAACTGAAGCCTGGCAGCAAGATTGCCGACATCTATGGGGCCACCCGCATTTCCGAGCGGCATCGTCACCGCTACGAGGTGAACACTCACTACCGCGGCCGGCTGGAAAAGGCAGGCCTGCGCTTTGCCGGCATGTCGCCCGACGGGTTGTTGCCCGAGACCGTCGAATACCCGGATCATCCGTGGTTCATCGGCGTGCAGTATCACCCGGAACTGAAATCCAAACCGTTCGATCCGCACCCGCTGTTCTCTTCCTTCATCGCGGCGGCGATCGAACAGAGCCGGCTGGTCTAGCCCGATGCGCGCGGCACGCATCCTGCTGGGGGCGCTGCTTGCGCTGTGCCTTGCGGTTTCCGCGGGCTTTGCGCTCGACCGCGCCATCATCGGCGAGACGGACCGCGCGCTGCAGCAGCTGCGCATCGACCTCGACGGCGCGGGCATGCAGCTGCGGAGGCCCAACCTCAGCGACAAGGAACTCGCCAGCCTCAAGGTCACGCTCGAAAAGATCCGAACCACGGCGGCGGACAGGTCGATCAAGCTGCTTGGTCCGCTGGGAGAGGTGACGCAGCAGCTGAACTCGCTGGGCGCCGCGCCCGCCGCCGGCCAGAAGGAGGATGAGGGCGTCGCCCAATCGCGCGCCGACCTCACGGCAACGCGTGACAGGCTGCAAAGCCTCAAGGCGCAGCTCGACGTGGTCACCGTCGAGGCCGAGCAGCTTTCGAGGTCGGTGTCGAGCATACAGCGAAACCAGTTCTTCGGCCGCATCTTCGACCGCACCCGGTCCGTGTTCAACCCGCAGCTCTGGTATGACCTGGTGGCGGGCGTGGGCGTGCTGTTCACCGGTCTGTCGCTGATGCTGCGCAACTGGTGGGCGGACGTATCGCAGACGGCGCAGCCGCTGGGGCTGCTGATGATCCCGGTTTTCGTCACTGCGTTTGCTTTTGCCTTCCGGCTTCTCAAGCGGTTCTTCGCGCGCTGGCTGACGGGCTACAAGGCTTCGGTCCGCCCCATCGACAACATGACCCGGCTGTGGATCATCCTGCGCGCCCTGATGGTGACCCTGGCGGCGCTGGCGATCCTGTTCTTGCCGATCCGCTTCGCGCTGGAGACGAGCGGCTATTTCAGCGATGCAACGCCGCGCATGGTGATGCTGTGGGAGGCGGTGCGCGACACGGTGTTCACCACCATCTTCTATTACGTGCTCGGACGGCGCATGGCGGCCCCCGGACGCCCCGAGATCCGCATTGTCAACATGGACGAACGGTCGGCCCGGCGGTTCGCCTGGCTGGTGGGCCTCACGGCCTTCGCCGCCACCTTCAACAAGCAGTTCGGCCAGATCTCGGCCGGCATGTATCTGAGCCTCAACTACACGCAGGGGCAGTCGGCGCTGGGCGCGCTCATCCTGCTGGTGCTGACGAGCCTCGTGCTGCTGGCGCTGCGCAAACAGCCGGGCCTTCCGCAGGAGGATAAGCGGCGCTTCTATTTCGGCTGGGCCACCAGGCTGGCACCCCTCGTGTGGGCGCTGATCTTCGTCGGCTTCGCGGCGCTGGCCACGGGCTATCTGGCGCTCGGCGACTACATCGCTCACCAGATCGTGCGCACCGCCATGGTCGTGACGCTGGTGTTCCTGGTCTATTACCTGCTCGACGCCATGGTGCAGGCGAGCTTCGATCCGCAGTCGAATTTCGGCACCTTCCTTCGCCGCATCACCGGGCTTGGCGAACGCGCCATCGAGCGGCTGGGCCTGATGTTCCGCACCATGGTCGATCTCGTGCTGGTGATCGTCGGCGTGCCCACCCTGCTGCTGCTGTGGACGCTGAACTGGGTCGACATGCGGGGCCTTCTCACCACCCTCTCCCTCGGCATCACCATCGGCGACGTCACCATCCTGCCGGGAACGCTCGCCATCATGCTGGCGATTCTGGTTCTCGGCGTCATCGCCACCAAGCTGTTCAACAGCTGGCTCGATCGCCGCATCCTGTCGGACACGCGGATCAAGAAAGGCGTGCAGGATTCGATCCTCACGGGATCGCGCTATATCGGATACCTCCTCGCGGGCGTCTTCGCGCTCACGGCGGCGGGCGTCGATTTCTCCAGCCTCGCCATCATCGCCGGCGCGCTCGGCCTCGGTATCGGTCTCGGCCTGCAGTCGATCATCAACAACTTCGTCTCGGGCGTCATCCTGCTGGCCGAGCGGCCGATCCGGGTGGGCGACTGGGTGTCGCTGCCGGAGGGCGAGGGCATTGTCAGGCGCATCAACGTGCGGTCGACCGAGATCGAGACCTTCGATTCCTGTTCGATCATTCTGCCGAATTCGGCTCTGGTCACCGAAGCCGTCAAGAACTGGACCCACAATGACGACATGGGCCGCTTCTCGGTCGACGTGGTGGTCGACTACGACACGGACGCCGAGGTGATGCGGAAACTGCTGCTCGACACCGCGAGGGCCCACCCCAAGGTTCTGAAGCATCCCGCCCCCGTGGTTCTGCTGACCAGCTTCGGCAAGAACGGCCTCGAATTCGTGGTCCGGGCCTTCGTCGCCGACGTGCTGACGGGCGCCCAGGTCGCAAGCGACATCCGCTTCGCTCTTTTGTCGCAATTCCGCGGCATGGGCATAACCATTGCCCAGGCCGTGCCGGTGGTGCAGGCGGCGAAGTGACGGGACATATGGACACCCAGGGCAGCAAGACCCCTCCGCAAAGCGGGCTCGACCATCTCCGCCAGCTGCTGCAGGGCTGGCATGGCTCGGCCATGGCCGAAACGTTGAATTTCCGCCTCATTGCGGTCGACGACGGCACGGCCACTTTCGAGGCCTTCCCATCGCCCAAGTTCTATAACCCGCAGATGCGCATGCATGGCGGCTATGCGGCGACGCTGATCGACTCGGCCACCGGCTGCGCGGTGCAGACCAAGCTGCCCGCCGGAACCGGCTATGGCACGATCGAGCTCAAGGTGAACTACGTCGGCAAGATCGACGCCTCGGTGACGCGCCTCATCTGCACCGGCACGGTGATCCATGCCGGCCGCATCATGCTGACGGCGGAAGCGAAGCTCACCGGCGACAACGGCAAACTCTACGCCCATGGCTCGGGCACATTCCTGGTGTATCCCACGAAATGACTCCCAACAGCATCGTCTCCGCCACCAACGTCAGTTTCAGCAACAGCCTCCCGATCTCGCTCATCGCCGGCCCCTGCCAGATGGAGAGCCGCGACCATGCCTTCATGATGGCGGAGAGGCTCAAGGAGATCTGCACCCGCCTCGGCATCGGGCTGGTCTACAAATCGAGTTTCGACAAGGCCAACCGGACCAGCCTCCAGGGCCGGCGCGGCATGGGGCTTGAAAAATCGCTCGCCGTCTTCGCCGACCTGCGCAAGGAACTGGGCCTCGCCCTGCTCACCGACGTGCATGAGAGAGGCCAGTGCGCCGAGGTGGCGACCGTGGTGGACATTCTGCAGATCCCGGCCTTCCTCTGCCGCCAGACGGACCTGCTGATCGCGGCGGCCGAAACGGGCCGGGCCGTGAACGTCAAGAAGGGCCAGTTTCTGGCGCCATGGGACATGAAGAACGTTCTGTCCAAGATCGTCGACAGCGGCAATCCCAACGTTCTGCTCACCGAACGCGGCGCGTCCTTCGGCTACAACACGCTGGTCTCCGACATGCGCGCACTGCCGGTCATGGCGGCGACCGGCGCACCGGTGATCTTCGACGCCACCCATTCGGTGCAGCAGCCGGGAGGCCAGGGCGCCTCGTCGGGCGGTGAGCGCCGCATGGTGCCGGTGCTGGCGCGCGCTGCCGTGGCCGTGGGTGTGGCCGGCGTGTTCATCGAAACCCACCAGGACCCGGACAATGCGCCCTCCGACGGCCCCAACATGGTGCCGATCGGCCAGATGGAAGGGTTGCTGCGGACGCTGATGGCGCTGGACAGGGTGGCGAAGGCGGTTTGATGCCGTCATCCCTCCCGCATCCGTCTTGCAAACGACATTCGCCCCCGCCATAACCCCTCCTTGATTTGCGCACATCAGGGGACACGGCCATGACCACCATCATCGACATCACCGCCCGGGAAATCCTCGACAGCCGCGGCAACCCGACGGTGGAAGTGGATGTGGTGCTGGAGGATGGCTCCATGGGCCGCGCCGCGGTTCCCTCTGGCGCCTCGACAGGCGCCCATGAGGCCGTGGAACTCCGTGACGGCGACAAGGCGCGCTACCTCGGCAAGGGCGTCACCCGGGCGGTGGCCGCCGTCAACGGCGAGATTTTCGACGCGCTGGCCGGCATGGAGGCCGAGGACCAGATCGCCATCGACCAGGCGATGGCCGAACTTGACGGCACGCCCAACAAGGCCCGCCTCGGCGCCAATGCCATTCTCGGCGTCTCGCTCAGCGTGGCCAAGGCTGCGGCGGATGCGGCGGGCCTTCCGCTCTACCGCTATGTGGGCGGTGCGGGCGCCCGCGTGCTTCCCGTCCCGATGATGAACATCATCAATGGCGGCGCGCACGCCGACAACCCGATCGACTTCCAGGAATTCATGATCATGCCGGTGGGGGCGGAAAGCTTCCGCGAGGGCCTGCGCATGGGTGCGGAAATCTTCCACACGCTGAAGGCTGCGCTGAAGAAGGCCGGCCACAACACCAACGTCGGCGACGAGGGCGGTTTTGCCCCCAACCTGCCGTCGGCTGAGGCGGCACTCGACTTCGTGATGAAGGCGGTGGAGCAGGCGGGCTACAAGCCGCGCCAGGACGTCTACCTTGCGCTCGACTGTGCCGCGACAGAGTTCTTCAAGAACGGTGCCTATGACTATGAGGGCGAGGGCAAGAAGCGCCCGGTCACCGAGCAGGCGGAATATCTCGCCGGGCTCGCCAGGGCCTATCCGATCTTCTCGATCGAGGATGGCATGGCGGAAGACGACTGGGACGGCTGGAAGCAGGTGACCGACCTGATCGGCAAGACCCACCAGCTGGTGGGCGACGACCTCTTCGTCACCAACACCAAGCGCCTGAAAAAGGGCATTTCCGAAGGGATCGCCAATTCGATCCTCGTCAAGGTGAACCAGATCGGCTCGCTCACCGAGACGCTGGAAGCCGTCGGGATGGCGCACAAGGCCGGCTATTCCGCAGTCATGTCGCACCGTTCGGGCGAAACCGAGGATTCGACGATCGCGGACCTTGCTGTTGCCACAAACTGCGGTCAGATCAAGACGGGCTCGCTGGCGCGCTCGGACCGGCTGGCCAAATACAATCAGCTTCTTCGCATCGAAGAGGAACTGGGGTCGCAGGCGGCATATGCGGGACGTTCAATCCTCAAAACCTAGTTCGGTGAAGCTCAGCAATTTCCAGATCGTCATCACGAGCTTCGCGGCGGTGGCCAGCGTGGGCCTTGCCGCCTATCAGACCTTCGCGCCCCGCGAGGCGGCGCAACCGCCGGTGAACGTGGTGGTGACGGTCGATCCGCAAAAGGCGGATGCGATCGTTCCCAACGAGACGGTGGCAAAGTCGGACGCCCCGAAGCTCGCGACCGAAACCGTGAACCTCGCCGACGGTGCACGCTTTGCCGCCGCGCTCAAGGACGGCAGCGACGCACGCTATGCCTTCGCCAGCCTGTTCGACGCGCAGGACGACACCTTCCTCGCCATCAACCCGCCCGACACCGAGATCAACGTGCTCGTGCTGTTCAAGGGCGATACGGCGCAAGAGGTGACGGCGCTGGAATACACGCCGCCCGCCGGCGTGGACCCCGCTTCGATGGCCAGGGCCGTGGATGTGATGGTGCTGCCGGAGGGCGAGCTTGGCGCCTCGGGACGCCCGGTGATGAGCTTCGAACTGCCGCAATCGGGTGAAGCCCGCACCTTCGCCATTCCCGGCGGCGAGGCCGGCAAGGGCCTGTGGCTGCGCGTCGCCAGCGCGGCAGGCGGGGCCAAGAGCTATGTCGGCGATTTCCGGATCCTAAGCGAGCAGGTGGCGCCTTAAGCCTTCGAATTCCTGACCGCGAAGATGCCGGCCGCGATGATGATGACGGTGCCGGTCACCGTCGTCCAGCGCGGGATTTCCGCGAAGAACAGGAAGCCCCAGAGCGGCACCCAGAACATGCCGGTATATTCGAACACCGTGACAAGATTGGCCCGCGCCAGACGATAGGCGTGGGTGAGCAGCGTCATGCCCAGCGCGGCGATGACGCCGCACAGGCCCATGAGAAGGAGATCGCGCAGGTCCGGCACGGCCCAGGGCCTGACCAGGAATTCGAGGCTCGGATGCGCGGCATGGGTGACGCCAAGCAGGTGGAAGGCGAGGGCGACGCCCGCCGCAGCCACCATGTAGACGGCGTTGACGTAGAAGGCCATGACGGTGGTGGGCTCATCCGCGCTGTAGCGCCGCGCCAGCACCATGGAAAGCGCATAGGCCGCGGCGCTGAACAGGCTCAGCAGGGCTGCCGGCTCAAACAGGCCAGTGCCCGGGCGCAGAATGATGAGCACGCCCACGAAGCCCGCGATCACCGCCCCCCAGGCCTTGAGCGTCACCTTCTCGCGCAGGAAAAGCGCGGCGAGGATGGTGACGAAAATCGGCGAGGTGAAGAACAGCGCCACCGCCTCGGCCAGCGGCAGCGCCGGGAAGGCCATGTAATAGGTGGTGTAGGAGGTGAGGAGGATCAGGCCGCGCGCCACGAGCAGTTTCCAGTTTTTCGTGCGCAGCGCCTGCGGCCCCTTCTCGGCCCACACCATGGCGAAGAGGATGGGAAGCCCCACGACGGAGCGCAGCATGATGGCCAGCGTCACCGCATGGCTGCCGCTCAGACCCTTAAGGATCGCATCCTGGGCGGAGAACACCAGCACACCGGCGCAGAGCGAGACAACGCCCACGAGGTTGCGGTTCATGGCGGGGGAGGGCTGAGTCATGCACCCACCTTGGCGGGCAGCGGGGGCGGCTGCCAGCCGGGGCGCGGCATTTCAGGTCTGCTTGCGGCGTTTGGCGCCATTCCGCGGCGGCGGTGAGTGGCCGGATGCCCCTGACCACGCCCTTCTGCCGCACCAACGGGTCATGCTCAGGCTCTCGATCTGGGGCATGGCGGCGAACGCGACGGTCTTCATGCCCGTCGTTCCCCCGAAAAGATGTAAAGCCCGGAGCCGATGATGAGCGCAGCACCCGCCCAGGTCCACAGGTCCGGCCAGTCGCCCCAGATGACGAAGCCAAAAAACGTCGCCCATATCAGCGATGAATAGGAGAAGGGGGCCACAACGGAGGCGGGCGCCGCGCGGAAGGCGCGGATGAGGAACAAATGGCCGAGGCCACCTGCGACGCCGGTGCCCACCAGCAGCAGCCAGTCGAAGCCGGTGGGCCAGGACCAGAACCACGGCGCCAGAACGCTGGTCACCGCCGCACCAGCCGTGGCGGTGTAGAGGAGGGAGGTCAGCGGGTCGTCACCGCGCACGCGCCGCGTGAGGATTTGGTAGTTGGCATTGAGCATGGCGGCGGCGAGCAGGAACAGCACGCCGGCGCCATGGGCCCCCATGTCCTCCTGCCAGGGCCTGACCACGATCACGACGCCGAGGAAGCCCAGGAGCACGCCGGTCCAGCGCCGCAGCCCCACCTTCTCGCCCAGCAGCGGGATGGCCAGCACCGTCACCAGCACCGGGTTGAGGAACATGATGGTGGTGGCGGTGGCCAGCGGCACGGTGCGAATGCCGGCGTTGAACATTCCGGTCGTCAACATCAGGAACACCGAGCGCAGCAGTTGCTGCTTCGGGTGGCCGCTGACGGCAAGCTGGCCGATGCGCGGTCCGCAGGCAATGATCGCGACCACCGTGGCGAAGAAGAAGCGCGCCCAGGTGACCTGCACCAGCGAATAGGTCTCCATCAGGTACTTCATCATCGTATCGAGCGCGATGAAGCAGAACATGGTGGCGAGCATCCACAAAATGCCGCGCGTCCGGTTCTCCCTCAGGTCAGGCGCCATCAGAACTCCGGCGGCACGCCCGTTCCGGTCCGCCCGCCGGAGCGGGCGAAAAGGGGGCAGACCGGGCGACGGCGGCAGTGCGGGCCATCAGGCGATCTTGCCGCCGAGCTCGTCCTCGATGTGGACGCGGATGATGTCCTCGAAGCTGTTCTCGGCCTCGAAGCCCAGTTCACGGCCGCGTCTCGCCTCGAAATTCCGGGGCCAGCCGGCGACGATCTTCATGATGGACTCGTCAGGCTCACGCCTGATGCGCGCCACCACCGTGTCGCCCGCCACCTTGCGCAGCGCCGCGATCTGTTCGCCCACCGTGCAGGAGACGCCGGGCAGCGTGATGTTGCGCCGCGCCCCCAGCTTCGCGGTATCCATGGCCGCCGCATGAATCAGGAAACCGGCGGCGGCGCGAGGCGACGCGTGCCAGTGGCGCACATCCTCCGGCACGGGAAGGACGGCTTCCTGCCCCGCCAGCGGTTCGCGGATGATGTTGGAGAAGAAGCCCGAGGCCGCCAGGTTCGGCTTGCCCGGGCGCACGCAGATCGTCGGGAAACGCAGCCCCACCCCATCGAAGAAGCCGCGGCGCGAATAATCCGCCAGCAGCAATTCGCAGATGGTCTTCTGCGTGCCGTAGCTGGTCAGCGGCGTGTTGAAGAATTCGTCCGGAATGGCGTCCGGGAAGGGCGCGCCGAACACCGCGATGGACGAGGTGAAGATGACCCTGGGCCTGTAGCCGCCGCTCGCCTTGCGGATCGCCTCAAACAAACAGCGCGTGCCGTCGAGATTGATGCGGTAACCCTTCGCGAAATCGGCCTCGGCCTCGCCCGAGACGATGGCCGCGAGATGGAAGATCACGCCGGGCCTCAGCGCCACCAGTTTCTCCGCCTCGCCCGGTGTCGAAAGGTCGCCGATCAAGGTTTCGACGGGAAAGGCGGAGGCAGGCGGGGGCGGCGGCAGCACCACGTCATGCCGGATGATCCTTGAGATGGGCGTATTGCCAAGCGTGCCGTCCTTCGCCAGGCGGTTGATCAGTTTGACGCCGACCATGCCGCCGCCGCCGATGACCAGAATGCTCATTTGGCTTCTCCCCGTAAGGTTCGCGACAATGGCGGAGTTCCGGCGGGGGAACAAGGGCTTGGGAGGCGGGGCGAGGATGCGGAGAGGGCATGGCGGCCGGTGCGGGACGTGCCGAAAGGAGGTGAATTCCGCCCTGACTTCTTCCATCATACGCCCCGCTCACAAGACGGACTCATCATGACCCTTCCCTCGCATGCGCAATATGTGGTGATCGGCGGCGGCATCATCGGCTGCTCGACTGCCTATCACCTCGCCCGGGACCACAAGGCCAACGTGGTGCTGCTGGAGCAGAACAGGCTCACCTCCGGCTCCACCTGGCATGCGGCTGGCCTCGTGGGCCAGCTCCGCTCTTCGGCCTCGATCACCCAGATGCTGAAATATTCGGTCGATCTCTATAAGCGGCTTGATGCCGAGACGGGACTTGCCACCGGCTGGAAGATGACCGGCTGCCTCAGGCTGGCCACCAATGACGACCGCTGGACCGAGTTCAAGCGGCTTGCCACCACCGCGCAAAGCTTCGGCATGGAAATGCATCTGATCTCGCCGGAGGAGGTCAGGAAGATGTGGCCGCTGATGGATGTGTCCGATCTCATCGGCGCATCGTGGCTGCCGACGGACGGGCAGGCCTCTCCCTCCGACATCGCGCAGTCGCTCGCCAGGGGGGCGCGCATGCATGGTGCGAGGATCGTCGAGGGCTGCCGCGCCGAGGGCTTCGAAATCAAGGATGGCCGGGTGACCGCGATCCGCACCAGCCAGGGTGTGATCGCCTGCGAGACGGTGATCAACTGCGGCGGCCAGTGGGCCCGCCAGATCGGGGCCATGGCGGGCGTCTGCGTGCCGCTGCAGCCGGTGAGACATCAATACGTCATCACTGAAAAGGTGGGCGGGCTCAGCCCCGATGCCGCCACGCTGCGCGATCCGGACCGGCGCACTTACTTCAAGGAGGAGGTCGGTGGCCTCGTCTTCGGCGGCTATGAGCCGAACCCGGTCCCGTGGACCAACGGCGACGTGCCGGGCGATTTCGAATTCCAGCTCTTCGAGGATGACTGGGACCACTTCGAACAGCACATGGGCGCGGCGTTGGCGCGCGTGCCGGCTCTCGCCGGGACCGGCATCAAGAAGATGATCAACGGGCCCGAAAGCTTCACGCCCGACGGCAACTTCATCCTCGGCCAGGCGCAGGAGCTGAAGAATTTCTATGTCGGCGCGGGGTTCAATGCCTTCGGCATTGCATCGGGCGGCGGCGCGGGCTGGGTGCTGGCGGAATGGGCGGCGAAGGGCGAAGCGCCGATGGACCTATGGGTCGTCGACATCCGCCGCTTCTCGGACCTGCACAAGGACCGCGCCTGGACCTGCGAAAGAACACTTGAGGCCTATGGCAAGCATTACACGGTGGTCTTCCCGCATGAGGAATACCAGAGCGGCCGCCCGCGCATCGTCTCGCCGCTCTATGAGCGGCTGAAAAAGCTCAATGCCTGCTTCGGCTCGAAGCTCGGCTGGGAGCGGCCCAACTGGTTCGCACCGCCGGGCGTGGAGCCCAGGGACGTCTATTCCATGGGCCGTCAGAACTGGTTTGCCCATGTGGGCGAGGAGCACCGCGCGGTGCGCGAGCGCGCGGGGCTGTTCGACCAGTCGTCCTTCGCCAAGTTCGAACTGAAGGGCAGGAGTGCCGCGGAGGCCATCTCCTTCATTGCGGCCAACCGCGTGGCGCGGGGGCCCGGCAAGCTCACCTATACCCAGATGCTCAACAGCCGCGGCGGCATCGAGTGCGACCTGACGGTGGCGCAGCTGGCGGAGGATCATTTCTACATCGTCACCGGCACCGGCTTCCGCACCCACGACTATGCGTGGATCAGGGAGCACATCAAGCCGGGCCTCGACGCGACGCTCACCGACGTCACCGGGCAGTGGGGGACACTCTCGCTCATGGGCCCGGCATCCCGCGCCATCCTTGCGGCGGTCACCGATGCCGATGTCGGCAATGCGGCCTTCCCCTTCGGCGCGGTGCGCGAAATCGCCATTGCGGGGGCGCAGGTGCGGGCGCTGCGCGTCACCTATGTGGGCGAGCTCGGCTGGGAGCTGCATGTGCCGGTCGCCGCGGCGGGCGGCGTGTTCGATGCGCTGATGGCGGCCGGGCGCCGGCACGGCATTGTGCCCGCCGGTTACCGCGCCATCGAATCGCTGCGCCTCGAGAAGGGCTATCGCGCCTGGGGAGCGGACATCACGCCCAATGACTCGCCCTTCCATGCCGGGCTCGGCTGGGCGGTGAAGCTCAAGTCCGGCGAGGATTTCATCGGCCGCGCCGCATCCGGGGCCATTGCGGCGAAGCGCCTGGCGAAGATGCTTGCAGGCTTCACGACCGAGCGCGAGGACGTGGTGCTGGCGGGGCGCGAAACCATCCTCCGCGACGGCCAGTTTGCGGGCTATCTCACCAGCGGCGGCTATGGCTATACGGTGGGCCGGCCCGTGGGCTATGGCTATGTGCGCCGCGCCGAGGGGGTGGACCAGGCCTATCTCCGGTCAGGCCGCTATGAGCTGGTGGTGGCGAACCAGGTGGTGGCCGCCCGCATCCACCTGGGGGCGCTGCATGATCCGGCGAATCTGAGGGTCAGGGGCTGACGGGAGCTTGCGGAGCGGGGATGCAGCCGATAAAACCGCGGCAGCATTAATTCGAGTTCAATTGCTTTCTGACAGGCAATCCCTCACAAGCGGCGGGCCATCGTTAATATGTGCTTAGCGTTTGCCCGCCAATTTGGTACGACAAAGCCGTGATTTCCAGACCCGACGAGAGGACCATGATGCTTTCCCGCCGCGCAGTTCTGACTGGAGCGTCCGCAGCCCTGCTGGCGGTTCCCCTGTCCACTGCGGCCCTTCCGCAGTCCACTGATGACGATCCCTATCCGCTGCCGCCCTTCGACTATTCGAAGCTGCCGGCGGCCTTCCGCCCCGCAACCGTGGCCTACACCGGCCGCCAGTGGCCGGGCACCATCATCGTCGATACGCCCAACCGCCAGATCTACCTCGTGCAGGAGGGCGGCCAGGCGCTGCGCTGGGGCTGTGCCGTCGGCAAGGATGGTTTCCGCTGGGCGGGTCTTGCCGACATCGGCCGCAAGGTCATGTGGCCGCGCTGGACTCCGCCTAAGGAAATGATCGCCCGCGTGCCGGAGAAGGCCAAATGGGCCAATGGCATGCCCGGCGGCCCGGACAATCCGCTGGGGGCGCGCGCGCTTTACCTCTTCCAGAACGGTCAGGACACGCTCTACCGCATCCATGGCACGACCGACCCGATGTCGATCGGCCACAACGCCTCGTCCGGCTGCATCCGCATGGTCAACCAGGATGTTGAGGAACTTTACCGCCGCGTTCCCATCGGCACCCGCGTCGTGGTGCTGGCGGAAGGAGTCTGACGCAATGGGCCTGGCCCGCGGAATGTCCGGCCTGTTGCTGGCGGCGGCGGCTTTGTCGCTTGCCGCCTGCGCGTCGGGCACGACCACGCCCGATCTGGCGCCAGTCACCACGGCGCCCGTGGCGCCCGCTCCGGGGCCGCTGCCGGTGGGCAACGCTCTCACCGCGGCGCAGATCACCAATGCGCTGGCGGAGCGCAAATTCACCTATGCCGCGCCCAGCATGAAGGGCACCGTGTCCTTCTTCAGGGACGGCACATTCGAATATGATCAGGCGGGCAGGGGCGTTGGAACCGGCATCTGGCAGGCTTCCGATGGCAAGCTGTGCCAGGCGCGCAACCCCACGAGCTGGCTTCCCAAGGGCACGCCCTCGACCTGCCAGCCCATCACCTCCGACGGCATGCGGCTGACAGCCGGCCAGGTCCAGTTCACGCCGCTTTAGCGCATGTTCACGTCAGGCGCACTTACCTGACCGGGAAGAACATGCGCCACCTTAAAAGCTTGGGCATGACCTTTCCGCGGAAGTGAGTTCCACTTTTGCGCTTCATGCTCCGTGCACGGACCTTCGTGCACGGACCTCCGTGCGCGGCGTTTTCGTTTGCCGCCGCCCGGACAGGCGGGCTTGATTTTTAGAGGCAATTCTCCGGATTCATCTTTCGTAAGCCATTTCCTGCGATTCTTGCTTTCCAAATCGCTAATGTCATCGCCGGAGACCCACCATGAAAACGCTGCTTCTCGCATCCTGCGCCACTCTGATGTTCGCCGGCTGGGCGGGGGGCGCGCGGGCGGGCGACCTCGGGCTTGCCGGGTCCACCTATGACTGGTCAGGCGGCTATGTGGGCGTCAACGCCGGCGCCGCCCTCGACAGCAGCGAGTTCAGCTCCAACTACCGCTATACCGGCTCGGACAGCCTTACCGCAGACGAGCGGACGCTGATCGACAATTTCGGCTTCAGCGACACGGCGGACGACCTGTGGTTTTCCGGCGGCTTTCTGGCGGGCTACAATTGGCAGTATTCCAGCTTCGTGCTGGGCGCCGAGGCTGACGTCAACTACATCGGCTTCAACGGCTCCGTGAGGCATGACGTCGGCGACGCCATCAGCGAGGTTATGGCGCCCGAGAACGCCTCGGGCACGGACAAGATCGACTACACCGCCGACTGGTTCGGAACGGCGCGTGCGCGTTTGGGCTATGCCATGAACGACGTGCTGATCTATGGCACCGGCGGCCTGGCCTGGGGGCAAATGAAGATCAAGCAATCGCTTGAAGCCACCAATGGCGACGGCGAAACGCTCAGCTGGGCGAGCGAGACAGACGGCTACAGGGCCGGCTGGACACTGGGCGGCGGCATCGAATATGGCGCCGGGCGCTGGCTGCTCGGCGCCGAATATCTCTACGTCAACCTTGGCAGCTACAGCTGGGGCGGTTCGGGCAACGTCGACCTCGCCGACCCAACGCTCGACGACATCTTCGACAATGTGAGGCAAACCGGCAACGCCGACTATGCCTTCAGCGTGGCGCGCGCCACGCTCAAATACCGGTTCTGAGCGGACGCGTGCCGGCTCAGGAAGGGAAACCATACCTATTTCATTTGATCGCCCGGCGCTCCCGCCGGCCGGAAATCTGCTCGGGCGGCCATCCCATCCTCCTGTCCTCAGGGCTCAGGCGTGGGTGCTCTGTTCCCACCTGAACCTCATCCTGCCCGTGTTGCGCCTGTTCTGACAATCCGCCGGGTGACGAGTGTGGGGAATGCCTGCCGGAATGATGCAAGCAGACATCAGAGTTTCAGCGTCTGGCGATATTTCTCCGCATCCCAGTTCACCAGACGGCCGATATCGTCATCCGTCAGCGCCAGCAGCGGATCGCCTTCCTCCACACGGCGCATGACGTCGGCGAGGCAGCGGCCCATGGGTTCGACGGCGGGCCTCGCGTCATCGCGGATCAGCACGCCCACACCGGGGATTGCGACGAGGGGCGGGTTGCCGTCGAAGCCGGTGGCCACGCCGGCGCCGAGGAAGACCACGTGGTCGGGGTAGAAGACCTTGTGCCGGGCGCGCTTCAGGGCGAGGGGATCGGTGGCCAGCGCGTGGGTCTCGTCCATCTCCGCAGGCCTGTAGGAGGCGCCTGTGCCGAGCTTTTCCAGCGCGGCGCGGTCGGGCTTCGCGGCCTCGCGCACAGGGCGCGTCACGGCGGCGGCGACCCTGTCGAGGAGCGCCCCGGCGTCTTCCACGCTGTCGGCGGCGACGGCGAGGCCGTGGTTGCCGAGGACGAGGACGTTGACGCCCTTGCGCATGCGGGACCGGATGGCGGCGGCGAGCGGCAGGCCCGGCCGCGCATAGGGAATGAAGGCCCAGTCGAAGCCCCTGAGCTTTTCGGCAAGGCGCTGTTCGGCATCCGTCCGGATGGCCCAGGCGATGGTGTTGACGCAGTGGACGTGCACCACGACGCGCTGCGGCATGAGCGCATGCACGGTGGTTTCGATCGAGGGGCGAAGGCCCGTGCCGTTCAGGTCGGCGCGCACGAAGTCCGTGCAGGATTCACATGCCGGATCGTCCTTCGCCAGTGCGGCGAGGATGGCCGCGTGGTCGAGCGGCACGAAGATGTCACGCGTGGCGGCGTCCTTCAGCCATGTGCCGGAGGCCTTGATCCACATCACGCCCCCGCGTTTGAGCGAGGTGTTGCCGCCGGCGGCCTGAACCAGCAGGGGGTCGCTGCCCACCCTCGCCGAAAGGGTGCGGAGGCGGTCGAGTTCTACCATTGGAAAGCGTCCATCACATAATCGGGTTGGGGAGAGAGCGTCGCCGGGTCGTGCCCCGCCGAGACGCCCTGCAGCACGAGGAGGGTGGCAAAACCCGCGTTGCGGCCGCCCGCCACATCATGCAGGGCACTGTCGCCGATGCAGAGGATGCGGGCGGGATTGCCGATGAGCCGCGCGGCCTGCCGGTAGATCCCGGCGTAGGGCTTGCCGATCCACGTCACCTTGCGTCCCATCTCCTCATAGAGCGCCGCGATGGCGCCGGGGGCGGGCACGAGGCCCTGCGGCGTCAGCATCAGCCTGTCCGGGTTGCAGCAGACGGCAGGCAGGTCCATGCCGGCGAGCAGCCTGCGGTAATCATCGAGCGAGGTCCTTGGCGCGTTGGAACCGAGGATGAGGATGATCTCGGCCTCGTGCGGGTCGCTGACGAAACTGATGCCGTCGAAGCCATAATGCTCGCCGTCCTTGCCGATGAGGAAGGCGCGTTTCGCGGTGAGGCCGGAGAAGGCGACCTCGCCGGAGCTCACGGCATCGACGAAGTGGCCGCGCGGCACGCCCATGCCGACCAGGCGCTGGCGGTTCGCCTCGGCGCGCTTGCCGGAATTGGTCATCACCGCGACGGGGATGCCGAGCGCCTTCAGCCCGGCCAGCACGCGCAGGGCGTCGGGATAGAGCGTCTGGCCGTCATGGATGACGCCGAACTGGTCGATCAGCATGCCGTCAAAGCGGGATGCGATCTCGTGGAGCCCGTTTATCCGCTTTGCATCAGTTGGCATGGCCGATCCCGCGCCAGGCAAGACGGGCCGTGCCAACGGCGGCGTGTTCGCTGAGGGACGCTTTCCCGGGAACGCCCAGCGCCTTGAGCCGGATCGCCGTCCAGGCCGCATTGGCCGAGCCGCCGCCGGCGGTGCGGATGCTGGCGAGCTTCGAGGCGCCCAATGCGCCGAGCTTGGCATAGGCCTCCGCCTCGATCCGCGCGATGCCCTCGAGGATGGCCTGAAAGAAGATGCGGTCATCGGCGGGCCGCGGCGTGAGGCGCGGCTGGAGAGCCGGGTCGTTGACGGGGAAGCGCTCGCCTGGCCTGGGGAGGGGATAATAGTCGAGGCCCGTGGGCTGCTCCGGATCGAGCAGCGGCGTGAGGCGCGCGATGTCGTCCTTCGAGAAACAGGCGCCGATGGCGGCGCCACCGGTGTTGGAGGCGCCACCCGCCAGCCACCGGTCGCCGATACGGTGGCTGTAAATGCCGAAGTCCGGGGCGAAGACCGGCGTCTTCGAGAGCAGCTTGAGGGTGAGCGTGGTGCCGAGCGAGGTGACGCCGTCACCCGGTTCGGAGGCGCCCGAGGCGAGGAAGGCGGCGCAGCCGTCGGTGGTGCCCGCAACGATGGCGGTGTTCCGAGGCAGGCCGAGCCGGGCGGCCATCTCCGCGGTGATGTTGCCGATCCTGGTTCCGGCGGGGACGACAGTGGAGAACAGGCGGGTGTCAAAGCCGGTCCTGGCGATCCAGTCCGGCCAGGAGCGGGTGACGGGGTCGTAGCCGGATTTCAGCGCGTTGTTCTCGTCCGTGACTCCGTAGCGGCCAGACAGCTTGCCCAGGACCCAGTCGGCCTGATGCAGGATGCGCGTGCCCTTGCCCACGAGTTCCATGGCGCGGGCGAGAGGCGAGGTGCTGCCGAGGGCCGCGGTCCCGCGCGGGGCGGCGGCGGCGATCTTCGCCAGGTTCGCCGCATCGCAGACGTCGTTGTACATGGAGCCCAGGCTGGCCGGCGCGCCGTCGTCCCCGACGGCGAGGATGGTGCCGGAGGTGCCGTCGACCGCAATGGCCCGCACATGCAGGCCGTCCAGCCTGAGGGCGGCGAAGGCGGCAAGCGTGGCGTCCCACCACAGCTGCGGGTCCTGCCAGGCGCGGCCGAAACCGGCGATGGGCGCGGCGATGGGGGCCGTGGCCATGGCCTTTGGCGTGTTGGCCTCATCGGTGGCGGCGATGCGCACGCCGGAGGTGCCGATGTCGATGCCGAGGACGACGTCCGTCATGTCTCCTCCATGGCGAGGATGGACCGGGCCGTCTGCCCGTCCGTGATGATGACGTCGCACATGCCGCCATTGAGCACGCCCCGCAGGCCCTGCGCCTTGGTGCGGCCACCGGACGCGATCACGACGCAGGGAATCTGCTTCAGTTTCTCCTCAAGCTCGACGCAGGAGGCCAGTCTCCCGGTGATGTTGATCTGAACGAGGCCCTGGCCGCGCGCCTGGGCCAGGAGGCGGTTGACGCGGGTGCGGTTGATCCCCAGCTTCCTGCCGATCTGCGCCTGCGTCAGGCTCGCCACGAAAGAAAGCCAGGCGGCGCGGGTGGCGAATTGTTCCTCCGGGTCGACGGCGAAATTCACGCCGACGGCAGGCGCCAGCTCCGGCAATGCGCGTGTCTCGCCCTCCTCCATCATCGCCTCACATGCGCTGGAAGGCCGCCCAGGGAATGTCGAGGGCGGAGTCGCCGGTGAGTGCGTCCAGCAGGGCTGTGGTGAGGGGCAGCGACCTCGCGTCAAGCGCGCCGGTGCTCATCATGGCGCGGAGTGTCGCCGCCACGGCGACGCCGAGCTCAGCGCCCTCGATGGTGTCGCCTTTCATCGGGCCGTCCCTGGTTTGGCCGTAGGTGAGGCCGCGCCCGAGATTGTTGCCCAGCCTTGAATTGCGGCCCGCCTGGCAGGTGACATAGAGATCGCCCGCACCCGGCATGCCCCAGACGCTCTGTTCCGAGCCGCCATGGGCGCGGACCAGCACCGTCAGCTCGCGGATCGCCTGGCCGAAAATGACGGCCGCGGCATTGTGGTTGAAGGCGCGGTTTTCCGTGGCGGGCATGTTTTCGAGACGCCCCGCCGCCCAGCCGACGCCGATCGCGAAGAAGTTCTTGAAGGCCGCGCAGATCTCGACGCCGATGACATCGGCGGAGAGGCGCGGATGATAGTAGTCGCACGCCAGCATGTCGCAGAGCGTCTGCGCGAAGGCAAGATCGTGCGCGGTGATGACGGTGCCGGTCTGCCGCCTGACCGCGAGTTCGCCGGCGATGCAGGGGCCTCCGATGGCGGCGATGGCGAGCGCAATGCCGGTGCGGCGCTTCACTTCCGCGGCCACGCGATCAGGCAGGGCGGTGAGGCGGCCGACCTCCGGGTGCATGCCCTTGGTGATCATCACGATGGGCACGGGACCCTTGAGCGTTTCGCACAGGCGGTCGATGGCCCAGCCGACACCGGCCGAACTGATGCCGAGCAGGATCAGGTCCGTGTCGCCGCCCAGCGCCGTGGCGAATTCATCGTGCTGGAAGGCGGCAACACCCCCGGGGAGCTTGACGTTGAGCCTGGGATGGCGGCCCGTGGCCCTGACGCTGTCGATGATCCCGGTGTCGAGATGGGTGCCCACGAGGCGGACGCCGTGGCCGCGGTCGCGCAGCGGCATGCACATGGACGAGCCCATGACGCCGGCGCCGAGGATGGTGACGGTGCTCACGCCAGGGCCTTTCCGCTTGTCGCGTCGAAGAGGTGCACCTTCTCGAGGCGCGGCTGCAGGTGGAAGACCTCGTCACGCGAGAGCGACACGCGGTCCTGGGTGATGGCGCAGATCTCCTGCCCGCCCATGTCGGCATAGATGTGCATCTCGGGGCCTGTCGGCTCCACCACCACGACCTTGGCGGGGGCGCCTGAGCCGAAGGTGAAGTGTTCGGGCCTGATGCCATAGACCACCTTCTGGCCCGGCGTGGCCTTGTGGACGGGCGGCAGCGGCAGCACCGTGCCTTCGCCCAGGAGCACGCCATCGGACGTGACCTCGCCCTTCAGGAGGTTCATCGACGGCGAGCCGATGAATTCGGCGACGAAGAGATTGGCCGGCCTGTCATAGACTTCGAGCGGCGAGCCTTCCTGTTCGATATGGCCGTCGCGCAGGATGACGATCTTGTCGGCCATGGTCATGGCTTCGATCTGGTCATGCGTGACGTAGACGGTGGTGGTCCTGAGGCGCTCGTGCAGCTCCTTGATCTCGGTGCGCATCTGCACGCGCAGCTTGGCGTCGAGATTGGAGAGCGGCTCGTCGAAGAGGAAGACGGCGGGATTTCGAACGATGGCGCGGCCCATGGCGACGCGCTGGCGCTGGCCGCCCGAAAGCTCGCGCGGGTAGCGGTCCAGGTAAGGTTCGAGGTTCAGGATCTTCGCCGCCCACTTCACCTTCTCGTCGATCTCGGACTGCGGACGCCTGGCGAGCTGCAGGGAGAAGCTCATGTTGTCCCTGACCTTCATGTGGGCGTAGAGCGCATAGTTCTGGAACACCATGGCGATGTTCCGGTCCTTCGGGTGCACCTTGTTGACGCGGCGGCCCTGGATCTCGATGTCGCCCGAGGTGACGCTTTCCAACCCCGCGATCATGCGCAGGAGGGTGGACTTGCCGCAACCGGAGGGCCCGAGCAGCACCACGAAGGACCCGTCGTCGATCGTGAGGTCGATGCCGTGCACGACCTCGAGGTTGCCGTAGTTCTTCCTGACGTTCTTGATCGTTACCGATGACATTCTACGGTCCTATTGTTCATCGCGGGCGAGGAAATCGTCGAGCAGGCCGGCATCGTCCGCCAAGTCGAGGAAGGACCAGCGGTTGCGGACATCGCGGGCGAATTTCATGGCATCGCGCCACACCTGGCGGTCGAGGCCGAGCTCGGTGGCCGTGGTCGGGCCCCCGGCCGCGGCGAGCGCCGCCTTCATCTTCGCCGGATCCATGAGCATGGGGCGCAGTTCCCCGCGGAGCTGCGGCCACATGGCGGCGAGCTTCCTGTTGAAGGCTTCGGCCCCGGCGCGGTCGAAGGATTTCTTCCTGGCTTCGGCATGGCACATGCGGCCGATGGCCTCGCCATAGCGGGCGACGAATTCCTTTTCCTCGATGTGCGTCGCCCTGATCAGCGGCGGCTGGTCGAGGGCAAGAAGCTCATGGTGGAGGCGCGCGATGGCGAGCGAGGCCACGCCCACCTGCTGGCCATGCGTTGACCCCGGATGCTTTCCGCCGGCGAACATGTCGATCCAGTGCGACACCTGATGCTCGCCCATCGAGCCGTGGTGCGACACGCCGGTGAAGCAGACGCCGAGGCCGCAGAGCGTCAGCACGCGGTGGAGATGGCCGTTGGCGGCGATATCATGGGTCTTGAGGCCCGCCGCGTTGTCGATCATGCGGGGCTCGTCGCCGCCGGTGAGGGTGTAGGGCACGCCCGAATAGAAGGTGCCGAACAGGCGGTGCGAGGCCCACCATTCGACCTGCGCGGTGGGGCGGCAGAGCGAGTCGCCGAGGCCCGCGGCGGAGAGCCAGTGCGGCGCGGCGGCGGAGACTTTCAGGTCGAGGAAGATGCCGCGCGGGGCATGGGCGGGAAGCGAGGTCTTGTAGCCGTTCGCCAGCGTCACCGAGGCGGTGGAGGCGGCATAGCCGTTCATCGAGGCGGCCGTGCCGAAGGTGGCGTATTTCCGTCCGTCCTTGAAGGTGGCGAATTTGCAGGTGTCAGAGAGGGCGCCGGAGCCCACCGCGACCAGCGCATCGGCGTGGCGCGTCTTCTCCCGCACCATGGCGATGGTCGGTTCGTCGCAGTGGGTGTCGCCGGGGAGAACGAGTTCCTCGACGGCGCCGAGCGACTTCAGGCGCCTGGCGACGCGGCGGCCCATGGCCTCATGCGTGTTGACGTCCGAGACCACCGCGATGCGCCTGCCGAGATTCAAAGGGGCCAGCACGTCGGCCTCGCCGCCATCGAGGTCTTCCTCGATGCGGATCACCTCGAAAGGGACGGTGGCGGTCTTCCCCGTGGCGGGGTCCTGCCAGCGGCCCGCCACCACATCGCTGATCAGTTCGTTCCAGTCGGTCATTTCCGTGCGCTTCGCGAGAAATCGACGAGTTTCTGGTTCCAGCCGGAGAGCTTCGGCCAGAGTTCGGCATAGATGGCGAGCAGGTCCTGGTAGCGGGCCTTATCCTTCTTGCGCGGGCGGAAGGTCTTCGACGGCTTGCCGGACATGGCGGCGGAGGCCTGCGGGAGGCTCTTGTACCAGCCCGCACCCCTGGCAGCCGCCATGGCGGCGCCCAGTGCGGAGGCTTCCGCCGTTTCCAGCCGCTTCACCTCGCGCGCCGAGGCATCCGCCAGGATCTGGCACCACAGGTCGGAGCGCGAGCCGCCGCCCACCGCGGCGAAATGCGTGATGGGTGTCGTGGCATCCGCCACCTGGTTGGTCATCATCGCCTGTTCCAGCGCCACGCCTTCAAGCAGCGCGCGATAGACATCGCCGCGCGAGTGGTTGCCCGAAAGACCGGCGATGACGCCGCGGGCGGCCGAGTCCCAGTAGGGCGTCATCACGCCGGACCAGTAGGGCACCAGCACAAGGCCGTGAGCGCCGATGGGGGAGGCGGCGGCTTCCGCCTCCAGCGCCTGGAAGATGGCCGGGTGCTTGCCCGGGTTCACATTGAACAGACGCTCCACCATCCAGTTGACGAGGAAAGTGCCGGTGCGGATTGCGGTTTCGAAGGAGAAGCCCTCCTCGCCCACCGCCATCATGGTGCGGAAGGACCGGTGCACGGCATAGTGCCTGCCATAGCTGCCCGAGACCGCGGCGGTGCCAAGGTTCACATAGGCGCGGCCCTCAAGGAATGTGTTGGCGCCGGTGCCGGCGCATTGCCCGTCGCCGCCGCCGGCGATGACGGGGGTTCCGGGTTTGAGGCCGGTGAGCCTGGCGGCTTCGGCCGTCACCCCGCCCATGATGTCACCCGGGCGATGGAGCCGCGGCAGCTGCTCGCGCGTCAGCCGCGCGGCCTTGAGCAGAACGTCCGACCAGTCATAGGCGCTGGCGTCGAGGAGGCCCATGGGATCGGCCGAGGCGGTGGAGGTGGCCCATTGGCCGGTGAGGAAATGGGTGAGGACGCCGTGCACCTCCGCCGTCTTGGCGGTCCTGCCCCAGAGCTTCGGCATGTGGGTTGAGAGCCAGCGGCAGCGATAGAGGCAGGGGGTGACGTCGGCGGGCTTGCCGGAGACTCGGTGCAGCGTGTCGGCGCCGAGTTCGGACACGATGTCCTTGACTTCCTTCTGGGCGCGCTCGTCGAGCCACAGCGTGCCGGGGCGGAGGGCTTTGCCCCTGGCGTCGAACTGCGCGAAGCTTTCGCGCTGGTTGGAAATGGCGAGGCCCGCGACGCGCTTTGCGTCGATCTTCTTCAACAGCTGCCTCAGCGCCCTGGTGAGCGCGCCGGTCCAGTCGCCGACCTCCTGCTCGAACCAGCCGGGATGCGGGTTGGACAGCGCAATGGGCGCTCTGCCTTCCGCGACGATGCGGCCCCTTGCATCGAAGGCAATGGCTTTGGTGGCCGTGGTCGAACTGTCGATGCCGATGACGAGATCGGGGCGCATGGGACGTGAGGCTTCTTTCCGGGGTGAAGACGGAGGCGGCCTGCGCAACGGACCCTCAAGCGCATGGCGCTTGAGGGCAGGACGTTGCGCCAGACTTTCAACTCTGGCGCACCTTACGCTTCGCAAGCGTTGCCGCTTGCCCGCACGATGCGCTGTGCCGCCTCCGCGTGGCGTGGTTCAGAGCAGGTTTCGGTTCAGCGGAATCGAAACCTGCTCCATCTCTTTGCTTGGCCGCATTTTCGACGGTCAACCGGTGTCCACTTGACCTGAAAATGCTTTGTCTGGCCGCATTTTCGACGGTCAACCGGTGCCCACTTGACCTGAAAATGCTTTAGAGCCCGGCGTCGGCCACGGCGGCATCGATCGCCGCGGCGATCGTGTCCATGCACTTCTTCGGGTCGCCGCCGAAGTCCTGGCCGGTCAGCAGCTTGCCGAGGTTCACCGGGATCTCGTTGTTCGAGAAGCCGGCCCACAGCGGCATGTCGGGCTCGGACGCCATGTCGTTGTCGATGATCCACTTCACCAGCTCGAGATGGCGCGTGGTGCCGGGGCCCACGACAGCCTTCGCCGCAACGCGCGGATCGGTGAAGGATGAGATGCGCATCGGCGCGAAGCCGCCGATGAGCGTGCAGCGGGTCATCACATCCTTCGAGCAAGCCCACTGCATGAAGATCCACGCGGCGTCGACGTTCTTGGAGTATTTCGACAGGCCGAGCACCGAGCCGCCCTGATGCGCGCGGTTCGGCACTTCGCCGAAGCCCACTTCGGACTTCGGACGAAGGTCCTTGCCGGTGAGCGGCTTCGCCGGCATCCACAGGCCCTGCACCTTGGAGTCCTTGCCGTCGAGGCCGGGGAAGAACTCGTCCCAGGACTGGACGAGGGCGCACTGGCCGGACGCCATCATCTGGAACTGGCCGTCCCAGGTGGAGTTGAGCGATTCCGGCGGGGCATTCTTCGCCCATTCCTGGTACAGCGCGAGGCCCCGGATGCCGGCCTCGTCATTGCCCTTGAACTTCTTGTCGGCGCCGAAGATCGAGCCGCCGGCGTTCCACACCATCTGGGTCCAGTCGCAGTTCAGCGAATAGTGGCCGGACTTGGCCTGAAGGCCGGTGCCGTACATGCCGTTGGCCTTCTCCGCCTCGGTGATCTTCTTGATGGCGGCGGTGAACTCCTCCTCCGTCTTCGGCACCGCGATGCCGTGCTTCTCCAGAACGTCCTTGCGGTACATGAGCATGAAGATCGGGATGTCGAAGGGAATGCCGACCATCTTGCCGTCATACATGGCGAGGCCTTCGACCAGCGGCTTGGAGAAGTCGTCCCAGTCAAAGCCCGGCATGGCGAGGTTCGGCTTGTCCTTGTAGTACTGCACCGGATCGATGGTGTCCTGCGCGAAGGTGGCCACCCAGGACTGGTCAAGGTAATAGAGGTCATAGGTGCCGAGCTGGCCCTGCACGTCCTGCGTGGCCTTGGCGAGAACCTGCTCCAGGGGAACGATCTCGACCTCCACCTCGATGCCCGTCGGCTCTGTGAATTCCTTCTTGATCTGGTCGAGCACGACGGTGGGGGGCGTTGCTTCCGAGGTGTAGCGGATCTTGGCGCCCTTGAAGGGGGCGCCCACGTCCTTCAGCCACTGCGTCATGGACGCATCCTGCGCCATGGCCTCGGTGCCGATGAGCCCCAAATTGCCGCGGAAGCCGCGGCTGTTGCCGAGAAGGCCTGCCGAGAAGGCCGAGAAGCCGACGCCGGCGAGCGCCATCTTCTTCATGAAATCGCGCTTGGAGATGCGGCGGGCGGCAAAGTCGCGGGCCGTATCGGCGATGAACGTCTTCTTGTCGTGGTCTTTGAAGCTCATTGAAATCCTCCCATGGGTTTGAGCTTTGGGTTCTCGCGCGCGGATCACTCTTTCAGCGAGCCAAGGGTGAGGCCGCGCACCAGATTCTTTTGGACGAGCAGGATGAAGATGAAGCTCGGGATGATCGCCGCGGTGCCGAGCGCCGCGATGAAGCCCCATTCATTGCCCGTCGAGGTCACGAAGGTCTGGATCTTCACCGGAACGGTGCGGATCTCCGTCGTGAGGAACAGCGAAAGCAGGAACTCGGTCCAGCTGAAGATGAAGACGAGGACGGCCGAGGCCGCGATGCCGCCCCTGACCATCGGCAGCACCACCTTGCGGAAGGTCTGGAAGCGGGTGGCCCCGTCGATCATCGCCGCCTCGTCAACATCCTTCGGCACGTCGTCGAGAAAGGACTTCATGAGGAGCACGGCGATGGGCAGGTTCATCAGCGCATAGATCATCATGAGGCCGAGATAGCCCATGGCGAGGTTGTCCGTGTCGCGCAGGCCCGCCGTCTTGTAGATCGTGACGAGCGGCACGAGGATGGCGATGGGCGGCATGAAGCGCTGGCCCAGCACCCAGTTGAGATAGTGGCCGCGGCCGCGGAACATCATGCGCGAGATGGCATAGGCCGCGAAGACAGCGACGCTCATGGTGATGGCCGTGGCGCCGAGCGAGACGATGACCGATTCGAGGATCGACTGGCGCGAATCATAGGCGCCGCCGCCGCCCACCCCCATGCCGATGCCCTGGTCGATGGCCATCTCCGAGCGCGACATGCCGAGCAGCGTCACGCCGTAATTGATGAAGGTCGGCGCGAAATCGAAAAAGTTGACGCGGTCCTTGTCGAAGATCGCATAGGCCGGCTTGATCGAGGTCAGCGCCCACCAGAAAATGGGGAACATGAAGAGGCCGACCACGAGGATGGCCGTGACATCGCGCAGGATCTGCAGGGCGCGCGGGGTTTCCATCAGAGCCTCACCCTGAAGATCCGCATGAACAGGGTCGAGACGACGATGACGATGACCAGCGTCAGCAGCGCCACGGTGGAGGCATAGGGGAAATCGGCATTGCCGAAATAGATGCGGCCGGCATAGGAGGTGAGCGTCTCCGTCGCGGTGCCTGGCCCCGAATCCGTCATCACCTTCACATAGTCGAAGGCGCGGAACAGGTCGATGCCGCGGATCAGCACCGCAATGGCGATGACCTTCGACATCATCGGAAGGGTGAGCCTGAAGAAGGCCTGGAATGCACTGGCGCCGTCGATGGCGGCGGCCTCGAAAGGTTCCTTCGGCAGCGAGCGCAGGCCCGCCAGCATGATCAAAACCATGAAGGGCGTCCACTGCCAGATTTCCGCCAGCAGCACGCCGGCCATGGCGGTGTTGGCCGTGCCCAGAATGGAGAAGCCGGGCGGAAAGACCCCAAGCGCGATCAGCCCGCGGCTCAACACGCCGAAGGAGCCGTTGAGCATGAGGAGGAACATCATGCCGGTGACGGCGGGCGGGATGACGAGGGGCAGCGTCATCATGGCGCGCAGCACGCCGTAGCCTTTGCGGTCCGAATCGAGCAGCAGCGCAATCAGCATGCCCAGCACCAGCTGGAAGACCAGCGCCACGCCGGTATAGAGGAAGGTATTGTAGATGGCATTCCACACGCGCTCGTCGGCGAGGATCTTGGTCCAGTTGTGGGTGGGGTCGAAGGTCATCTTCCGGGTGGCGGCGTTCCTCTTGTAGAGCGACAGTGTTATCGCATAGATCAGCGGATAGATGCCGAAAACCGCCATCAGCGCCGCCGTCGGCAACAGCCAGGGCAAGGGGCTCTCCGACGTCAGCCAGTGCGGCAGCCACGGACGGCGCTCCGGCGCGGCGCCAACGGGGCTGGCGGAATCGGCAGTCATCAGCACGGCTCCCATTCCCGGCGTTGCGGGCAATCGTATTTGTCATTTTTGAATTGCAAAAGTGCAGGGGAATTGGCCGCAAGTCAACGGCGCGCAGCCAAATGGCGCAGGATATCGCAGCGCAAACAGTATGTTGCAGTGCGACGGTTGCCCCTAGCAGATGCCCCCAAATGCCAAAGTAACGGGTTTCAATGCGATTCACTTTCCTGATATGGAGGTGAAAACAACCGGAAGTAAAAAACGGGTCGAGGTCGCCATATGAACCTGAAGGAAGTTCTGAGAGGGGTCAAAATCACGTTGGACGAAGGAAAGTGGCAGGAAGGTCATGTACCACGTTCGGCCTTCCCTCTATCCGGGTTGTCGAACAAGCGATACAAATATGGCCCAGATTACAAATGGCGCGTAGTGCGATTCCAATGCGTCGGCGAGGTATGTCGAGTGCTAATCATCTTGAATGAGGACAAACAGATTTTTCGCGCAACGCTGGGCGTTGAGGACAACGGCGACATGCGAGTGCTCTGTCAGTTCGAGTACCACGCTTCAGAACCCGGTTGGCATTGTCACCTAAAGTTAGATGATCATTCAAGAGTGGAACCGGGTTATGCGAGGAAGACCGCTCGCCGTTGGCCGGCTAGGCACGCCAAACATTCAAGAACAGATTTTAACGTTACGATCAGGTCTGGTGTGTCGGTGGCTGCAGAGCGCTTTCGCTTCAAGGCTCAGGGCGATCTAATATGAACAGAGAAAACTTCTGTGAAGCGATTTGTTCAGAGCTACAGCTGCGGACTGTGCCTCTGGGATATGTCCTCAAGACCCCTTTTCTTAAGGATGACGGTGAGAGTATTGCAATCTACATCCGTAGAAGCTCAGCTGACAGCAAGTTTTATAGACTTGAAGATGATGGCGAAACTGTCGCCGCCTTGGAAGCAGTAGGAGTCGATTTTGATAGCGAGAGTCGTCTGGAGGCTCTAGCAGATTTGCTTCGAACTCACCAAGCCAGCTATGACGAAGCTGGCTCAGTACTGCATACAGAATATTTTCTTGAAGACGAAATTCCGGCCAGGGCGATTTCATTCATGTCGCTGATGAACCGAGTCTTTGATCTTTCTCTACTGGCAAAGAATAGGGTTCGAAGCAGGTTTAAGGAAGACCTCATCAAGCTGGTCGAAGCCCAATTCAGTGGTACGGCCCGGATCAGAATTGGTGAACCTATTCGCGAAACCATGAAGGACTACATCGTCGACATTGTTGTCGAAGGTCGTGACGGAAGAATTCTGGCCATTTTCGCGGGCACATCCGAAGTCAAGGCGTTAGAGGCACTTTTGTTCGTCAATGAACAGAAAAAACAATTGCTATCTAACGTGCGCGCGATGCTAGTTCTTGAAAAGGCAAAGCCTGCCGACATCAAGGAAAGGACGTTATCACGAGTAATTAACTCCGAGATACGTCTGGCTTCTATGGATGGTGAGGCGGTCGCGGTCAAACAAAAGCTAGAGGACAGCCTGCTCCACTAAGCGATTACCGACCTTTGAAAAAATCCTCGTTTGGCTGTCTTACAGCGCGTGCAAGCGCGTGTCGGACTGGTCCAGGCGGCGGCGGATCTGGGTGATGAGGAGCGACTCATCGGGTGCGCAATTGCCGTAGGTGAGGGGCTCGCCGGACTTGATCGCCTTCAGCACCTTCGCCCCCTGGGCGAGGCCCAGGGGCACGGCGTTGGCGTTGCGGGCCTCGGCGTGGGTCATGGCCCAGGCGCGGTAATCCGTTTCGCCGATGCGGCCGAGGTTTTCGCCCGGCGAAAGATCGCGCTTGGCGACGGTGGCGCATTCGGCCACGGGCTGAGCCAGCGGCGCCATGTCGGCCTGGCCATGCAGCACGGCGCGGGCGGCGGAGAGCGGCACTTCGAGGCTGGTGAGATGATAGGGGCGCGTCAGGGCAAAATAGGGACCCTTGCCGACCTTGAGGTCGATGAGGCGCTCTTGCAGGCGCGGGTGATCCGTCGTCACGATGCAGAAGACGCCGGGGGCCACACCCTTGCCGATGGAATAATCCACACAGCCCTTCCTGGAGAGCACGCCGCCATGTTCCTTCGGGATCAGCACCGAGGCGAGTTCGTCTCCCGCCGCCGCGGGGCCATGCATGCCGGGCACGTCCGGCACGAGGCCGGTGCAGTTGGCGATCGCCACCATCTCCACCATGGTCTTGGAGCCGTCGACGAATTCGACCAGCATGCGGGCATTCATGTTGCGGGATCTGGCCTCCGCCTCGTAGTCGGCGGGGACGGCGTCCCATTTGAGCGGATTATTCTTGCCCTTGCCGGCGCAGACGACCTCAAGGCCGATGGACTGGGCGAAGCCGATCAACTCCAGCGTGGCGGCGGGCTCGTCGCCTGCAGCACCGGTGTAGACGACGCCGGCGCGCTTGGCCTCCCCGTGCAAATGGCGGCCGATGGTGATGTCGGCCTCGACATTGAGCATGACGACATGCTTGCCGTTGGCGATCGAGTCGAGCGCGAATTGCGCGCCGGTGTTGGGATTGCCCGTGGCGTCGATCACCACGTCGATGCGCGAGGACCTGGCGAGCACCGCCGGGTCTGACGTTATGGCGATGCGACCGGTCCCGATCGCGGCATCGACGGCCGACGGCGTCTCGGCGTAGACGGTGCGGTCTTCCGTGAAGCCCGCCATGGCGGCGGCGGCCCTGGCCTGGGGCGGGCGCATTTCGGCCACGGCGCCCAGGCGCAGGCCGGGCATGCGGTTCAGCTGCACCATGATGTCGGCGCCCATCTGGCCGCAGCCGGCAAGGCCGATGGTCACGGTCTTGCCCGCCTCTTCGCGGGCTTTGAGTTCGGCAACGAGCGGGGAGACACCTGCGATCACCGCTTCGCCGCGCCTCTCTTCTTCGCGGCGGGCGTCCCCGGCGCATCGCGGCGCTCCAGGCCGGTGACCGATGCGGCATCGGTCGTCTTGAACTCGCCCGACTGCTTGCCATAGGTCTTCATGCGCGCCAGCACGGTGCCCATCTGGTTCGCCTTGAGGATGACGGGCTTGCCCACCTGCAGGGCCGCCCAATACTGCTGCGCGATGGTTTCGACCTCGCCCGCCCGCCACAGCGCCTTTTCCAGATCGGGGCCGAAGGCGATCTGGCCATGGTTGCCGAGGAGGCAGGCGGAGCGGTCTTCCAGCGCCTTCAGCATCACTTTCGAAAGTTCCGGCGTGCCGAACTCGGCATAGTCCGAGCAGCGGATGTCGGAGCCCCCGGCAATGCCGATCATGTAGTGGAAGGCGGGAATGTCCATCCTGAGGCAGGCGAGTGCGGTGGCATAGATCGAATGGGTGTGGACGATGGCGCCCGCCTCGGCGCGGCGCCTGAAGATGTCGAGATGCATGCGCCACTCGGTGGAGGGCAGGTACTCGCCGATATAGCCGCCGTCCAGGTCCATCTCGACGATGTGTTCGGGCTTCATCCGGGCATAGGGGATGCCCGAGGCCGTGATCAGAAAGCCTTCCGGGGTGCGGACGCTCACATTGCCGGAGGTGCCCTGGTTGATCCCTTCCTCGTTCATCCTGAGGCAGGTGTTGATCACCGCCCGGCGGAGGTCGGGATACTTCAGCTTGGCCATGTGGACGGGTCTCCGGACGGGTTGTCAGGTGCATGGCTATAGACCCGGGCCGCCCGCCCCTTCAAGTGCCCGGGGCGATTGACGCCCATGCGGCGGATGCGAGAGACTGGCTAAAACGGCAGGACGAGGCGAATGGGGCAGGACGGCTTGCGCGGCATCGCGGTGGTGGATGTGGGCTTCACCAACACCAAGATCGCGCTGTTTTCGGGGGCGGGCGAGTTGCTGGCCGAGCGCAAGGCGCCGAGTCGGCATGTGCCCGCGCCGCCCTACAAGCACATCGACCCCGAGCCGATGGTGGCGCTGTGCCGGAGCGCACTGCCCGAGCTTGACGCCATGCTGCCCATCGATGCGGTCGTGCCCACGGCGCATGGCGCGGCCATGGCCTGCCTCGATGCGGAGGGCAGGCTGGCGCTCCCCGTGATGGACTATACCAGCGAGCCGCCGCCGGCGGTCGTGGCGGATTACGAGAAGATCATGCCGGGCTTCGAGGAGGCGCTGTGCCCGCTGCTGCCGATGGCGATCACCCACGGACTGCAGCTCTACTGGCAGCAGCGGGCCTGGCCGGATGACTTCGCCAGGGTGAGGACGCTGCTGCCGTGGATCCAGTATGTGGGCTTCCGGCTGAGCGGGGTTGCGGTGACCGAGATTTCCTCCATGGCCTGCCAGACGCATCTCCTCGACATCCGCGCGCAGGAACCTTCGAGCACCGCAAGGCGGCTGGGCTGGGACAGGCTTTATGCGCCCCGCGCCAAGGCGTGGGAGACGATCGGGACGCTTAAGGATGAGTTCCGCGGCGCAAGCTTCCGCGGCGCGGCCCGCGTGCTCGGCGGCGTGCATGACTCGACGGCCAATTTCATGCGCTATGTCTGCGCCGGGCTTGACCGCTTCACGCTGGTTTCGACCGGCACGTGGAGCATCAGCTTCGATCCGTCGACGAGCGTGGACGTGCTGGACCCGGCGCGCGACACCAACACCAACACCGACGTGCTGGGCCGCAACGTGTGCTGCAGCCGCTTCTTCGGCGGCATGGAATTCGCCGCGGTGGCCAATGGCGCGCCGGCGGAAGCGGCAAGCCTCGCCTGCGTGGCCGCACTGGTGGCGCGCGGCACATACGCCGTGCCGTCCTTCACCATGACCAGCGGGCCTGCGCCCGGCTCAGCTGGAAAAGGCTGTGTGAAGGGGCCCGCGGCAGAGAGTGCGGAGGAGCGCGCCACGCTGGCGGCGCTCTATTGCGCGCTGATGGTGTCAGAGCAGCTCGATGCCATTGCGTCGAAGGACGGCATCATCGTCGATGGGCCCTTCTCGCAGAACCCGGTGCTGCTTGGCGTGCTGGCGGCACTCAGGCCCGCACAGCAGGTGAAGGCGTCTGCCCTGCGTGACGGCACCACCGCGGGGGCGGCGGCACTGGCGATGATCGAGAATGGCAGGCTGCCGGCGATCGCCATCAGGATGGCCGAGGTGACGCCGGCCGATGTGCCGGGGCTTGATGCTTATCGGGCAATATGGCGTGCGTTGGCTTATGCAGCGCGGTGACGGCCACGGGTCCTTCTCCCATTGGCTCGCGCCAACGGGAGAAGGGGAAGTTGCTGCGGCTTGCTTTCCCGCTTCCCTCAAATTCCGCAAGCTTCGCACAAGGGGTGTTAACCATCCCGCAAAGCATCGGGCGCAGGATGGGGCCTGTGTGTTGCTTGAGGTGTTTCATGTCCCCGTCCCTGCCGGAAGACTCGTTTACGCTCGTATCGCCCGGCTATCGGCCCCAGGCGGGGCGGCTGGCCTTCACCATCGGGGCTCAGCTTGTCGCCGAGATGGATGACGACGACCTGGCCCAGAGCTGGCAGGCGGCGGATGATCTCACCGCGGGCGAGGCCGCCGAACTCAGCGACGCCGCGGCGCTGCACCTGATGGAACTGCTGGAGGAGGGTCTGCCCGCGGCCGATCTGTCCGAGGCCGTGGCCGATGCGGCGGTGGTCTTCCTCATCGCCATGAAGCGCCATGGCATTGCCGACCCGAAGCGGATTCCCGCCTGCGCCGTGAAGTGGAACTTGCACGCCGAACGTGCCAGTGTTCACATTGCTTCATGAGCGATACCAATCCCGAACCGAATGCCGCCGAATATGGCCGAAGCCTCAGGGGCCTCGGCTTCAACCTGCTGGTGACCGACGTGCCGCGCGCCGTGACCTTCGCAAAGGAGGTGCTGGGCGCCACCAGCTTCTATGACAATGAGGATTTCGCCGCCCTGCGCTGGCAGGGGCAGGACTTCATGTTCCATGCCGACCGTTCCTATCGCGGGCACCCGCTGTCCGGCCTCGTCGCCGGGTTGGAGGCGCGCGGGGCGGGCGTGGAACTGCGGATTTTCGGCTGTGACCCGGACCGGGCGGAAGCAAAGGCGCGCGAGCTGGGCTTCACGGTGCTGGCGGGCTCACTCGACAAGGCGCACGGGCTTCGCGAATGCGTCATTCTCGATGATGACGGATATTCGTGGGTGCCGACGGCGCCGACGCCGCGATAGGCGACCAGTCGAACACTGCCGTTACGAAATCGCCGGTGTCGTGCATCGCCTCGCCGAGGATTGAAAGAGCCGTCGGCGGGTCGGTGTCGATCTCGCCCAGGGCCTCGCCGTCATCAAGGCGGCTTCCGCCATCACGTCGCCCACGGCATGGAGCGAGCGGAGCTCCGCCGAGGCATACATCTCACGCCTGATGAAGGCGCCATAGACCACTGAGCCGATGCGGAAGGCCGTTTCGGCATAGGCGTTCAGGAAATTGTCGTTCACCGGGGTTCCGAAGCGGAATTGGCGGGTTTCGGGGTCAAGCCGCAGTAAATGGCGGCGGAACGCCCCGGTCTCAAGCGGCCAGAGCTTGCGGATGCGGTAGATCCGGAGCTGACGCTGCATTGTTAGCTTTTCCTGCCTGAACTTAAATTCGTCCGACGAAATAAAGATTATGTTGCAATGCGGCGAAGGCTTAATGAATGATCCATGCGCTTTGCACATGGCTCTTCGCGGTTGCAGCGCCATGCGTTCTGGCTTCACTTTCATTGTGAGGCTGACCCTTGCCGGGGTGGCGGGGGGGATTTAGGTTGCGCAACCGTTTTGTTTCAGTTTGGAGGATGGCCTTCATGGTCAAGAACATCGGACATTTCATCGGCGGCAAGCATGTGGCGGGCACGTCTGGCCGCTTCGCCGATGTCTTTAACCCCAACACCGGCGAGGTTCAGGCGAAGGTTGCGCTGGCCTCGCCCGCCGAACTCCGCGCCGCGGTCGAGAATGCCAAGGCGGCCCAGCCCGAATGGGCCGCCAGGAACCCGCAGGTGCGCGCCCGGGTGATGATGAAGTTTCTTGAACTCGCCCGCACCCATGCCGAGGAAATCGCCACGCTGATTTCCATGGAACACGGCAAGACCATCCCCGATGCGCTGGGCGACCTGCAGCGCGGCGTCGAGGTCGTCGAATTCGCCTGCGGCATTCCGCATCTTCTCAAAGGCGAATACACCGACGGTGCAGGCCCCGGCATCGACATGTATTCGATGCGCCAGCCGCTCGGCATCGCAGCCGGCATCACGCCCTTCAACTTCCCGGCCATGATCCCGCTGTGGAAGGCCGCACCGGCGATTGCCTGCGGCAATGCCTTCATCCTGAAGCCCTCGGAGCGTGACCCGTCCTGCCCGATGCGGCTTGCTGAACTCTTCCTCGAGGCGGGCCTGCCCGCCGGCATCTTCAATGTGGTGAATGGCGACAAGGAAGCCGTCGACGGCATTCTCGACGATCCGGACATCGCGGCGGTGGGCTTCGTGGGCTCGACGCCGATCGCGCATTATGTCTATTCGCGCGCCACCGGCGCGGCCAAGCGCGCGCAGTGCTTCGGCGGCGCCAAGAACCACATGCTGATCATGCCCGACGCCGACATGGACAAGACGGTCGATGCGCTGATCGGCGCGGGCTATGGCTCGGCCGGCGAGCGCTGCATGGCGATCTCGGTGGCGGTGCCGGTGGGCGAGGCAACCGCCAATGCGCTGGTCGAGAAGCTTGTGCCGCGTGTCGGGAAGCTGAAGGTGGGGCTTTCCACGGACCGCGAGGCGGATTACGGCCCGCTCGTCACCAGGCAGGCGCTGGACCGCGTTGTGGGTTACATCGACCAGGGCGTCAAGGAAGGTGCCACGCTGAAGGTCGATGGCCGCGGCTTCAGGATGCAGGGCTACGAGAACGGCTTCTTCCTCGGCGGCACGCTGTTCGACAATGTGACGAAGGACATGAAGATCTACAGGGAGGAGATCTTCGGGCCCGTGCTCTCCGTGGTGCGTGCGAAGACCTATGACGAGGGGCTGAAGCTGGTGAATGACCATGAATATGGCAATGGCGCCGCGATCTTCACGCGCGACGGCGACACGGCGCGCGACTTCGCCTCGCGCTGCCAGATCGGCATGGTGGGCGTCAACGTGCCGATCCCGGTGCCGCTGGCCTATCACACCTTCGGCGGCTGGAAGCGCTCGGCCTTCGGCGACCTGAACCAGCATGGCCCAGACTCGGTGCGCTTCTACACCAAGACCAAGACGGTGACGGCGCGCTGGCCCTCGGGCATCAAGGAAGGGGCGCAGTTCTCGATCCCGACCATGCGCTGACATCCATGTCCGGGCGGTCGTGACCGATCCATGGCGACGTTTCATCCGAGGCCGCTTCCCGAGGGCTATCACCCGCTGCCGCAAGGCCACCTCGCCAATGTGGTGACCTGCCTCGAGATGACGGCGAGACCGGCGCTGCGGCCCGTGCCGGAGCAGGGCTTCACGCTGGAGCGCATGGGGGCTGCCGGTGCTGAACGCTTCCGCGCGCTGTTCCGCGCCATCGGGCAGGACATCATGTGGTTCTCGCGTCTCATCCTGCCGGAGGAGAAGCTCTCCGCGATTATCGGACACCCGGACGTGCTCTGCCTGGCGCTGGTGAAGGAGGGAGCCGACATCGGCCTGCTCGAACTCGATTTCCGCGGGGAGGGCCAGTGCGAACTCTCCTTCTTCGGCGTCGTGCCCTCCGCCGTCGGCGGCGGTGCCGGCCGCTTCCTGATGAATGAGGCCCTGACGCGGGCCTGGGCGCGGCCCATCACGCGGCTCTGGCTGCACACCTGCAACTACGACCATCCCAATGCGCCGGCCTTCTACCAGCGCTCGGGCTTCCGGCCCTATGCGGTGATGGTCGAAGTGCATCCCGATCCGCGGCTGACGGGCGAGATGCCCAGACACGCGAGTCCGCGGGCGCCGCTCATCGATACTCAATAATGCCGTCCCCCCGGCGAAAGCCGGGGCCCAGCTTTGGGTCAGCGAGTATGGTGAGAAAGCGGGGTCGCGGCTTTCGCCGGGATGACGGCCTGAAGACGTGATTATAGCCTGAAGACGTGATTATGGCCTCAAGCGGGTGATTAACGAATGTTTACCGCTGCACGATACTCTCCGCACCATGTCCGACTTCGTCATCAGTCTCGCGCCCGATGCCGCCGCTGCTATGCAGGGGTGGTTGCAAAGTCTCAAATCCGAGCGGCGCATGGCGGCAAAGACGCTCGAAGCCTATGCACGTGACTTCGGGCAGTTCGCGCAGTTCATGGGCGATCATCTCGGGGGTGCGCCCGGCAACCGCGAGCTTGCCGAACTTACCGTCTCAGATTTCCGCGCCTTCATGGCGCGGCGGCGCAACCAGGGCGTGGAGAGCCGCACGCTGGCGCGGCAGCTTTCAAGCCTGCGCTCCTTTTATCGCCATGCGGAGAAAACCGGGCTGTTCCGCAACGCGGCCCTCTCCGCCCTGCGCGCGCCCAAGCTGCCGCATGCGGTGCCGAAACCGCTCTCGCCCGAAAAGGCGCGGCAAGTGGCAAAGGCCGAAGCGCTGGCTGGAGATGAAACCCCGCGCTGGGTGCTGGCGCGCGACCAGGCGGTGCTGACGCTGCTGTATGGCTGCGGCCTCCGCATCTCGGAGGCCCTGTCACTCACCCTGGCGCAGGCGGAGCAGCCGGCGCTGACCATCACCGGCAAGGGCAACAAGACGAGACTCGTGCCGCTGCTGCCGGTCGTGCGGCAGGCCGTGGCGCTGTACCGAGATCTCTGCCCCTTTGCGCTCAAACCCAGTGAGCCGATGTTCCGCGGGCAGAAGGGTGGGCCGCTCAATGCCCGCAACATCCAGCTCCTGATTGCCCGCCTGCGCGGCGCGCTTGGCCTGCCGGAGACCGCGACGCCGCATGCGCTGCGCCACTCCTTCGCCACGCATCTGCTCGCCAATGGCGCGGACCTTCGCGTCATCCAGGAACTGCTGGGCCATGCCAGCCTGTCCACCACGCAGATCTATACGGAAGTGAACCGCGCGCATCTGCTGGAGCAATATCGCAAGGCTCACCCGCGCGCCTGAGGGTGGAACTTGCCGGGGTCCCACGCTAGACTTTGATCATGCCCGGCATCAGGCTCGTCCAGCCCAGTTCACAGCTTCCCAAACAGGCCGCAGTCTGCGTCATCGGCGGCGGTGTTGCCGGCGTGTCGACGGCCCTTGAACTGGCCGAGCGCGGCATCGACGTGGCGCTGCTGGAAAAGGGCGAGATCGCCGCCGAGCAGTCGGGCCGGAACTGGGGCTGGTGCCGCCAGATGGGGCGCGATGCCCGCGAGATTCCGCTGATACAGGTGGCGATGAATATCTGGGACGGCATGGACGCGCGCGTCGAAGGCCAGACCGGCTTCACCCGCTGCGGCATCCTCTATCTCTGCGAGACGGACGGGCAGCTGGCCGCCAGGAACGGCTGGTGCGAGAAGATCGCGAAGCCCGCCGGGCTCGCCACGCGCATGATCGGCGGACGGGAAGCCAACGCGCTTCAGCCCGGCTGCACCAGGCCCTGGAAGGGTGCGCTCTATACGCCTGACGACGGCCGCGCCGAACCCTTCGTGGCCGTGCCGCTGATGGCGGAGGCGCTCATGCGCAAGGGCGGCAAGCTGTTCACCAACTGCGCGGTGCGCGGGCTGGAGACGACGGGTGGCCGCATTTCATCGGTGGTCACGGAGAGGGGCGCCATCGCCTGCGATACCGTGGTTCTGGCGGGCGGCGCATGGTCGCGGCGCTTCTGCCACAACCTCGGCATTTCGCTGCCGCAGCTCACCGTCGTCAATTCGGTGATGCGCACCGCGCCTATCGACACCGGGCTGACGCGGACCTGCTCCGGCGGCGGCTTCACCTTCAGGAAGCGCATGGACGGCGGCTACACCATCACCGACAATCATTTCTCGGTGGCTGACATCGTGCCGGACTCGTTCCGGCTGTTCCGCGAATTCCTGCCGGCACTGATGCTCGACTGGAAGGGCCTGCGGCTGCGCCTCGGCAAGCGCTTCATCGAGGAGGCCAGGCTGAAGCGGCGCTGGGCGCTGGATGAGGTCTCGCCCTTCGAAGAGGTGCGCATTCTCGATCCCGAACCGGTGACCGACGTGCTGGACAGGGCCGCGGCTGCGCTAAAGGAATATTATCCGGTGTTCAGGCCCATGAAGATCGCGGAGCGCTGGGCGGGCGCCATCGACGCGCTGCCGGATGCGGCGCCAATCATCTCGAAAGTGGAGAAGCTGCCGGGTTTCCATTTGTGCACCGGCTTCTCGGGCCATGGCTTCGGGCTTGGCCCGGGCGCCGGCAAGCTGATGGCGGAGATCGTGACGGGGGAGACGCCGTGTGTTGACCCCTCGCCGTTCCGCCACGCGCGGTTCTTCGACGGCAGCAATCCGCGTCCTTCGACGGGGCTGTAGCGCGGCACTCGCCCACACGGGAATGCTCACCTTGCCCGGGGTCGACCCGGGCATCCTCTTCCATGGCGGGTGAAAAGGATCGCCGGGTCATGCCCGGCGAAGGTGAGTTGTCTGATGAGGCGTTCGCGCGCCGGGATGACGCCAATTACCTCAGGAATGTATCGCCCGGCCCGCCACCGCCATGGCCGCTTCCTTCACCGCCTCCGAAAGCGTGGGGTGCGCGTGGCAGGTGCGGGCGAGGTCTTCCGCGGAGCCGCCGAATTCCATCAGCACGGCGGCCTCGTGGATCAGTTCGCCGGCCATGGGGCCGACGATGTGAACACCCAGCACGCGGTCGGTCCTGGCGTCGGCCAGAACCTTCACGAAGCCGTCCGTCGTCTGGTTGGCCTTGGCGCGGCCGTTGGCGAGGAACAGGAACTTGCCGGCCTTGTAGTCCGCGCCTTCCGCCTTCAGCTCCTCCTCGGTCTTGCCGACGGCCGCGACTTCCGGGTTGGTGTAGACGACGCCGGGGATGACGCCATAGTTCACGTGGCCCGCCTGGCCCGCCAGGATTTCGGCGAGTGCGATGCCTTCGTCCTCCGCCTTGTGGGCCAGCATGGGGCCACGGATGACGTCGCCGATGGCATGGATGCCGGGAACGCTGGTCTGGAAGCGGTCGTCCACCTCCACCCGTCCGCGATTGTCAAGCTTAACGCCCGCGGCGTCGAGACCCAGGCCTTCGGTGTAGGGCGTGCGGCCGACGGCGACGAGCGCCACTTCGGCCTCGATCTGCTCAGGCGCGCCACCCGCGGCAGGCTCCACCGCGAGGGTGACCTTGTCCTTCGCCTTCACGGCCCCCGTGACCTTTGAGGACAGGCGGAAGGCGAAGCCCTGCTTCTGGAGGATGCGCTGGAAATTCCTGGCTGCGTCGAGGTCCATGCCCGGCAGGATGCGGTCCAGGTATTCGATGACGGTGACCTTCGCGCCGAGGCGGGCATAGACCGAGCCCAGCTCGAGGCCGATGACGCCCGCGCCGATGACGGCCATCGAGGCCGGAACCTTCTCCAGCATCAGCGCACCGGTGGAGGAGACGATCTGCTTCTCGTCCATCTCGATGCCCTTGAGCTTCGCTGCGTCCGAGCCTGTGGCGATGACGATGTTCTTCGTCTCGATCGTGTCATTGCCGACCGTCACCGTGCCGGGCCCGGCGATCTTGCCGGTTCCGCGGAACACCGTGACCTTGTTCTTCTTCAGCAGAAAGTCGACGCCCTTGGTGTTGCCGTCGATGGCCTCCTGCTTGAAGCCCATCATCCTGGGGAAGTCGATCGACGTCTCGGCCCTGATGCCCATCCTGGCGAAGCTGTGCTTCGACCCGGCGTAGAGCTCTGAGGCATGCAGCAGCGCCTTGGAGGGAATGCAGCCGACGTTGAGGCAGGCGCCGCCGTGGGTGGCGCGCTTTTCGACCACCGCCACTTTCAGCCCCAGCTGGGCCGCACGGATGGCGCAGACATAGCCGCCGGGGCCGGTGCCGATGATGGTGACGTCGAACTGGTTCGCCATGGTGTTGTTCCTGTCAGCAGCGTCCGCCGGCCACGGGGATGATGGAGCCGGTGACATAGGAGGATTGGTCCGAGCACAGCCACAGGATGGCGTCCGCCACCTCGTCCGCCGTGCCTTCGCGCTTCATGGGGATGTGCTCGCGCATCATCTTCACGCGGCCGGGAATGCCGGAGCTGTCGTGAATCTCGGTGTCGATGATGCCGGGGCGCACGGCGTTGACGCGGATGCCCTCGGCGGCGACCTCGCGGCCAAGGCCGATGGTGAGGACGTCCATGGCGCCCTTGCTGGCGGCATATTCGACGCCAAGCCCCGGCGCGCCCAGCACGGAGGCCGCGGATCCGAGATTGACGATCGATCCGCCGCTGCCGCCATGCTTCCTCGACATGCGCTTCACCGCCTCGCGCGCGCAGAGGAAGGCGCCGAGGATGTTGATGTCGAAGAGGCGCGTCAGGCGCCCGGCGCTCATCTCGTCAAGCCGGCTCTGGCGGTCCATGATGCCGGCATTGTTGACCAGCACCTTGAGCGGGCCGAGCTTGTCGGCTGCGGCGAAGAGGGCGAGGATGTCGGCCTCCTTCGCGACGTCGCCCCTGATGGCCACGGCCTTGCCGCCTTGGGCGGCGATGGCGTCGACCGCCCCGTCAGCGGCGGCGGCGTTGGCCGCGTAGTTGACGACGACGGTGTAGCCGGCCGCGCCCAGCTTGAGGGCCGCGGCCCTGCCGATGCCGCGGCTGCCGCCGGTGACGATGGCGATCTTGTCGGTCATGCAGGTCCTCTCCTTGATGCCCTCACAGGTCCAGAATCATCCGCTGCGGGTCTTCGAGGTTTTCCTTGACGCGCACCAGGAAGGTGACGGCTTCCTTGCCGTCGACGATGCGGTGATCATAGGAGAGGGCGAGATACATCATCGGGCGGATCGCCACCTGGCCGTTGACGACCACGGGGCGTTCCTGGATTTTGTGCATGCCGAGGATGCCGGACTGCGGCGCGTTGAGGATGGGCGTCGACATCAGCGAGCCGTAAACACCGCCGTTGGAGATGGTGAAGGTGCCGCCCTGCATGTCGGCGATCTGCAGGCTGCCGTCCCGCGCGCGCCTGCCGTATTCCGCGATGGTCTTCTCGATGCCGGCGAAGGACAGCATGTCGGCGTCGCGCAGCACGGGGACGACGAGGCCCTTGTCGGTGCCCACGGCCACGCCGATGTTGTAGAAGTTCTTGTAGACGATGTCGTCGCCGTCGATCTCGGCATTGACCGCCGGGATTTCCTTCAGCGCCTGGATGCAGGCCTTCACGAAGAAGCTCATGAAACCCAGCTTCACGCCGTGCTTCTTCTCGAACAGGTCCTTGTACTGGTTGCGGAGCGCCATGGCCGCCGTCATGTCCACCTCGTTGAAGGTGGTGAGCATGGCGGCGGTGTTCTGCGCATCCTTCAGGCGGCGCGCGATGGTGAGGCGCAGGCGCGACATCTTCACGCGCTCCTCGCGCGCGGCATCCGGCGGAGCCGAAGGCGTGCGGGCGGCGGGGGCGGGCGTTGCCGGGATAACCGGCGGCCTGGCTTGCGCAGCGGGCTTTTCGAGATGCGCGATCACGTCGCCCTTGGTGAGGCGGCCATCCTTGCCGGTGCCGGAAACGGCGGCGGCATCGATCTTGTTTTCTTCCACCATCTTGCGGACGGCGGGCGACAGCGTCTGCTCCGCGGCCCTGGCAGGCGCCGCGGCTTCGGCCCTCTTCGGCGCTTCGGCGGGTTTCGACAAGGCGGCGCCGGCCGCGCCTTCCTCGATCATGCCGAGAAGGGCGCCGACATTCACCGTGACGCCCGGTTCGGCGGAGATGGAGGAGAGCCTGCCCGAGGCCGGCGCCGGGACTTCGACCGTCACCTTGTCGGTTTCAAGTTCAACGAGGGGCTCGTCGGCCTTCACCGCTTCGCCGGCCTTCCTGAACCACTTCGCAATCGTCGCCTCGGTGACCGATTCACCCAGAGCCGGAACGCGGATTTCCTTTGCCATGTTCTCTGTCCCTTAAGCCTTGTTCTCGCCCAGCGCCTCGTCGAGGAAGGTGCGCAGTTCCTTGAGGTGCCGGCTCATCAGGCCGGTTGCGGTGGAGGCGGAAGCCGCGCGGCCCACATAGCGGGGCCGTGCGCGCTTCGCGCCGATGAAATCGAGCACGCGCTCGATATTGGGCTGCGCATAGCTCCAGGCGCCCATGTTGTAGGGCTCTTCCTGGCACCACACGAACTCGGCCCCCTTGAAGCGTGACAGGATGTTGATGAGCGCCTTGTGCGGCCAGGGGTAAAGCTGCTCGATGCGCAGCAGATAGATATCGGCGAGGCCGCGCTTCTCGCGCTCCTCGTAGAGATCGTAATAGACCTTGCCGGTGCACAGGATGACGCGGCGGATGTTGCCGTCGGGCCTCAGCTTGATTGCCTCGCCCGGCAGCATCTCGGCATCGTCCCACAGCAGGCGGTGGAAGGTGGCGCCCGCGTCCATCATCGAGAGCGGCGAGGTGGCGCGCTTGTGGCGCAGCAGCGACTTCGGCGTCATGATCACCAGCGGCTTGCGGATGTCGCGCTTCAGCTGACGCCTGAGGATGTGGAAGTAGTTGGCGGGCGTGGTGACGTTGGCCACCTGCATGTTGTCCTCGGCGCACATCTGCAGATAGCGCTCCATGCGGGCGGAGGAGTGTTCCGGCCCCTGGCCCTCATAGCCATGCGGCAGCAGCACGGTGAGGCCCGACATGCGCAGCCACTTGCGTTCGCCCGAGGAGATGAACTGGTCGAACACAACCTGGGCGCCGTTGGCGAAGTCGCCGAACTGGGCTTCCCAGATGGTGAGCGTGTTGGGCTCCGCCAGCGAGTAGCCATATTCGAAGCCCAGCACCGCCTCTTCCGAGAGCATGGAGTTGATGGCGTCGATCTTGACCTTCTGGTCCTTCGCCAGGTGATTGAGCGGCGTGTAGCGCTTCTCGGTTTCCTGGTCGACGAGCACGGCGTGGCGCTGCGAGAAGGTGCCGCGCTGCACGTCCTGGCCGGAGAGGCGGATGGGGAAACCCTCCAGCAGCAGCGAGCCGAAGGCGAGGTGCTCCGCCATGGCCCAGTCCAGCCCCGTGCCGTCCCCGATCATCTTGCGGCGCGCGTCGAGCACGCGCTGCATGGTGCGGTGGACCTTGAAGCTCTTCGGCGTCCGGGTGAGCTTGAGGCCGATTTCCCTCAGCGTTGCGACGGGCACGCCGGTGTCGCCCTTGCGCGGCTCCTCATGGTCCTTCGCGGCCCTGAGGCCGGCCCAGCGGCCGTCGAGCCAGTCGGCCTTGTTGGCCTTGTAGTTTTCGGCGACCGTGAAGTTCTCGTCCAGCGTCCTGCGGTAGGCGGCCTTCATCGCGTCGAATTCGTCATGCGAGAGCACGCCTTCATCCATGAGGCGCTTGCCGTAAAGCGTCACCACGGTGGGCTGGCTGGCGATGCGCCTGTACATCAGCGGCTGGGTGAAGGCCGGCTCGTCCGTTTCGTTGTGGCCGAAGCGGCGGTAGCAGAACATGTCGATGACGACAGGTTTCTTGAACCTCTGCCGGAACTCGGTGGCGATCTTGGCGGCGTAGACGACGGCTTCCGGATCATCGCCGTTGCAGTGGAAGATCGGCGCCTCGATCATCTTGGCGACGTCCGAGGGGTAGGGCGAGGACCTGGACCAGTGCGGCGCCGTGGTGAAGCCGATCTGGTTGTTGACGATGAAGTGGATGGAGCCGCCGCAGCGATGGCCGCGGAGCCCCGAAAGGCCGAAGCATTCCGCCACCACGCCCTGCCCCGCGAAGGCCGCATCGCCGTGGATCAGCAGCGGCAGCACCGAGCTGCGCTCCTTGTCGCCGCGCTGGTCCTGCTTGGCGCGCGCCTTGCCGAGCACGACGGGATCGACGATCTCGAGGTGCGAGGGGTTGGCGGTGAGGGAGAGATGAACGGTGTTGTCGTCAAACACGCGGTCGGAGGATGAGCCGAGATGATATTTCACGTCGCCCGAGCCCTCGACCTCGTCAGGCGTCGAGGAGCCGCCCTTGAACTCGTGGAAGATGGCCGAGAAGGGCTTGGACATCACGTTGGCCAGCACGTTGAGACGGCCGCGGTGCGCCATGCCCAGCACGATTTCCTTGACGCCCAGCTGGCCGCCGCGCTTGATGATCTGCTCGAGCGCGGGAATCATCGCTTCGCCGCCATCGAGGCCGAAGCGCTTGGTGCCGGTGTATTTGACGTTCAGAAACTGCTCGAAGCCCTCGCCCTCGATGAGCTTGTTGAGGATGGCCTTCTTGCCGTTCCCGGTAAAGCTGATCGGCTTGTCCGCACCCTCGATGCGCTCCTGAATCCAGGCCTTCTGCTCCGGGTCCGAGATGTGCATGAACTCGACGCCCAGCGTGCCGCAGTAGGTGCGCTTCAGGATGCCGGTGATCTGGCGGATGGTGGCGCGTTCGAGGCCCAGAACCTTGTCCAGGAAGACCGGGCGGTCCATGTCGGCGGCGGTGAAGCCGTAGGTGGCGGGGTCGAGCTCAGGATGGCTTGCCGGCTCCTTCAGGCGCAGGGGGTCGAGATCGGCCGCGAGATGGCCGCGCATGCGGTAGGCGCGGATCATCATCAGTGCACGGACGGAATCCATCGTCGCCTTGCGCACGTCATCCGCGGGGAGCGCCGGGGCCGCGGCTTCGGGCGCGGCGCCTTTGGCGGGCTTGGCGGCGGGCGGCGCCGCGATGGGCCAGTTGCCGTCAAGTGCGGATATGAGATCACCCGATTCAGCCTTGGGCCAGTCCTTGCGCTGCCATGATGGCCCGGTCACCTGCGCCGCGCTGTCCTCCAACCCGGCAAAGAATTGCCGCCAGTGCGGGTCCACGGCGGCGGGGTTCTCCAGATATTTGGCGTAGAGCTGCTCGATATATTGGGCGTTGCCGCCATAGAGGAAGGAGGTTTGCTCGAAGGCAGTGGTGAGATCGGTCTTGTTCATCCCATGATCCTCGTGAAGGGTCCCCGCCCGCGGAGCGGGAGAGGAAAGGGGCCCGCCGCGAAAGCGGTGGGATAGGTGAGGGGAACCACGTTCGGAGTCAGCGGCCCCTCACCTCCCCCATGCTGCGCATGGGGCCCCTTCCTCTCCCGCCTTGCGGGAGAGGACGAGGAGGCGAGTGCCACCGGTTCTGTGTGCATCAATCAGCCCTGCAGCTTCCTGACCAGCGTCTTGCCCAGCAAAGCGGGCGAATCCGCCACCGCGATGCCGGCGCGCTTCATGGCCTCGATCTTGGATTCGGCCCCGCCCTTGCCACCGGAGATAATGGCGCCGGCATGGCCCATGCGGCGGCCCGGCGGCGCGGTGCGGCCGGCGATGAAGCCGGCCATCGGCTTCTTCTTCCTGGACTTCGCGATGAATTCCGCCGCGTCTTCCTCGGCCGAGCCGCCGATTTCGCCGATCATGATGATCGATTCCGTCGCGTCGTCGGCCAAAAACATGTCCAGCATGTCGATGAATTCGGTGCCCTTGACGGGGTCGCCGCCGATGCCGACCGCCGTGGTCTGGCCGAGGCCTTCCTGCGTGGTCTGGAACACCGCCTCATAGGTGAGCGTGCCGGAACGCGAGACGATGCCCACGGAGCCTTGCCTGAAGATATTGCCCGGCATGATGCCGATCTTGCATTCGTTGGGCGTGAGCACGCCCGGGCAATTCGGCCCGATGAGGCGGGACCTGGAGCCCGTGAGCGCGCGCTTCACCTTCACCATGTCGAGGACCGGAATGCCTTCGGTGATGCACACGATGAGCGGGATCCCGGCGTCGATGGCCTCGAGAATGGCATCCGCCGCGAAGGGCGGCGGCACATAGATCACGGAGGCATCCGCACCCGTGGCCTGCCTGGCATCCCAGACGGTGTCGAACACCGGCAACCCGATGTGGGTGGTTCCGCCCTTGCCCGGTGTCACGCCCGCCACCATCTGCGTGCCATAGGCGATGGCCTGCCCGGTGTGGAAGGTGCCGTTGTTGCCGGTGATGCCCTGGCAGATGACCCTGGTGCCGCGGTTAACGAGAATTGACATGCTGTTCTCTGAAGCTGCGATTGATCGGCATGCGAGGCGCGGGCACCGTTTCCCCGACGGTAAAAATGTGGTGACTCATTGCTTACGCCGCCCCGAATGGATTGATGACGGTGACCGAACCATATTTTTGCCTATGGCTCATATCCTGCGAATAGAGAACCGGCAGTTTGAGCCGTTGCGCCGCGGCGATCAGCGCGGCGTCCCAAAACTGGATCTTGAAGCGCTCACGCACGAAGGCCGCGGCGCCGATCAGAGCCGCATCGACGTCCACCTCGCAATAGGCCCGGAGGCGGCGAACCCACTCCTGGGCGCGGGTCACGTCAAGCGCTTCATGCTGCAGGTGCCTGATGACATGATAGAACTCGCCCAGCACCTGAGCCGAGATCGCATAGGCGCCTTCAGCCACGATGCGGCTCGCCACGGCGTGCTCATGCGGATACTTATCTCTTCCGGCCGCGGCGTAGACCAGGATGTTTGTGTCGAGGAAGCAGCGGGCCGCCATAGATTTCATCCCTGTCGATCTTGAAGCCGTCCGGCAACCGCCCGGCGGATGACTTCATCAATTCGATCAAGCCAAGCCGCGCCTCTTCCCGCTGGGCCTCTTTTGCCATGGCGCCGGCGAGCAGCTTCCGCACCAGCGCGTTGAGCGTGGTGCCCTCCGCCCTGGCGAAGGCGCGCGCCGCCGCCAGCAATTCTTCGTCCATGGCCAGCGTGATATTGGGCATCGCGGGCTTTCTCCCACACAGTCTCACATAGGATATGTGAAATTACGTGGAACATCAAGCCGCCTCCCTCACAGCTTTGACGATCTTGGATGCGGCATCGTCGAGATCGTCGGCGGGGATGACGTTGAGCTTGGAGTCGCGGATGATCTGTTTGCCCAGGTCCACATTGGTCCCCTCGAGGCGGACGACGAGCGGAACCTGCAAGCCCACTTCCTGCACCGCGGCGATGACGCCCTCGGCGATCACGTCGCACTTCATGATGCCGCCGAAGATATTGACGAGAATGCCTTTGACCTTCGGGTCGGCGGTGATGATCTTGAAGGCTGCGGCCACTTTTTCCCTGGTGGCGCCGCCGCCGACATCGAGGAAGTTGGCGGGCTCGGCGCCATAGAGCTTGATGATGTCCATGGTCGCCATGGCGAGGCCCGCGCCATTCACCATGCAGCCGATGGAACCGTCGAGCGCCACATAGGAGAGGTCGAACTTCGAAGCCTCGATCTCCTTCGGATCCTCTTCCGTCAGGTCGCGCAGTTCCCTGATCTCGGGATGACGGTCGAGCGCGTTGGAGTCGAAGTTGATCTTGGCATCGAGGCAGATCAGGTTGCCGTCCCTGGTGACGACGAGCGGGTTGATCTCCAAGAGGCTCATGTCCTTGTCGGTGAAGGCCTTGTAGAGCTGCCCGATCATCTTCACGCATTGCTTGACCTGTTCGCCCTCGAGCCTGAGGGCGGACGCGATGCGGCGTCCGACATAGGGCGCGTAACCTGCGGCGGGATCGACCTGCACGGTGACGATCTTCTCCGGCGTGTCATGCGCCACCTTCTCGATGTCCATGCCGCCTTCGGTGGAGGCGATGAAGGCGACGCGCGAGGTTTCGCGGTCAACCAGGATCGAGAGATAGAGTTCGCGGGCGATCGCCGTGCCTTCCTCGATGTAGAGGCGCTGCACGAGCTTGCCTTCGGGGCCGGTCTGGTGGGTGACCAGCGTCATGCCGAGCATGCGCCCGGCCTCGGCCCTCACGCCGTCGATGGACGTCACCACCTTGACGCCGCCGCCCTTGCCGCGGCCGCCGGCGTGGATCTGCGACTTCACGACCCACACAGGGCCGCCCAGCTTTTCGGCGGCCTTCACGGCCTCTTCCACGGTGAAGGCGGGAAGGCCCTTGCCGGTGGCGACGCCGAAGCCGCGGAGGACTTCCTTGGCCTGATATTCATGAATGTTCATTGGCGCGCTCCTCGCGTTACGTGCGCATCAGGCGAGGTCGGGGGCGATGGTCTTCGCCGCGGCCATCAGGCCGTGCACGGCATCGACCGACTTCCTGAAGCCCGCCTTGTCCTCGTCGCTCAAGCCGATCTCGGCGATGCGTTCCACGCCACCGGCGCCGATCACCACGGGAACGCCCACATAGGTGTCCTTCACGCCGTACTGGCCGGTGAGGTGGGCCGCGCAGGGCAGCAGCCGCTTCTTGTCCTTCAGGTAGCTCTCGGCCATCTCGATCGCCGAGGCGGCGGGTGCGTAATAGGCAGAGCCGGTCTTCAGCAGGCCGACGATCTCCGCGCCGCCGTCGCGCGTGCGCTGCACGATCTTGTCGATCCTCTCACGTGTGGACCAGCCCATCCCGATGAGATCCGGCACCGGAATGCCGGCCACCGCCGAGTAGCGGATCAGGGGCACCATGGTGTCGCCGTGGCCGCCGAGCACGAAGGCCGTCACGTCCTGGACGGAGACACTGAATTCCTCGGCGAGGAAGTGGCGGAAGCGCGCGGAGTCCAGCACGCCCGCCATGCCGACCACCTTGTGGGGCGGCAGGCCGCAATACTTCTGCAGCGCCCAGACCATGACGTCGAGCGGGTTGGTGATGCAGATGACGAAGGCATCGGGGGCGTATTGCCTGATGCCCGCACCCACCGAAGCCATGACCTTGAGGTTGGTGCCCAGGAGATCGTCACGGCTCATGCCGGGCTTCCTCGGGACGCCCGCCGTCACGATGCAGACGTCGGCCCCGGCGATGGCCTCATAGGAATTGGCGCCCGACAGCTCCGCATTGAAGCCCTCCACCGGGCCCGACTGGGCGATGTCCAGCGCCTTGCCCTGCGGCAGGCCCTCGGCAATGTCGAAAATGACGATGTCGCCAAGTTCCTTCAGCGCCGCCAGATGCGCCAGCGTGCCCCCGATCATGCCGCCGCCGATCAGAGCGATTTTCTTCCGAGCCATGTTGGAGTTCCTTCTTGAAGGCCGTGCCGTCAGGTCGTTTTGCAGTGCAAAAGAGACGTTGGTGTAAACCCGATATCTATCACCTTCAAGACGGCGGCCTAGTCCTTTCGGACGAGAAATCTGACTAAAACGTCAAGTTTCGGCGATTTTTTTGCCCCACCAGGAGGCCGACTGCATCTCCTTGAGGCGCGAGACGGTTCTGCCGAACTCGAAGGCGTGATCGACCGCCGGATAAATACCCTCCGGGGCTTGCGCGGAGGTCGCCACCAGCCTGACCTTCCCGTCATAGAGCGTGTCGATGAGCAGCACGAAGCGCCTGGCCTCGTTGCGGCTCTCCGGCCCCAGTGCGGGGATGTGCTCAAGGAACAGGACCTGGAAATTCCGGGCCAGGGCGAGGTAGTCCGGCGGGCCCAGCGGCTGTTCGCAGAGCTTGGCGAAGCTGAAGCGCGCGCAGCCATGGGCGGCCTGGGGCACATGCAGCTTGCGGCCGAGCACGTCGATGTCCAGGGGCTCGCCGCGGTCGGTGTCGGTGAGGCGCAGCCACAGGTCCTGCAGGCGGGCGTCGGTCTGGGCCGAAATGGGGGTGAGGAAGGTCTCGTGCGCCTTGACGCGGCCAAGGCGGTAATCCGTCGGGCTTTCGAGCGGGACGATGTCCAGGCGGTCCCTGATCAGCGCGATGAAAGGCAGGAAGAGCTGGCGGTTGAGGCCGTTCCGGTAAAGCTGGTCAGGGCTCAGGTTCGAGGTGGTGACAATCGCCGTGCCGGCGGCCAGCAGGCCCTCGAAGAGGCGGCCGACGATCATCGCGTCGGCAATGTCGGCGACCTGCATCTCGTCGAGGCACAGCAGGCGGGCTTCCTTCGCCAGCGCCCTGGCGACGGGGGCGATGGCGTCCCGGGCGTGCGATTGCCGCGCCGCGTGCAGGCGCTTGTGCACGTCCTGCATGAAGGCATGAAAATGCACGCGGCGCTTCGGGGCGAAGTCGACGGTCTCGTAGAAGAGGTCCATCAGCATGGTCTTGCCGCGGCCGACCTCGCCGTGGATGTAGAGGCCCCTGGGCGGGGCTGAGGGCTTCCTGAAGCGCGCGAGGAGGCCGGTGTGCGGGGCCTGTGCCGTCAGCTCGGTGGCGAGTTGATCCAGCCTCGTTGCAACAGCGCGCTGGGCGGCATCGGCCTTGATGAGGCCTGCGTCGCGGCGGCGGTCGTATTCGGCGAAGATGGGGGTCATTACATCCCACCTCCTGAGGCCGTCATCCCGGCGAAGGCCGGGATCCAGCTTTCCACAGGGTCGATGCCCGAAGCTGGACCCCGGCCTTCGCCGGGGTGACGGAAACAGGGGAGTGTGCGTCGCACCAAAGGCCGCGCCTTACAGCGTCTGCCCGGTGTTCTTCCAGTCGGCCAGGAACTGCTCGATGCCTTTGTCGGTCAGCGGGTGCTTGACCAGCGACTTGATGACGGCGGGCGGGCAGGTGGCGACATCGGCGCCGATCAGGGCCACCTGCTTCACATGCAGCGCGGTGCGCACGGAGGCGGCGAGGATCTCGGTGTCGAAGGCGTAATTGTCATAGATCTGGCGGATCTCGGCGATCAGGTCCGTGCCGTCCAGGTGAATGTCGTCCAGCCTGCCGATGAAGGGCGAGATGAAGGTGGCGCCGGCCTTGGCGGCCAGCAGCGCCTGGATGGCCGAAAAGCACAGCGTGACGTTCACCATACAGCCGTCCGAGGCGAGCGCCTTGCAGGCCTTGAGGCCGTCGAGGGTCAGCGGCACCTTGACCGTGACGTTGGAGGCGATCTGGCGCAGGCCCCTGGCCTCGCGCATCATGCCTTCATAGTCGAGCGAGACCACCTCGGCGGAGACCGGGCCTTCGACGATCGAACAAATCTCCGCGATCACGTCCTTGAAGTTGCGGCCGGACCTGGCGATCAGCGAAGGATTGGTGGTCACGCCATCAAGGAGGCCCAGATCGTTGAGCTCCGTAATGTCCTTCACGTCGGCGGTATCGGCAAAGAATTTCATGGCGGCGGTCCCTCTTGCTTGGGCCGAGCCTTACCGCCCGGCCCTGGCCAAATCAACCATGCGCGGGTCATGGCCGCATTGGAGCCGCGCCGTCTCGCAAAGGGACTGGACGAGGGGGCCGAGATCGGCCTGCGCCAGCGGCTCCCGGTCCAGCGCCGTGACGGGCCTGATGAAGCGCAGGCTGTTGGTGAGGAAGACGGCGTCAGCGTGCTTCAGTTCCTCCGGCCTCACCACCCGTTCCTCGGGCTTCAGCCCCAGATGGGCGGCGGAGTGCAGCAGGGTCTGGCGGGTGACGCCCGTCAGGATGCCCTGGTCGCGGGCCGGGGTTATGAGGGCCTTGCCCCTGAGCAGGAAGACATTGGCGATAGTGGTGCAGGCGACATGGCCCGCAGTGTTCAGCATCAGCGCGTCTTCGGCGCCGCGGCCCGCCGCCTCCCGCGCTGCCGCGATGTTGTCGATATAGGACAGCGTCTTCAACCGGCAGGAGACGCTGGCCGGATTGCGGCGGATCGCGGTTGACGACAGCGCCACGGACTTCAGCATCATGGCGGGATCGAAGGCATCGAGCATCAGGAGCAGACTGGAGCAGCCGCCGGCCGCTGCAAGTCCTCGCGCCGCGGCGCCGCGGGTCAGCGTCACGCGCAGCACGTGGTGAAGCCTGGGGATGCCGGCGAGGATCTCCTCCACCGCATCATCCAGCATGCCGCGGTCGAAGCCAAGGCCCAGTTCCCCCGCCGCGGCCTCGAGCCTCGCGAAGTGCATGTTGCCCCACAGCGCCGTGCGGTTGAGGACGAGGATGGTTTCGAACAGCCCGTCGCCCAGCAGCAGGCCGCGCTCGCCGCGCTCCACCGCCAGCGGCCCCTCGGCGAGGGCGCCGTTGAACCAGGTGCGGCTCATTCCACCGCCTTCAGGAAATTGCGCAGCATGTCGTAGCCGCCCTCGGTGAGGATCGATTCGGGGTGGAACTGTACTCCATAAGTCGGGTGGCTGGCATGGCGCAGCCCCATGATCTCGCCCTCGTCGCTCCTCGCCGTGACGATGAGCGGTGTGCCGCGGCCTTCCAGTTCCACGATCAGAGAATGATAGCGCCCGGCCGAGAAGCGCTGCGGCAGGCCTTCGAAGATGCCTTGGCCGTCGTGGTTGATCTCGGAACTTTCGCCATGCATGGGGCGTTTGGCCCGCGTGACGAGGCCGCCGAAAACCTCGCCCATCACCTGGTGGCCGAGGCAGATGCCGAGGATGGGGAGCTTGCCCGAGCAGTCGCGCATGATTGCCATCGACTGGCCCGCCTCGGTGGGCGTGCAGGGGCCGGGCGAAATCACGATGGCCCTGGCGGCGCCCAGGTCCCGCGCCGTCACCCCGTCATTGCGCACCACGCGCGTGCGCTGGCCCAGCTCCTCGAAATAGCGCGCCACGTTGTGGACGAATGAGTCGTAATTGTCGACGATCAGGATCATGGCCGGAAGGCCTCCATGACGCGCCTGATCTTGGTGATGCTCTCCTCGTATTCGGCGGCAGGCTCGGAGCGCGCGGTGATGCCGCCGCCGCCCTGCACGCGGGCGACGCCGTTCGAAAACTGCGCGGTGCGGATGGCGATGTTCAAATCCGTCCGGCCATTGAAGCCGATATAGCCGATGGCGCCGCAATAAACGCCGCGCGGGGCCTGCTCGATCTCCGCGATGATCTCCATGGCGCGGATCTTCGGCGCGCCGGTGATCGAGCCGCCGGGGAAGGTGGCGCCGATGAGATCGCCGATGCCGTGCCCGTCCTTCATCTCGGAGGTGATGACCGAGACGAGGTGATGGACATTGGCATAGGTCTCGAGCCCGCAGAGCACCGGCGCCTTCACCGTGCCGGGCCTGGAGACGCGCGAGAGATCGTTGCGCAGCAAGTCGACGATCATCACGTTCTCGGCGCGGTCCTTGCGGCTGGACGTCAGGTCGGCGATCAGCTTCGCATCGCGCATCGGGTCCGTGTCGCGCCGTCTCGTGCCCTTGATGGGGCGGGCCTCGACGGCGGCGCCGTCACAGCGCAAGAGCCGTTCGGGCGACGATGAGGCGATCTGGACCGACCCGTAATCCATGTAGGCGGAAAAGGTGGCGGGGTTCTTCCGCCGCAGCACGTGGTAGAAGCCCAACGGATCGAAGCCTTGCGGAATGGGTGCCGAGAACATCTGCGTGATGTTCGCCTGGAAAATGTCGCCCGCCAGAATATAGTCGACCGTGCGCGCGACAGCCTTCTCGTAATCCCCGCGGGTGAAGTTCGATTGCCAGCCCTCGATGACGTGGCCTTCCGCGACCCTGGGGCGGCGGCGCAGCAGCTCCTCCATCTCGTCCGCGCGCTCCGGGCTCTCCGAAATGATCCAGGCGCGCTCCTGCATGTGATCGAAGGCGGCCACGCAATCGAAGTGATGCAGCATCAGGTCCGGGCAGACGGGTGAGAAGTCCGGTATTCTGGCATGCGGTTCGAGGCGGCGGCCATAATCATAGGAGATGTAGCCGGCGAGACCGCCCTGGAAGGGCGGCAGGCCCGCAATGTGGCGCCGGCGGTTCTCCGACAGGATGCGGTCGATCAGGGCCAGCGCGCTCCCGGCGAGCGGCACGCCGTTGAAGAAGGCGCCTCTGGCGTTCACCTCGATGGTGGCCGCCGGGTTGCAGGCGAGGAAGGAATAGCGCCCCAGATGCTCCGAGCGCATGACGCTCTCGAGCAGCGTGAGGTGGCGCTCGCCCTTCAGCCGCAGGGCGAGTGCGGACGGCTCCAGGCAGACGATCTCTCTGGCGTGGGGTTCCCTCATGGCGGGGCCATATAAGAGTGGAAGCGAGCAGGCCCCAAGTCTATTTCAGACGGGATGAGCCGCGATTCCGCCATAGCCGAGGTGCTGCTGCCGCTGGCGCTCGACGGCCCCTATTCCTACCGGGCGCCGGACGGGATGGCGCTGGAGCCGGGGAGCTACGTCATCGTGCCGTTGGGGCCGCGTCAGACGATCGGCGTGGTCTGGGCCTTGAAGGACAAGGCGGAGACCGGCAAAGAGCTGCGTGATGTCGCTCACGTCCTCGACATGCCGCCGCTGCCCGAAACGCACCGGCGCTTCGTCGATTGGCTGTCGGCCTATTATCTCGAACCCGCGGGAAACGTGCTGCGCATGGTGCTGCGCTCGCCCCGCGCCCTCGAAGGCCCCCGCGAGCAGTTGGCCTACCGCGCAACCGGGCAGGCGCCGAAACGGATGACCCCGCAGCGTGCCCGCGTGCTGGAGGTGGCCCGCGAAGGCTTCGCCATGCGCGCCGCGGAACTGGCCGAGGCCGCCGGCGCCGGCATCCCGGTGATCAGGGCGCTGGCCAGGGATGGCGCGCTTGAGGCGGTGGCATTGCCCGCGCTGAGGCCCTTTCCTCCGCCGGATCTCAATGCCGGCGGCTACGCGCTGTCGAAGGATCAGCTGGCGGCTGCCGCGGAACTCCGCGCCGTGGTGGCCCAGCGCCAGCACAAGGTGATGCTGCTCGACGGCGTCACCGGTTCGGGCAAGACGGAGGTTTATTTCGAGGCGATGGCGGCGGCGCTCGCGTCCGGCGCCCAGGTGCTGCTGCTGCTGCCCGAAATCGCGCTCACGCAGCCCTTCCTCGCGCGCGTCGAGCGGCGCTTCGGCGCCGAGCCCGCGCAATGGCACTCGGACCTGCGCCCGCGCGAGCGCGAGCGGGTGTGGCGCGGCGTGGCCGATGGCACGGCGCGGATCGTGGTGGGCGCGCGCTCGGCCCTGTTCCTGCCGTGGAAGAAGCTGAAACTGATCGTCGTCGATGAGGAGCACGAGAACGCCTATAAGCAGGACGACGGCGTTCCCTATCACGCGCGCGACATGGCTGTGCTTTATGGATCGATCGGCAAGTTCCCCGTGGTGCTCTCGTCCGCCACACCGTCGCTCGAAACCCTGGTGAATGTCGACCGCGGCCGCTACGGCGTGGTGCGGCTCACCGGCCGGCACGGGCGGCCGGAGTTGCCCGAGATCGGGCTCATCGACATGAAGCGCGTCGCCCCAGAGCCCGGCACGTGGATTTCACCGCCGCTCTTCGACGCGGTGAAGGCGGCGCTGGAGGAGGGCGACCAGGCGCTCCTCTTTCTCAACCGACGCGGCTATGCGCCCCTGACCCTGTGCCGCGCCTGCGGCCACAGGCTCGAATGCCCGAACTGCGCGGCCTCGCTGGTGGAGCACCGCTTCCGGCGCCAGCTGATGTGCCACCACTGCGGCCACCTCGAACCGAGCCGCAAGGACTGCCCGGGCTGCCACGCCGAGGGGAAGATGGCGCCCGTGGGGCCGGGCGTCGAGCGCCTGGCCGAGGAGGCTGCCGCGCGCTTTCCGCAAGCGCGCATCGCCGTTCTCTCCAGCGATCTGTCGCGAGGGCTCCTGCTGCGCGATGCGATCCGCGACGTGGAGAAGGGGCAGTTCAACCTCGTCATCGGCACGCAGCTGGTGGCCAAGGGGCATCATTTTCCGCACCTCACCCTGGTGGGCGCGGTCGATGCCGACCTCGCCCTGGAATCATCCGACCCGCGCGGGGCTGAGCGCACCTGGGCGCTGATGGCGCAGGTGGCGGGGCGTGCGGGCCGCGGCGCCAAGCCCGGCCGCGCGCTGGTGCAGACCTATCTGCCCGAACACCCGCTGATGCAGGCGCTGAAGAGGGGCGACCGCGATTCCTACCTCAACCAGGAGAAGGCGATCCGCGAGACTGCCGGGCTTCCGCCTTACGGGCGGCTGGCGGCGATCATCGTGTCCGGCGCGGACGCCGCGGAAACGGAACGCTTCGCGCGGAACCTCGGGAAGATTGCTCCGTTGGCGGACGGTATCGCCGTGCTGGGGCCTGCCGCCGCCCCCATCGCCATGGTGCGGGGCCGCCACCGCGTCCGCTTCCTGGTGAAGGCGAAGCGCGAGGCGAACCTGCAGGCCTTTCTCCGGCTGTGGCTGAAGGACGTGAAGCCGAAGGGTTCGCTGGCGCTGCAGGTGGATGTGGACCCGTATAATTTCTTGTGAGGGGAAGTTAAACGGAGAACCGCCACTCCATGCGGTGGCGATAGACGTCGTCCGGCCGCAGCAGGGCGCTCGGAAAGTTCGCGTGCGTCGGGGCGTCGGGGAAGTTCTGGGGCTCGATGGCGATGGCGGCGTATTGCTGCAAGGGGCCTGTCTTGCCGGGAAAGCCCTCGTTCCAGTGTTCGGCGGTGTACATCTGCATGCCGGCCTCCGTGGTCCACACCTCCATGGTGCGGCCGGAGACCGGGTCCTTCAGCGTGAGGCCGTGCCTCAGCGTGCCGCGCGGGCCGTCCAGCACCCAGCAATTGTCATAGACGCCGCTGACCTTGCGGAGTTCACGAAAGTCCCAGCGCGTGCCGGTGACGTCGCGGATCTCGCCGGACGGCAGCAGCCCGGCGCTCAAGGGAAGATAGTGCGAGCCGAGGATCTCGATCTCGTGGGCGAAGGCGTTGCGCGCGCCGCCGGACAGATTCCAATAGGTGTGGTTGGTGAGGTTGACGGTCGTGGGCTTCGTGGTGCGCGCCGCGAAGTCGAGCGAGAGGGTTGCGCCGTTCACGGCGTAGGTGGCGGTGACATCGAGTGCGCCCGGATAGCCCTGGTCGCCATCGGGCGAGTGGAGGCTGAAGCGAACAGCATTCTCCGTGGACTGAACGTTCCAGTGGCGAACCGAGAAATTATCCGGCCCGCCATGGAGCTGATGGGCACCCGTGTTGGGGACCAGCGGATATTCGGTTCCGTCGATGTTGATGCGGGAATTGGTGATGCGGCCGGCAATGCGGCCCGCCACGGCGCCCGTGGTCCAGTCGCCTGCGAGAATGTCCGAATCCGTGCCGCCGCCCATGATCACGTCAGCGCCGGCGAAATCGAGCGCCACGAGCCGCGCGCCCAGCGTGGTGAAGCGGGCGCGGATCTGGCCGCTGTTCAGTTCGAGCATGGGAAGGGCTCCTCGATTGTTCCAATCTGTTCCTCTCCCCCGGTGCACAGACCGGGGGAGAGGAACAGCGGTGTCAGTGATTGTCGCGCGGCAGGCCCATGGTCTTGGCGACGCGCCGGAACTTGGTGGCGCCCTTCAGCACCATGCCGCCGTCGAGTTGACCCACTTCCTTGCGGAAGATTTCCTGCCAGGGCGTCTGGCTCGGCGGCGCCTGGTAACCGCCGTTCTTCTCAAGCTCCTCGCGGCGGCGCTTCAGCTCGTCCTCGGCCACGAGCATGTCGCAGGCGCCCTTGTTGAGGTCGATGCGCACCATGTCGCCGTTCTTGAGGATGGCGAGGCCGCCACCGGCCGCCGCCTCGGGCGAGGCATTGAGGATCGAGGGCGAGCCCGACGTGCCGGACTGGCGGCCGTCGCCCACGCAGGGCAGCGAGCGGATGCCCTTTTCGAGCAGGTAATTCGGCGCCCGCATGTTGACCACTTCCGCCGCGCCCGGATAGCCCAGGGGACCGACGCCGCGGATGAACAGGATGGTGTTCTCGTCGATGCCGAGCTTCGGATCGTCGATATGGGCGTGGTAATCCTCCGGACCGTCGAAGACGATGGCCTTGGCCACGAAGGCATTGGGGTCCGTGGGGTTGGAGAGATAGCGCTGGCGGAATTCCTCCGAGATCACGGAGGTCTTCATGATGGCGTTGTCGAAGAGGTTGCCGGTCAGGCGCTTGAAGCCGGCGTGCTCCTTCATGGGCTTTGCAAACTCGCGGATCACCGCGCGGTCCCAGGAATACTGGCCCTTGCAGTTTTCGCCGATGGTCCTGCCATTGGCGGTGACGCAGTCCTCGTGGATCTTGCCCGCGCCAATCAGCTCCGCCACCACGGCGGGAACGCCGCCGGCGCGGTGATAGTCCTCGCCGAGGTATTCGCCGGCGGGCTGCAGGTTGACAAGCAGCGGCAGATCATAGCCGTGTTTCTCCCAGTCCGCCACGGTGAGCTCGATGCCGAGATGGGCCGCGATCGCGTTCAGGTGGTTCGGCGCGTTGGTGGAGCCGCCGATGGCGGTGTTCACCGCAATGGCGTTCTCGAAGGCCTGGCGCGTCATGATCCTGGACGGCGTCAAATCCTCCTTCACCATGTCGACGATGCGGCGGCCGGTGGCATAGGCCATCTGCCCGCGCTCGCGGTAGGGCGCGGGGATGACGCCATTGCCGGGAAGGCACATGCCAAGCGCCTCCGTGAGCGAGTTCATGGTCGTCGCCGTGCCCATGGTGTTGCAGAAGCCGGTGGAGGGCGCGGACGTGGCGACCAGTTCGATGAAGCCTTCGTAGTCGAGCTCGCCCGTTGCCAGCTTCTCGCGCGCCATCCACACGATGGTGCCGGAGCCGGTGCGCTGGCCCTTGTACCAGCCGTTGAGCATCGGGCCCGACGAGAGCGCGATCGCCGGAATGTCGACCGTCGCCGCCGCCATCAGGCAGGCGGGCGTGGTCTTGTCGCAGCCGATGGTCAGCACCACGCCGTCCAGCGGATAGCCATAGAGCACCTCGACAAGCGAGAGGTAGGACAGGTTCCGGTCGAGCGAGGCGGTGGGGCGCTTGCCGGTTTCCTGGATGGGGTGGATGGGGAATTCCAGCGGAATGCCGCCATTCTCATAGATGCCGTCGCGCACGCGCTTCACCAGATCCACATGGGCGCGGTTGCAGGGCGAGAGGTCGGAACCCGTCTGGGCGATGCCGATGACCGGCTTGCCAGCCTGCAGTTCCGAGCGCGTGAGGCCGAAGTTCAGATAACGCTCAAGATAGAGCGCGGTCATGTCGGCATTGGCCGGATTGTCGAACCAGGCCTGGGAACGGTATTTGAGCGGCTTCTGCGGGGTGTTTGCCATGGGATCCTCCAATCGTCCGATATTTACAGGGGGATCCCCGGTGCGTCCATGGTAAGCACGTTGCGGAGGGCGTGAATGGGCCGGCGGGAAGGGCCTGTTCCGGACGGGGAGGAAGGTTCTTGACCGTCCGGACGGGTTTGGACCCGCCGGAGCACGTCCCGATTTCCAATTCCTGACCGCGATGACCTCTGACCTTCATGACGCACTGATGACTGTTACAATTCATTCACTTATCGTTTTTTTGAAGATTTGACGTTTTCCGGTGTTGACAGTTCGCAGGGGCTCGCCATATACACCCCATCACTGAGGGGCGCGGCGCTGCGGCGCGGCATGCCTTTCTGCCGAAAGCTGACAAGCTGGCGTGGCTGCCGGATGTCCTGAAAAGGGGATCCGGAGGTTCCTGCGCCTGTGGTCAGGTTGAGGTTTTGGGGACGCGAGTTCCCGTTGCTGATTGACATTGTGAAGAGAGAAAGAGAGACGCAGGCGGCGTGTGTTCTTGCGGGTCCTGGGGTAACCTGGGGCTGTTAGGAAACAACGTATCGCATGCGTCTTTGAGAGTAGCCAAAAGCTTTGGCGGGAGCAC
>NZ_JADCDA010000076.1 GCF_020252405.1 Aestuariivirga sp.
GGCACGACGACCAAGATGACCCGCTTGCGCGGCCGGGCCAGGAGAGGCGAACGGTTGAACAGCAAGGCTCCCTTTGGCCACTGGGGCACGCAAACCTTCGTCGCCGGCCTCAAATGCGATGGACTGATCGCGCCATGGGTCTTCGCCGTCTCATCCCCGATCGGGCGGACAAGACAAACCCCTCGGCGACGAGGGGGAACGGGCAACTTGAAAGGCCGGTCGCGTAACCGGCCTTTTTCTTTACATATAGAGCTTCTCGCTCTCCATGCCCTTATAGAGATCGGCCACCTCCGCGCCATAGCCGTTGAACAGCTGGGTGGGGATGCGCTCGCCGGTGCCCAGCACCTCTTCGGAGGCCTGGCTCCAGCGCGGATGCGCCACCTCCGGGTTGACGTTGGCCCAGAAGCCATATTCCCGCGGGCCCAGCTGCTCCCAGAAGCTCACCGGACGCTCGGCAACGAAGCTCACCTTGACGATGCCCTTGATCGACTTGAAGCCATACTTCCACGGCAGGTGCAGGCGCAGCGGCGCGCCCATCGAATTGGGCAGCGGCTTGCCGTAAGCACCCGTCACCATCAGCGGCAGCTCGTTCATGGCCTCCGCCATGGTCACGCCCTCGATGTAGGGCCAGGGGAAGGAGGTGAACAGGCCGTCCTTCTGGCCCACCGCCACGTCCGGCCTGTTGAAGGTCTCGAAGCGCAGATACCTGGCGTTTGAGTTGGGCCTTGCGATCTCGACCAGCCGCTTCAGCGGAAAGCCCGTCCACGGCGCCACCATCGACCAGGCCTCCACACAGCGGTGGCGGTAGATGCGCTCCTCGAAGGTCACCTGCTTGAACAGATCGTCAATGGCGATGGTTGTGGGCTTCTCCACCTCGCCGTCGATGACGATCAACCACGGGCGGATGGGCAGCGCCCTGGCCGCCTCGGCGATCTGCTTGGAAGTGCCGAACTCATAGTAGTTGTTGTAGTTGACATTGTCCGCCTCGCCGGTGACCGGCCGGCCTGCATTGCCGAACGCGGGATTGAGCCTCGCGGGGTAGAGCCCGGCCGAAGGGTCCGCCTCCGCCCGCGCGGGCTTCACCGCGGCCAGCGCCACTGCGCCTGCCGATGCCGCCATGAACTGGCGGCGGTTGAAAAACACATGCTCCGGGGTGACGCGCGCCTCCGGAATTTCCCAGCCCCGTTTGCGCTTGATCAACATTGTCAGTTCTCCTGTGAAGTCCGATCCATAGTCCGCTTCCAATAACGCTGGCCAATCAAGCCCCGATCACTTTTGAGGGAACGCGGATGCGTCCCCTTCCTTCGAAGGGTGACAGGAAACAGATCGGATTTGGGGATCCATGGACAATGCGCCCTTGACTGCTGAAACCCAGTGCAGCGAAGAACTGCCCATCGGTATCCGTGTCACCACGCCGGGGCGGTTCCACGGGCCCGGGACTGATTGCATTCCCAATTCCCGGCAAGCGAAACGAGAAAAAGCGAAGGGGCCCGGCATATCCGCCAAGCCCCTTCGCGAAGGATCCGGCGAGGATCAGCCCTTCTTGGCGGGCTTGAGGGTCATCGCGGCAACGCCGGCGGCCACGTTCAGGCCAGTCTGCGCCTGGATGGAAAGCGGCTGCAGCGCGATGGACTTGTTGCCGCCGCCGACCAGCACATTGGCGCCAAGGCCAACCGCCACCGAGGCTTCCGCCGAAGCGCCGGCATATTTGCCCTTCAGGGCGCCGCGGGCGATCTGGCCCGGGGCGAAGACAACCCAGCTCATCACGCCCTGGCCGGTGAAGCCGATGTCGACGCCAAGGCGCTCGATCGTGCCGGTGTAATATTCGGTGCCGCCCACGGAACGGGCGAACCTGCAGTTCAGCGTCCGGGAGGACGCCACGATCATGCCGACGCTCGCCGACACGTCGCAGGTGAGAACGCCGATCTTTACGCCCGACTGCTGCCTGGCGAAGGCCGGGGAGGCCGCGAGGCCCAGGGTGACAAGAGCCGCAATGGCAAGTTTCTTCATGTGTCAAAGTCTCCTATGGGGTGCTGAAGGCTAGAGGATTGCAATGTGTCAGGGATTGGACAAGGTCGATATGCCGAGGCGGCATGGCAGTTAATCCGGAGGGTTAACTCTCTTCCACCCCGGCGGGCTTATCACGGAACATATTCAAGGCGGAAACTGGCGAGGCCTGCGGCAACGTTGACGCCGGTCTGGCCCTCGATGCTGACGGGTTGCAGCGCGATCGACTGCTGCGAACCGCCGACCAGCACATTGGCGCCGAGGCCCACCGCAAAGGCGGCATCTGCCGTTGCGCCGGCATAGTCGCCCGCCAGAGCACCCCTGCCAACCTGGCCCGGCGCGAACACCGCCCAGCTCATGATGGCGCCGGAGCTGACGCCGATGTCGAGGCCAACCTCGGTGATGCGGCCCTTGTAATATTCCGTGCCGTTAGGCCCCTGAAAACTGCAGCTTGCCGACTCAGAGCCGCCGAGGATCAGGCCGATCGAGCCCGACACATCGCACACCAGCATTCCGAGCTTGATGCCCCCGTCGGCATGGGCGGGCAGCGCAAAAAGGCCCAGGGCCAGGAGGGAGGCCGCGAAATTCTTCATGATGTCAGGGTCCTTTCAATGTGATTTGCAGCACGCACGTCACTGACCGCCAGCCAGGAAATCCGGCTTGCCCAACTCGATTCCATTATGCCGGAGAATGGCATAGGCAGTGGTGAGGTGGAAGAAGAAGTTGGGCTTGGCCGAGGTTTCGAGATAGGCGAAACCCTTGAAATCCAGCTCGCGTCCGCCGGCCTTGAGGTGGATATCGCGGTCCTCCGCCCCGGCGAACTGATCGGGCTTCAGCGCGGTCAGGAAGTCCAGGGTTTTGCCGATCCGCGCCTGCAGATCATCGAAGCTCTTCTCCTCGTCCGGCCAGCTTGGAACGGCAACGCCGGCGAGCCTTGCGCCCGCGCCCTTCGCCGTATCCGACGCGATCTGCACCTGGCGGGTGAACGCGAACATGTCAGGGAAGAGCCGCGCGGCGAGAATCACGTTGGGGTCGATCTTGCGCGCCGCGCAATGCGCCTCGGCCTTCTTCAGGATCGCCGAGAGCGAGCGCAGGAAATGGGTGAAAACGGGAACGGAGGCGTCATGGATGTTCATGGGGTCTTTCTCCTCAGCGCAGGTTGCCGCAGAAACGCTGGATGCGCCCGCAGGCATCCTCCAGCGTCCCGGTAGCGGTGGCATATGATATTCTGAAGAAGGGCGACATGCCGAAGGCGGCGCCATGGACGGCCGCAACGCCTTCCGCCGCCAGCAGTTCCGTCACGAAGTCCTCGTCGTTGCGGATGACATTGCCCGAGGGCGCGGTCTTGCCGATGCAACCCGCGCAGGAGGGATAGACATAAAAGGCGCCCTCCGGCGTGGCGCAGCTGAGGCCCCCGGCCTGGTTCAGCATCGACACGACGAGGTCGCGGCGCTGCCTGAAAATCCCGTTGTTCTCCGGAATGAAATCCTGCGGACCGTTCAGCGCCTCCACCGCCGCCCACTGCGCGATGGACGACGGGTTCGAGGTCGACTGCGACTGCAGCTTCGCCATCGCCGTGATCAGCTGCTCCGGACCCGCGCCATAGCCGATGCGCCAGCCGGTCATGCAATAGGACTTGGACACGCCGTTCATGGTCAGCGTGCGGTCATGGAGCCCGGGCTCCACCTGCGCCGGGGTGGTGAATTCGAATCCGTCGTAGACCAGATGCTCATACATATCGTCGGAGAGCACCCAGACATGCGGATGCCTGAGCAGCACATCCGTCAGCGCCTTCAGCTCGGCGCGCGAATAGGCCGCGCCCGACGGGTTCGACGGCGAGTTGAGGATCAGCCACTTGGTTTTCGGCGTGATCGCCTTCTCGAGACCCGCCGCCTCGAGCTTGAAGCCGTTCTCCGCCTTGCCTTCGACGAAGACCGGCGTGCCGCCCGCCAGCATCACGATGTCGGGGTAGCTCACCCAATAGGGCGATGGCACGATCACCTCGTCGCCGGGGTTGACAGTCGCCATCAGCGCATTGAACAGCACCTGCTTGCCGCCCGAGCCGACCGACACCTGGGCGGACTTGTAATCGAGATTGTTCTCGCGCCTGAACTTGTCGATGATCGCCTGCTTGAGCTCGGGAATGCCATCGACCGGGGTGTATTTGGTCTTGCCCGCCTGGATTGCCCTGATGGCCGCGTCCTTGATGTTCTGCGGCGTGTCGAAGTCGGGTTCCCCCGCCGCCAGCCCGATCACGTCCTTGCCCTCGGCCTTCAGCTGCATCGCCTTGTTGGAGATGGCGATGGTGGCGGAGGGCTGAATGCGGTTGAGCGAATCGGAGATGAAGCCCATGGCGGTAACCTTTCGATTTTTCGGGCTGAATAGGCCCATGCACGCCCTGGGGCAAGCCTCAATCCGCCGCATCTCCGCCGCCGCCGGATTAAGCTAGAAGAGCCGCCATGAACGATCACCCCTTCCTTATCGCCGGCGGTGGCATTGGCGGTCTGGCGGCCGCCCTGGGGCTCGCCCGGCAGGGCCGCCCGGTGCGCCTCTTCGAACAGGCGGCGGGTTTCGAGGAGATTGGCGCGGGCCTCCAGATGTCGCCCAACGGCGTCAGGGCGCTGCAGGCGCTGGGCGCCTGGGATGCGGTCGAGCCCTCCTGCGTCATCCCGTCCGAAATCCACATGCGCGACGGGCTGTCGGGCGCTCTCCTGCAGCGCATCCGGCTGCGCAAGCCCTTCGAGGATCGCTTCGGCGCCCCTTACCGCGTCTGCCACCGGGCTGACCTGCTGGCGGGGCTTGTCGCCGCCGCCCGCCGGGATTTCAGGATCGAGCTCAACACCGGCGCGCGCGCCACCATCATGGAAGACACCGGCGAAGCCGCCCGCCTCGGCTTCGCCGATGGCGGCTTCGTGAAGGGAACCGCCGTGGTCGCCGCCGACGGCATCCGTTCGGCGCTGCGCGGCGCTGTGGCGGGCGACGTGCCGGCCACCCCGCGCGGCGTGATCCTTTATCGCGCACTGATGCCGCTCAATCGCGTGCCGCCCGAAATCGAGGCCGACTGCGTGACGCTGTGGCTGTGCCCCGGCGCTCATGTGGTGCATTACGCGGTGTCCAGCTGGCGCAACTTCAACGTGGTGGTGGCGGTGGACGGCACTCTGCCGGATGCGGGCTGGAAAACGCCGGCCCATCCGGGCGAGGTGCCGAAGCGGCTTGCCGGTCTGTGCGGGGAACTGGCGCTGCTGCTGGCCGCCCCCGCCGGCTGGATGCGCTGGCCGGGCGCAGACCTTCCCCCTCTGCCGCAATGGACGAAAGGCCGCCTCGCGCTGCTGGGGGATGCCGCCCATGCCACCCTGCCCTTTCTCGCCCAGGGGGCGGTGATGGCGCTGGAGGATGCCGTGGTCATGTCCCGCGAAGTGGCGCGATGCCATGATGCGGGCGAGGCCTTCCGCGCCTATGAGGCCCAGCGCCGCGGGCGCACGGCCAGGGTGCAGGAACAGTCCCGCTCCATGGCCCGCGTCTACCATGCCTCGGGGCTCCTCGCCGCGGGGCGCAACCTTACGCTCCGCCTCTCCGGCCCCTCCTTCGCGCTGGGGCGGCTCGAATGGATTTACCGCTGGACGCCAGACAATTCCGGCTGATCACCAAATCGTGTGGACTGGCCGGGTCCGCATCAGCGTACACTGGCCGTGATTTATAGGAGGACATCATGACCCGCATCGTTACGATTGCCCTTGCCGCCTTGCTTGCCCTTGCTGCACCTGCCTTCGCTGCCGGCGGCGGCGGAAGCAGCGGTGGGGGTGGCAGCAGTGGTGGGGGTGGCAGCAGTGGTGGGGGCGGCGGCGACAATTCCTCGCCCACCAAAAACGGCTGCAAGAAGGGCAAGGTGTGGAACGCAAAGACCAAGAAGTGCGTCGCCACCCAATCCGGCATCCTGCCCGATGAGGAGCTTTATCAGCAGGGCCGGGCGCTGGCCAAGGAGGCGCAGTATGACTGGGCCATCCAGGTGCTCTCCACCATCCAGAACCAGGACGACCCGCGCGTGCTCAACTATCTGGGCTATTCCAACCGCAAGGCTGGCCGTCTCGATATCGGCATCACCTATTATTCCAGGGCGCTGGCGATCAACCCCAACTACAATCTCGCACGCGAGTATCTCGGCGAAGGCTATATCGCCGCAGGCCGCATCGATCTCGCCATGAACCAGCTCTCCGACATTGCGAAGAGCTGCGGCACAACCTGCGAAGAATACAAGGAACTGAGCGCCGCCATCGCCGCCGCGCAATAAGCGCCGGGCGCTCACACCGGCGGGTTGAGCCACAAGACCTCGGCCGCACCCCAGCGGCCGAGGCCAAGCCGCTGGGCCAGCGCCGGGACCAGGATCTCAAGCTCCTTGTCGAGCCTCCAGGGCGCGTTGAGGATGACGAGGCCGGAGCCCGCAAGGCCCCCTGCTCCGAAGGCCTCACGTACGCGGAGCTCCACCTTCAGCGTGCCCGGCGGGGCGATGCCGCGGATGCCGTCGAGAACGGTCTCCGCCGCTGCGTCCGCCTTCAGCGGATACCACACCACGAACACGCCCTTGAGGAAGCGGCGCAGGCCTTGCGCCAGCATGCGAACCGTCTTTTCCGCCTCGGTCTTCGCCTCATAGGGCGGATCGATGAGGATCAACCCCCGCCGCTCCGGCGGCGGCAGCTTCGCCTTGAGGCAGGTCTCGGCATCCATCGCGGTGACCTCGCAGCGCGGGTCGTGGCGATAGTGCCTCTCCAGCGTGACCGCATCCTGCGGGTGAAGCTCATTGGCGATCAGCCGGTCCTGCGCGCGCATCAGGCGCAAGGCGAGTTCGGGCGAACCTGGATAGCAGCGCAAGCCCCCGCCGGGATTGAGCGCCGCGATCACCCCGCGGTAGGGCTGCAGCAAGTCCTCGACCTCCGCCGGGAAAGGCTCTGCCAGCTTGCCGATGCCGCCCTGCCATTCCCCCGTCTTGCCCGCCTCGGCGCCGGAGAGATCGTAGACGCCGATGCCGGCATGGGCGTCGATCACACGGAAGGGCTTGTCCTTCTTCTTCATATGAACGATGAGGCGCGCGAGCACCGCGTGCTTAAGCACATCGGCGTGGTTTCCGGCATGGTAGGCATGGCGATAGTTCATGCGCGGACCGCCAGGACGGCCATGGCGGGCGCAGCAACGAAAGCATCTGTCATGCGCCGCACTCATGCCAGAACCGTCTCGCTTTGGCTATTGGCGGAACCGCCGCCATGCGCGCCCCTTCCCCGCTCCCCTGCCCCGTCCTATATTGCCCCATCATGGGACATTCACGCCAGGACGGCGGATTCGCGGAAGCCCCGCAGCCGCTCGACTTCGACTCTGCGCAATCCATCACCGGGGGCCTCGGCCCCCTGCGGCCGGAATTCGTGCCGCTGCCGGCCTTCACCCCCGTCAAGCCGCCGAAGCCGCCGAAGTCGGACGGCGGCCGGCCGCTGAAGGCGGTTTCGGACTTCCAGCCGGAGGGCGACCAACCCACCGCCATCAGGGAGCTCGTCGACGGCGTGAAGCAGCTGGAGCGCGACCAGGTGCTCCTCGGCGTCACCGGCTCCGGCAAGACCTTCACCATGGCCAAGGTGATCGAGCAGACGCAGCGCCCGGCCCTGATCCTCGCCCCCAACAAGACGCTTGCCGCCCAGCTCTATGGCGAGTTCCAGAGTTTCTTCCCCGAAAACGCGGTGGAATATTTCGTCTCCTACTACGACTACTACACGCCCGAGGCCTATGTGCCGCGCAGCGACACCTATATCGAGAAGGAATCCGCCATCAACGAGCAGATCGACCGCATGCGCCACTCGGCCACGCGCTCGCTCCTGGAGCGTGACGACGTCATCGTCGTCGCCTCCGTCTCCTGCATCTACGGCATCGGCGACGTCGAGACCTATTCCGCCATGGCCTTCCAGCTGAAGAAGGGCGACCGCACGCCGCAACGCCGGCTGCTGGCCGATCTCGTGGCCCTTCATTACCGGCGCAACGACCAGAACTTCGTGCGCGGCGCCTTCCGGGTGCGCGGCGACACGATCGAGCTCTTCCCATCCCACTTCGAGGACCGCGCCTGGCGCATCTCGCTGTTCGGCGACGAGGTGGAACAGATCTCCGAGTTCGATCCGCTCACCGGCCAGAAGATGGCGGAGCTGGAGCAGATCAAGGTCTATTCCAACTCGCATTACGTGACGCCGAAGCCCACGCTGGAACAGGCCGTCTCCCGCATCAAGAATGACCTGCGCATCAGGCTCGGCGAGTTTAACAGCGCGGGCCGCCTGCTCGAAGCCCAGCGGCTGGAGCAGCGCACCATGTTCGACATCGAGATGATGGTGGCCACGGGCTCCTGCGCCGGCATCGAGAATTATTCGCGCTACTTGACCGGCCGCAAGCCCGGCGAGCCGCCGCCCACGCTCTTCGAATATCTCCCCGACAATGCGCTGGTCTTCATCGACGAAAGCCACGTGACGATCCCGCAGATCGGCGGCATGTTCAGGGGCGACTTCAACCGCAAGGCCACGCTCGCCGAATATGGCTTCCGGCTCCCCTCCTGCATCGACAACCGGCCGCTGCGCTTCGAGGAGTGGGACGCGATGCGCCCGCAGACCGTCTGCGTCTCGGCCACGCCCGGCAAGTGGGAGCTGAACCAGACCGGCGGCGTCTTCGCCGAGCAGGTCATCCGCCCCACCGGCCTCATCGACCCGCCGGTCCTCATCCGCCCGGTGAAAACCCAGGTGGACGACCTGGTGGCCGAGTGCAAGGAAGTGGCGCTCAAGGGCCACCGCATCCTCGTCACCACGCTGACCAAGCGCATGGCCGAGGATCTCACGGAATATATGCACGAGCAGGGCATCCGCGTGCGCTACATGCATTCCGACATCGACACGCTGGAGCGCATCGAGATCATCCGCGACCTGAGGCTCGGCGCCTTCGACGTGCTGATCGGCATCAACCTGCTGCGCGAGGGGCTGGACATTCCTGAATGCGCGCTCGTCGCCATTCTGGACGCCGACAAGGAAGGCTTCCTGCGCTCGGAAACCTCGCTGGTCCAGACCATCGGCCGCGCCGCGCGCAACATCGACGGCCGGGTGATCCTCTATGCCGACCAGATCACCGGCTCCATGGAACGCGCCATCGCGGAAACCAACCGCCGCCGCGAAAAGCAGGTGGCCTACAACGAGGCCCACGGCATCACGCCCCAGTCGGTGAAGAAGAACATCGGCGACATTCTGAAGAGCGTCTACGAGCGCGACCATGTCCGCGCCGATGCGGGCCTGATGGAGGACGGCGGCCCGCTCATCGGCCACAATCTCGAAAAGGTTCTGGCCGACCTCGAAAAGAAAATGCGCGAAGCCGCCGCCAACCTCGAATTCGAGGAAGCCGCAAGACTGCGCGACGAGGTGAAACGCCTGAAGGCGGTGGAACTGGCCGTCATCGACGACCCCACGGTGCGCCAGTCCAACATCAAGGACGCCACGGCGAGCTGGCCCCAGCCGGGGGAGCGGAAGGCGAGTTCGAAAGCGGGAAAGCCGGGAACGAGAGCCTACCGGGGGCCGAAGAAGAGGTGACCAGATCGTCCTCTCCCGCGCGCGGGAGAGGAAGGGGCCCCAACGCAGTTGGGGGAGGTGAGGGGAAGCGGGCTCGGAATTGGCGGCGAGACTCGCATCCCCTCATCTCCCCGTTGCGTTCCGCAACGGGTCCCTTCTTCTCCCGCTGAAGAAGCGGGAGAAGACATCCAGCACCCCACACCCGGTGGAACCCTTCCGCCTTCCGTGCTATGTCCCCGCGCATGACCAGGCTCAAGAAAATCGAACAGGACATCGCCAGCTTGAGCCCCGGCGAAGTGGCCAAGCTCGCCCGGTGGTTCGCCGAATTCCACGCCGATCTGTGGGACAAGCAGATCGAGGAAGACGCAAGGGCGTCTCGACAGTCTGGCGGAACAGGCCTTGGCCGCCCACCCCTAACGCAACGGGCAGTCAGATGTAATCGGAATAATTTCCTTCCCCCTTGTGGGGAGGGATTAAGGGTGGGGGTCCCCGGGGCACAGGCCTTCGAGAATTGGATTTGTTCAACCGGAAACATCCCTGACAGAATAGACCGGCGAGGTCCCCCCTCCTCACCTTGCCCGGACTTGATCCGGGCGCCCTTTTGCCGCCGCCGAAGAGGATGCCCGGATCAAGTCCGGGCAAGGTGAGAGGGAGGTGCGTTCCCCGTCCCCTTCTCCCGTTCGCAGGATGGGAGAAGGGAACAGCCAAACGCGGGCGTGCCGCCCGTCTAACTCACCGCCTTGTGCAGGATCGAGCCGATCAGCGTCTGGTAGGGCATGCCTTCCCGCATGGCCTTGGCCTTGAGGCGCAACAGGTCGGATTCCGGGATGCGGAGCGAGATCTTCACCCGTGCTTCATTCATCGCCGCACGGGCAGCGGCGGCGTAGGCCTTCTTGCCAGCCGGGGTCAGTTCGCTCCGTGGCGCGTAGCCTGGTGCTTCGATGGCCTTGACCAGCGCCATTTCCTCCTCGTCGAGGAAACCGGCAATCTTCGGCGGCTCAGCCTTGGTCGTCATTGTCTTGCTCCGGCAGATAAATGGCAGTGAACTTGCGGCTGGGAAAAACCGTCTTGAGAAAGATTTCGGCATCGCTTTCGACAAACGGCACGCAATAGGCATAATTCCGGATGGCGAGAATGAACATGCGCCGTGACGGGTGATTGAGGCTGGGGTTCGCGACAACATCCAGAATGCGCCCGGCGGCTATGGCCGCGACGCACTCCTCGAAGCCAACGCGCCCACGCGCCTCATCTTCCGCCAGCGCCCGTCCCTTCTCCTCGCTCCACCTGATGGATTTGACCATGGCATGAGTGTATGGACAAAGTATGGCAAGTCAAGTCATGCCGCGTCTGATCGCCCCGCCGCCGCCTCCTTCACCGCATGGCGGATTGCTTCCTCATGCGGGGCGAACTGGCCGCGGGCAGTGACGAGGTGCAGGGTCCAGTGGGGCATGCGGGCGTCCTTGCGTGGCACGCGGGGAGGATAAAGATTTTTGATCCAACGGCAAGTCCCTTAATGGCGTCATCCCGGCGCAGGCCGGGAACCCGCTTTCCCGACCGCGCTTGCTGACCCAAAGCCGGGCTCCGGTCTTTCGCCGGAGTATTGCTCCGCCCAAAGACATTCCGCCCACAGAGATATGGTGCGGTTAAAGGCAAATCCTGCCGGGGCGCGGAAGAGCAGACCCCGGCAAGGAATTTGCACCGATTACTTCTTGGCCTTCATCCAGCACTTTTCGTATCCGGCCTGGTAGGTGCTTTCGACCTCCGTATCGTATGCCCCGGAGTGGCGCTCATAGGCCATGCTGAGGCCCGCTTTCTTGTCAGCCTTGCCGGCAGCGCAGCCGTCATCGTAATAGGCGCTGGCCTTGGCGTCCGTACCGTCCGAAGGCGCGGCAGCCGCCGCCGCCTTGTACTTAAAGACGGCGATGCAGCCCTTGTCGACGACGATGCCGTCACTGTCGGCCCACCACCCGGTCTCGTGCGCGCACTTGCCTTCGAGGACCTGCTTCACCTTCACTTTCATCATGTCGGCCCCAGGCAGGGGGCAGCGGTTCATGCCACCCGTCGAGCCGCACGTGATTTCCCCGGCGAATGCCAGCGAAGTGCCCAACATCGACAGGGCCGCAACAGCGGCAAGAAGCTTGCTTGTGTGTCTCATTTCATTGTCTCCTTCAATTCAGCAAGTTGAAAACGCACGACGCGACGGACACTGTGGTTGGTGGACGCGTTGACCGATTTTGATCCGGATGACCAGGGACCGGCGAACTGCATCCAAGGCATGAGCGACCGTTTTGCGGATCGGCAAGGCGATTTTGCACAATGCTCAGGCGCCTCAGTATTCTATCGCCTTATCGATGCGCAGCACCCAACCCGCTTCACCGGCCTTGAGCTTATACTGAAGCTGGCGTGTCTTTCCCGAGGGCTGGGCGTTGCTGTCCATCGTCCCGTATATGGGAAAGCGCTGGACGAAGGTTCCCTCGACAACGGCAAATTCATCATGGCCCATATAGCCGCTGTTGTGTTTGGCATCGTCAGCGATTGGAGGCAGATGGATCCCGGTCATGCTTTTATTGTTGTTGACCGCATAGCCGACGAGGCTGCCATAGCTCCCGCTTCCCGCCGACGTTACATAGATATAAATCTCCGGAAAGCCATTGGCATCCAGGTCGGCGATCTCCGCACCGGAAACGGTACCGTCTATTTCCACCGTCACCGGCCCCCGCTGCTCGTGAAGTCCGTGCGGGACAATGGTCAACTGATTGATGGACCCCTCGTTTGTGGCCGAAACGTCGAATTTCACGCCCTGCAACTCAAGGCGCCTCGAGAAGCCGTTGCCCGCATCCGCCGATCCCGGGGCGGATAAGACCGCGAGGAACGCCGCAGGTAGCAAGAGGCCATGATTTCTCCGCATCGCCATCCGTCAAATATCCTTCCCGCCTTGCCAGGTCCGCGCCTGCTCGAAGTGCACAGAGTTCCGTGGCATGTCACGGCCCTACCCGATCAGCGCGGTTCATGCACTGGTGCTGCTTCACGACCCGAACTGACCAACCCTGCGAGACCGCCTTGGCGAAACTGCCATCGCAAGACAACTTCGGGAGTAACTGGCTACGATTGCAATACGTATGTGTCAACAAGTTTACATGGTTGACGATCATGCCGATGAAGATCATCTGGCCGACGTCCGCCTGCCAAACGCCGCCGGAGAACTGCACCACGTTCCACAGGCCATCGACGGCCGCGCGGCTTTCAACCTGGAAGGCGGGGTGGTTCAGCCCCACGCCGCTGCGGTGACAGGCGCCAGCCGCGCGGCGGGACCTGCACGAAGGTGAGGTCACCGTCCTTGCCGTTCGACAGGGTGAAGCCATCGCCCATGATCCGGTCTGCCGGTCACCCACGCGCTTCAGCAGGTTGCGCCAGAAGGACCAAGTGGGCGTGAGGCACCCTCCTCACCTTGCCCGGCCTCCGAGCCGGGCACCCTTTTGCCGCCGCCGAAGAGGATGCCCGGATCGAGTCCGGGCAAGGTGAGAGGGAGGTGCGTTCCCCGTCCCCTTCTCCCGTCCGCAGGATGGGAGAAGGACCCGTGCTGACAGCGGGCGCCTCACATCGCCTCCGTCAGCGTCCAGCGGAACATCTGCGCCCCCCCCGCCGCTGCCGCCCAAATCCTGCCGCGTTTTCAAGGTCTAGCGTGAGGGAGGTGTCGGCTTGGCTGGCGTTGCGCGGCGCGATTGTGTATGCAGGCTCCGTTTGGCGAAAGCATTTTCCGGTCAAGTGGAAACCGGTTGACCGCAGAAAATGTGACAAAACAAAAAATGGAGCTGCGTTTCGATTTCACTCAATCGAAACCTGCTCCCGTTGAGGGGATTGCGGATGATATTGCGGATGAAGCACGCAGGCGGGCGGGCGGCACTGGCGCTGGCGGCCCTTGTGCTGACGGCCCTTGTGCTGGCGGGCTGTGCGGGTTTTCCGGGCAGCGGCAAGCCCGCCGATGACGTGCCGCAGGCCATGACGGCCGCCGAGATCCGCACCACGCTCGCCGGCAGAAGCTGGCGCTTCCAGGGTCCCAACAACACCGGCACCACGCTTTATGCCGAGGACGGCTCCTCGCTGGTGGAGGTTGACAGCAAGGGCAAGACCAAGGGCAAATGGATGACCAAGGACGGCCAGCTCTGCGAGAGCTTCGATCCCTCGCCGCCGTGGCTGCCGGGCGGCGTGCCGATGAGCTGCTATCCCTTCGCGCGGGGCGCCACGCCCAACACCTATCAGGCCGGCAAGGCGGTGTTCTCGCCCGCGTCCTGAGCGGCCGCCGCAGAGCAGGCCCTCCGCCACATTTGGGCCACAGCCCCTCCAAGATGATGCCCCGCGCAGGCCCGATAGGCATTGCCGGAAGGGTATTGATGTTTGGGGTTGATGTGATGGTTTCGCGCCGCCTGCTGCTGCTTTCCGGCCTTGCCCTTGGGCTTGGCGGCCGGGCCGCCCTGGCGCAGTCCTATGGCGGCGAGCAGGATCCTTTCAGCGGCATGGAGGCCGGGCCCGATGCCGGGGCCGAGCTGTTCGACCCCGCCCTGCTGCCCCCTGCGGAAAGCCCCATCGACTTTCCCGTGCCCGTCATCCCCGACCGGCGCATCAGGAAGAAGTTCCGCCGCCAGATGGTGGAGTTCGACGGGCCGGAGGAGCCGGGAACCCTGGTGATCGAGCCTGACAACCGCTTCCTTTATCACGTGCTCGCCTATGGCGCCGCCATGCGCTACGGCGTGGGCGTGGGCCGCGCCGGCTTCGCCTGGGCGGGCAATGCCCGGATCGGCATGAAGCGGCGCTGGCCGCGCTGGGTGCCGCCGCGCGAGATGGTGGAGCGCGATCCGCGCGCCCGCGAATGGGTCAACGGCCAGCCCGGCGGGCCGGATAATCCGCTGGGTGCGCGCGCCCTCTACCTATATGCCGGCGGGCAGGACACGATGTACCGCATCCATGGCACGAACGAGCCGCAATCGATCGGCAAGGCCATGTCATCGGGCTGCATCCGCATGCTGAACCAGGACATCGCGGAGCTTTACGAGCAGGTGATCGTCGGCACGCCGGTCACCGTGCGCCCGTCGCAGGGCGCCTGAGCCATGGCGGGCCTCAGCACCATCGCCTTCGATGCCGGCGGCACGCTGCGGCGGAATGAGACTTTTTTCCGCCTGGCCGAACAGCGCCTCGCCGAACTCCTCTCCGGGCACGCCGCGCATGAGGCGATCCCGGCGAGGCTGCTGGAGGCCGGGCACCGCAACCGGCGCTTCCGCGGCTTCGGCCGGCGGATGCCGCGGAACCCGGTCGAGACGACGCCGCCGCGCGCGACGCCCGATGCGCCGGATGCGCTTCCCGGCCTCATCGCCCAAATGACTTGAAGGCCCCTGCCGCCTGTGGCACATGCCGCCAACCCCTCCGAGGACTGATGATCTTGACGAGACGCCTGTTCCGCACCCCCGCCGCCGCCGCGCTGATCCTGGCGCTTGCCGCCTGCGCCGGCCCCAAGGGCGTGCGCATCACCAACGGCGGCCAGTCCGCCACCACGGCGAAGACCCCGGTTCCGATCAGCAACTTCACCGCGGACCAGATCAAGACGGCCATCTCCGGCAGAACCTTTCAGTACACGCGGCCGGACGGCAACGGCTTCGTCACCTACAATGCCGACGGCAGCTTCAGCTTCCAGGATGACGCGAAGGGCGGCGGTGTGGGCAGGTGGACGGCCAACGGCACGCAGTTCTGCGAGACCTGGGGCAAGGGCGCTCAGGAATGCGGCGTGTTCAAGAACACCGGCGACGCCTATTTCGCCTCCAACTCCCGCCTCGTGGAAATGAAGACGTAAGGCTCTTGCCTATGCGTTCAGGAAGGGATTGGTCCGCCGCTCCTGCCCGATCTCGCAGGGCTTGCCATGGCCAGGCAGGCAGACCACGTCATCGCCCAGCGGATAGAGCTTCTCCTTGATCGAGCGGATCAGCGTTGCATGGTCGCCACGGGGAAAATCGGTGCGGCCGACCGCGCCCTGAAACAGCACGTCGCCCACCAGCGCGAAACGGTTATCCCTGTTGAAGAACACCACGGAGCCCGGCGTGTGCCCCGGCGCCTCATAAATGCTGAAGTCGAGGCCGCCCACCGTGACCCTGTCGCCTTCCTTCAGCCAGCGGTCCGGCGTCACCGGTCGCGCTTCGAACCCGTATTGGGCGCCCGTTGCAGCCAGGCCGTCAAGCAGGAACCGGTCTTCCTCATGCGGGCCCTCGATGGGCACGCCGAGAGTCTCTTTCAGTTCCGCCGCGCCGCCCGCATGGTCGATGTGCCCGTGTGTAAGCAGGATCTTCTCGACCGTGACGCCCGACTGCCTGATGGCGTCGAGGATCGCCGACACGTCGCCGCCGGGATCGACGATCGCCCCCACCTTCTTCACCTCGTCATAAACGAGCGAACAGTTCTGCCGGAACGGGGTGACCGGGATGATGATGACTTTCAGCTGTGTCATGGCAGCAGTGCATAGCTGTGCCCCGCCTGCGGTGCAACCAGCTTGCCGCCCGAAGAGCCGGGCTTCAGCGCATGTTCCGTTCAGGCGGAATCGCCTGGTCGGGACATGCGCCAGATCAACAGCTTGAGCATGATCTTATCGCAAAAGCGGTTCCACTTTTGCGGATCATGCGCCAGATCAAAAGCCTGAGCATGATCTTATCGCAAAAGCGGTTCCACTTTCGCGGATCATACTCTAGGAGCTTTTTGAACGAAAGTTCAAACGCAGCCGAGAGATATGGCCACGCCTGAGGGCACATCGCGCACCGGGATCATCATTGCCGCCCTGGCAACGGTGGGCGCTTGCGACATCGCCTTCGGCCTGACGCTGCAGTTGATCCCGCTGCTGATGAACGAACGCGGCTGGCCGGCGTGGGCCATTGGCCTCAACGCCGCCATGGGTCCGATCGGCATCCTGGTGGCCGGGCCCTTCCTGCCGCGCATCATTTCGCGCACCGGCACCAAGCGCACCGTGCTGGTCATCATCGGCGTGCTGGTCGTCAGCCTTGCGGCCATCAGTTCGCTTCCCGTCTGGATGTGGTTCCCGCTGCGCTTCTTCTTCGGGCTGTCGACGGGCGCCCTCTTCGTGGTGAGCGAGGCGTGGATTCTCTCCGCCGCGACCAGCGAAAACCGGGGGCGGGTCATGGGGCTCTACACCTCGCTGCTCTCCGTCACCTTCGCCACCGGGCCGCTGATCCTGCCGTGGACGGGCATCCACGGTTTCCTGCCCTGGGGCATTGGCATCGTCTGCATTCTCCTCGCCATCCTGCCGCTCGCCTTCGTCAAGGCATCGGACGGGCAGTTCCAGAGGCACGAGGGCAGCACCGGCTTCTTCGGCTTCGTGCGCCGCGCCCCCATGCTGCTCTATGCCATCGGCGCGGCAACGCTGTTCGACAATGTGCTGATCTCCTTCTTCACCATTTACGGCATCCGCAACGGGCTCGACCTTGAGGTGGCCAGCCGTGTTCTGGGCATCGGCATCATCGGCAACCTGCTGCTGTCCTATCCGCTGGGCTGGCTTGCCGACCACTGGTCGCGCAAGGCGGTGATGTATCTCTCCGCGATGCTGACCGTGGTCCTGTCGCTGAGCCTGCTCGTCGTCATCGGGCACTGGTCGGTGTGGCCCGTCATGATGGTGCTGGCCCCCATGGCCTTCGCGACTTATGTCGTGGGCCTCGCAACCATGGGCGACATGTTCAAGGGTTCGGACCTGATGGCGGGGACCGCGGCGGTCGCCGCAATGTGGGGCGTGGGCGGCCTCATCGGACCGCCGGTGGCGGGCGCCGCCATCGACCTTGCCGGCATCGACGCCATGCCGCTAACCCTTGCCTTCTTCTATGTGTTGCTGCTGGCGGGTCTCTTCGTAACGGGCGGCAGGCTGGTGCGGGGCGCGCCACGTGGATAGGCGGCGTTTCATCAATCTGCTGGCGGCGATCGCCGCCATCACCGTGTTCGGCTTCACCTTCGGGCTGATGTTTCCGCTGCTCTCGCTCATCATGGAGAGCCGCGGCATCGCCCCGCAATGGATCGGCTACAATGCCGCCATGCACCCTGCGGGCATCGTGCTGTCGGTCTTTGCCATCCCCTATGTGGTCAGCCGCTTCGGGGCCAAGAAGGCTGTGATCGGCGCTGGGCTGGTGACCGCCTCGGTGATCGTCTCCTATCCGTTCTTCCCCGTGTTCTGGTGGTGGTTCGGCTTCCGCGTGATGCAGGGCTTCTTCGTGTCGATCCTGTTCGCCATCAGCGAGGCGTGGATCGTCAGGTTCTCGGAGGGCGCATGGCGCTCGCGCATCCTGGCGCTCTACACCTCGATCCTGGCCCTGAGCTTCGGCGGCGGACCGGCGATCATCGGTCTCACGGGCATCGAAGGGGCGCTGCCCTTTTTCGTGGGTGCGGCGGTGCTGCTTTTCGCCATCCTCCCCATCTTCTTCGTCAAGGACGAGGAGGTGGACAGCGAGGACGAGACGCCCCTCTCGGTCATCGCCTTCGCCAGGAAGGAGCCGGTCCTGCTCTTCGCGGTGGGCATGTTCGCCATCCTCGATGCCGCAAACCTCAGCTTCCTGCCCGTCTATGCGGTCAAGAAGGGTTTCGACCAGGACATGGCCGCCCTTGCCCTCACGGCCTTCGTGCTGGGCAACACCGTGCTGCAGTTTCCCATCGGCTGGTGCGCTGACCATTTCCCCAAGCGCTGGGTGATGGTGGGCTGCGGCGTGTTGAGCGGAACGGGTTCCTTCCTTGTGCCCTTCGTCTTCGGCACATGGGCGCTGTGGCCGGTGCTGACCGTGATGGGGGCGACGGCGGCCGGCATCTATACTGTGGCGCTGGCGGAACTGGGCGAGCGCTTCTCCGGCCATGAGCTGGTGACGGGCACGGCCTCCTTCTCGACGATGTGGGGTCTGGGCGCGCTGGTGGGCTCGCTGGCGGCCGGCTGGTCGATTGCGGGCTTCGGACCGGACGGGCTGCCCTTCACCATGGCGGCGGTGTTCATGGTGTTCGTCGCCTCGGCGACCGTCAGCGCCATTAGGGTGCGGCGTCCCGCCCGCTGACCGCGGCAGCCGATCTGGACTTTCCGTGGCGGGGCGCTGATTGTGGCGGCCTGCCGTGATTCAAGCCTTTTTCGCCGCCAGGACCCGAGCCATGCCCGAACAGCAAACCGCCGCCGCCGCGAGCCAGCTCTCGACCGTTCGCGACTTCCTGCGCTGGGCGCTGTCCGAATTCCGCGCCGCCAGGCTCGTGCATGGCCATGGCGCAACCTCCGCAACCGATGAGGCGGCCTTCCTGATCCTCGAGGCGTTGCACCTGCCGGTCGACGACATCAACCCCTGGCTCGACGCGCGCCTGCTGGAGGCCGAGAAGCGGAAGCTCGCCCACCTCATCCGTGCACGGATCGATACCCGCATGCCCGCAGCCTATCTGGTGAGGCGCGCCTATATCCGCGGCATTCCCTTTTACATCGACGAGCGGGCGATCGTGCCGCGCTCCTATATCGGCGAGCTGATGTTCTCCGGCATTTTCGGCGGCGGCGAGGCGCCGCTGATCGGGGACGTTGCGGCCGTCGCCAGCGTTCTCGATCTGTGCACGGGCTCCGGCTGCCTCGCCATCATCGCGGCGGGCATCTTCCGCGATGCGGAGGTGGATGCGGCTGACCTCTCCGCCGATGCGCTGGAGGTGGCGCGCATCAATATCGACGAGCATGACGTGGCGGACCGCGTCAGCCTGCTGCAGGGAGACCTGTTCGACGCGGTCGGGGGCCGCGGCTATGACCTCATCATCGCCAACCCGCCCTATGTGGCGGGGGGCGAGGTTGCGGCTTTTCCGCCGGAATATGGGCATGAGCCGGTGATGGCGCATCTGGGCGGCGAGGACGGGCTCGACCTCGTTCGCCGCATCCTTGCCGGGGCCGCGGACCATCTGAACCCCGGCGGCGGTTTGCTCTGCGAGGTCGGCACCGGGCGCGGGCGCCTGGTGGATGACTACCCGCAGCTCGACTTCCTGTGGCTCGACACGGAGGAGTCCGAGGGCGAGGTGTTCTGGATCACCCGCGAGCAGCTGCTGGAAGCTTCGCTCTGATCACTTCCGCAGGCCCGAGGCCAGCGCGAGATTGTCATACATGCGCCTGGTCATGCGCTCCATCCGGGGCATGAGCGGAAAGGACTCGCGCACCAGCCGCGGATAGGCGCCGGCGCCGCAGTGCTTTTCGAGATTGGCGATATAGCCTGGCAGCGACGACCACGCGGCCACGGTCTGGGGCGAGAATTCGCAATGGAATTGCGTGCTCATCGCATGCTCGCCCACCGCCAGCGCCTGCACCCGCGTGCGGGCCGAGGAGGCCAGCACGCACGCCTGCTCCGGCACGCGCTTCACCTCCGCCAAATGCCACTGCATAACCTTGTGGTTCGGCTCCAGCCCCTGCATTAGCCGGTGTGAGACCGCCTCCCCGGTCAGCGTCACGTCGAAGACGCCAACCTCGCCCTCTTCCGCCAGCGCCACCTCGCCGCCGAGTGCTGCCGCCAGCAGCTGGTGGCCGAGGCAGACACCGAAGTAGGGCTTCGCGCGTTCGGCCACCCACTCGCGGATCGCCTGCTTTTCGGCGGCGAGCCAGGGGAACTGGTCCTCCTGCCAGGTATCCTGCGCGCCGCCGAGGACAAAGAGGACGTCATACGGCGCGAGCGGGGGAATCTCCTGGCCCTCGAACAGGCGCACCGGCTCCGGCACGATGCCGTCGGCGGCGAAGAAATCGGCGAAACGGCCCGGATGGTCATGGTCCATATGCTGGAAGACAAGTGCGCGCTTCATCGAATAACCCTGTTGCCGCTGGAGCGTCCCGGCAGCCGAAAGACAAATCGAATTGGCCGAAAAGCGCCCCGCTGTCGAGACTGGAGCATGATCCGCAGAAATGGAGCCGATTTTACGATAAGATCATGCTCAGGCTTCTGATCTTTTGCATGTCCCGACCAGGCGATTCCGCCTGAACGGAACATGCGCCAGGACATGAGACCCGATTGCATTGCCGACACGCGCCGGGGCAATGGCGCGGCCCGGCTGCCAGGCCCTGCCGGAGGACCCGGACGCACTTCATAAGATTTGCAGATTCACGGCCTGTGGACCGCGGCCCTTCTTGTCCAGCTGAACCTCGAAGCTGATCTTCATGTTTTCCGTGAGTTCGGGAATGCCGGAGCGCTGCACGACCGTGATATGCACAAAAACGTCCGTGCCGCCGCCTTCCGGCGCAATGAACCCATAACCCTTGGCGTGGTTGAAAAACTTAACAGTGCCGTTCTGGCGCATCGAAACAGCGTCCCTCGTCCCGTCTTGCCGTTCACCCGCCGCTGCCGCCCGCGGACAAGCACCGGACCTGCCTCAGCCGCGTCGCAATGGAAAGGCACTTTCCCCTGAACGAGGATACGGGTCTTGACCAGTTTAACAGCACAGCCGACATCCGGTCTTGCCGCCCGGACATATTTCATTATGGGCTACCTATGCGCTATGCGCAAGAGGGACCCCCGCGGCAGGCGGGACTGGAGCGGATGGTTTATAAGATGAAAATGATTCGTACGCTCGCCCTTTGTGCCGCGGCTGCGGGCCTGCTGGCTGGCGCGCCGCCGCCCGCGGCTGCCGGCACCCGGCACAGCACGGACTTCACCACCTACGCCGTGAGCGGCCGGACCCCCGCCGAAATCTACCGTTCCATCCTGGTCCGGGGGCCGACGGTCGGGGGCGTAAGGGCGATCGCCTCCACCTCGGCGCGCGGCGTGCAGAGCTACAGCATGCTCCAGGACGGCCCCGCCTGCCGGGTCACCGGGCATCGCATCAGTTTCCGCTTTCGCGTGCAGCTGCCGCGGCCCTCGAAGCTGAAGGCCCTGCGTCCGAAAGACCGCGCCCTGTGGCAGCAGTTCTCCGGCTTCCTCAAAGCCCATGAATTGCAGCACATCGACCTGTGGCTGGGCTGCGCGGCGGAACTGGACCGCACGGTGACGTCCATCAGGGCGCCCAACTGTAAGGCCACGGCCCGCAAGGTGGAAAATCTGTGGCGCAGCATGCAGGCCAGATGCGACAAGCTGCAGGCGCGTTTCGACCGGGAGCAGCGCGGGGAGCTCCTCGCGCAGCCCTTCATGCAGCGCGTCATGCGCGGCGACTGACTGAACCGCGGCGAGAATGACGGCATCGGCAGGCCAGCCGGAAAGGGAATGATTTCCTTTACGCATGCGGGAAGCGAAAGCCCCGTGAGCCAGCGCATGTTCCGTTCACGCGGAGCCACCTGATCGGATCATGCGCCGGGTCATATGCCTGAGCATAATCTTATCGCAAAAGCGGGTTCCACTTTTGCGGATCATACTCTAAGCGCCTTTCAGCACCCGACCGGCAACGGCATCGAGCCTGGCGAGGAGTTGCGCATCGCGCTTCCCGGGTGCTGTCATGATGGCGGAGTCCAGCGCGCGGTCTGAGCCTGCGGGGCATGGCGGGTGCTGGCGCGGAAAATCCCTGGCGATGCGCGTCACGAGGCGCATGGCATTGCCGGAATTGGCCTTCAGCACCGCGACCACCTTGCCGACGTCGACCGCGCCATGATCTTCGTGCCAGCAGTCATAGTCCGTCACCATGGCGATGGTGCAGTAGCTGATCTCGGCCTCGCGCGCGAGCTTCGCCTCCGGCATGTTGGTCATGCCGATCACGCTCGCACCCCAGCTGCGGTAGAGCTGCGACTCGGCCAGCGTGGAGAACTGCGGCCCCTCCATCACGATATAGACGCCGCCGCGCGCATGGGCGATGCCCTCGGCCTTCAGCGCCGCTTCCGCAATGTCCTGCAGCACCGGCGAAACCGGGTGCGAGAAGGCCACATGGCCCACGCAGCCGGCGCCGAAGAAGCTCTTCTCGCGCGCGAAGGTGCGGTCGATGAACTGGTCGACGAGCACGAAGGCGCCCGGCGGCAGGCTGATGTCGAGCGAGCCCACGGCCGAGAGCGAATAGAGGTCCGTCACCCCTGCCCGCTTGATGACGTCGATATTGGCGCGGTAGTTGATGGTGGACGGCGAATGGACGTGCCCCCGGCCGTGGCGCGGCATGAAGACCACGGGCAAGCCGCCGATCTCGCCGCGGCGCACAGCGTCCGACGGTTCGCCCCAGGGCGAGGAGATTGTTTCCCAGCGGGCATTGTCCATGGGCAGGTCATAGATGCCCGACCCGCCGATGATGCCCAGAACCGATGCCGTCATGATCTCCTCCGCACACTGGAAGGATGCACGAGACCACCGCAAACGAAAAGGCCCGGAGACGCTCCGGGCCTTCGCAATTCGCCTGACCGGCGAGGATCAGTGGACCTTCGCCCACACCTTCTTCATGCTGAGATAAAGCAGCAGGGCGAGCACGCCGAGGAAGATCAGAACCATGAAACCGGTGCGCTTCCTCTCTTCCATTTTCGGTTCCGCCGCCCAGGCGAGGAAGGCGGAAACGTCACGCGCCATCTGGCTGACGCTGCCCGCCGTGCCGTCGTCGAAGGTCACCTGATCATCCGACAGGGGCGGCCCCATGCCGATCCATGGGCCATTGGCAAAGAATGGGTTGTGGTACTTGCCCTCGGGCTGCTCCTTCCTCAGCTCCTCCGTCAGCTGGTCATCCGGCGTGTAGCCGGTCAGCACCGAGTAGACATATTGCGGGCCGCCGATGCCGTTGATGAGCTGGTTGATGGTGCCATACCAGCCGGGACGCGACTTGGTGATGAGAGAAAGGTCCGGCGGATAGGCGCCGCCATTGGCCGCCCGCGCCGCCTGCTCGTTGGGGAAGGGCGAGGGGAAGCGGTCGGACGGCAGGCCCGGACGCTCGAACATCTCGCCGTCGTTGTTCGGGCCGTCCTGCACCTGGAAGCTGGCCGCCAGAGCCTTCACCTGCTCCTCGGAGAATTCCGGCCCGCCCGGCTGGGACAGGTTGCGGAAGCTCATCAGGTGCATGGCGTGGCAGTTGGAGCAGACTTCCTTGTAAACCTTGTAGCCGCGCTGCAGCTGCGCGCGGTCGAACTGGCCGAAGGGCCCTTCGAAGCTGAAGCTGACATCCTTCGCGGTTTTCTGGCCTTCCGCCTGCGCCGCGCCCAGCGACAGAACGAGGCCCGCTGCCGCGATGGCGAGTGTCTTGAGTATGGTCATTGTCAATTCCCCCAGATCACTCGGCAGGCACGGCAGCCGCGGACGGATGGCTCTCGGCGAGCACCGCGTCGGAGATCGACGCGGGCAGCGGTTTTGGCGTTTCGAGCAGGCCGAGCAGCGGCAGGATCACCAGGAAATGCGCGAAATAATAGGCTGTGGCTATCTGGCCCACCAGCTTGTAGGTCAGCGCCCACTGGTCCGGCGGAGCCGCCTCATGGCTCATGAAATAACTATCCGGAGCGCCCGAGCCGGCAAAGCCCAGGATGACGCAGTTTATCGCGAACAGCCAGAAGAACTGCCTGAAGATCGGCCGGTAGTTGCCGGAACGCACCTTCGAGGTGTCAAGCCACGGCAGCACGAACAGGATGAGGATCGAGGCGAACATGGCGATGACGCCGCCAAGCTTGTCCGGGATGGCGCGCAGGATGGCGTAGAAGGGCAGGAAATACCATTCCGGCACGATGTGCGCGGGCGTCACCAGCGGGTTCGCTTCCTGATAGTTGACGGCGTGGCCGAGATAGTTCGGCGCGAAGAACACCCAGAGCGCGAAGAACATCAGGAAGATGACGATCGCGAAGGCATCCTTGACCGTGTAGTAAGGGCTGAAGGGGACGGTGTCCTGAGGGCCCTTCACCGACACGCCCGTCGGGTTGTTGTTGCCGACCACATGCAAAGCCCAAATATGCAGGATGACGAGACCGGCGATCACGAAGGGCAGCAGGAAATGCAGCGAGAAGAAACGGTTCAGCGTCGGGTTGTCGACCGAGTAGCCGCCCCACAGCAGCGTGGTGATCGATTCGCCGAAGAAGGGAATGGCCGAGAACAAATTGGTGATGACCTTGGCGCCCCAGAACGACATCTGGCCCCAGGGGAGCACATAGCCCATGAAGGCGGTGGCCATCATCACCAGATAGATCAGCACGCCGATCATCCACAGCACCTCGCGCGGCGCCTTGTAGGAGCCGTAATACATGCCGCGGAACATATGGATATAGACGGCGATGAAGAACATCGACGCGCCGTTGGCGTGCATGTAGCGCAGGAGCCAGCCCGAGTTCACGTCGCGCATGATGTGCTCGACGGAGTTGAAGGCCATGTCGACATGCGGCGTGTAGTGCATGACGAGCACCACGCCGGTGATGATCTGGATGACCAGCATGACGGCCAGTATGCCGCCGAAGGTCCAGAAGTAGTTCAGGTTCTTCGGGGTGGGGAAATCCAGCGCCTGGCCCTGCACCATGTCCATGATGGGAAGCCGCTCGTGGAACCACTTCGCGAAGGCCGACTTGGGCTGGTAATTCGATGCGTGTCCGCTCATTGAGGTTGGTCCTTCTTAGCCGATGCGGATCTTGGAGTCGGAGAGATAGGCATATTGCGGAATGTGCAGGTTCTCCGGCGCCGGGCCCTTCCGGATGCGGCCCGCGGTGTCATAGTTGGAGCCGTGGCAGGGGCAGAACCAGCCGCCGTGCCGCACATTGCCCTCAACCACCGCATACTCGCCCTCGTTGCCGATCGGCACGCAGCCCAGATGGGTGCACACGCCCATCATCACGAGATATTGTTCCTTCCCGCCCACCACGCGGTTCGCATCGGTCGCCGGGTCGCCATCGGAAAGGTTGGCGTTGCGGGCCAGCGGGTCCTTGAGGTCGCTCAACGCCACCTTGTTGGCGGCCTCGATCTCGGCGGGCAGCCTGTGGCGGACGAAGACCGGGTTGCCGCGCCACTTGATGGTGATTTCCTGGCCTTCGGCGATGGGGGCGAGATCGACCTCGACCGAGGCCAGCGCCAGCACCGAGGCGTCAGGGTTCATCTGGTTGATGAATGGCCAAACCGCCAGCGCCGCGCCGACGGCCGCCACCGAACCCGTGGCGATGTAGAGAAAATCACGCCGGTTGGTTTCCGCATGCTCCGCTGTGGACATGTTGTTTTCCTTCTGTTGCCGGGCCGGACCGATCATAAAGAGATACGGCACGGTGTTCCCCGGCGCTCAAACCCGCGACGTTTTGGCATTGCGCCAGACATTAGTCCAGCCATCAAGTGTCGCAGTTGGCGGGGAAATCGGCGGGCCCGAAAAGCCCCGGAAGCGGGCGGAAAATGCCCGAAACCACTCTCTGTCAGCCCGGCGCCGCCCCCGATGCCGCGACCAAGCTGAGGACGCGCGCCCATCTTCGCCCCACCTGCCGCATCACCGCGACCGCCAGCCCCATGCGGGAAGAACGGCACCCGCTCAGCATGGCGCTTGCCCGCGCCACCGCCACGGGCACCGCGCCACGCCAGCTGCCGGTTGCTACTGCGTGAGGGAGTTGTACGATTGGGCTATCCCGATCTTCTTGAATGCGTCCTTCAGGCCTGCGGAAGAATTGACGTCAAAAAAATAGTCGGCCTTGGTTTGGTTTGTGCCGCTTGCGCAATCGTCCCGCAACAATTTGTAGTAATTGCTCGACGAGTTCACCTGCAGGGCCACCACATAAATTGCAATGTTACTGGACTTCACACTTGCGCAGACCGTTTTCATGTCATTTTCGGTCTGGGTCTTGTAGGATTGCTTTTGGTCTGGCGTAAGACTGTCGTCATTAATTCTACCAATTCGCTCGTAATCGGTGGCGCCGCTTATTCCAGCAACGCCGGTGTTCTCGCCGTCGGTGATCAGAACCAGCGACTTCCTCACGTCGGTAAGTTTGGCTTGCGCGGCGGTGAACCCGGAATTCAGCGGAAAATTATTATCAATCACAGAGCCGCCTGGCGTCGTGGTTTCCGTGGTGAGCATGTTCCACGCCCATATCAGCCCGTTGGGAATATAGGTCACCGCGTCCGCATCCGGATCGACGCTCAGCGCGTCGATCCTCGCATTCAACCAATCCTCCGCTTTTAGCGTTGTGCTCCCGACGGAGAAGGTCGCCGTGGAGGAGACGAGATCCGTAACGGTCGATACTCCGCAGTCAGCGTTCCAAATGCCGTAATAGGGCTTCGTAACGGTGTTGCTGATCGTGTTGATCTCCGGCGGCGGACGAACCCAAAGACAGCCGTTCCAAGTATCTGACTTAGTTGTGGTGGTGACGGTTTTCGTCACCCACTCGGATTTCGTGCATTCATAATTACAGGCTTGATCGTCACAAGAATAAGGCACGCCGTCTTTGTAGCACGTCTTGGGAACGGTAACGCAACCTATCAACTTCGTCTCAGTACACTGTAGCACGGTGATGATCTTTGTGGTTGTGCCACCTATTCGTCTTGGGGTAAATGTCAGCCACCCCGCAAGAGAGGTCTGGCTCGTCTTGTTGAAATAGGACGTGGTATTGCTGTCAAGCTTGATGTAGCCGGAGAAGGGTACAATTCCAACTCTGACATTGTTCCATTTCATCAGCGAAGTCACCAGCTCCTTGGCGGCAACCCTGAGAGCGTCCAGCTTGGTTTCGGTTATGGAGAGGTTGTCATCCATCGACGACGTGTTGTCCAATGCAATCACCAGTTCGACCGGCGCCGGGCGGGGGCGCTTGGCAGTGCTGGTGACGGAGACCGGAATTGAGGAGACAAACAGCTTGGAGAAAGTCACCGGCACCGTGGCGTTGAGAGTGACGGAAACGGAATCCTCGTTGCCGACACCCGGATTATTCAGGTCGGTCGGGGTGTAGACGGAACGGAAACTGCTGCTTTTACTCAGGTCGTAATCCACCAGTCCGCCCTTGGCGCCCGTTGGGGGAAAGGCGTTGGCGGCGATATAGATTTTCGCTCTCGTTGCAAGATTTGCGGCAATCTCTTCATTGGTTTTTCCCGACGATTCGCTAATTGCGTCAGCGGCGGCAGCCTTCACCGCGGCATCCACCGCCCTCTGCAGGTTGCTGCGCACATACATGGCCTTGCCAATGTCAATTGCCGCGGCTCCCGCCATCACCGCCGCCAAAAGCAATACGGCGGTCAGCACAGCGACCGCCCCTTTCTCGTTCTGTCTGTTCCGCTTCATCGGACCGTACTCCACCTGATGGGCCAACCATCGGACACTCTATGTAGTGTAACATATGCTCCGGACGTCGCGCAATGATGTTCTGTCAGAGGTTATCGGCACGCTCCTGCGCTTCTCCCCTCCCCTGCGCTGTTCAGCCCGCCGCAGACGGCGCCGGAGCATTAAGAGCACGAGCGAAACCCACTTTTGCGGCAATTTTGTGCTCAGGCCCTTGGCCTGGCGCATCTTTCGACCAGGTGATTCCACCTGACCGGAACATGCGCTAAGCTGTCGAACAAAAGCAGGAATCGCCGATGACCGACCCCCTCCCCGCCCGCCAGGACGCCGCCCGCCGCTGGTTCGAAACCCTGAGGGACCGCATTTGCGGCGCGCTGGAGGAGATCGAGGGAGGCGCCCGTTTCGAGCGCAAGGGCTGGGAAAGGCCGGACGGCGGCGGCGGCGTCATGTCCATGCTGCACGGCAAGGTGTTCGAGAAGGCGGGTGTCCATACGTCAACCGTGCACGGGGAGTTTTCGCCGGAGTTCCGGCGTCAGATCCCGGGAGCGGAGGAAGACCCGCGCTTCTGGGCCTCCGGCATCTCGCTGATCATCCACCCGTGGAACCCCTTCGTCCCGGCCGTTCATATGAACACGCGCTTCATCGCGACCACCAGGAGCTGGTTCGGCGGCGGGGCGGACCTCACCCCGGTGCTGGACCGCCGCCGGGTGCAGGACCACCCGGACTCGGCCGATTTCCACGCCGCCATGAAGGCCGCCTGCGACGCCCATGCGGTGGCCGACTATCCGAAGTTCAGGACATGGTGCGATGAGTATTTCTTCCTGCCCCACCGCAACGAGCCGCGCGGCATCGGCGGCATCTTCTATGACCATTTCAACTCGGGCGACTGGGAGAAGGACTTCGCCTTCACGAAGGACGTCGGTCTGGCCTTCCTCGGCATTTATCCGAAGCTGGCGCGGCGGAACATGGACACTCCGTATACGGAGGATGACCGGGAGGAGCAGCTCGTCCGACGCGGCCGCTACGTGGAATACAACCTGCTCCATGACCGCGGCACGATCTTCGGGCTGAAGACGGGAGGAAACGTCGAATCGATCCTCTCCTCCATGCCGCCCGTGGTGAAGTGGCCCTGACCGAGGAGAGCCCCATGGACCTGCGCAACGGTTTCGACATCAAGCGCTATATCCGCACCATTCCGGACTATCCGAGGCCCGGCGTGATGTTCCGCGACATCACCACGCTCCTGTCCAGCCTGCACGGCTTCCGCGCCGCGGTGGATGAGCTGGCCTGGCCCTTCCTCAAGGCCGAAATCGGCTATGTGGCCGGCATCGAGGCGCGCGGCTTCATCCTCGGCGGCGCGGTGGCGCACACGCTGGGCCGCGGCTTCATTCCGATCCGCAAGAAGGGCAAGCTGCCATCGCGCGTCATCGGCCAGGACTATGCGCTGGAATACGGCGTCGACACGATCGAGATGCATGCCGACGCGGTCACGAAGGGCGACCGCGTGCTGCTGGTCGACGATCTGATCGCCACCGGCGGCACGGCGGGGGCCGCCATCGACCTGATCCGCAAGTCGGGCGGCGAGGTGGTCTCCGCCGCCTTCGTGATCGACCTGCCCGAGCTCGGCGGCGCGGCGAAGCTGAAGGAAAAGGGCGTGAAGGTGCACACGCTGGTGAGCTTCGAGGGGCATTAGCGCATCGGGCGGTCATGCAGAATCGGGGTCTTTTCCCTCCCCCTTGTGGGGAGGAATTAGAGCGGCGGGCGGTCATGCAGAATCGGGGTCTTTTCCCTCCCCCTTGTGGGGAGGGATTAAGGGTGGGGGTCCCCGGGCTCAGGTCTTGGAGAATTGGACTCCTGGGCCCCCCGCCCCTGCCC
>NZ_JADCDA010000077.1 GCF_020252405.1 Aestuariivirga sp.
CCACTCCGCGACCATTGTCGTCCTCCCGCCAAAAGCGGCAGGAATCACAAATCTATCGCAGACGCAACTGTAGTACTAAGTATCATCTGGCCGCAAAGCCGCCTCCACTCTTGCGGATCATGTTCGAAGCAGCGCGCCGCAGTTGCGGCGAACCTGAAAACAATCTTAACTCAGGAGACCAGGGCGGGAGCTGTCGCGCAGTGGGCAATCATCGCCGCCGCACCGCGCGGGAAGCATTCCAAGCCCGGCGGTCAATGCCGCCAACTGCACCACGGACAGGGACACTATCCATCGGCCTGCCTCCGTTTTCTTCCTTCATGGCCTCTTTCTTCCCTCACTGTGAAAGAAGCCTCCCTCTTCGAAAAGCGCGAAACAGTCCGAACGACCAAAGCTTATGTACACTTGGCCGATATGCAAAGCGTTTGTGACTCGCGAAGGCCCATCAGCATCTGCCTTTCGATGACCTTGTTATTGAACAGACTGCCCAGCCCCAAGATATTCCCACCGGGCATGGAGAACGGTAAGCAAACCACGGCCAATACCACATCGTTGGTCTGGCTCGTAACCAGTTTGCTGAGGGGAGAGGTGCTGGCGGTATTGGGACTGCTGCAGGCCGTGCCAGTCGGCGACGACCGACGCCAGCGCTCGGTTGCCGTATCGTCCGTGTTGTTCTTCCGATAAAAGTTGTAAACATCGACCCGTACTTTACTGAAATCGATTGGCCGGAGCGACAACTCGACGGCGGTGAAGTAGTCGTCGATGTCCGCAGTTTGAATTGTGTCTTTATTTCGGGTGATGAGATCTGCGGCCAGTTCCGCCGCCGCCTTGACCTTTTGGTTCACAGTCATGAACTGGGTGATGTTTATCGCGCCGATGAACAGCAGCAGCAAGATAGGGAAGATGATGATAAATTCAATCGCGGCGACGCCCCGGTTCCCGCGTGGCCTTGTCCGGATGCGACGCGCGGTTGCGAGCATGATTATTGGCCCTCGTTCCTGAAGACGACGGTCGCCACGAGACGCCTGATGCCTGGGTAAGTGCCAACATTGCCGAACAAAAGCGCAATTCCGGGAAAGGCGAATCTCCAGTCGTAGGTGACGATCAGCGATCCTGTCATGCCCGGACCTCCCGGTTCGTACGTCTCGGTATATGTCGTTGTCCGATTTATTCTTCCAACCTTTGTGGCCGGGTTGGGCATGACTGCCTTTATGTCCGCGAAGGTCGCGCCCTTCCGGACGTCCACGGCTATGTCACTCGTGCAGGACGAGGACGGCATCTTGGCGCAAAGCAGAGTCTTGAATTCGGAGATGTTCTTCTGGGGTGTGGTGGTTGAGTTGTCAATCGGTCCAACGCTCAGAAGCCTGATGCTTCGCGCGGCGCTCTCCGTCGCGAACCGAAGCTGGTTCTGCTTGAGGATGAATGCGCCGGTTTCGAAAACCGCGCTGAACATCAGTATAAAAACGGGGAATACGACGGCGAATTCGATCACGGTGGCGCCCGCCTCGCTCCGGCGCAATCTCCTCCTCGGTGATGGCCACGCCAAGCGTTCCATTCATGAACTCCACCGCAGCCAATCCAATAGCCGCAGCCGCTCACTATAGAGCAGTTCGCGGCGAAACCACAATTAAAGCCAGTACAAAGTCCTTATTGAGAAATGGCAGGTGTTGTATTGGTGATGGTTGTAACCGTGGGCGATACCATCATAGGTTGCGTAACAACAGATCGTGGACCGATCTGTTGCGCGGACGTGTCTTCGCCGATGCCTGGTCCCAATGCAACGCTATTCTTTTGCAAGGCCTGGCCGACGTAGCCTGAGAAGAATTCGGCTGAGTCGCCAATCCGCAGGGCCCGTTCGCAGTCCCTCCGGCACGTGTAGGTCTTGCGCCCATCCGGCGTATACATCGAGACGCTGTAACGGTCCTCGAAGACAACCCGAACCAAATAGTCTCCGAGCTTCCTGCCCTTGGCGTCCAACGCGACGATATTGGTCAGACCCCAGGCCCTGGGGTGAAAAAACAGCGACTGTCCGTCCATGGTGACGTCAGCCACTGAAGGATTTCCGACGACCACCGTTGCCGGAACCTCGGACAGGGTCACAATCATTGACTGGTCGGCTATCAGTACGATTTCCTGCGCCGCATGCACGGCCGGTGCGGCGAAGATCAAGGCTGCCATGCCAAGGCTGACGAATGACAAAATTCGAAGGAAGACATGACGCAACAAACTCAGCATGGGGAACCTTTGGCTTCCGAATGCATGAGATCGTAAAAGAGAAGTGGTGAATCTTCTCTTAAGCGTATTCAAGTTGCAGCAAGCTCAGTTTTCTTGACTTTGTGAATGAAAACTCACGATTTGGGGCGTGCGGGCAGGCCGTCCCCCGTGAATACTCCCCAAGCAACCGATCTCGGATTCTGACCGCGTCGTTTGAGGTCTTCGCTTTCGCAGGAAAGCGGGTGGGTGACCGTGGTCTCCGCGCAATTTCATTTTGCGGCTCGCTGCTGTCGCGAAGCGTGACCCGCTCTGCCGGGAGTAAGGCGAAGGGATTGGGAGATGTTGCCAGTCAAATTGAAGGCGGCAGAATAAATGAGGACGGCAGGATCAGGGCGGGTTCACGATGAGGACGCTCATTCCCGCCATCCATTGGACCGGTCAGGAACCAGGGGCGAGGCGCCGGACCACCCACGATCCGCGCTTCCCGCCACCTGGATGTCCCTCAATTCCGAAACAACCTGGTCACTCCGCGATCGCGGCGCCCGCCACGGCCTCATAGGGATCAACCGCCGCAACAGGTCCAACTTGCTTGGTGCCCGGCAGCACTTCGAAGCGCGGGTCGAAGTCGACCATCGTCGCCGCGAGCTTCGCAAGGATGCTGACATCGCCATCCACCTTGGCGGCGCCGTCCTTGATCTGGTCCTCCAGGGTCTTGGCGCCCATCATGGTCTGCTCAAGGTCAGAGCGGTTGATGGTGAGCGTGAGGTCCGGCTTGTCGGCAAGGAAGCCCTGGATGTTGGTGAGGGTGGCGTTCTGCAACTCGACCACGAATTTTTCGCCGTTGTCCGGCGTGATCAGGTTCATCGTGAAGCGCAGGCCCTCCGCCTTGCGGCTGTCCATGCGGATTGCGAGGAAGTTCAGGAACAACTCGGTCGACATGGCCCGGATCACGTCAGGGCTGCTCGAGTTCGCGGTCTCGCCTTCCGGGATCCCGGTGCGCAGCTCATAGGCGCCGGCAAGGAAGCTGTTGCGGAGACCGGGGTTCTCCTGCTGATAGCCGATCTGCTCGAAGATGTCGGCCAGAAGGTCCCTGGCGGGCTGGTTCGCGGGTTCAGCCTGCACCAGCTTGTTCACGATCTCCTGAGCAAGGAAGTACTTGCCCTCGTTGTGGAGTTCCTGGCCACGCGCCAGGATCCTGTCCGATCCGCCCATCATCTCGACATAGAGCGGAGCGGAGTCACCCGGTGACAAAGGAATGAGGGTGGCGGGGTTACAGTCCCAGAAGCCGAGATAGCGCTGGATAACGCCACGGCTGTTGTGCTGCGGCGAGCCATGATAGCCGCGGCAGAACCACATTTCCTGAAGGCTTTTCGGAACTTCATAGACATTGTGGATCTCGTTGATGGTGACGCCCTGGTTGGCGTAGTGCAGCACCTGGTTGTTCATGTTGGCGTAGAGATCGCGCTGAGCACGCAGAACCTCCTGAATGCGTGCATTGCCCCAGCGCGGCCAGTGATGCGAGGCGAACATCACTTCTGCCTCGAGGCCGAAGCGGAACAACGCCTCGCCGATGTATTTCGACCAGTTGAGCGGATCGCGCACCGGAGCTCCGCGCAAGGTGTATATGTTGTGCAGTGAGGCGATGACATTCTCCGCCATCCACAGCGCCTTCATGTCCGGGATATAGGTGTTCATCTCCCGGGGCGCCTCGGTGTTGGGCGTGTTCTGGAAGATCATGCGAACGCCGTCCACTTCGAACTCCTCGATCGGCTGGGAGACATAGCGCGTCGGCGCAATGAGGCCGACGGAGCCAGCCGACACCGCCTGGCCGAGGCCTTGTCCCACATAGCCATGCGGACTGGCGGGCAGCAGCAGGCCGTACTGGAAGAACAGGCGCCGGTTCATGGCATTGCCCGCGTAGACGTTCTCCGAGATCGTGAACGACATGAAATCGATGGGCGCAATCACCTGGACCTTGCCGGAGCGGACATCTTCCTCGGAGACCAGCCCCCGGATGCCACCCCAATGATCGGCATGGGTATGGGAGTAGATCACGGCCGTCACTGGCAGGCCCTCGCCCCTGTGTTCCTGGAACAGCTTCCAGGCCGCACGCACGGGCTCGGCGCTGACGAGAGTGTCGAAGACGATCCAGCCCGTCTTGCCGCGCACGAACGTGATGTCTGACAGGTCGGCGCCGCGAACCTGATAGATGCCCGGCATCACCTCGTAGAGGCCGTAATTGTTATTGAGCCGCGACTGCCGCAGCAGCGAGGGATGGATGCTGTCGAAGTCCTCCTGCTCGTCGAGGAACTGGAAGCGCTTCATGTCCCAGGCGATGTGCCCGGCGTCGGCCTTGATCTGCAAGTCGGGCATCTCAGCTATGAAACCCTTCTTCTGCTCGTCGAGATCACGCGTATCGCCGAAGGGGAGCGTCGCCTTGGCCTTCTGAAGAATGTCGAGTGTGAACTTTGAAGGCGCCTTGCCCTTGGGGTGGAAATGACCAGCCAACGGGGCGGCGGCATCCTGCGCGAAGGCAGGACTGCCTTCAAGGAGATGCTTGCCGGTTACCGCGAAGGCGGCGCTTGCTGCCGATACGGATCCGAGGAAATGGCGGCGGGTGGTCATGGTGTTCTCCTGTTTGCATTCAATGCGATGGTCCACAAGCGTCAGCATCGTCTTCGAAAAACGCAAGATACTAAAGCATTTTCAAGACAAGCGGACACCGGTTGACCGTCGAAAATGCGACCAGTCACAGAGATAGAGTATGATCCGCAAAATTGGAACGGCTTTTGCGGATCTTGCCCCAGGAGCCATATTCCCGGATCAGTTTTTCCGCGCGTTCGCTTTGTGGCTTGAAAGCCTGTCGGGAATGAACACGTCGCCGGGTTTGGGGGCGGGCTGGCTTTCGGCAATGCCGGGAGCGAACTCACGGTGCGGCATCAGCTTGCCATGCCGGACGCAACCGCGCGGGCGCGGCTTCACAGACCCCGTTTCCCTCCGCAGCTTCAACACATTCACCGCACGCGATGCCGCCGTCCGGAAGCGGCGGGCGGCCGCCCGCCTTATCGAACCGGGGCGCCTTCGGCGCTCATGCCCTTCGCCCATCTCTCAGGGACGGGTGAAGGACCCGCGGCGGCTACCCCTTCACGCTCTTCAGCACGTCCACATATCTGGCGATGGCCACCGCCGTGGGCGAGAAAAGCTGGCGGTAGTAGAGCAGCGCGGTGATGACCAGCGTCGCGGCGATGCAGGCCCAGGGGCCGGCGAAGAGGAACAGCGCCGCCACCGCATAGTAATAGCCGCGAATGCCGGTGTTGATCGAGCGCACGGCCTCCGTCAGAACCACCGCCGACTGTTCGCCCATGATGCGGGCCTGCGGCGAATCCGCCTTCGTCGCCTGCAGTCCGCCGAGCATCGCGAAGGTATAGGCCATCTTGCGGAGCGCATAGGTAAAGGAAAAGAAGCACTGCGCGAGGATGGCGGTGAGCAGAAGGACGCAGAGCGTGAAGAGCTGAAGCGACATCGAATGGTCGATGAAGGCCAGGCCGCGCGTCAGCAGGAAGACGTTGTTGACGTTGGCGAGCGCACCGACGAGGCCCGCCAGCACCAGCAGCGTGCCCGAGCCGAAATAGGAAATCGAGTTCGAGATGTGGCCAAGCAGGATCGCGTCGAAGACACGGTGCTCGCGGCCGGTGTCCTGGTGCACCTCGAGCCAGCGGAGGCGAACCGAGTGGAGTTGCGAGTTCAGCGAGCCGCGGCCGAGACACGCGAGGATCGGCGTATAGAAGCCCCACAGCACAAGGATCAGCACGATGGCCGCGGCATGGGCGAAGCCAAAACCCAGGGGCAGGTACCAGGCGGCCAGCGCTGTCATTGCGGCTTGTGCATTTCCTTGATCTCGGCGGCGCGGATGTCCGGCGCGCGCTCAAGCGTGTAGTTCAGGTTGAACGCCGATTGCGCCATGAACACCGGGTCGCCGTCAAGATCATGCGCGATGGAGAAGCGGTTGCTGGCGATGAACTCGTCCAGCTTCCTGGGGTCGTCGCAGGAAATCCAGCGCATGACCTCATAGCGCGCGGGCTCGAAGCTGACCGGGACGCCATATTCATTCGCCAGCCTGTCCGCCAGCACGTCGAGCTGCAGCGCACCAACCACACCCACGATGGCGGGAGAGCCATCGGCCGGGATGAAGAGCTGGACAACGCCCTCCTCAGCCAGCTGCTCCAGCGCCTCGCGCAGTTTCTTGGCCTTCATCGGGTCGCCGAGCTTCACGCGGCGCAGGATTTCCGGCGCGAAGCTGGGAACGCCGGTGAACACCACGTCCTCGCCTTCCGTCAGCGTGTCGCCGATGCGCAGCAGGCCGTGGTTGGGAATGCCGACCACATCGCCCGCGAAGGCCTCATCCGCAATGGAACGGTCCTGCGCGAAGAAGAACTGCGGGGCGTTGAGCGCCACCGTCTTGCCGGTGCGCACGAGTTTCGCCTTCATGCCGCGCGTCAGCTTGCCCGACGCGAGGCGCATGAAGGCGATGCGGTCCCGGTGGTTCGGGTCCATATTGGCCTGTATCTTGAAGACGATGCCGGTCATCTTCGGTTCGGTTGCATGCACCACGCGGCCGGCCGCCTGCTGGTCACGCGGCGGCGGTGCATAGGCGATGAGCGCCTCCAGAAGGTCGCGCACGCCGAAGTTCTTCAAGGCCGAGCCGAAATAGACGGGCGAGAGATGGCCCTCGAGAAAAGCCCGCCGGTCGAAGCTGGTGCACAGGTCCTTCACCAGGCCGATCTCGTCGCGCCACCTGGCGAAGGTGTCAGGCCGAACCAGCGTGGGGATCAGCGGATCATCAGGACCGGAGACGGGAACGCCTTCCGGGTCCTGCTCGATCTGGCGGACGCGCGGGGAGTTGAGGTCATAGGTGCCCGCGAAATCCTTGCCCTGGCCGATGGGCCAGACCATGGGAGCGACACTGAGGGCCAGGCCCTTCTCGATCTCGTCCAGAAGATCGAGCGGGTCGCGCGCTTCGCGGTCCATCTTGTTGACGAAGGTGATGATGGGAATGTCGCGCAGGCGGCAGATCTCGAACAGCTTGCGGGTGCGGGCCTCGATGCCCTTGGCGGCGTCGATGACCATGACGGCGGCATCGACCGCGGTGAGCGTGCGGTAGGTGTCTTCCGAGAAGTCCTCGTGGCCCGGCGTGTCGAGCAGGTTGAAGACCGTGCCGTCATATTCGAAGGTCATGACGGAAGTGACGACCGAGATGCCGCGGGCGCGCTCGATCGACATCCAGTCGGAGCGGGTGCGGCGGCGGTCGCCCTTGGCGCGGACCTGGCCTGCGAGCTGGATGGCGCCGCCGAACAGCAGGAGCTTTTCGGTCAGCGTGGTCTTGCCCGCGTCCGGGTGGGAGATGATGGCGAAGGTGCGCCGGCGCGCCACTTCCTGCTCGAGCGGGTTGGTCACGGAAAACCTGAGCTTTGAGGGGTTGCGGGCTTCCTAAAGCATGATCCGCAAAAGTGGAACCGGTTTTGCGACAAGATCATGCTCAGGCTTTTGATCCGGCGCATGGTCTGTTCAGGCGATTCCGCCTGAACGGAACATGCGCTGGACGGGTTTGGGGGGAGGGTAAAGCTTGCCGAAATCCGGCTTCCGTGGCAGTTGAGGGGCCGGGGGAAAAGCCATGACGGAACTGGCGCTTGTCGGCGATATCGGAGGCACCAATTCGCGCTTCGGGCTGGTCGCGCCCGGGACGACGCGGGTGGCGCATGTCGCCGTCCAGAAGAACGACGATTTTGCCTCGCTGGAGGACTCGATCGCGGCCTATGTGAAGGCCAGGGGGGTTTCGCGGCTCGCAGGCGCGGCCATCGCGGTGGCAGGCCCGGTCGAGGGCGAAGTTGTGCACCTCACCAACCGCAATTGGAGCTTCACCCGCGAGTCGCTGCGGAAGGCGGCCGGTGCGAAGGCGTTCCGCCTGCTCAACGACTTCGAGGCGCTGGCGCTGGCGCTGCCCCACCTTGACGGCGAGGACGTGGTGCGGATCGGCGGCGATCTGCCGCGGAAGCCTGCCGTCAAGATCGTGCTGGGGCCGGGCACCGGGCTCGGCATGGCGACGCTGGCGCCGCTGCCGCAAGGAGGCTGGATGGCGCTGCCGGGCGAGGTGGGCCACATCACGCTGCCCGTGGTCACGCAGGAGGAATTCGACTGGCGCGCGCGCATGTCGAAGCCCGGCGTGCTGTTCGAATCGGAGGATGCCATCACCGGGGGCGGGCTGCTGCGCATGTATCGGGCTGCGACGGCCGAGCCGGTGCTGGATACGCCCGAGGCCGTGCTGCAAGCCGCACTGGCGGGAACGGATGCAGCGGCGGTGAAAACGCTGGACCAGTTCATCGTCTGGCTTGCCCGCGTGGCGGGGGATGCGGCAATGACCATGCAGGCGAGGGGCGGGGTCTACCTCGCGGGCGGCATCGCGCCGTCGATCATTGGCAAGTTGCAGTCCGGGCCCTTCCGGTCCGTCTTCGAGGACAAGGGGCGGCTGGCCTTCGTGATGAAGCCGATCCCGGTCTATGTGATCATCGACAGGTTCCCGGCCCTCAAGGGCTGTGCCGCCGCCATCGCCGGCATGAGGTGAAGCCATGTGGAACGACACCGATGTCCTTCTCGTCATCGACGTGCAGAACGATTTCTGCCCCGGCGGCAAGCTGGCGGTTCCGGGCGGCAACGAGGTTGTGCCGCTCATCAACCGCCTCGCCCGCGGCTTCCGCCATGTGGTGCTGACGCAGGACTGGCACCCCGCCCAGCACAAGTCATTCGCCACTCAGCACCCGGCCGGGAAGCCCTTCGAAACCGCCATGATGCATTACGGCCACCAGACACTGTGGCCCGACCACTGCGTGCAGGACACGCCTGGCGCGGCGTTTCACAAGGACCTTCACATTCCCAATGCCGAATTGATCATCCGCAAGGGTTTCCGCGAAGAGATCGACAGCTATTCGGCCTTCTTCGAGAATGACCGCACGACGCCCACGGGGCTTGGCGGCTATCTCAGGGAGCGCGGCTTCGAGAAGGTGGTCTGCGCCGGCCTCGCCTTCGACTATTGCGTGCGCTTCTCGGCGGAGGATGCGCGCAAGCTGGGCTTCGAGACGGAAGTGATCGAGGCGGCCTGCCGGTCGATCGACCTCGATGGATCGGCGGACGCCGCGCGCAAGAGCTTCCAGGAACAGGGGATCGCGCTGGTTTGACGAGACGCTCCCGTCATCCGCTCCAGCGCGTTATGGCTTCTCCCGCCTGCGGGAAGGGACGTTAACGGCTCACGCCAGCGTATAAGCCGTGGTATAAACGTCTTGGTATTGGCTGAACGTAAAAAAGAGTAATTGGAACGTCGGCTCTTCGCAGAGCGCGCCTTTCATGTATTCGCGGATCGTGTGGATGATCGCGGCCGACTATCTCTTCTTTGGCGACGTGCCGGCGCCTGCAGACTGATAAGCCCGGACCTGATCCGGGCATCCTCTCCGCGGCTGCCAAGAAGGATGGCTGGGTCAAGCCCGGCCAAGGTGAGATATCATGTGAGATCTTTCGGGTCCTACGCCAGCGTGTAGGCCGTCTTGACGGCCGTATAGAACTCCGCCGCAAAACGCCCCTGCTCGCGCGCGCCATAGCTCGAGCCCTTACGGCCGCCGAAGGGCACGTGATAGTCCACACCGGCGGTGGCGAGGTTCACCATCACCATGCCCGCCGCCGACTTCTTGCGGAAATCGGTGGCGTATTTCAGCGACGTCGTGACGATGCCGGAGGACAGGCCGAAGGCGGTGTCGTTGGCCACATTCAGCGCCTCGTCATAGCTGTCGACCTTGATCACCGAGGCAACGGGGCCGAACACCTCCTCGCGGTTGATGCGCATGTCGTTCCTGGTGCCGATGAACAGCGCGGGGCTGAGGTAGAAGCCCCTGGTGTCGCGGTTCAGCCGCTCGCCGCCCCAGGCAAGTTCGCCGCCCTCGCCGCGCGCGATCTCGATGTAGCGTTCGTCCTGCGCCAACTGGCTCTCGTCAACCACGGGGCCGATGACGGTGCCGTCCTTCAGCGCGTGATCGACCTTCAGCTTCTTCATGCCCTCCACCATGCGCCCGACAAAGGCATCATGCACCTTCGACTGCACGATGAGGCGCGAGGACGCCGTGCAGCGCTGGCCGGTCTGGTAAAAGGCGCCGTCAAGCGCCGCCGCCACCGCGATGTCGAGGTCGGCGTCATCGAGCACCACGAGCGGATTCTTGCCGCCCATCTCGAGCTGGAACCTGGCCCCGCGCGCGGCGCAGGCCATGGCAACCTTGCCGCCGGTCTCGACCGAACCCGTGAAGGAAATGGCGTTCACGTCACGCGACTCGAGCAATGTCTGACCCACCACCGAGCCGCGGCCCATGACGAGGTTGAACACGCCCCTCGGGATCCCCGACCGCGAGACGATTTCGGAGAGCGCCCAGGCCGAACCCGGCACGAGGTCGGCGGGCTTGAACACCACGGCATTGCCGAAGGCCAGCGCCGGCGCCATCTTCCAGGCCGGAATGGCGATGGGGAAGTTCCATGGGCAGATGAGGCCCGCGACGCCCACCGCCTCGCGCGTGACGGTCACGTCCACGCCGGGACGGACGGAGGAAACGGCAATGCCCTCGACGCGCAGCGCCTCCTGGGCGAAGAATTTGAAGATCTGCGCCGCGCGCATCGTTTCGGCGATGCCGTTGGCCAGCGGCTTTCCCTCCTCGCGCGACAGGAGGCGGCCGATCTCGTCCTTGCGGGCGAGGAGCTCGGCGCCGATGAATTCCAGCGCATCGGCGCGGGCCTGCGGCGTGGCGGCGGCCCAGGCGGGCTGCGCGGCCCTGGCCGAGGCGATGGCGGCCTCCGTCTGCGCCTTGTCGGCCTGGGCATATTCGCCGACGATGTCGCTGACATCGGAGGGGTTGATGTTCTCGCGGACGCCCTTGCCCTCCAGCCATTCGCCATTGATCAAATTGCGGTGCAGCGCCATAGTGAGAAACTCCCGGTTCGTTTGTTTGCCTTCATCGTCCTCTCCTGCGAAGCGGGAGAGGAGGGGGCCCCAACGAAGTTGGGGTAGGTGAGGGAAAGCGGGCCCAGACGACATGCGAAGCCCGTTTTCCCTCATCTCCCCGTTGCTTATCCAGCAACGGGTCCCTTCTTCTCCCGCTGAAGAAGCGGGAGAAGACGTCGGTTCACAGCCTGCTTAATGGCGGCAAAGAAGTGAGGCAAGCATGCATGTCGGCCTGATCGGGGCGGGAATGATGGGCCATGGCATGGCCGCCAACCTGCTGAAACATGGCCACCAGCTGAGCGTGATCGCCCACCGCAACCGCGCGCCCATCGAGGACCTCGTGGCGAAGGGGGCGCGCGAGGCAAAGTCCCTTCAGGACATCGCGCAGGCCGGGGCGATCCTGCTCTGCGTCACCACCTCGAAAGTGGTGGAGGACACGATCGGGCAGCTCAGGCCGCATCTGCGGGCAGGCCAGATCATTATGGATGCGGGCACCTCCGCCCCCGCCGCCACGAGGAAACTGGCGCATGAGTTGCAGGCGCTGGGCGTCGCCTATGCCGACATCCCGCTCACCGGCGGGCCGGAGCAGGCCGAACAGGGCACGCTCGGCGTGCTGTGCGGGGCGAGCCCTGAGACCTTCGCCCGCATCTCCCCCCTGCTCGGCTGCTTCGCCACCACGATCCGCCGTTTCGGGCCGCCGGGCAGCGGCCACACGGCGAAGCTCATGTCCAACTATCTCGTCACCGGCATGGTGGCGCTGGTGGCGGAGACCTTTGGCGCGGCGCGCGCCGCGGCGATCGACTGGAAGGACCTCTATGAGGCGATGCTCAATGGATCCGGCAATTCCGGCGTGCTGCGCAAGATGGTGGAGCCGGCGCTGAAGGGCGATTTCGACGGCTATCGTTTCGCGCTTGCGAATGCGGCGAAGGACATCGGCTATTATGCCGAACTGGCCGGGGAGCTGGGTTGCGGTTCGAAGCTGACGGATTGCGTTGCGGAGATCTTCGCCCGCGCCGTAGAAACAGGCCATGGCGGACGAAACGTCAGCCAAATGCTGAACCCCGCAACCGATAATGTGAGCTGATGCTGAAGATCAATCCTGCCGTGGCGGCCATCGAGGAAGAGACCGCCTTCACTGTCATGGACCGCGCCAACGCACTGCGCGCGGAGGGCCACCCGGTCATCAATCTTGGCATCGGCCAGCCCGACTTCCAGCCGCCGAAGCACATTCTGGAGGCTGCCGGAAAGGCGGTGCGCGACGGACCGCATGGCTATACCAGCCCGCAGGGGTTGCCGGCACTGCGCGATGCCGTGGCGCAATATGTGGGCGGTCGCTTCGGGGTTCCGGTGACGGGCGATGAGGTGGTCATCGTGCCGGGCGGCAAGGTGACCTTCTATTTCGCCTGCCAGATCTTCGGCGGACCGGGTGCGGAAATCCTCTACCCCGATCCGGGCTTCCCGCCCTACCGCGATGCGGCGCGCTCCAGCGGCGCCACGCCCGTGGCCTACCCCATCCGCGAGGAGAAGGACTTCGGCTTCGATGCCGAAGAGGTGCTCTCCCTGATCACGCCGGCCACGCGCCTCATCATCATCAACTCGCCGGCGAATCCGACTGGCGGCGTGGTCTCGCGCGGGGAGATCACCAGGCTGGCGCATGGGCTGGCCAGGCACCCGGACGTCGCGGTGCTGTCGGACGAAATCTACAGCCACCAGGTCTATGATGGCGCCGATTTCGTGAGCTTCCTCTCCTTCCCGGAACTCCGCGACCGCACCATCATCCTCGATGGCTGGTCGAAGACATTCGCGATGACGGGCTGGCGGCTCGGCTTCGGCATCTGGCCCAGGCGCCTGATCGAATATGTGAAGAAACTGATCACGGTGGACCACTCCTGCACCTCGGTTGCAACCCAGATGGGCGGTCTTGCGGCGATCACCGGGCCGATGGACGAGATCGAGGGCTTCCGCCGGAGCTTCCAGAAGCGCCGCGACCTGGTTGTGAAAGGCCTCAATGACATCAAGGGTGTGCGCTGCCGCGTGCCGGGCGGCGCCTTCTATGCCTTCCCCAACATCACCGGCTCCGGCTGGCAATCGCGCGACCTCGCGCGCGAGCTGCTCGACAAGGCCTATGTGGCGCTGATCTTCGGCGAAAGCTTCGGCCAGAACGGCAAGGGCTTCATGCGGCTGTCCTATGCCGCGAGCGAGGCCGATCTGGCGGAGGCGCTGAAGCGGATGAAGGCGTTCATCGAGGCATGAGCGGCAACCTCTACGCCCGCTTCGAACAGGTGTTCGGGGCGAACGCCCCGCGCATCGCGCTGCGCTCCGCCGATGGCGCGGCGGCGCTGACCTTCGGCGGGCTTGCGCGCGGCGCATCGCGCTATGCCAATGCCCTTGGCGCGCTCGGCGTGGAGCCGGGCGACCGGGTTACGGTGCAGGCGGAAAAATCCGTCGCCAATGTGCTGCTCTATCTCGCCACGCTGAAGGTTGGCGCGGTCTACCAGCCGCTCAACACGGCCTACACCGCGGCGGAAGTCGCCTATTTCGTCGCGGATGCCCAGCCGAAGCTGATCGTCTGCGATCCCGCGCGCCAGGCGGAGATGCGGGCCCTGGGCGACAGATCGAAGGTCTTCGCCGTGGTGAACCTCGATCAGGAGGGGAACGGTTCGCTTGCAACGATGGCCGCGACGATGGATGACCGGCACGAGACAGCGCCGCGCGATGGCGACGATCTCGCGGGCCTTCTCTACACCTCCGGCACCACCGGCCGCTCCAAAGGCGCGATGATCACCCATGCCAATCTGGAGTCCAATGCCGGGACGCTGGTGGACCTCTGGCGCATAACACCGGGCGACACGCTGCTGCATGCGCTGCCGATCTTTCATGTGCATGGGCTTTTCGTGGCGTTGAACACGGCCTTTCTCTCCGCCGCGTCCACGATCTGGCTCAACAGGTTCGACGTCAGGGCGATGATTGCGGCGATGCCGGACGCGACCTTGATGATGGGCGTGCCTTCCTTCTACACGCGGCTCCTCGCGGAACCGGCCTTCACGGGCGACACCGCGCGCAACATGCGGCTCTTCATCTCCGGCTCCGCCCCGCTGCTTGCGGACACGCATAAAGCCTTCCAGGCGCGCTCGGGCCACGCCATCCTCGAACGCTATGGCATGACGGAAACGGGCATGATCGCCTCCAACCCCCATGACGGCGCGCGCGTGCCCGGCACTGTGGGCTTCGCATTGCCGGGCGTCTCGGTGCGCATCCGCGGCGCGCAGCCGGGGGTTCTCGAAGTGACGGGCCCCAACGTCTTCAAGGGTTACTGGCGCATGCCGGAGAAGACGCGCGAGGAGTTCACCGCGGATCGCTGGTTCATCACCGGCGACGTGGGCGCCATCGATGCGGAAGGACGCGTGTCGATCGTGGGCCGCGCCAGGGACCTCATCATATCGGGGGGCTTGAACGTCTACCCGAAGGAAATCGAGGACGCGCTCGATGCGATTCCCCACATCGGCGAGAGCGCGGTCATCGGCGTGCCGCACCCGGACTTCGGCGAAGGCGTTGTCGCGGTGGTGACCGCCAGGACGGAGCTGCCGCCGGAGGCGGAGATCATTGCCGCGCTGTCAGCCTCGCTCGCCAGGTTCAAGGTGCCGAAGCGCATTTTCGAAGTGGCGGAGCTGCCGCGCAACGCCATGGGCAAGGTGCAGAAGGCGGAACTGCGCAAGCGATATGCGGCGACCTTCGGCTCATTGAGCATCATGTGAGCGAATGGGCCTATGCTAAAGCATTTTCAGGTCAAGTGGACACCGGTTGACCGTCGAGAACGCGACCAAACAAGAGCGTCGGGCGGTCAATTGACTCCATGAGGGTTCCCCCTCCCCACAAAGCCCCGCCGTCGTCTTTCCTCTCCCCCACCGGGTGTACAGACCGGAGACAAGGGTAACACCTGTTCGGGGACATGGGTAACACATTTGCCTGACTTTCAGGGAGGTGGGCGATGCCATGGGGAGCTATGTCGGTGATGGAGTTGAGGCGTGAGTTTTGCGCGTTGGCGAGC